>JBJEBR010000001.1:0-26405 GCA_051870255.1 Candidatus Cryptobacteroides sp.
GAGGTCGGAAAACGAAAGTAGGAAGAAAACTACTTCGTTTTCCTCCTACTCGATTCTGTAGGAATCTATTACCAAAGGAAATTGTCGAAAGGATACCTTCCAGCATGGATTTCGGCTACCATCTTGTAAAGGTCTCCGCGCAATTTGTCGATTCCAATCTTGTTCTTTGCAGATATGAAAATACAAGGAGTGTTCTCCTTCGCTATCCAGCTGTTCTTGAACTCCTCCAAAGTGTAATTTTCCTGCCTTTTAGGCTCAAGGGAGAACTCATCATACTCTTCATATCTATAAGCATCAATCTTGTTGAATACGACGAAAATAGGCTTGTTTATGGCCTTTATATCCTTCAATGTCTCCTCCACTACCTTTATATGCTCCTCGAAGTTAGGATGCGATATATCCACGACATGCATCAGTATGTCAGCCTCCCTCACTTCATCCAGGGTGCTTTTGAAAGCCTCCACAAGCTGTGTAGGAAGTTTCCTTATGAAACCTACCGTGTCGCTAAGAAGGAAGGGTACATTCTCTATCACCACCTTCCTTACCGTTGTATCAAGTGTGGCGAACAACTTGTTCTCCGCAAAAACGTCGCTTTTGGCCAGCAGATTCATTAATGTGCTCTTGCCTACATTTGTATATCCGACGAGGGAAATCCTTACGAGGGAGCCTCTGTTTCCCCTCTGTGAGGCCATCTGCTTGTCAACCTTCTTGAGCTGTTCCTTGAGCTTGGAAATCTTGTCCTGGATTATCCTTCGGTCCGTCTCTATCTGAGTCTCTCCAGGACCTCTCATACCGATTCCTCCCTTCTGCCTTTCAAGGTGTGTCCACATTCGTGTCAGGCGAGGGAGAAGATATTGATACTGAGCAAGTTCCACCTGCATTTTAGCATATGCTGTCTTAGCTCTCTGCGCGAAAATGTCTAGTATGAGATTTGTCCTGTCGAGGATTCTGATGTTCAGTTCCCTCTCTATGTTCCTGAGCTGGGTAGGGGAGAGTTCATCATCGAAGATCACTACGTCGATTTCATTCTCCGCGATATAGGCTTTGATTTCTTCGAGTTTTCCGCTTCTGATATATGTCCTGTTGTCCGGCTTGTTAACCTTCTGGATGAATTTCCTTATACCTTTCGCTCCCGCGGTTTCAGCAAGGAATTCAAGTTCGTCAAGGTATTCCATTACCTGTCTCTCGTCATCCCCTTGCTTGATTACCCCGACGAAAACAGCCTTTTCCTGATATTTTTCTTCTTGTTTAGCCATATTCTTCAAAAATAAAGACCGATCAAAATTGGTCGGCCTTTCATTTTGTATGTTGGATTATTTATTATCTCAACTGGAAAATAACAGGGAATGTATAGGTTACAGGAACCGCACGGTCTCTCTGCTTGCCTGGTTTCCACTTCGGTGACATGGAAACAACCCTGACAGCCTCCTTGTCGAGTGAAGGGTCAACTCCACGGAGAACCTTTACCTTGGTAACTGATCCGTCTTTCTCCACGGTGAACTGGAGTGTCACACGACCCTGGACGCCGTTCTCCTTTGCGATTTCAGGATAAACGAGCCTTGAGTTCACCCATTTTGAGAACTGGTTTGCATCACCACCCTGGAATGAAGGTTTCTCCTCTACCAGCTGGAACGGGATAGCCTCTTCCTCGACGGCCTCTTCCTCAACTTCCACATAGTCCATGATCTCGACTCCTGTATTGGCATCATCCTCAAGGTTCATGAACATATCGTCATCAACCTTGATTTCATCGTCAACGATGTCAATCTGGTCGGAAAGGATAGGAATCTTCGGAGCTGATGGTGGAGGAGGAGGGGTTTCCTGTGTGATTGGAATAATTTCCTCTTCGGTTATGACTTTGGTCGTATCCTCAAGGGTGGATACCGAAGTGTCTGAACTCGTCCATTCGAATCCGACATAGGTAATCCCCAAGGCAACCACAAGCCCAATCTCAACAAACAGTAGCTTTTTGTTTTCCAAGCTTGCTTTTTCTGTCTTTTTGATTTCCATATCTGTTTAGTTTTTGCTTTCACTTTTTGCCCGGTAAAGTTAGAAAGAATAATTTTTATTTCAAACTTTTTATACATTTTGTAGATTTGCAGAAAATTATTTTAAGATGATTTCCTATTATTTTGAAGATACTGATTTCGTTTTCAAGGGAAAATCGAGGAACAACAAGTGGCTCAGGCTCGTAGCTGAGAGTGAAATCAGAAGGCTCGGTAATATTTCCATAATTTTCTGTTCGGACAATTACATTCTGGATGTCAACCAGAAATATCTCCAGCATGACTATTTCACCGACATCATCACTTTCGACTATTGCGAGGGTGACAGGCTTTCAGGAGACCTTTTCATCAGCGTTGACAGCGTGAGGGAAAATTCGATTGAATACGGAACTGAATTCAATGACGAACTTAACAGGGTCATTGTCCATGGTATCCTCCATCTGATAGGATATGATGACCATACGAAGAAGGATGTTGAAACAATGAGGAAGAAAGAGAATTATTATCTTTCCTTGAGGGAGCTTGTTTAGGATGGAGAAGAATTATGATGTAATAGTCGTCGGGGGAGGGCATGCTGGATGTGAGGCTGCAATGGCAGCATCGAGGATGGGTTCTTCAGTGCTTCTCATATCCATGGATATGGGTAAATTTGCCCAAATGTCTTGCAATCCTGCTGTTGGAGGAATAGCTAAAGGTCAGATAGTCAGAGAAATAGATGCTCTTGGAGGATATACCGGCATAGTTGCTGATTCATCTACGCTCCAGTTCCGCATGCTCAACAGGTCCAAAGGTCCTGCCATGTGGAGTCCTCGTGCCCAATGTGATAAAATGCTGTTCTCCCAGAATTGGCGAAAAATCCTCGAAAGTAATTGTAAATTAGACCTTTACCAAGATACGGTAACCCGTTTTCTTTTCGCTGGTTCAAAAATTTCGGGGGTTTGTACGACTACAGGAGCAATTTTCAATTCTCAGACGGTTATCCTGACTGCCGGAACCTTCCTCGACGGACGGCTTTTCATAGGAAGGAACATGTTCGAAGGTGGAAGGATAGGGGAGTTGTCCTCCCATGGTCTTACTTCCCAACTCGTATCGATGGGGATCGCCACCGCGAGGATGAAGACAGGTACTCCACCGCGCATTGACATTTCTTCTGTCAACACGGATAACCTTGTCCGGCAGACCGGAGACGAAAGGCCTGATAAATTCTCTTATCTTCCTTTCCTCTCGACTGCGCAGAACGGTACTCCCCAGATGCCTTGTTTCATTGTCCATACCAACCCTACCGTCCACGACATATTGAGAAGCGGTTTCTCTGAATCCCCTCTGTTCACAGGGATGATAAAGGGAATAGGACCGAGATATTGTCCGAGCATAGAAGACAAGCTGAGGACTTTTGCAGACAAGCAGGAACATCAGCTTTTCCTCGAACCTGAGGGAAGGAACACTAATGAGTATTATCTCCAGGGCTTTTCTTCGTCGCTTCCTCTCAATGTACAGATGGATGCCCTTCATTCCATCGATGGACTTCAGGATGCCAAGGTATATCGTCCGGCATATGCAGTGGAATATGACTATTTCGATCCTACACAGCTCAAGCCTACCCTTGAACTCAAATCCATAGAGAATCTTTTCTTTGCAGGTCAGATCAACGGTACAACTGGTTATGAGGAGGCTGCTGCCCAGGGTCTGATGGCAGGTATAAATGCTCATCTGAAGGCTGCAGGAAAGGATCCTTTCATCCTTGACAGGGACCAGGCTTACATAGGTGTGCTGATTGACGATTTGATTACCAAAGGCGTTGACGAGCCATACAGGATGTTCACTTCAAGGGCTGAATACCGTATTCTGCTCAGACAGGACAATGCTGATGCGAGACTTACCCCTCTTTCATATAAGATAGGGCTTGCTGATAAATTCAGGTACGATTACACGATGAGGAAATATGATTCAGTAGGGATTCTGAATCAGTTTTTCGATGATGCTTCCGTGAAGCCTGAGTCTGTAAATGAGTATCTGTCTTCGGTTTCTTCAGCAGAATTGGAACATAGGACCAAGATATCAAATCTGATTGCTCGACCTCAAGTTGAACTTGATAAATTACTTCAAAATGTTCCATGTGGAACATTTTCTAAATTTAATATAGATACTGAGTCTCTGTTTGCTTCTCCTTTGATACATCTTGTAGGGGAATCAAAGAAATATTCAGATCTGATTGGATATGGGACATATTCAGAAATCAAGTCAAATTACAATGATGAAATCCCGGACGGAATATCCTACACTGATGCAGCATATGTATTGAAGGGTAATTCCGATTATCCTGTGAACCTGCTCGATGATTCCTCGCTCGATGGAATGGTGGCAGACAATTACAGGAGAGATATTCTGGATTCTTCTGAAATATCCATCAAATATAAGGGCTATATTGAAAGGGAGCGTCAGCTTGCCGACAAGATAATGAGATTGGAGAATCTGAGGATCCCTGAAGATTTTGATTTCGACAGGATAGAAAGTCTGTCAATAGAATCGAGGCAGAAACTGAAGAAATATGCTCCTCGTACAATTGCGCAGGCATCACGCATATCCGGAGTATCGCCTGCTGACATATCAGTACTTCTTGTATATTTTGGAAGGTAGAGTTCCACGTGGAACTCTACCTATTCTTTTTAATGGACATCGGTCAGTGTCAGAGTTTCTTGAGGGACAGCTTGATGAGTTCTTCTACCGATGCGCCAGGTTTCTCCTTGATTACCGATGCCAAAGCCTTGTTCACATTCGCTTTGGTGAATCCGAGCATTACAAGTGCGGTTGCTGCTTCCTCTGCAGAATTGTTCGAGGCAGGGAATATTGCGCCAGTATCCGTGCCGGCTCCTTTAACCACCTTGTCTTTCAGTTCAAGAATCAGTCTCTGTGCGCTTTTGAGACCGATTCCCTTTATGCTTTTGATCTTGTTGATGTCTTCTGCAACAATGGCATTCCTTATCTCGTCAGCATTGAGAGACGACAACATCATCCTGGCCGTGGATGCACCTATTCCTGAAACTCCTATAAGCAGTCTGAAAAGTTCCCTCTCGTCCTTGGTGCAGAAACCATAGTAAAGTTCCTCGTCTTCCCTCAGGTAATGATGGATATATACTGTAACATCCTCCTTTCCGTTGAATCCTTCGTAAGACTGGAGTGAGATCAACATTCTGTATCCGATACCATGACATTCCACTACCATATCAGTCGGAGTCAGTTCGATAGTTTTTCCTTTGATGTAGTCAATCATTTCGTAAATTGGTTGGTATGATGCAAATTTATCATAAAATCAGGATAAAAGAGAAAATAGTTTAGTAAATTTGCAAGATTTAATATTACCGATGGCATTTATTGACGACATAAGATCAATGTTTCCCGCGCTTTCAAGGAAAGTTTACGGGAAGGATCTCGTGTATCTGGACAATGCTGCTACAGGTCAGAGGCTCCAATCGGTCATAGACAAGTGGAACGATTCAAGCATCAATCACAATTCCAACCTGCACCGTGCTGTACACAGGATTGCCGATGAGGCTACCCAGGAATATGAATCCACAAGGGATGCCGTCAAGGATTTCATCAATGCAGGATACCGGGAGGAAATAATATTCACTTCCGGCACCACAGCATCGATCAATCTGCTTGCATTCAGTTTTGGAGAGGCTTTCGTAAAAGAGGGGAGCGAGGTAATTGTAACTGAGGCTGAACATCATTCCAACATAGTTCCTTGGCAGATGATGTGTCAGAGGAAAGGGGCTTCCCTGAAGGTCTTGCCGGTAGATGACACCGGACATCTCGTCATTTCCGAGCTTGATTCAATGATGAATGACAGGACGGCGATAGTGTGTGTCACGCATATCTCGAATGTGCTCGGCATAGTGAATCCTGTCAAAGAAATCGCCCGTATATGTCATTCCAAGAATGTTCCTTTGCTCGTTGACGGTGCCCAGGGTGCAGTCCATTGCAAGGTGGATGTAAGGGATATGGACTGTGATTTCTATGCTTTTTCCGGACATAAGCTGTATGCTGCAACAGGAACAGGCGTGCTGTACGGGAAGAGAGAGTGGCTTGACAAGATGCCTCCATATATGGGAGGAGGGGAGATGGTAGGGACAGTCCGTTTCAGCAATACGACATATGCGCCTCTGCCTATGAAGTTCGAGGCCGGGACTCAGAATTTTTCGTCAGCAGTTACCCTGAAGCCTGCTTTAGAATTTATTAACTCATTGAATGATAATGAATTAGTAAAATATTCCGACTCACTGAGGGATTATATGCTCGATAGTCTGTTGTCGGATGAGAGGATAAGGCTCTATGGAGTTCCACGGGGAACAAACGAAGAGAAGATTCCTCTGTTTTCTTTCACTGTGGACGGGGTGCATCATGAAGACCTTGCCCTGATACTTGACAAGATGGGGATTGCAACGCGTTCCGGGCAGATGTGCGCAGAGCCGCTCATGGACAGGTTCGGGGTGTCAGGTATGTTGAGGGTGTCATTTGCTCCCTACAATACCTTGCAGGAAGCAGAGTATTTCATGATATGCCTTCGTAAGGCTGTGGATATGTTGAAATGATTATGGAAAAGACTTTACAGGAAGCGGAGAATGCCATCATCGAAGAGTTTTCAATGTACGACGAATGGCTTGACAAATACGAATATCTCATCGAACTCGGGAAGAATCTGAAGGATTATCCGGAGTCTTCCAGGACGGATGACAAATTGATAAAGGGATGCCAGTCCCGTGTGTGGCTTGACTACAGGATGGAGGACGGTAAGCTTTTCTTCAATGCCGACAGCGATGCCATAATAACCAAGGGGATAATATCGCTTCTGATAGGTCTGTATTCAGGAAGGACACCTGCAGAGATTTCCTCATCCGATTTTTCGGTGGTTGAGAAGATAGGGCTGAAGGAGAACCTTTCTCCTACACGCGCCAACGGTCTTGTCTCGATGATTGCAAGAATCAGGGAGGCTGCATCCGAGAATATGTGATATAGGTTCCACAATGGCGGGACTCAATGAATGTGATTGTTTTAAAAAGATTGGAAGGAAATGATACCAAGTCTTGAACGCGACATAATAATGGCTTTGAGGCAGGTTTATGACCCTGAAATTTCAGTCAATATATATGACCTTGGACTTATTTACGAGGTCAGGGTGGATGAAGGCCACAATGTATTCATCCAGATGACGCTCACCGCTCCGAATTGTCCTATGGCGGATTATGTCGTAGAACAGGTGAAGGAGGCCGTGGAGGATGTGCCTGGTGTGGTTTCGGCCACAATTGAGCTTGTATTCGAGCCTGCTTGGGACAAGAGCAGGATGTCGGAGGAAGCACTCGTGGAACTTGGACTTGACGAAGACTGACCAATCTGATGCCGAAGGTTGAGCTATATTTGTCATTGGGTTCCAATCTCGGCGACAGGGAAGGGAATCTGCGCAAGGCCCTGGAACTTCTCGACGAAGGCCTCGGGGTGCATTACAAGGCGGTTTCTTCATTCCTTGAGACCGAGCCGTGGGGATTTGAGTCTGATGACAGGTTCATAAACATCGCGGTGTCGTATGATATTGAACTTCCCGAGGGCTTCGATCCGGAGGAAGTGGGGAAGGGAATACTTGTATTGTGCAAGGAGACGGAGGCTTCCCTCGGAAGGATTTCCCGAGAGGAATATGACGATGAGGGACATAGGATATATCATTCAAGGACGATAGATGTGGATATATTGTTCCTTGGATATGAAAATATTGATTGTAAGGAACTTACGGTTCCTCACAAGATGATGGCGCAGAGGGATTTTGTACTTCTGCCACTGTCGGAGATTGTTTCACCTGGAATCAGGGAGCATTTCCCCGATATTTTTAAATGATTATCATTAAAACAAAAGAAATATTATGACACAGGAAGAACTCTTCAAGATTCTGGTAGCACATTGCAAGGAATACGGATTCATTTTTCCGTCAAGCGAAATATATGACGGTCTTGCAGCCGTGTATGACTATGGCCAGATGGGCGTTGAACTGAAAAACAATATCAAGAGATATTGGTGGGAGGCTATGACAAGGCTCCACGAGAACATTGTGGGTATCGATTCTGCCATATTCATGCATCCGAGAATCTGGGAGGCGTCAGGCCATGTGGGTGCCTTCAACGACCCCCTCATAGACAACAAGGATTCCAAGAAAAGATACAGGGCCGATGTCCTCATAGAGGATTACATCGCGAAGCTGGAAGACAAGATCCGCAAGGATGTGGAGAAGGGCAGGAAGAAATTCGGAGACGCATTCGACGAGGCTAAATTCATCGAGACCAATCCGAACTGCATCCGCAACAATGCAAAGATCGCCGAGGTGAAGAAAAGGATGGCCGACGCCCTCAATGCAAACGACCTTGCAGAACTCAGACAGATTATCATTGACTGTGAGATAGTCTGCCCTATTTCCGGGACAAAGAACTGGACGGAGGTAAGGCAGTTCAATCTGATGTTCAGCACTTCGATGGGTAGCACCGCAGACGGTGCGAACCTCATATATCTCCGTCCTGAGACAGCACAGGGAATATTCGTGAACTATCTGAATGTCCAGAAGACGGGAAGGATGAAGATTCCTTTTGGTATAGCTCAGATCGGAAAGGCTTTCAGAAATGAAATTGTAGCCCGTCAGTTCATATTCCGTATGAGGGAGTTCGAGCAGATGGAAATGCAGTTCTTCATCAAGCCTGGTACTGAACTCGACTGGTTCGCAAAATGGAAGGAGAACCGTCTTGCATGGCACAAGGCACTCGGAATGGGGGATGATAACTATCGTTTCCACGACCACGAGAAGCTTGCTCACTATGCGAATGCCGCAACCGACATAGAATTCCGTTTCCCGTTCGGCTTCAAGGAGCTTGAAGGAATTCACTCCCGTACTGATTTCGACCTTGGAAACCACCAGAAATTCTCCGGCAAGAAGATCCAGTATTTCGATCCTGAGAGCGGAGAGAACTACACTCCTTATGTAGTGGAGACATCAATCGGTGTCGACAGAATGGTGCTTGCAGTCCTTTCAAATTCATACAAGGAAGAGCAGCTTGAGAATGGGGAGACAAGGGTGGTGCTCAGCATACCTGCTCCTATTGCTCCTGTGAAGGTCGCTGTCATGCCGCTTCTCAAGAACAATCCTGAGCTTGTAGCCCTCGCTCAGAATATCATGGATTCCCTCAAATATGATTTCAACTGCCAGTATGACGAGAAGGATTCCATCGGAAAGAGGTATCGTCGCCAGGATGCAATCGGAACACCGTTCTGCGTGACTGTGGACCATGATTCTCTCGAAGACGGATGCGTCACTGTCCGCCACCGTGACTCAATGGAGCAGCAGAGGGTGAAGATCGAGGACCTTCATTCAATCATCGGCAAGGAAGTGAACCTGAGCAATCTTCTCCGCAAGTTGCAGTAATCATATTGCTTCCGCAAAAAAAAATACATCCTCCCGGGGTTTCCGCGAGGATGTATTTTTTTGTAGCAGGCGATGTCGTTACTCAGGAGAATATTCTATAATATCCCCAGGCTGACAGTCAAGCGCCTTGCAGAGTGCTTCCAATGTACTGAATCTTACGGCTTTGGCTTTGCCCGTCTTCAGAATTGAAAGGTTGGTCGCAGATATTCCTACTTTCTCCGCAAGCTCACCGGAGGACATCTTCCGTCGTGCAAGCATCACATCTATGTTCACTACTATTGGCATAAAACTTATTATTTGTTTTCCTTATCTTCACCGCAAGGCTGTTCCTCGGCTGCCTGTTCTCCCTTGAGATATGAAGGAAGGCTCATTCCTGCCATGTTGAAAAGTTCCTCAAGCGGAGGTACGGATTTCATCATTCCTGAAATGAAGTTCGAAGTGGCGGTCTTGCCGTCTTTTGTACCGTTTCCGTCCCAAACGGTGACCTTGTCTATCTTGATGCCCTTGACTGCCTCCACCTGCGTCTTCACGAGGTCAGGAAGCTTGTCTGCTATGAGCATGAGGACAGCCTTCTGAGGGTCTCCTGCGGCGGCGCTTACGAGCTGATTGAAACCTTCAGCCTGCTTTGAGAGAATCTCGAGCATACCGCGGGCCTGGGCGTCCATCTTCGCGTAGATGGCATCTGCCTCACCCTTTGCGAGCCTGCGCAGCTTCTCTGCCTCTGCCTCTGCGTCGATGATAGCCTTCTCCTTCTCTATCTGTGCAGGGACCACGATGTTGGCCTGCTGGGTGGCTTTCTCCCTTTCGGCACGGGCGATTTCCGCATCCCTTTCGGACTTGTACGCCTCCTCCAATGCCTTTGCGGCCTGGACTTTCTCTGCGGCTATGGCTATTCGGGCAGATTCCGCCTCTTTTTCGCGTCTTTTAGCGTCGGATGCAGCGATGGCTATCTTCGAGTCGTTCTCGCCTTCTACGGCCTTTGCATTGGCGTCTGCGGTGCATATCCTTGTGTCCCTGAGAGTCTCCGCAATCCTGATGTCCTTGTCCCTGTCAGCCTCGGCCTTACCGATTTCACCGAAACGGTTCTGCTCGGCAACGCTCTTCTTCGCGTCGTTGATGGCCTTTGCAGCAGCTTCCTTACCCAGGGCCTCGATATATCCGGACTCGTCCCTGATGTCCGTTACATTCACATTGATGAGCTTCAGGCCAATCTTGCGAAGTTCAGCCTCCACGTTCATGCTGACATTTGCGAGGAACTTGTCCCTGTCGGAGTTGATTTCCTCAATGTCCATCGTGGCGATCACGAGCCTGAGCTGTCCGAAAAGAATATCTGTGGCTATGTTCTGTATGTCCTCGTTCGTGAGTCCGAGAAGCCTTTCGGCTGCATTCGTCATATTTTCAGGCTCGGTGGAGATACCTACGGTGAAGCGGCAAGGCACGTCCACGCGGATATTCTGCTTGCTGAGTGCGTTGGTGAGGTTGCACTCTATGGAGATAGGCTTCAGGTCGAGGAATGCATAGCTCTGGAATACCGGCCAGATGAAAGCGGCACCACCGTGGATACATCTTGCGGATGATACTCCGCCGGATTTGTTCTTTCCCGTCTTTCCATAGATTACGAGAATCTTGTCCGATGGACATCTTTTGTAGCGTCTCAGAATTGCCGCAAGGGTGACGATCAGCACCAATACGACGATTACGATAATGTAGATTGACTGCATGGTTTGATTAGATTATTAGTGAATTGATTTCTTCTACAAGCAGGGTGGATGCGTCGAGCACTTCCACTACCTTTATTGAACTTCCGGTCTTGAGTTCGTTCTCGGAATCTGTCAGCGCGTCATATTCCCTTACGGATTCGTTGATGGTTATCTGCACCTTGCCGGCTCCTTTGCGGGACTCTGGTATGGTGAGATATACCTTTCCGATACATCCCACAGCGGATTTGTACACATCGATGTTCCCGCTCTGCTGCATCTTGCTGAGCCATTTGAAAAGGTACATCACGGCTGCCACGAGCAATGCTCCTACAAAGACCGCAATCACCATGAGAAGGGCAGTGGATTTAATCTGTTCTTTCAGAAGAATGGCCGTCCAGCTCATTCCGAGCAGGAAGTTCACGAGATTGCGGAAAGTATAGAGATTCATCGAAGGCTCGGCGTCGAATGATCCGTCCGACAAATCCATGTCGAAATCGGTGTCGTGGTCGATACCGATGAATGTAAGGATTGTTTCGATGATGAAGATGAGCGAGGTTGCGATTGCGATTCCCCATAGAATCTTCATGAAAAGGTCAAGTGAGGTCCACCATTCTGTCATAATGCTGTGTTTTTATTGTTATACGATGCAAATATATAAATATTTTACGATAAACAATAAAAACAATATAAAAAACGATAAAAAATTATCGAAAATTGAACCGGATGCCGATTGACAGGGAGAAATTGAACGGCCTTGATTTGTATATGTTGTCCACAGGACTTCCATTGTTGAAATGCCAGGTCATCCCAGGCTCGGCGTAGATTCCGGCGAAAGGTGCGAAATCATATTCCAGACCAGCTTCGGCGCGGACTGACCATTGTAGCGGCTTCTCGATCAGTTTGCTGCTCTCCGAATTGCCAGGTACGGAATTATATACATATTCCTCGATCTGCCTTCCACTGAAACATTTCTGGACGGCCCCTCCTGCTCCGGCATAGACCTTCAGCCCATATCCTTTCCACAGATCGCAGTTCACTGTCAGTGGCAATCCTATGTAGTGAAGGTCGTAAATCCTTGATATGTAATATGTCTCACTCCCTTCCCTGATTGTGGAATGAAGCCAGGTCCATTCAAGTCCCGTGCTTATGCTCCATCGTTGCGACACATATCCGCTCACCTTTATTCCAATATTCACAGGCTGTCTGTAAGAAGTCTCCGAAGTGACCTCCCTTGTCCTGTTGAACACCCGGATTTCGTTCTCCGGGTTTGATCCGAATGAGGAAATGGTGGCCGCAGCGACGCTTCCCGAATATCCAGGGATGCTCGTCATGTTGCCCAGTCCTCCTGAACAAGAGGCTGACAGGCTTATGATCCTGTCCTTTCCTGAAGATCGGATTCCTGTTTCTGGAAAACTGAAATCGTTTTCTGACGTTGCCGGTATGGTTGAATGGTTGTTCCCTGTGTCTGTATGGGATGTTTCGGTATCATATCCGGATGATCCGCCCATATCCTCTTCGGATGGTGTAACGATATCCGTACTGGATTTTTCCTCTGATGATGGTTCAGTGTATGTCGGAGCCCCTTTTCCGGAATCCAGATCAGATGTCCGGACCGGCATTACAATGGTTTCTGGCTTATCCGCGACGGCGATGGCGTTTGACGCAATATGGAGGTCATCATCGGCCATTGTCACTTCTGGGGAAGGAATTTCTTCCACCTGGACTACCATATCACGATATTCAATATCTTCTGTATCAGTAAAATATATAAGCCCCAACACAATGGCTGCCGCCGCTGCTGCACCTGCGAGGCTCCTTAACAGCACCACCGTCCCCCTTTTTCGTTCCGTCACCACTACGGCATCGCTGACGGCATTCCACAGTCCTTCCGGGGCCATCTCCTGATAGTCCTGCATCTTGTCCTTGAATTGTTCTGTCCAGCGATTGTCCATACTAATGGGTCTTTCTGTATTCTGTAATCCATCCTGCGAGAAGGGCCTTGGCCCTGTGAAGCTGAGAAGCCGACGAATTTTCCTTTATGCCGAGCAGGTCTGCGATTTCCCTGTGGCTTTTCTCTTCGAAGACGAAAAGGTTGAAAACCGTCCTGTAGCCTTCCGGAAGCCTCCTTATCATTTCCTGTATGACGGAAGGAGGGATGTCTGAAATTTCCGGAATATCTTCGTCTGGAAAGTCAGGGATGTCGTCATCTATGGAGATTATGCCTTTTCTGATGTCGTCCCTGATATGTCTGAGGGCGGTGTTTGTGACTATCCGGCTCATCCACGCCTTGAGCGAGCCTTCGCCCCTGTATTCAAAGGACCTTATGGAGGAGAAGATTCTGATGAAACTCTCCTGCATAAGGTCCCTTATGTCTTCCTTGTTTTCGATGTACCTGGAACAGACGGCGGTCAGATAGCCTGCATAACGGTCATACAGGGCCTTCGTTGCCGCTTTGTCGTGTTTGATTATCTTCTCAGCGAGTGTATGTTCCGTATATTCCACAGTTATTCGTCTTTGCGGGTGCAATAGTCAAATTCTGCAGATTTCGGGCCGCTGAATGATTCCCATTTCAATGTCAGTTTCACAGTCTCTCCTTCCGTGTCAGGAAGCCCCATCAGGCTGAATGCCACAAGGCCGTTTCCTTTTGTCCCACAGGTGTCTCCGTGGGCGTTGTGCCTGAATTCAACCTCGTAAGGGTTTTCAGGATTGCCTCCTGTAAGGAGATTCACTTCATGTTTGATGTTGGAGTTGCCCCAGACCGTAGAGAAATCAAGGGTTATGTAACCGTCTTCAACGACAGTCATCCAGCTTCTCATGATTTCCACGGGGTCGTTCCCGTAAGTCTCGTCATTGGCTTCTCCCATGTCCGGCTTAGGCTGCTTGGTCAGGAGGCTGTCAATCCAGTTGATTTTGACCGCACCAGCATATTTTTCCTTGTCAGCACCTTCCGGCATTTCGGTCTGGGTATAGTTGACAAGGGCCCTTACTTCCTTTTTTCCGAAAGGAAGCTTTGTGGTGCCTACCGGCAGCAATGCCGTATTGTCGTCCAGCTGAAGATAGAAATCAGTGTCGCTTATCGGCTTGACTGTCACGAGTGCATCCGGGAAATAGAGGTCGTAATTGTTTTCATTCTTGCTGCAGGACTGTATTCCGGCAAGAGATATGGCGGCTGCCGCCAGGATGATGCAAAATGTCATTCTTTTCATACTGTCAAAAATTTTGTGAAGATGTTTCTTCCGTTTTCCGAAAGTATAAATCCAAAAATCGGACAATCTTGCATCAGGTCGTGAAAAAAGTTTCAATTATTTCCATCCTTGGGCCTTGACGGGCAGTTCGACACCGTCCGGAGTGACTATGGCGGCTCCCACTTCCGGCTTTGCAAGATGGCCTATGATGTCGAATGTCTGGAAATCATGTCTGAACTTGTCGTGCTGCCCGATAGGTATCGTGAACAGAAGCCTGTAGTCCTCGCCTCCGTTGAGGGCGGCTGTCATCGGGTCTATTCCGAGCTCCTTGGCAACATCGAATGTCTTGCCTGCGAACGGCATCCTGTCAATGTAAACCTTTGCTCCGAGTCCGCTGTCCCTGACGAGCCTTCTGAGTGTGTCCGCAAGCCCTCTGGTGATGAGGTAGCCGAAAGACGGCATAATCCCGGACTCCTCCATATGGTCGATAGTCCTGGCGTTTATCTGCGGTCTGAGGTATGCACCGACGAGGTTCTTGTATTTCTCCATGTCGGCTTTACTGTGGGATTCGCCGCTTTCCATGAATCTCTTCTTTTCCCTTTCAAGCACCTGGAATCCGAGATATGCCGCCCCGAGGTTGTCGGAAATGCAGATCAGGTCCATGCTCTTGGCTGCCGGACGGCGCTTCCCCATCAGAAGGGAGGTCTCTCCCGATGCGGACACGCTTATGGCAAGTCCGTTGGTGGAAGGGGTGAGGTCGAGCGTGACCTGTCTGAATCCGTGTTCCTGTGCCGCGGCCACAATGCCTTCCCAAAGCTCCTTGATATGCTTGAAATCAAGCTTTGACGATACTCCGAGCCGTATGTCCATGACCCTCGGATGAGAAAATTCCGCATACAGTTCCCCTACTACGGCTGTCACGCATTTGTAGCCGAGATGTCTGAGAGGGAAATATGTGAGGTCGAAATCCATTCCTTCGATGAAAACCCTGGAATGACTTCCGACATAGCATTTTCCTCCTGTCTCGAACCAGGAACTTTCAAACGGTCTGTATGGGGTGCCTTCATAGAGCTTTTCTATGGCACCGACCCTTCCGAGGTCTGCAAAAGATTCTTCTGCCATGGTCATTTCTTTATTACGCTGTATTGTATGTGCATTCTTTCAAGTTCTTCGATGAAAGGTGCTGTCACGGCAACCTTGAATTTGCGTGACAGGAACTCTATCTTCCATTTCTTTTCAGGTTCGTACAGGAACATGGTGAGAGGGACGTTGCCTTTGTTCGCCTTTATCATCTTCACGAGCCTTACCCTGAATTCAGGGGTCAGCATAGGGGTGGAGATATTGATGGCGAAGCCTTTCACATACGACTCGGTCACATTGCCGAGGAGCATTATGTTCTTGACCTTGAATGCGTATGGGATATCCTGCCTTTCCTTTCTTTCCTCCGGTTTCACGAAATATTTCTCCTCTATCACGCCTTCGATGAAAATGGCGTTGTGGACTGTCATATAGCTCATGAAATTCTCGTGGTCCTTTCCGAAAAGGGCAAGTTCAAAGTTTCCTCCCTTGTCTTCGATCACGGTCTTGGACCATGGTTTCCCGGTCTTTGTTGTAAGGGTCTGGGTGGCGGTGATGAAGCCTGCTATGTTCACTTTCTGCGAGGTCCGGTTCTTCTCACATTCGGAAACGAGGGCATTGAGGTCCCCGACCTGGCAGTTGGTGAAGGTCTGGAGCTCGAAGTCGTATCTGTCAAGAGGATGCGAGGACAGGTACATTCCGACGAGTTCCTTTTCGTACATGAGTTTCTGGAGAATGTCCTCGTCTCCTTCCATAGGAGGGATTTCCGGCCTTTCCGGCTTCAATTCCTCAGCCTCGCCGAACAGGGAGACGCTTTCGTTCATCTGGTCGCGGCGATACAGTTCCCCGTAACGGAAAAGAGTGTCTATGAACAGATCTCCGCTCTTGCAAGGCAGCATGAACTGCTTGCGGAATATGCCGAAGCTGTCGAAGGCCCCGGAATGAAGGAGGGATTCGAAGGATTTCCTGTTCACGGTGCCGGACATCCTCTCCACGAAGTCGTAGATGTCCTTGAACTGGCCGTTGGCGGTCCTTTCCGAGATTATGGCCTTCACGATGTTGTCTCCGAAGCCCTTGATGCCTCCGAGTCCGAACCTCACATCCCCTTTATCATTGACGCTGAAATGTGCCTCGGACTCGTTAATATCCGGGTTGAGGACATTGATGCGGTTCTTCTTGCAGTCCGCCATGATCTTCTTTATCTCGTCGGACTTCCCGAGGTTGGCGGTAAGGTTCGCCGCCTGGAATTCGGACGGATAATGGCATTTGAGGTAGGCTGTCTGGTAACTTACCCAGGCGTAGCAGGTCGCGTGGGACTTGTTGAAGGCATATTGTGCGAACTTCTCCCAGTCCTTCCATATCTTGTCCAGGATCTTCTCCGGGTGGCCGTTCTTCATTCCGCCCTCCATGAACTTGTCCTTCAACGAGTTCAGGATGTCAATCTGCTTCTTTCCCATCGCTTTCCTGAGTTTGTCGGCCTCACCTTTGGTGAAGTTGGCAAGTTTCTGGGACAGAAGCATGACCTGCTCCTGATAGACTGTCACGCCGTATGTGTCTTCAAGAAATTCCTCCATCTCCGGAAGGTCGTATTCCACCTTCTCGGTTCCCTGTTTCCTGGCGACGAAAGACGGGATATAGTCCATAGGGCCCGGACGGTAGAGGGCGTTCATCGCAATCAGGTCCTCGAAACGCTCTGGCTGGAGTTTCTGGAGCCAGTTCATCATTCCCGGAGACTCGAACTGGAACACGCTCACGGTGTCTCCCCGTCCGTACAGTTCGTAGGTAGGTCTGTCATTGATAGGAATGGCTTCGATGTCTATGTCTATCCCGTGCCTTTCCTTGATGAGATTCAGGCAGGTGTGGATGATAGTCAATGTGTTGAGGCCGAGGAAGTCCATCTTCAACATTCCGACATCCTCTATGTAGTGGCCGTCGTACTGGGATGTCCAGAACTCCTTCTTCTTGCCGTTTTCGTCCACCGCTTCCTTGTCTTCAGACAGGCAGATAGGGATGTAGTCCATCAGGTTGCCACGCCCGATGATGGTCGCACAGGCGTGTACGCCGACCTGTCTGATGCTTCCTTCAAGCTGCTGGGCGTATTTCAGCACCTCCTTCGTAAGTTCAGAACCCTCATTGAGCTCCTTCTGGAATTCAGGGACAAGCCTGTAGCAATTCTTGAGGTTTATCTTGACATCGGTCTCCTCCAGTCCCTTCTGGAAGAATTTCTCCACCTTCTTTTTCTGGCCGGGATTGTCCGGGTCGTCAATCTCCACCACCTTGCTGACTTGCTTGAAGCCTTTCTTCAGTTCATCGAGCTTCGGATTGAACGGATATTCCTTCTCGACCATCTCGCTGAGGCGGTCAGGGACCAGCTTGGTGAGCCTGTTGGACTCGTCGATGCTCATCTGGCTGATGCGTGCGACATCCTTTATGGCACTCTTCGCCGCCATCGTGCCGAAGGTAATCACCCTTGACACATGGTCGAGTCCGTAATGCTCCTCCACGTATTTGTGTGCTGCGCCGAGGTCTTCGAAATCGACGTCGATATCAGGCATGCTGATACGGTCGGGATTGAGGAACCTCTCGAACAGGAGCTGGTACTTTATAGGGTCGAGATTGGTTATCCAAAGACAATATGCCACTACGGAGCCTGCGGCTGAACCACGCCCCGGACCTACCATCGAACCCATGGCACGGGCTGCTGCGATATAGTCCTGCACGATGAGGAAGTAGTCCGGGAATCCCATCCTGCAGATGGTCTTCAATTCAAACTCAATCCTCTCGCTCTGCTCCTGCGTGAATGTCTCCCCGTAACGGATGTGCGC
Organism: Candidatus Cryptobacteroides sp.; assembly: GCA_051870255.1. Lineage (GTDB taxonomy): Bacteria > Bacteroidota > Bacteroidia > Bacteroidales > UBA932 > Cryptobacteroides. The sequence goes on from JBJEBR010000001.1 coordinate 18,250, forward strand.
TCCCTTGTAGGTGAGATGGCAGAGGTATGCCACCGAGCGGCAGAACTCCTCGCCTCTGTCGTTCCCGTCCTTGTCGCACCGTCCTACATCGATGATTTCCTTGTATTTTTCAAGCTGGTTGTCTATGTCGGCGAGGAAATCCTCTGGGAGGTCGAATTTCGGAAGCACATGCCCCCTGTCAATCTTGTAGCTCTCTATCTTTGAGGCGACTTCGAGAGAATTGGCTATCACTTCAGGGTGATCAGGGAAGAGGGAAGCCATCTCCTCCTCGCTTTTCAGGAACTCCTGCTGAGTGTATCGAAGCCTCTTTTCGTCACTCATTATAGAGTTGGTGTTCAGACAAATAAGCCTGTCATGTGCAGGGCCGTCCTCCTTCTTCACGAAATGGACGTCATTCGTTGCCACGACCTTCATACCCATCTCTTCGGCAAGGGAGAAAATCCCCGCATTGGCGACCAGCTGCCTCTCATAGACTTCCTGAGACAAGCCCGGCACCTCGGTCCTGTGCGACTGCACCTCAAGATAATAGTCTTCCCCGAAAAGTCCCTTGTGCCATTGGATTGCCTTGCGTGCTGCCTCCATGTCACCGTCTATGATTGCGCGAGGAACCTCTCCGGCTATGCAGGCAGACAGGCAGACAAGGTTTTCGTGGTATTTCTCGATGACTCCGTGGCTTACCCTCGGCTTGTCATAATATTTTCCTTCGATATGTCCCGTGGACACGATCTTCATCAGGTTCTTGTAGCCTTCGTAGTTCTTCGCAAGGAGAATCAGGTGGTAGTAGTTCCTGTGGTTGTTGTCCTTCAGCTTATGGTCATAATGCCTGGTCACATAGACCTCGCACCCGAGGATTGGTTTCACTCCCGGATGCTTTCCGGCAAATTTCATGAACTCCTTGATTCCGTACATGTTGCCGTGGTCGGTGATTGCGAGCGCCGGCATTCCGAGCTCCTCCGCCCTGTCGAACAGCTTGGGTATTGCCGAGAAGCCGTCGAGGATGGAGTATTGTGTATGGACATGGAGATGGACGAATGACATATTTTTCTTTTTAGGTTCGCAAAGTTATACAAAATGCGGCTATCAGTCAACTGAAGTTATCCACATCGGGACACAAAAAAAGGGGCGAGCCGTCCGGCACGCCCCTCAGTAGGTTTAGGAATCGTTATTTGCTCTCTTTCTTCTGTGCAGCTTTCTTGGTAACATCGAACATTATAGGTGTCGCGATGAAAATGGAAGCGTACGTTCCGACAATGATACCGAGGATGAGGGCTACTGCGAGACCCCTGATGACCTCTCCACCGAAGATTGCGATTGCAATCATTGTCACGAGGGTCGTGAGTGAGGTGTTCATTGTACGGGACAGAGTGCTGTTGAGCGCTTCGTTCACATTGTTCTTGAACTCTGCCTTAGGATGGAGCTCCTTGTATTCGCGGATACGGTCGAAGATGACCACTGTATCGTTGATAGCATAACCGATGATGGTAAGGATGGCGGCGATGAATGTCTGGTCAATGTCGAGGCTGAACGGAAGTATGCCTGAGAACAATGAGAAGAATCCGATCACTATGATTGCCGTATGTGCAAGACCGGTCACACCGCCGAGACCCCAGGTCCAGCCTTTGAACCTTACTGCGATGTATGCGAAGATTACGATGAGGGCTATGATTACCGCTATGATGGCGTCCCTGGTGATGTCGTTTGCAATGGTAGGGCCGACCTTGTCAGAGCTGATGATACCGTTAGGGTTGTCAAGGGTGGACTTGAACTCCTCGAGGGTGATGTTGCTTTCTGCGAAGAATCCCTTCAATGCGTTGAACAGCTTCTCCTCCACGATTGCATCAGCCTCGGTTGACTCGTCCTCCACGAGGTACTGGGTGGTGACCTTCATCTGGCTTTCGCCACCGAACTGCTTGACCTCGACTGCACCGTCGAATTCCTCGATGGCTGCGGCACGGACTTCCTCGGCAGTCACGCCCTGGTCGAACCTTACCACATAAGTACGTCCTCCGGTGAAATCAACACCGTAGGTGAAGCCCTTGGTGAAGATGGATACGAGGCAGATTACGATGACGGTTCCGGAAACGATGTAAGCCCATTTCTTCTTGCTGATGAAATCAATCTTGGTATTCTGGAGGAAGTTCCTCGTCGCCTTGTTGTCGAAGGTGATGTTCTTTCCTTTCACAATCCTGTCGTCAATGATAAGACGGGTGATGAAGATAGATGAAAGAACGGAAGTGATGATACCGATGATGAGGGTCGTAGCGAATCCCTGTACAGGACCGGAACCGAATACGAAGAGAACGATACCGGTGAGGAGGGTGGTGATCTGACCGTCGATGATGGCTGAATATGCATTCTTGTAACCATCGGCCACGGCCTTGCTCAGACCCTTGCCAGCGCGAAGCTCTTCCTTGACACGCTCATAGATGATGACGTTTGCATCCACTGCCATACCGAGTGTCAGGACGAGACCGGCGATACCAGGAAGGGTAAGCACTGCTCCGAATGACACGAGGGTACCGAACAGGAGGAGGACATTGACAATAAGTGCGACATCGGCCACGATACCTGCTCCCTGATAGAAGAGGATCATGTATATGAGCACGAGCACGAATGCAATCAGGAATGAGATGAGACCGGCGTTGATGGACTCGGCACCGAGTGAAGGTCCTACAACCTGCTCCTGGATGATGGTTGCAGGTGCAGGGAGCTTACCAGACTTGAGGACGTTCGCAAGGTCCTCAGCCTCTTCGAGTGTGAAGTGGCCTGTGATCTGTGAGCTTCCGCCGCTGATTTCACTCTGGACGGTAGGATAAGAGTAAACCATGCCGTCTAGGACGATAGCTACCTGCTTGCCGATGTTCTCCTTGGTCATCCTTGCCCATACGCTTGCGCCCTGTGCGTTCATGGTCATTGAAACCTCAGGGTTTCCGTTGGTGTTGCCATACTGTACGCGGGCATCGGTCACGGCACCACCGTCGAGAGGTGCCTTGCCGTCACGGGATGCAGCCTTGATGGCTACGAGCTCGAATGTGTTGTCGCCAGGGATGTAAGATGAAGCCTTGACGCTCCACATAGGCCTGAATTCCGGCGGGAAGAGCATCTTGACCTGAGGCATCGCGAGATATTTGTTGATCTTTGCAGTATCGGCGTAGTTTGCATAACCGATGCAGGCGTTGCCCCTTGCGCCTGATGGCTGGAGAATGCTGAACAGAGGGTTTTGTTTCCTGAATGCAGCCTCTGCCTTCGCATCGTTCTCGGCCTGCTTCAGCTCCTCTGCTATGAGTGCATCCTCTTCAGCATCCTTGCTGTCAGCGATGTTCTCTGCATCGGCAGTGTCGTCAGCGAGAAGTTCAGCGAGGGTGGCGTTGGCTTCAACGAGGTAGTTCTCGATTTCAGTATTGTCGTATGTCGGCCAGAACTCGAGGGATGCAGTTCCCTGGAGGAGTTTCCTCACACGCTCAGGCTCCTTCACGCCCGGAAGCTCGACGAGGATTCGTCCGCTGTTTCCGAGTTTCTGGATGTTAGGCTGTGTGACGCCGAAACGGTCGATACGGTTTCTCAATACGTTGAAAGAGTTTGCGATTGCACTCTCTGCCTCACGCCTGATGATGTCAATGACCTCTGCATCAGTGGATGAAGGGGTTACCTCCTTCATGTCGAGGGTACCGAACACCCTTGCGAGAGGAGTGCCGTTGGAAGTCTCTTTCCAAGCCTCGGCGAAAAGCGTGATGAAATCCTGCCTTGAATCCACGCTGCGCTGCTTTGCGAGAGCGACTGCGTTGAGGAATTCAGGGCTCTGGTTGTTGCCGGAGAGAGCCTTGACAAGGTCTTCGAGCTGGACCTGGAGCATGACGTTCATACCGCCCTTGAGGTCAAGTCCGAGATTGATTTCCTTGGCTTTGATGTCTTTGTAAGTGTATCCGAAATAGACTTTCTCCGATGATATGGAGTCGATGTAGTGCCTGTTCTGGTCTTTCCTGATGGAATCAAGATAGAAGGCTCTGTCCATTTCCGATACTTTGGCGAATTCTGCCGACTGCTGGATTGCCTCAGCGGCAGCCTCGGCGTATTTTGACGCCTTGTTCTCCTGAATCTTGGTCACAAGAGTGAAGGAGAGCTGCCACAGGCAGGCGAGAGCGAGCAGGATTGCCACGAATCTGATTGCACCTTTACTTTGCATAATAAATATTGTTTTAATGATATTATTCTCTTTTCACGGGTCCAGTATGGAAGTTGTACTCTACACTAACCGCAAAATAGGGCACAAATTTACGATTTTTTTCTTATAAACGAACTTTCTGCAAATATTTCTTATTTTTGCATATTGAAATAGTGAGAAGGAAAACATCAATGCGAGAGAAAACGATGAATGGCAAAACCATCTGTTCCTTATATATAATATTTGCGGCGTTTTTTTGCTCTTTCGGATCTTCAGCCATGACACACGATGCTGACAGCCTTGTGCGTGCCGGGGATTCCCTTCGCTTGCGTTATCGTTTTGAAGCATCTCTCGAAGCATACTCCCTGGCTCTTGAATCCCTGAAGGACACATCCGGGACATATACCGATTCCGCCGCCGTGTCGATGATAGGCGACAGGATATTGCTGTCCGAGAACGGACGGAACATGTCTGCTTTCGTCGGTACCCCGAAAGTCGTTGCGAGACACAGGTTTTCCATCGGGGATTTCCATCTCTACTACCCTCTGCCTGACAGAAGCTGGAGGGCAGTGCCAAATCAGCTTGATTCCGTGGCATCCCACCCATTCTCGAAAGCCTTGTACGCGCCTGAGGATGCGCGGACGATTTATTTCTCGTCCGTGGACCAGGAAGGAATCAGGAACATAAGCAAGACCGAGCTTCAGGACAGCATATGGACTTACCCATCCCTCATCAACGAGCAGATCACATCGGTTGCCGACGACATATATCCTATGCTTTCACCTGACGGGAAGTCGATGTATTTCGCCTCGGCCGGACTTTACGGCGTCGGGGGATATGACCTTTACTGCTCGCAATGGGATGATGAATCCGCCGACTGGTCCGCACCTGTGAACCTCGGTTTCCCGTTTTCGTCTCCTGCAGATGATTTCCTGCTGGTGAACACCGATGACGGACAATATACGATATTCGCATCCAACAGGGATTGCGGCAAGGACAGCGTCTATGTATATGTGCTTGAATATGACAGCATGCCGGTCCGCAAGGTGGTGGACGACCCTATGGAACTCCTGGAGATTTCCCACCTCAATCCTGTCGAAACGTCCGATGACGAGGCAAAGGACGTGAATGCGGACATACCGGAAAATGTCGATACAAGGCGCTATATGGCCAAGATGGCGGAAGTCCGTGCGTTGCGGGACTCCCTTTCAGTCTATGAGGCGGCCCTGGAGGAGGACAGGAATCTCTATGTGATGAGTTCCGATGCTGATGAAAGGATTGCCCTGACGAACAAGATACTCGCGCTGGAATCGATAATGCCAGACATACAGGATTCCCTTGCGAGGGCGACCGAGATTCTTCGCAGGATAGAGATGGAGTTCCTGTTCAGCGGTGTCGTCATAGATCCGGACAAACTTATGGAGGCTGCTGACAAGGAAGTCGTCGGGGAGGCAACAAGCTACACATTCGTGAAGATGAATCCAGGAGAAGCTCTCTCCCTCGACATCATGTCTCCGCCAGTGGTCTTCGACTATACCTTCAAGGTCCTTGAGGAAGGGCAGTTCGCACTTGACAACACGCTTCCGGAGGGACTCGTGTACCAGATCCAGCTGTTCAGCCTTGCCACCAAGGCCACGGTCAAGCATCTCAAAGGCTTGAGCCCGGTGTTCGAACAAAAGATGCCTAATGGAAGGTTCAACTACAGGGCAGGTCTTTTCAGGACATACAAGGATGTCCTTGCCAACCTCAACACCGTGAAGAAGGTCGGCTTCAAGAGCGCATTCATCGTCGCTTTCGACGACGGCAAGGAAATCAGCGTATCGAAGGCCCGTTCACTCGAGGCCCAGAAGAAAGCCAACCCTGTCTTCTATGAGGTAAGGATTTCCCCGAAGTCCGGAGAACTTGACGAAACATTCCTGACGGGCATCGGCCAGCAGGCCTCCGGAAAGGACATCGCCAAGGTGGAAGGTGCGGAAGGAACCGTCTATGTGGTAGGTCCGTACTCCGACAAGGCGGCGGCCGAAGCTCTCATGGCCTTTGCAAATGCGATGGGAACAGCCAAAGTGGAATTGAAAACAATCAACAAACAATAATATATGGGTCTGATTATCGTTTTGAGTCTCATTGGACTCATCCTTGTATGCGCCGAGGTGATCCTTGTCCCCGGAGTCGGCATTGCAGGCATCCTGGGCATAGGCTCCATGGCTGGATCGTGCTATCTTGCCTTTTCCGGTTACGGGACCGTTGCCGGTTCGATTGTCACGGCAGTCGATGTCGTCCTGGTGGTTGTCCTGACCATATATATGTTGAGGGCAAAGACTTGGCACAGGTTGGCGCTCAGGACCAACATTGATTCCAAGGCGGTTCCCCAGGGCAAGGTGGAGATTTCAGTCGGTGAAATCGGGAAGACTGCCACGAGGCTTGCTCCGATGGGCACGGTGCGCATTGCCGATGCCTCGTTCGAAGCCAAGAGTCTTGAAGGCATGATTGACCCGGGAGTGCTTGTGGAGGTAGTGCTGATAGAGGACGGGAAGATATATGTGAAGCCAGTAGGCGAAGGTTATTAGGACAAATCTAACAAATACATATTATGGTAATGACAGTAGTATGGGTGGCGCTTGCGATAGTGGCGCTTATCGTTTTCCTGTGGTTCTTCCCAGTGACATTATGGTTCCAGGCTCTTATTTCCGGTGTCAGGATTTCACTCGTCCAGCTCGTGTTGATGCGCTGGAGAGGGGTATCCCCGAACACTATCGTGATGGCTATGGTGACCGGGACGAAGGCTGGTCTTACCCTCCATGCAAACGAACTGGAGGCGCACTATCTTGCCAAAGGAAATGTCCCGAAGGTCGTGAACGCCCTGATTTCGGCTGACAAGGCCAACATTTCCCTTGATTTCAAGATGGCTGCCGCAATCGACCTTGCTGGGCGTGACGTGTTCGAGGCCGTGCAGATGTCCGTGAACCCGAAGGTCATCAACACGCCTCCTGTGACGGCTGTGGCGAAGGACGGTATTCAGCTCATCGCCAAGGCCCGTGTGACGGTCCGTGCAAACATCAAGCAACTTGTCGGAGGTGCAGGAGAAGAGACCGTCCTGGCCCGTGTGGGTGAGGGTATAGTTTCCAGCATCGGTTCGGCGGAGAGCCACAAGTCGGTGCTCGAGAATCCTGACAGCATCTCCAAGGTGGTTCTGAACAAGGGTCTTGATGCGGGGACGGCGTTTGAGATTCTTTCAATCGACATCGCAGACATCGACATAGGAAAGAACATCGGTGCATTCCTTCAGATGGACCAGGCCGAGGCTGACAAGAACATCGCCCAGGCGAGGGCCGAGGAAAGGCGTGCTATGGCGGTTGCCCTTGAGCAGGAAATGAAGGCCAAGGCTCAGGAGGCCCGTGCGAGGGTCATCGAGGCAGAGGCTGAAGTTCCGCTTGCCATGGCAGAGGCATTCCGCAAAGGCAATCTTGGGATAATGGATTATTACAAGATGAAAAATATCCAGGCCGACACCGAAATGAGGGAAAATATTGCAAAACAATAAAATTGTTGTATATTTGCAGTCCCAATTGACGAAAGCGGTCAGTGAAGGGTTTGGTGAGATGGGTGAGTGGCTGAAACCACCAGTTTGCTAAACTGACGTACGGGATTACCGTACCGGGGGTTCGAATCCCCCTCTCACCGCAAATCAAAAGAGAGAGAGTCGCAACAAGCTTGCTTGATTGCGACTCTCTCTCTTTTGATTTGCAAATCCCCGCCGCTAGGCGGGGCGGGGATGTGTGCCAACGGCACAAATCCCCCGGTGAGAGGGTGATGTCGGAGCGAAGCGACGAAATCCCTGGTGAGAGCCCCCGCCGCCAGGCAGTGCGTGGATGTGTGCCAACGGCACAAATCCCCCGGTGAGAGGGTGATGTCGGAGCGCAAGCGACGAAATCCCCACAAGGTGATGTCGGAGCGCAAGCGACGAAATCCCCACAAGGTGATGTCGGAGCGCAAG
>JBJEBR010000001.1:26505-26909 GCA_051870255.1 Candidatus Cryptobacteroides sp.
CGACGAAATCCCCACAAGGTGATGTCGGAGCGAAGCGACGAAATCCCTGGTGAGAAGCCCCGCCGCAAGCGGGGGGAAAATCCGCAATTAAAATGCAAATAGTCCTGTGGACTTTTGCAGCGAGCAGTTCCCTGGGAAAGGGATTTTAATAAAAGGCTGAGCCATGCTTCCTTACATTCGTTTGAATACACATTTTACTCTTCCTTGTCTTGTTTTTTTTGACTCTTTGTCATAGATTGATGTTCTGAAGCTGAAAGTGAAACCGTCTTGTGACAGGTCTCTCAAACAGGACTCCTCATTCTTGTCGGCAGTCCAATGCGGCGGCATTATCTTCCTGCGACACAGATCCGTCCCGTTCCATTCTTCCAAATCATTGACTTCTATGTATTCAACAACATATTCAC
>JBJEBR010000002.1:0-26467 GCA_051870255.1 Candidatus Cryptobacteroides sp.
TATCCGTGTACCGAAAAAATACACGGTTAATTGCAGAAATCGGCCTCCTACATTGGTGAAAAGCCTATTCGGATATGAAAATTTGTCTGATTTTGCTGCAAAGTTGAACAAATTTCGCTGAATTCCATACGAGGAAATCCCGTAAGGCTGTCATCCCGAACGAATGTGAGGGATCTGCGGGTGAAGGCGATTATTAGTGATGCTTTTATTTGCCGTGACAAGAAAGAGATGTCTCACTTCGTTCGACATGACAGAGGAAGGCGTTGTTACGTTATGGTACCGGCTGCCGCCGGCTGCGCGCTACAAAAGCCCACAGGGCTGTTTGTTCATCGCTTGCGACCTCGTCGTTGCGCTTCTCGGAATGATAAGAGGATAGTTCTTGGTTGTGAAGGAGGGTACTCCCGCAGATTCCTCGTCGCTTCGCTCACTCGGAATGACAGTGGGTCAGTGGATGAGGGTGGAGTCAGCGGATGATGGTGGGGCGGACGTTCAGTTCCTGGACGGCGGATTTGTAGGTGGAGTCGCCGTCGGCTTCAATGCATAGGGTTATGCCTGTCCACTGGCGGTTCGGGTCCTTGCCGAAATAGGTCGTATCTACCTGGAAGGTGTAGGGGCCGACCTGCCTGGCAGGGCCGCTGATGAGGACAATCCGAGGCTTGGCGTCAACATGATCGCTGCTGCGCACGGTCATCGTCGAATCCACAAAGACAGGGGTGAGGGTAAATTCGTCCCCTGTGATGCCGATGTTCATCTTGACATGCTTCTCCGGACGATATTCTATCAGTTTGCCGTCATATTCCGCACTCACCCACTGGCGTTTCTTGCCCCAGTTCTGCAAATAGCGCTGGCGTGTGAGGGCGACCATCTCCTCGTCCTGATACCAGAACTGCTCGTGAGGATCGTCGCTTTCGTGACCGTCAGCGAACCACCTCGAATAGCGGCATCCGCCTTCCGGTCTCGGGTCGTCGAGGGACTTGGCGATGAATCTTGCCATATAGTCAAGGGTCTCACGGCACAGGTCGAAATGTCCCTTGCCGGAATCGCACAGGAAGGATATCCGGCTGTCGGGATACATCATCTGGAATGCCAGGGCCGGAAGAAGACGGGCTTCCCACCATTCGTACTCGCCCATTATCATAAGGCCAGGGATGCGGTCTATGTTGCGGGTGCGGCCCCATTCCACATTCGCCCTGCCGTAACCGCAGAGGTTAGTGCGCGGGGCATCGCCGTGGTAGGAGATGATGCACAGGGTACGGTCAGGATTCCACGCGGCGAAGTTCCAAGGGAATGTGGCCTGGGCGGAGTGACCGAAAGGGATTACAGGGGCTGTGGCGATTTCCGGATGAGCGGTACCTTCCGCCAGTTCCTGCATCATGGTGTCGAAGCGTTCCTGACAGCCGGAGGTCACATCCCAGTTCTGGGAACCGCGCTGGACGAAGAGCATTGCCACTCCGAGGGAGTCCATAGCGGAGCGGAACTGCGCATCCCTGAAAAGGACTTCCTCGGTCATGTTCTGGTGGCAATACAATATGGCACGGACTTTCTCGCTGCCGCGTGGCAGACGGATGTAGGAGCGTGCGCCTTCCTCGCCGCAATGCCAGTCGAATAGTGCTGATGGTTGAGCGGTGGCAGTTATGGCGGAGAGCATCAGGACCGCCGCTGTTATGTAATTCTTTATTTTGTTCATGTTATGATTGGGTTTCATGTTTATGCACTATTGGGGCATTGGGGTGTTGGGACATTCCGGGGCGAGGGTGGAAAGTGAGGGGCTTTATTGTCATTCCGAACGGAGTGAGGAATCTGCGGGGGATGGTGGTTTCTCCCGCGGATTCCTCGTCGCTTCGCTCGCTCGGAATGACAGTGAGGCTGCGCTTCTCAGAATGACAGTGAGGAGAATCCTATTTTGTTTGATTATAATCTAATCCTGTCTTTGATTTCCACGCCTCTAAATCAGCTTTAAGTTCATCGAGGGAGCGATATGTACGGAACCAGTAAAAATTATATGAATCCTGGACTGCAGCGTCGGCGTCAGACTTAAAATCACATATTTTAAATTGTATGTCACCTTTTGCAATAAATTTATTTGGTAAAGAATATGGTGACCCAGTACCAGGCTTTATCGTTTGATTTGATAAATCATATACTAATACTATTGAATCATCCCCCAAAGTATATTGGTATTTATTACATACTTCATATTTTGTGGTTCCCCCTACGCCTCCACTATATGATATGCCATCATATGTAAACGAACTACAATCTAATATTATCGTTCGCTTGGCAACGTTCGCATTTCCAAGTGGATCGGAAATTCTTACTGCAACGAGGGGAGACATTTCAGCAGAAAGCCAAGTACCCGCCCTTTTTATATTTCCAGCTCCGTTGGTAGTTGAGGTAATCGTAACATAAGTATCTTCATAAGTATCGTATACAGTCTTCTGAACTTCGCTTTTTGTTGCTCCAGAAGAAGCTATTGCCCAATTAGTCGAATTTGCATCATCACGGTACCAAGGTGCCACTCTAAATGTTACAGGAAAACCAACTGAGCCATAAGTCGCCTTGATATTTACAACACCAGCATTTATGAAAGTCACAACTCCGTCAGCATCAACGGTTGCGCTATTGCCATCTCTAGAGCCCCATGATGGTGTACCTGTTTCTTCTGCTGGAAGCTCGTATTGAATTTGATATGTATCCACCAAAGACACATAGTCTGTAGGGGCATTTGTAATCTTGAAGCCCTGTGCATTAGCAAGACTCACTTCCCCAAATGAAAGGACATCATTGGAGGCTACTTTAACGGCACTTCCTGGTCCTATCGACTTAACCTTTCCATCCGTGGTTGTTATAGCTACTGTAAATTTATGATCCACATCCGCCGTTGACGGGCGAATTACAGCATAATATGTTCCAGGCACGAGCGCTGAGAAATCTTCAGACGCGATTGTCACCTCTTTGTAACCTGGAGGAGTACTTGTCTGTCTGTCAAGTGAAAAATCGTCAACCTTAATCTTAACCTCTCCAGTAAGACATTCATCTGACATAAGAGTAATGGCCTGGACATTCGTCATCCCTGCAGGGATAGTCACCTTTACCAATGCACACAGATTCTTGAAAGAAAGATATTGATCATCAGCGGAAGTCTTTGCAGCAGTAAGGTTCAGATTGTTGTCAAATCCGCCAGGAACAGCTTTCTGAAGATTCGGAATTGTCGTTTTGATATATGTTCCATCGAATGATGCTGCCTTTGAGGCAGGATAAAGAGCATAATAATAACTCGTTCCCTCAACTTCATTAATAGTAAACTCAGCATTGGCCTCAGATACAGAAGTCGCTTCAGTGATAACCACTGTTTTGTCATAATCAGAGATTACCGCAATATTATCCCCCTCAGTCCAGTAAACTTTCTTGCCATCGACGAGGCTGGTTTTGGTGTCCGGGCTGTCGAGGGTGGCGGAGAAGGTTATTGTCTTCTTTGCAGATGGGGTTTCGATGTGTTCCACCATACATGATACGGCTGCCAATGAGAGGGCGGCTGTACAGATTATTGATATTCTTTTCATTGCTTGTCCTCCTTGGTTAAAAGATTCCATGATTCGTTTCATCATTGAATTCCTGTGTCGATGCACAGAGGACTCCTTCTGAGGAGATCTCCATTGTGGTGACCGTCGGGGTTTCATAGATTACCCTTTCGGTTGAGTTGGTGTTGATTTGTTTCATGTTATTTTGTTTTTGTTGTTGGTTCTATATTTCTTTTGGCGGTTGTCATAGGGCGTCAATGTTTGCCGTGACAAGAAAGAGATGTCTCACTACGTTCGACATGACAAAGACGACCTGGGGGGGTCATTCGCCCCGGTAGAAGAGCATCGTGCCCCAGCCGAGCTGGTCGAAGGCACCGCTGTTGGATCCGTATCGGGAGTCTCCCGAACCTCCGTCTCCCGTAAGGGTTCCTTCAGTGTAACGCAGCTGGTCGGCAAATAGCCTGACATAATGCACATTGGCATCGCTCACATTCATAAGATTGTGATAATGGGAGTATATCAAATCCCAACAAGGCCGAATCGTTCCCCTGCCGGTTGCCGACACCTCCGTGTGCTCCGCCCCGTGGCCCTTGCTGGCGCAACCGCAACCATCAGGACAGTAGCTGTATGGCGTGAACGGCATTGTCGAACAGATAAAATCTCCATCCGGATTCACATTGTACTTGGCCGTATATTCGCACATCGGAAGCACCTTGCTGTCCTTCATTCCCCAGAAATCAAGCCCTATGTTCCAGGCCATCTGGCAAAGTTCCGCACACATCGAAACCACCAGCGTTGCGTGGCCCTGGTCCCTTCCGGACTCCATACTCTGGGCAATCATTCCGTATCCATCAGGATCGGCTACCGGATCATAAGGTATCATATTGTCTATGCAGCCGCTTCCCTCTCCCTCGTTGAAATTGTCATAGACTTTCCCGATGAGGTCCATATCCTCCAGATATATGCCTATCGCAAGCATCGAGGCGAGGTTGGCAAGCTCCCAGTTGGACCAATAGTGCAGGGAGCAGTTCCTCTCCCCTCCGTGGGTGTCGATGAACCATTCGTTCTTGGCAATCCAGACTGTGCGGAGCCAGGTCTTGAAATCGTCCTGGTCGGCCGAAGTCCAGCCCTCGTAGTCACGAAGGAGTTCGGCTGCGTTGCCGAGGGCGTGTCCCTGGAAACCGGCGCACAGATACTGGTTGTTGTCATTGGCGGTTATCTGCGTGCAGACATCTGCCCATTGATTCAGGATGTTCACTGCGGCATCGGCATAGGATGTTTCCCCTGTTATCTGCCAGCGCAGGGCAAGCTGGAAGGCCGCCGCAGCATCACGGGCTATGGTCATAAAGTTCTGGCTTTCCACACCTGTCCCGGTCACATCGCCACGGACGATGGTCTCAACCGGACTCGGTGTATATGAAGCCTGAGCGTATTTGTTGCCACAGAACGATTTGTATGCAGCATAGACAGGGTCGGAAGGGTCGGCAGCGGACACGGCAGCGCGTACCCTCGCGATGTCAGAGGCGTTCACCAATGCACAAGGATGCGAGGATAAAGCTTCCTCGACCTCCTCAAACACACGCGAGAACGCAATCCCGGACGAAGCTGACCATTCCGCAAGCCATTCCTCCAGCAAATCCATGTCCCCGAAGGACCTGAATCCGAAGAAACGACATTCCGCCCCGGACAAAAGGGAGCCATTCTTCTTCACATCGGCATATTTCAGCTGGATGCGTCCGTCTGCATAGAAGTCTTCCGGAAGCATCTTCCCTCCGACGCTCTGCGACGAGAGGTCATACACAAGGATGGAAGACCCGTCCGAACATCTGTATTTCCGCACCCAGGAGTTGGCGGCATTGCCTACCGCCCCGGTGAAACCTGTTCCGTTGAAATTGAAATTATCCTTGAAATTCAGATAGATATTCCTCTGGCAGCCGTCATCCGCAAGGTCGTCAAGCCTGACACAAAGCACAGGGTCCGTGGTCGGAGATGGCCATATCTTCGAATCACGAACCAAATATACCTTGCCATTAGCGTCGGTCTTCATTGTATGGTATGATGCTCCAGTAGCATCTGTCTCGACCTGCACTGATGCGTCAGGTGTTTCTCCGGTATCAAGAGTCCAGGCGGAAGCATCGTCCTTGTACCAAGGACGGACATCGAACATCACCGGAAGGTTCACCGAGTTGTACACGACATTGACCAAAGCCGTTCCCGGACGCTTACCGAACTTTATCACTCCGTCAGTCACCGAGGTGATCACATTGGCATCCCTCGAAACGAATGAGACCGTCTTGCCGGAAGTGCATCCGAGTGTCCACTCATCAGCGAGCGATATAGGCGCGGAAGGTACGTTCGTCACCACGAAATCGCTCTCCGAGGCGGCTGTCACCGTGCCAAGATTGACAATCTGGTTCTTTTCAATAGCCATCTGGGTAGAGGATGACTTGGCGTACATCGTGTGCGAGGTGGTGGTAATCCCTATCGTGAATTTGTGTTCGCCCGGGGCTATCACGAAATAGTAGTCACCGGAGGTGAGGGGTTCGCCGCCGTTGTCGATTGCCATTTCCTTGCCCGAATTGGAGGAAACCGGGGTAATGGAAGGAGTGCCGTCGGAATCGAAGCTTATATTCATGTCACCGGCAAGGGGAACCCTGGAAGCCAATGATAATGAGAGGATGTCATCGATTTCTTCAGGAACGGTCACCTTCAGCAGCGCACAGACATTCCTGAAGGACAGGTTGTCGTCAGCCGTCTTTGCCACTGTTATGTTCAGGGCGGTGTCGAACGTGCCCGGGATGGCTTTCTGGCTGTTCGGGAGCTTCACGGTGATCGTCCCGTCGGAGCAGGAGGCGCCGTATCTGTATGGATACAGGGCGTAGTACTCCGAAGCCCCGGATTCCGTGTAGCCGGAGAACGTGGCCGTGTTCGCATTCAGGTTCCCTGAGACAAACCTTCTGTTTGACCAGGAGGAATTGTCGAAGATGGAGATGGCGTCGCCTTCGGTCCAATACACCTTCTTCCCGTCAACAAGGGTAGTCTTGGTGTCGGGGGCGAGTGTGGAGGTGAAGGTTTTCTGCTCCAGGTGTTCCCGGGACGGGCAAATCTGCACGATTTCGCAGGATTGCAGAATCGTGCAGATTATGACTGCCGTCAGGATGTTCTGAATTGATTTCATTATTCTCCCAGATAGTACATCATCGTGCCCCAGCCGATCTGGTCGAAGGCACCACTTGTGGAGCCGTAGCGGGAGTCTCCTGAACCACCGTCGCCCGTGAGGACGCCGTCGGTGTAACGGAGCAGCTCGGCAAACAGCCTTGTATAATATACCTCATCGTCACTGACCTTGGCTACATGCTTGTAGTGGGCATATACCAAATCCCAGCAAGGGCGGATAGTTCCTCTTCCGTCAGAAGATACGGTCTCATGCTCTGCTCCGTGATTGCCAGAACATCCGCATCCCGGAGGGCAGTAGCTGTAATGAATGAATGGCATCGAGGTACAGATATATGTCCCGTTCGGCATGACATTGTACTTGGCCGTATATTCGAACATTGCGAGCATCCTGTTGTCGCTCATCCCCCAGAAGTCGAGGCCGAGGTTCCAGGCCATCTGGCAAAGCTCGGCTGACATCGAAGCGACGAGGGTTCCGTGTCCCTGGTCTCGTCCGGACTCCATGCTCTGGGCAAGCATTCCGTGGCCGTCAGGGTCTGCAACAGGGTCGTAAGGGACGATGTTGTTGATGCAGCCGCTTCCTGCGCCTTCGCGGAAATTGCGGTAAACCTTGGTTATCAGAGCGTTGTCTTCGAGATATGTTCCGATGGCAAGCATGGAGGCAAGGTTGGCGAGCTCCCAGTTGGACCAATAGTGGAGGTTGCAGCTGCCGCTTCCGCCGTGGTTGTCGATGAACCATTCGTTCTTGGCAATCCAGACAGTGCGAAGCCAGGCCTTGAAGTCATTCTGGTCCGTCACAGTCCAGCCCTCATAATCACGAAGGAGTTCTGCGGCATTGCCGAGAGTATAGCCCTGGAAGCCGGCGCAGAGGTACTGGTTGTTGTCGTTCGCAGTGATTTTCGTGCAGACATCAACCCAGGCGTTCAGGATATTGACTGCATCGTCGGCATATTTGGTCTCGCCTGAGAGTTTCCAACGAAGTGCGAGCTGGTATGCTGCAGATGCGTCACGCGCGATGGTCATATAGTTCTCGTTGCTCACTCCCGTACCCGTGACATCGCCACGGACGATGGTCTCGACAGGATTGGCCTTGTAGCCGGACTGGGCATATGGACTCTTGCAGAAATTGGTATAGGCCACATATACAGGATCGGATGCAGATGCAAGGGCGATCTGATTCTTGACCCTTTCGATGTCGGCTTTGGAAACCAAAGCACAAGGGTGGTTGAAAGTATAGCTTGAAGGATATTCGAATTCTTCAGGCTCATCCGGCTTCTCAACAGGTGTCAAATCAACGACTCCATGTTTGAGATAATCGGTGCAGGAGGCCGTGCTTATCGACACGGCCATCGCTGCCATTAAAATGAACTGAACTGAATGTTTCATATTTATTTTACCTTTGCATAAGTAAGACCGGTTGCAGTTGTGCAATCTGACAGGTATTCTTCGAGGTCTGCGAGAGAGCCGAAGGTGCGGAACCAGAAGAAACGGTAGGTATCCTGTACAATCGTGCCTTCTTTCTTGACATTTGCCATCTTTATCTGGATATTGCCGTCTGCCAGGAAGTCCTCAGGCATGGATCTGGAGCCGACTTTCTGAGCCGTGAGATCATAGACAAGGACTGTCGAACCGTCTGAGCATTCATATTCGTGCCTGGCTTTGTTGTAGCCTCCATCTACGGAACCCGTGAAATTGACTCCGTTGAATGTGAAATTGGACGCGAAATCGACGGTTATCTCACAAGAACATCCGACCTTCTTATTGTAGTCATCCAGACGGATTGCAAGGATAGGGGCCATCGTAGGGGAAACCCAAGGCTTGGAGGTTCTCTTGATGTCGGCCCTTCCTTCGCCATTCGGTGTCACTTCCACATATTTCTCGCCTTCCGCAGAAGTCTGGACATCCCCGTATGTCGCACCTGACGTTGCTATAGTCCATGACGTAGGATCATCCCTGTACCAAGGCCTTACATCGAAAGTCACAGGATAGTTGACTCCGTCATATACAGCATACATCATAGCCACACCTGGTCTCTTGTTGAAAACAACCTCTCCTGTTCCTGACAGGACATCAGCGGTAAGGGTAGCCTTGGATGGATTGGAAGAGATGATATTGCCGTTACGGTTGCTCCATGTGACCTCCTTACCCGTATAGTCAGATGTCGTTTCATATCCGATTGTCCAAGTATCCAGCAGAGAAATCGGGCCATCAGGCAGATTGGTCAATCTGAATTTCTTGGAACCGGATGCCGGTACATCCCCAAGGTTTATGACATCGTTGGAATTTACTGTCAGCGAGCTGTTTGAATACCTTGTATAGAGTTCATTGTCGGTAGTGGTCACACCCAGATAAATCTTCGTATATGTACCCGGCATGACAACGAAATAATAATCTCCAGGTTCCATCGCAGCACCGCCGTTGTCGAGATTCACCTCCTTGAATGCATTGTTTGTGGAAGTATTGCCTGCAACGGAAAAAGTTCCGTCATTGCTCAATGTAATCTCAGTCTTTCCTGAAAGGTAGGTTGAGGATGTGAGTGATACAGCCCTGACATTGGTCATGTCCTCAGGAATGGTGACCTTCAGCAATGCGCAGACATTCATGAAATTGAGAACATCACCTTCTGACACTGCCAAAGAAACATTGAGATTGTTGTCAAAACTGCCTTTGACAGCTTTCTGGCGCACCGGAATCTCTATGGTTATCTTCCTGTTAGCAGCATCATAGGAAGTACCATATTTATATGGATATACAGCCACATATTCAGTAGCACCATCGGCAACATATCCGGTGAAGAAGGCTCCGTTGCCATCAATGTCGGATGATTCGAAAGGATTGTTGGCGTTGGCCACATTGTCGAAGACGGATATCTTGTCGCCTTCGGTCCAAAAGACCTGGGCACCATCCAAAGAGGTCTTCGTGGCAGTCATCTCAGCCGAGAATGTCTTGGCTACAAACACAGGCTCACTTGAAACGGCTGGAACCTGCTCCTTTGCACATGAGGCAGCCAGAACCACTGTGGCTGCAATGAACATATAACTCTTTTTCATAATTATCCCTCCTATATTACCAAACCCACTCTGTATCAGGATTGAAATCCTCTATGAAAGCATTGGATTCATCACCGCTTGCGCACAGAACGCCCTCTGTTGCGACAATCACTGTATTTATCGCAGGGGTCTCGTATCGAGACCCGGCTGCGCCATTATTGTTGTTGAGTTTCATGATTTTATGATTAATTGAATGTTATCGATGTGGTTTCTGACCATTTGTTAAGGTATTCCGTCAATTCTGCCTCGGAAGTAAAGGTATGGAACCAGAACATCCTGTAGTGTACACCCGGATCATCAGGGTAATCGGCTTTGTCCGCATAACGGATGTCGGCATATTTGAGCTGGAATGTACCGAATGTTCCTACCGTTCCTTCAGGGAGGAGGTTGGTACCGTCAGACTTGTTGAAGCCCTGCTTTGAGAGGTCATATACAAGGATGGCGGAGCCGTCGGAGCATTTGTACTTCTTCACCCATTTGTTGTTGCTGGAACCTATACCGCCGGAGAACTTGGTGCCGTCCTCGGTCTGTCCGCTGGTGTCGAGGGTGATGTTCCTTGCATAGCCAAGGTCGTTCACATCGTCGATGCGGAAGCAGAGAATAGGGTAATTCCTTGACAGATGGGTGTTTCCTGAACGTTTGACATCACCTCTGAGGGTGTTTGCGTTGGTTTTGTTAGGGGTGAACCAGAGATAGTGCTCGTCAATGTCAGAAGTCTTCCATTCCCTTGTTCCGCCGGAGGTTCCCATAACCCAAGGCAGATTGGACTCATTCTCGAAATGGTCGCGATAGTATCCGGCAGGGATGTTGAATCTCACCCTGACAGTCTCTTCGAAGCCATCCGCAACGGTCTCTGTCTCCGGGATTGAGGCTGTGATCTCCACATCTCCGTATTTCACGAATGTCACGAGACCCTTGCCATCCACCTTGGCGACATCTGTGTCGCTGGATGTCCAGGTAATCAGGGACTTGGTGGCTACCTCAGGATAGGTTTCGAAACGAACCTGGAATGAACCGTCTCCTACTGAGAACAACTCGGATGCTGCAGGTGCGTTCAGAATCCTGATTCCGGTCGGGGTGATGATTCTGTCGATATACACCTTGTAGCTTGCAGTGACCTTGTCGGCATCGAGCGCTGTTGCAACCATCTCGGCCTCTCCCTGGGACACTCCTGTGACAAGGCCTGAAACTGGGTCTATGACTGCTATGCTCTCGTCCTTGGACGACCAGAGGACAGTCTTGTAGGTCGCCTCATCAGGAGTCACGTGGGCTGTAAGTGTCATAGTCTCGCCGATATAGCAGGACGGAAGCGGGCTGAATTCGCTCACATGGTCGCTGTCATCAGTGATTGTAATGGATGTGACTTTCTCTACCGTAGCGAAGACAGTCACCTTCATTGATGCCTCGGCCACCATATTGATGGTTGCAGGGGACACGGTGACAACGGACACGCCGGCAGCCTTTGCCGTCATCTTTCCGTTCTCATCGATGACAAGCACATCCTCGTTACTTGAAGTCCACATCACTTCTGGATGTGTAAGCTCGGAGAGGTCCTCCGGGTCAGTCAGGATGCCGAGCTGGATGCTTTCTCCGACAATCATCGGCAAGGTCTGGGACTTCGCGATTTCATCATCGACATATATCTTGGCTCTGTCGAAGTCCTGCATCGTGATTTCCACGGAATACATCAGCTTTGCCGGCGCGAGTTCATATTCCTCCTTCGCACAGCCTGCGAGGATCAGAACCGCCATCAAGGCCGGACCGAATAGATATTTGGATATATTCTTCATATTCTCAACAATTTACATATTCATTATTTCCATCCTTCATTCTGTCCGAGCTGCGGATTGAGCTGGGTCTCGTTGGAAGGCAGAGGGTAGAGGTAATTCTTCTGGGCCCAGGTACATCCATCATATTTGACGATGCAGCCTTCTTCATCGAGAGGGTTGGACTGCTTAGCCCAGGATGTCTCGAACTGGGTGCCGCTCCAGAGTATTCCGAGGCGGTTGCCAGGCATCTCTGTCTCGGCTGTCTTCCAGCGTTTGAGGTCGTCGATGCGGAATCCTTCGTGGAAAAGCTCGACTGTCCTTTCTGCACGGATTTCCTCGAGCATATCAAGTCCGTTGGCCGATACGAGGACGTTGGAAAGTTTTACCATGGTTGGGTTGGAACGGCCTCTGACAAGGTTGAGGGACTCGTTGAGCTGTTCGTCGGATATGCTTTCGTTGAGCTCGTAAAGAGCCTCTGCATAGTTCAGGAGGACTTCAGCATAACGGATGACAGGATAGTCGTATGACTCGTAGGCATCCTGCACCTCACGCTCTGTAGCCCATTTCCAGCAGGCATAGCCGGTGTTTGAGAACACATTGCACTCAAGGGCATTCTCCTCGTCCGTCTCGTCCCAGGCAGTGCGCCATTTACCGTCGTTGTTCCAATATTTCTGGCCGTGTTTCATCAGGGTGGCGTTCATACGGTTGTCGCGGTTGTTGAACTCGGATGTGAGTCCTGAATATCCCTGGAACATGGCTGATTTGTCAATCGGGAGACCATCCTGGCAACGGTACATGTTCGCGAGCTTGCGGGTAGGGAAGGTTGCGGAACCGATACCGTGGGTAATGTTGAGTCCAATCGGCTTGAGAGCCTCGTCGTGGCGTTTCGCAAGAATGTATTCCTTGTTGTCGGCGCGGGTAAGGCCTGCAGGGTTGCATTTCACAGCCTCAAGGATGAACATATAGCGGTAGCTGTCGCGTCCGCCGAGTGCATCGCTGTAGAACAGTTCGTATTTCTGGCTGTCCATCACGATCTTGGCTGCCTCGACGGCCTCGGAAAGGAGTTCCTTCGAGAGGGAAGCGTTGTTCTTGTGATATTTCTGCCAGGTTCCTTCGTAGAGGGCAACCCTTGAAAGGAATGCGGCTGCGGTGTAGCGGCAGAGGCGTCCGTCCTCGGCAGGTGTCTCAGGAAGCAGGTCCATAGCCTTCTTCAGGTCTGAGACGCAGAGGGCGATCACTTCCTTCCTGTCATTCCTTGCGCCGTAGAGCTGCTCGCTGTCAAAGTCAATCGGCTCAACTACGAGGATGGCGTCACCGAATATCTGTACGAGTTCGAAATAGAGATATGCCCTGAAGAAATGGGCCTCTCCCACAGGGACCTTGATGGCATCCGCATCGGAGAAGGATTCTGCCTTCTTGAGCAAGAGGTTCACATAGTAGAGTCTCTTGTACATCTCTGAATAGTTCGGGTCGGAAGTAGGGATGACATTGGTTCCCTTGTTATATACATTCTCGCCTGTGCCGACGAGCAGGTCGGAGCGGAAGTCCGAGTGCGGGCCGTCGGAGATAGCGTTCATCGAATTGAGCGAGGTTGAGCCCTGGAAATCCCTTGTCCAGCCGTAGAACTGGTTGGCGAAAAGGGCGAAGTTGGACGCTGACGACCACACATAGCTGTCCGGCATCTGGTCCTTCGGTTCCAGATTCATACATGATGCGCTCATCAGAGCCACACCGAGTGCGATTAGGAATTTATAAATGTGTTTCATAGTCAAAATCAGAATGAAAGGTTAACTCCGAAGGTGAATGTCCTCAGGAACGGGTAGCGGGATGTAGTGGAAGGGTTGCTCTTTGCCTCCGGGTCCCAGCCGTCCTGGATCTGAGAGTATTCCCAAAGGTCTGCCCCGGTGAAGTAGAAGCGGCAGCCTGAAACGCCCTTGCCTTCCTTGAAGAGCTTGTCAGGAAGCGAGTAGCCGAGCGACACATTCTTCAGACGGACGTATGCGCCGTTGGAAGCCGACCATGTAGAGCACTGGTAGTTGTAGTTGTTGATGTTGCTCTTGTTGGTGTATGACGGATAATGTGCATCCGGGGTCTCAGGGCTCCATACATTGCCGATGGACTGGTTGGTGGTGTTGCTGTAGAGCGAGCGCATAGGCACGGTCCAGTTGTTCACACCGTTGAATACCGTCCTGTTGGCTGCTCCCTGGAACACGATCGAGAGGTCGAGTCCCTTCCAGGCGAAGCCTACATTGAACGAATACTGGATTTCAGGGGTGTCGGAACCGAGGAATACATAGTCGTTCTCGTCGAGCTTGCCATCATTGTTCTCATCACAGAACATATTGTCGCCGAGCCTGAGTTCAGAAGGCATTCCGATTCCGTTTCCTTCATAATATTTTGCCAGATATGCCTCAAGCTGCTCCTCCGTCTGGATCTTGCCGCCGTAACGGAGACCGAAAAGGGAGTTGAGCGGATAACCCTCGCGGTTGCTGACATAGCTTCCTGCAGTGATGTTGGCGGAGCCTCCGAGGTCAACGAGCCTGTTGCGGGCGAAGGTGAATGTTCCTCCGATGTTGTATGAGAAGTCTCCGTAGTGGTCTCTCCACTGAATCTGTCCCTCATATCCCCAGGCCTTGAACTTGCCGGAGTTCGTGGTAGGCGCGGAGTCTCCTATTACGGAAGGATAGTCGATGTTCACGAGCATGTTGTTGTTCTGCTTGAGGAAGGCCTCGACTGTTCCTGTGAGCCTGCCGTCAAGGAAGCCGAAATCAAGACCGACATTCCAGGTCTGGATCTTCTCCCACTGGCGGGTGAGGCTGATGAGCTTGCCGTTGGTAGTGATGGTGGACAGGAGTCCGCTTCCCACGAGCGCTCCGTTGTTGGAGTTGGTCTTGTAAAGAAGCACACCGTCGTAGTTGTCGATACCTGCCTGGTTTCCGACCTCACCATAGGAAAGACGGAGCTTGAGTTCGTTGAGCCAACCGGCATCCTTCAGCCATTCCTCCTTGCCGAGCCTCCACGCGAGGGAGCCTCCCCAGAAGAATTTCCACCTGTTCTCAGGCTGGAACTTGGATGAACCATCATAACGGGCATTGAGTTCGACGAGGTATCTTTCCCTGTAGTCGTAATTGGCCCTTGCGAAGACAGATGCTATGGCCCACTGGCTCTTTGAAACGGATGAGAGCTTGATTTCACCGGAACCGTTGACCACGTCGAGGCAGTCCTGGATGTCCTGACCCTCTACTCCGAAGATGGAGTAGTCGCGGAACTCGTACTGACCACCGAGGGTGACGCTCAGGTTGTGGGCGTTGTTGAACTTGTGGTGGCCGTTGAGGTAGCCTGTGATTGAGTAGAAATCAGTGTGGCTTGCCGTCTGGTTGTAATATGTATCAGAGGCGGTAGGGGTGGTGAGCACCTTCTTCGTGCCTGCATAGTTGTAATAGTCAACGGAGTTGCTGACCTTTGAACGCTCTGCGGTAGAAGTGTTGTAACCGAGGTTGAGGCTGAAGTCGAGCCATTTGGTTATGTTGGCCTTCAAAGTCTCGCTGATGTTGATTGCGGATACGCGGAGCTTGTTGTCGCCGCCGTATTCAGCGCGTGCGGCAGGAGATGCCCAGGTACCCCAGCCGTAAGGCTTGCCGTCCTTGGTGAACATCGGAAGACCAGGCATAGGAGTGCTGATGGTAAGCACCGCACCGATGTTGGTCGGGGCCACCTGCTCCTGACGGTTGTATGAAATCATCGATTCCAAAGTCAGCCAGTCGGTTATCTTGGCCGTGTTGTTCAGGCGGATGTTGTAACGCTGGTTATTGTTGTTGCCGTACTTCAGAGGCGAGCCGTCATAGAGATAACCGGCGGACACGCGGTATGACATCCTGTCGGAACCTCCTGATACACTCAGGTTGTGGTTGGTTGACCAGGATGTGCCGAAAAGGTCGTTGAGCCAGTTGATCTTGTCGTCGAAGACGAAGTCGGAGACATCGGTGAAGGCCGTAGTTCCATAAGGATTCGCAGTCTCGAGAAGGTCGATGTACATGCCCTTGTACTGCTGGGCGAGCTGGGCGTATTTGTACCAGTTGTGGTCAAGCGTACCGTCGTTCTCAAGGGCGGACATCACTGAAGCAGACCATTCGTCCATATTCATCAGCGTAGGCATGAGTCCGACGATCTTCATGCTGACGGAACCTGTATATTCCACCTTTGCACGGCCTTTCGCACCTGATTTGGTGGTGATGAGAACGACACCGCCGGCAGCCCTCGAACCGTAGATTGCAGCTGAACCGTCCTTGAGGAAGGACATCGACTGGATGTCGGAAGGGTTGAGAAGGCGCATCTCGTTGATGCTCTCGTAAGCCACTCCGTCGATGATGACAAGAGGCTCTGCGCTGTTCTTGGATGAAGCGCCTCGGAGGCTCATTGACCAGCTCTCGTCTCCAGGAGCCGAAGAACTTCTGGTGATGATGACTCCAGGAACCTGTCCCTGAAGAGCCTGGAGAGGACTGGAGAGGGAACCTTTGTTCTGAAGCTGCTCGTCCTTCACGACTGAAATCGCTCCGGAAAGAGTCTCCTTCTTCTGCACGCCGTATCCGACCACCACGACTTCTTCAAGAAGGGTGGCGTCCTCGGCCAAGGTTATGGTCATTCCTGCGGACAGGGTGGTCTTCACATCCTTGTAACCCATGCAGGAAACGACGATGGCCGTTCCCTCCGGGGCATTGATCGTGAACTTTCCATCAAAGTCCGTCTGGGTGCCCAATGTTGAGCCTTCCACCATTACGGTGGCACCGATTACAGGGCATATGGCATCGATCACCGTTCCGGAAACCGATTGCTGGGCGTATGTAACCCGACCGCAGCACATCAGCGCCACGGCAAGGAACACCTGCAAGGTCTTTCTAACAAAATTGTTCATAATTCAGTGTTTATAATATGGTTTACATTACTTTCCTGACTTCCTCCCTGACACGGCTGCGGACTCTCATAAGATGATTCTCCGCCGTCCTCTGCCCGATGCCCATCCTGCGGGCAATCTCCCCGACCGGGATTCCGGCACGGACATTCATCACATATACCATCCGACCTTTCTCCCCCGCGCTGCCAAGCGCCCTGCCTTCCGCAGCCTCGATTTCGTGCAGACGGGCAGCATCAGAGGCATCCTGCGCGAAGCCCCCTGCCAACGCAGCGAAATATTCGGAAGCCCTGTCAGAACATGCATGGCGTCTGAAATAGTCCATCACCCTGTTGCGGGCGCAGGCATAGGCATATTTTGTAACATTGGCTTGCGTGATGACCTTATCGGCTGACAGGAGGGATTCGAATACATCCTGAGCCATATCCTCCACATCCGCGATGTCTCCGATTCTTTTTCTGATATAGCCACACAACGGTTCATACAGAAGACGGAAAGCCCGGACGATTATTTCGTCCCGGCAGCATCTTGCCTTGTCTGTAATATGATGATTCATCGACTATGTGGTGGTTATCAGTTTCTGGATGCAAAGGTCGGGAAGTCGGGGCGAAATGATGGGGCGGATATGTAACAGAGTTGGGGACATTTTGTCACAAACTCAATTTTAACTGCGTGAAATGGGTATTATTTATTTTTATACCTATTATATTTGCAATGAAAGATGTCTCCACGCGCTTCGCTCGGTCGACATGACAATTGAAGATGCTTCGCTTGGTCGACATGACAATTGAAGAGGCTCCACCTGGTTGACATGAGCGGTTTCTGTCATGTCGAGCGGAATCCCGCAGGGACGGAGTCGAGACATCTACATAATAACAATATAACCAATAACCTCCGATATAATGGAAACAAAGAACCTGCGCCGTCTGACGGCCGCAACCGTACTTACCCTGATGTTCGTGGCAGGACATATGCCAGGCCAAGCCCGGAACATTCCAGATTGCGGAAAGACCCTATCGAAAAACGCATCCACCAGCTGGAATCCCGACAAGGGGACTCATTATGTAAACCCGATAATCAATGCGGATTATTCTGACCCGGACGTGTGCCGCGTCGGGGATGACTATTATATGACATCGTCTTCGTTCTGCAACTTCCCGGGCTTGCAGATTCTTCATTCCACAGACCTTGTAAACTGGGAGATAATCGGTGCCGCCCTGAGGGATTATCCCGGGGCTTCGTGGTCAGATGAAAGACCGTGGGAAGCTCTCGGACACGGAATGAGGGTGGACATGTCCCCTGTGCCAGGCGCATTGGAGTGGA
Organism: Candidatus Cryptobacteroides sp.; assembly: GCA_051870255.1. Lineage (GTDB taxonomy): Bacteria > Bacteroidota > Bacteroidia > Bacteroidales > UBA932 > Cryptobacteroides. Next base: position 17,747 of record JBJEBR010000002.1, read on the forward strand.
AGACGGTCCCGCAGCACGGAAACGGCGTCTGGGCTCCGGCAATCAGGTATCACGACGGGGAGTTCTACATCTATTGCGGCGACCCGGACAGAGGGATTTTCATGGTGAAGACTTCCGACCCTTGCGGAATATGGGATGAGCCTGTATGGGTAGTGAAGGCCAAGGGGTTCATCGACCCGTGCCCGCTTTGGGACGAGGACGGGAAGGCCTGGCTGTCATTCGGTTGCGCAGGAAGCCGCGCGGGGAACAAGAGCGTGATGTTCGTGGCCCCTATGTCGCCTGACGGGACGGCCCTGCTCGCTCCGGGCAGGATCGTATATGACGGACACCGCACCCAGCCGACCATCGAGGGGACCAAGTTCTATAAATTCCGTGGACATTATTACATATTCTCCCCTGCAGGCGGAGTTCCAACAGGATGGCAGGTCGTGCTTCGGGCAGAAAGCCCATACGGACCTTACACCGAAAGGGTCGTGATGGCTCAGGGAGGCTCTCCTGTGAACGGGCCTCACCAGGGCGCGTGGGTAGATACGCCTTCCGGGGAACATTGGTTCCTGCATTTCCAGGACAAGGATGCCTACGGAAGGGTGGTGCATCTCCAGCCGATGTCCTGGACCGACGAGGATTGGCCTGTGATTGGAGTTGACAAGGACGGGGACGGCGTGGGCGAACCTGTGATGAAGTACCGCAAACCGGCCCTGAAGGGAAGCGGAGTGTTCCAGCCTGCGGAGAACGACGATTTCAGTTCGGTCGAGCTGGGGCTGCAATGGCAGTGGAACGGGGTTCCGTCGCCTTATTGGTATTTCGTGGGACCTGGGGCTGCTGCAGGTAGCGAGGGCTGCCCGGAGGGAAAGGCTTGCGGCGCATTGAAACTGTATTCCGTAGAGCAGGCAGAGTCCTGGCGCAACCTCTCGGATTCTCCGAACCTGCTGCTCCAGAAATTCCCTGCCGACAAGTTCACCGTCACGGCTGCGGTCAGGTTCGTGGCGAACCCTCAACTGAAGGAAAAGGGCGAAAACTGCGGACTCACGGTGTTCGGACTTGATTATTTTGCATTGAAGATGGTGGACACCAAGGATGGCATCGTGCTCCAGGCCGTTGAGTGCAAGGATGCACTCGAAGGGACTGCGGAAAAGGTCCTCGCCAGCGTGATTTTGGGTTCCGAGCCGCTTCCGATGCCATATTCGGACAGATATATGTCCACGACTGTGCCTCCTGTTGCCCCGTTGGCATATGCAGAAACCCGTCTGTTCCTTAGGGTATCCGTCGCTCCGAAGGCACGCAAGGGCGATGTTCCGGAGGCTGTCTGTCATTTCGAATACAGTCTGGACGGAGAGAAATGGAATGCTCTTCCTGACAACCAGTACCGATTCACCGCACGACCAGGAAAATGGGTAGGGGCAAAGTTCGGTTTCTTCTGCAACCGCCACTCCTCCAGGAACGACAGTGGATGGCTCCAGGTTGACTGGGTGAAAGTGACAGAATGACAGATAACAACATATAAAGAGGCTGACTGAAAATCGCTTTCTGTCAGCCTCTCTGAAAATCAGCCGTACGAACAATCGTACTTGTAGGTATGGTGTGTCAGATTTACCTCTGGCCGAGCTGACCGTCAAGATAGAAAAGGCCCTGGTCGCCTGCCCTCTTGAGCTTGTCAACAATCGAAGAAGCGGTAGCCTCCTCCTCAACCTGTTCCCTTACGAATCCCCAGAAGAAATCCTGGGTGGCCTTGTCGTCCTCCTTCGCAGCTGCGTCAACCACCTTGTTGATGAGCTCGGAAACATGACATTCGTGTGAATATACATGTTCAAAAAGTTCGAGGACGCTTCCCCATTTCTCTGGCACCACGTCTATCTGGGCAACCTTGGCTTCGCCACCCCTCTTGATGAGGTAATCTGCCATTGCAGTTGCATGCTCCCTCTCTTCGAGAGCCTGTTTGTCCATCCAGTGTGCAAACCCGTCCCAACCATCTGCCTTGAGAGCGAATGCCATTGAGAGATAAAGATTTGAAGACCAAAGCTCAGCGGTAATCTGATCGTTGATGACTTTCTGTAAGTTTGTTGAAATCATAGTGTTTAATTTTAATGTTTCTAAATTCAAAAGAACTGTCATATAGAAAAACAACATCCATGCCATGTGGGAGCGGAGTGATTTCTGTCAGGACTGATGTCAAATTGACAGCTAACATTCTCCGATACTTCTACAAGGCAGCGATGTTGGCGGCAATCTGGTCAGCAAGCCTCTGACGCGCTTCCACGCTGGCCCAAGCCACATGAGGAGCAAGACGGAGACGCTCCGGATGGACAACCTTCAGGAGCGGACTGTCAGACGGAAGCGGCTCGACGGCGAACACATCAAGTGCAGCTCCGGCAATCACGCCTTTGTCAACCGCCTCGGCAAGTGCCGCCTCATCTACAATCCCGCCACGCCCCATGTTCACGAGAAACGCCGTGGGCTTCATCCTTGCAAGTTCGCCTGCACCGATAAGACCATTTGTCCTTGCATTGAGAGGAGCATGGATCGAAACCACATCGGAGCTGGAAAGAAGATCTTCGAGGGAGAGGCTCGGATAATCCGAACAATGAGAAGTACCTGACGTGGAATAATATACCACATTCATCCCGAAAGCCTCCGCCACCTTGGCTACACGGCTTCCGATATTCCCCATCCCGATTATCCCGATGGTCTTGCCCGAGAGTTCATTCCAATTCACGCTTACATCGGTGAAGATTGGGGATGCAGAATAGAGCCCGCTCTTGACGGAGTCATCATAATACGGCGCGCTCCCGACAAGGGACAGGATATGCATGAAAGTGGCCTGCACCACTGAATCGGTGGAATATCCCACGGCATTGCGCACGGGTATGCCTTTGGATGCAGCATATTCCAGATCAATATTGTTGACTCCGGTGGCAGCCTCACAGATGAGCTTCAGGGATGGAGCAGCATCAATCAGCTCCTTGTTGACTTTTATCTTGTTGATTATCAGAACGTCGCAATCAGCGACCCTTTCCTTGGCCTGCTCCTGGGTGGATGTTTCGTACAGGACGAGTTCTCCAAGTTCCTCGATCCGGGCGAATGAGACATCACCCATAGTCGCAACATCAAGGAAGACGATTTTCAGTTTCTTTTCCATTATCATATATTGCTTGTCACATTCACAATTGTGGACAAAATTACAAAAAATCCCTCATGGCAATGCCACAAGGGAAAGAGTGCTCCGGACGGGGATCGAACCCGTACGCCCTCTTCAGGGCAAGGGATTTTAAGTCCCTCTTGTCTACCAATTCCAACACCAGAGCAATCCGTTGCAAAGGTAAGACATTTTTTGTATATTCGCACAGATAATTTCAAACTCTTGAACCATGGATGAAAAACTGATGAACAACCCTTACTATGCCAAAGCGATTGAGTACATACGCACGACGGACCTCAACGCCCTGGAAAACGGCAAACACCCTATCGACGGCGACAATCTTTTCGTCAACATCGTCGATTCCAACATGAAGACTCCTCAGCAGGCCCGTCTTGAAGTACACGACAAGTACATTGACATTCAGGTCCCACTCTCCAAGGAGGAGACTTTCGGCGTAAAGCCGCGCAGCGAGTGCAAATGTCCAGTAGGGGAGATGGATACTGTCAAGGACATTCTCTTCTACTCTGACCCGGTTGAAGAAACCGTATCCGCAGGCATCGGAGAGGCCATAACCTTCGCTCCGGAGACAGCGCACGCCCCTCTGATCGGAGAAGGGACAATCCACAAGGCGATTTTCAAGGTAAAGGTAATCTGAGACCGCCTACCAGCAGAATCCCGTGGACCATCCCACGAGGAATGAATTGAGATAAGGCTTTTGCTCGCTGAAACTGAAGGTTTCATATTCGGCAAAGGCCTTTATTTTGAAATTCTCGCCCGTGAACAGGTTGAGCGAAACGGTCGCCTGGACATCTATGCCGTTTCCGAGCCTGTGCCAGGCATATCCTATGGCAGCTTTCGCCTGGACTTCAAGGATGCGGGCGAACGGAAGGCTCCAATACACACCTGCGAGGGCATTGTAAACATTCATTGAGGTATCATCCCTGAATGTCAGCGAACTGCAACCGATGTCGGCTGTTATACCCGTCATCGGAATCAACGGGATTTCCAGTTCGGCATTGGCCGAGGAACCCCTGAACGGCAGGATGGAAACGTCCTTGTACTCCTTTTTGCCGAGGATGAACCTCCTTCCGCATTTCAGGTCCGCACCCCAGTAGCGGCGTTCCATATCGTATTCGAATGGATGTCTGTGCCATTCGTCCCGAAGGTATCTGTCCTTGAAAATCAGCCCCGCGAGATAGTAGCCAAGATGCACGCTGCCGATTCCGATTGCCGCCCCCGTCACCACATCGCTCATCCAATGCTTGTTGTTGAGAATCCTGCTCGCCCCTGTAACGGTAGCCACAGAATAGCCGAGGAAACTCACCCAAGGGTATTTCCATCCATATTCCTTGTGAAGAAGGGTGGCGGTCATGAAGGCCGTGGCTGTATGCCCTGATGGGAAGGAATTATATCTCGATTCATCTGGCCGCAGCCGCCTGACCGAATACTTCAATCCGTTTGTCACACCTGCCATAATGGCGACAGAAAAAGCGGTCGATACGGCGAATCGTCCGACCTTGGTCATACCGGGGACATTGAAAGCCTTCATTCCGAGCAGGGCCACACCAGGCAGATACTGGATATAGTCATCGTAACTATGGTTGAAATCAGGCACATCATTGAACCTCATCTGCATAAAATCGGTGTCAATGGACATCCGGACCGTACCGTCATACACAATATTCTGACAATCAGCCTCATACAATGAGTCGAAAAATAAAAGAAACAAAAATGTTATCAAACGGAAGGCTTTCATGTTCAAAAATGATTTGTAGTAATCTTTTGCAAAAATAATATAAATTTGCATACGGAGCATGCTTGTCGCAAGCCCGACACACACCTTGGAAGATGAGACACTACATCGTAAAAATATCCGGAAGCAAGGTCGCAGAAATCGATGACCTGAGCTTCCTCCGAGACAGAAATCACCGTTATAACTGGCTCCAGAGGCATTATTACAACATCCGTTTCAAGAGAGCCTGCCGAAAGGCCGACATAATTTACGCACGAAACAAAAATGTTGCGGACGATATTGCACGATATTATTTCATTCCGAGGAGCAAGATTGTCATCCGACAAAGCCAAGACAGACGACACTGATTCTCCGAGGCGGAGGGTAAACCTGCCGCAACGCCCTGAAACAGGCATAAAGAGTGGAGCCCGTAGTGAACACATCATCGACGAGCAGTATGTGGCATAGTCCGTCCATATCCGCCTCTGGCCTTGCCGCGAAAGCTCCGGCTACATTCTTTTGCTTCGCCTCCACATCCAGTTTGGTCTGGGTAGCCGTCTTCCTGCACCTTACGAGAATGTCCGTCCTCAAAGGTGCTCCCAAGCGTCCCGCAACGGCCTCCGCTATGATTTCCGCCTGATTGTAACCCCGTCTGAGCATCCTGGTCCAATGGAGCGGGACGGGAATCACGGCATCCACGTCCGAAAAATGTCCGCCCGAAGCCAGCCTGTCGCCGAGCAATGACCCGAAAAATCTCCCTGTTTCCCTGTAGCCCTTGTATTTCAGATGGTATTGAATCTGCCTGTATGCCGAATCGTGGCTGTAGAAATAAAGGGCCGAGGCATAAGCATACGGCTCTCTCTGGGTCTCCTGGCTCAGTTCAGGCAAAGACTTGGCTATCATAGCATTGAATTTGTCAGCCATAGGATTGTGAATCCTGTTTTCAAACCTTGTATATGGCAGATCCGCAAGACAATAAAGGCATATATGCGACTCCTTAACGGCCAACGCCCTGCCGCACACGAGACATGTACGCGGAAGAATCAGGTCGGCAAGAGCCATAAGGGCATATTTCGGGCTTATCTGTCTCATAACAACTTCGGCACAGGCCATCGCCCCTATTCCGCATTTGCGGGAATCAGATATAATCAGGGCCTCCCGTCTATCACAAAAATAGACAAGAGGCCCGTGAAGGTTGTTATAAAAACAGAAAAAATTTATAAAAACAGAAAAATGTGACGAAATTTAGCAGTTCATGGCTCCGCAGCAATGGATAACCTGGCCGCTGACATAAGACGACAGGTCGCTTCCGAGGAACAATGCCACATTTGCCACATCATCAGGGGTACCGCCGCGTCTGAGAGGAATCTTGGTCTCCCACTCCTGGCGGACTTTCTCAGGAAGTGCATTCGTCATGTCGGTGATGATGAATCCCGGGGCGATGCAGTTGGCACGGATGCCCCTCGGGCCCATTTCCTTGGCGATTGACTTGGCGAGTCCGATAAGGCCGGCCTTGGATGCGGAGTAGTTGCACTGGCCTGCGTTGCCGGACACTCCGACTACAGAAGACATGTTGATGATGCTGCCTCCGCGCTGCTTTGCCATTACTGGGGTGCAGGCGTGGATGAAATTGAATGCGGATTTGAGGTTCACGGTAAGAACAGCATCCCACTGCTGCTCGGTCATACGCATCATGAGTCCGTCCTTGGTGATGCCGGCGTTGTTTACGAGGATGTCGATGTGACCGAATTCCGCAAGAATCTCATTGACAACATTGTGGGTCTGCTCGAAGTCTGCCGCATTGGAGGCATAAGCCTTTGCCTTCACTCCGTATGCTTCGATTTCCTTCAGTGTCTCTTCTGCCGTTTCATTGATTACGAGGTCGGTGAAGGCGATGTCAGCTCCTTCCGAAGCGTATTTCAATGCGATGGCCTTTCCGATGCCTCTTGCAGCCCCCGTGATGAGGGCGACTTTTCCGTTAAGAAGTCCCATTTCTTTGTATTTGTTATGTGTTAATTTTGCCTGCCGGAGGATATGCTTGTCCGGAATATCGGCGCAAAAATATCTATCTGTCGTCTAAACCCCAAAAATATTCATATTCTTTTTGGTCAAAAAAAAGCCATTGTGGCAAAAAACCAATTTTTGTGGTCAAAAAACAGTATCTTTGCGACCTGTTTCCGACAAAAGTACAACATTTTCCGCACCAGCGGAATCAATACAGAACAGTATTATGGCAAGTGAAATCAGAAATCCGGAACTCTGGCAGGAGGGAAGGCTGAAAATAGAATGGGTCAGGCACCATATGCCGCTGCTCAGCGGCCTGGAGAAGGAATTCAGGGAGACTCTTCCGTTCAAGGGAGTGAAAGTAGCCCTGTCCGTGCATCTTGAAGCCAAGACGGCATATCTGTGCAAGGTGCTCGCAGCCGGTGGAGCGGAAATGTATGTGACGGGCAGCAATCCTCTATCCACGCAGGACGACGTGGCTGCGGCGCTCGTACACGACGGGCTGAATGTCTTTGCCTGGTACGATGCCACCCCTCAGGAGTACGAGGAGCACATCCGCAGGGTGCTTGAGGTAGGGCCGAACATCATCATAGATGACGGTGGCGACCTCGTGAACCTGATGCACGGCGAATACAGGGATCTGATTCCGGGCGTCATAGGTGGATGCGAGGAGACCACCACCGGTATCCTGAGGCTCAATTCGCTGAACAAGGCCGGCGAGCTGATGTTCCCGATGATGCTTGTGAACAATGCCGACTCCAAACATCTTTTCGACAACAGATACGGCACCGGACAGTCGGTCTGGGACGGCATCAACCGCACTACGAATCTGATTGTCGCAGGCAAGAGCGTAGTGGTCGCCGGATATGGCTGGTGCGGCAAGGGCGTTGCCATGAGGGCAAAGGGCCTGGGCGCGGAAGTGATCGTCACCGAGGTTGATCCGATCAAGGCGATGGAGGCCGTAATGGATGGGTTCAAGGTGATGAAGATGGAGGATGCGGCTCCGCTCGGGGATTTCTTCATCACTGTCACAGGTTGCGACGGAGTGATTGTCAAGGATCATTTCCTGAAGATGAAGGACGGGGCAATATGCTGCAACGCGGGGCATTTCGACTGCGAGGTGGACGTGGCGGCCCTGAAGGATATGGCGGTCGAGGCCAGGCCGGCGAGGAAGAACATAATGGGCTACACTCTCAGCAACGGAAGGAAGATATATGTGATTGCGGAAGGCAGGCTCGTCAACCTGGCAGCAGGCGACGGTCATCCTGCGGAGATAATGGATATGTCATTCGCCATCCAGGCCCTGAGCGCGAAATATCTTGTCGAGCATCGCGACGCGATTCCGAGGGAGAAAGGCAGGATGGTGAACGATGTCCCGGAGGAAATCGACCGTGAGGTGGCAAGGCGCAAACTCGATTTCTGGGGATACAGCATCGACACGCTCACGCCAGAGCAGCACAGGTATCTCTACGGGGATTGAAATGCTGGCATTCAGGGGAGGCTGTCGTGTCAGGACCTCTGCCAAAGCCGCAAAATGGAGTTTTTCGGAAAAATTTTGCAGAAAAATTTGCAAGAAAGGAAAAATGTCGTACCTTTGCAATCCCATTCGAAACATGGGCACGACATAATGCGGAAATAGCTCAGTTGGTAGAGCACAACCTTGCCAAGGTTGGGGTCGCGAGTTCGAGTCTCGTTTTCCGCTCCACAAAGGGATGAGCCACAAACAGGCACATCCCTTCTTTTATTATACTCCCCTCCCCTGACTCGAACTCGCGACCGCCCCCGAGGGGCTGTCCGGCTCAACGTAAAATCCCGGTTGATTTGCATTATTTGTGCGTCTGGGACACAA
>JBJEBR010000003.1:0-26082 GCA_051870255.1 Candidatus Cryptobacteroides sp.
GAATGTTAAACGCCTATTTATAGGCACATTATAACGAATTTATTTACGTATGAAAGATATGAATAGATATCTGTATATATTATCGGTAGCCATCCTGTTATGTATTCCGGGAAAATCCCATCCACACTCGAGGGTGGCTTTCAAATCATTGTCGGAGGAAGTTGACTTGCCCCACAGCGACATCAACGCTATCGTACAGGATAAGACAGGATATATATGGATAGCCACTTATGGAGGATTGTGCAGATATGACGGGACAGGGGTGAAAATCTACAGGGCAGACAACTCCGGTCTGAGCAGGGACAGGGTGATATGCCTGCATTGCTCCAAGGATTCATTGCTCTACATAGGAACGGAATCCGGAGGATTGAACGTATATGATCCTCATACTGACATGATCAGGCAGGTCGGAAGCAGGGAACGCCGCAGCACGGACGATGTCGTGAGCGACATATTCGAAGACGGCGAAGGAAATGTCTGGTTCTGCCACAACAACACCCTGTCGGTCGTTGATAAAGATGGAAGCAGCATCGCATGCTGGTCCTCAAACGGGAAAGCGACTGCGAACTGCGGTTTGTGGACTGGAGGCGATTCGTTGATGTTCAGCACCACTGCCGGACTGATGCTTTATAAATCATCCACTGGTGAGTGCCGTACATTATGCAATTCAATGACCGGTGCTTCAGCAATGGAGAAGACTCCCAAAGGAACAGTCATTGTCGGCACATACGACGGAATATGGGAAATCGGAGCAGACCTCAGAGCATCAAAGGTGGTCAGTTCGATACCTGTAAGGTCCCTGTGCTTCGAAGATAATTCCAGCCTGTGGGTCGGGACATACGAACAAGGTCTGTACGAATACGACCATAGGTTCAGGATGATAAGCCATTACGAACCCAATCCGCTGGAAACAGGCAGGATAGCATCTTCTGAAATCAGTGCCCTTTGCATAGACCGCTCCGGACTGCTTTGGATCGGAACCATCGGAGGAGGCTTGGACAAACTCGACCTGCGGGGCAACAACATCGAATGCTACACCATGGGTGAAGGGCTGAGCAGGAACAGGGTCATAACTTTTATGGAAGATCCGGATAAAAAGTTATGGATCAGCACCCACGAGGGAGGTATAGACATATTCGACAGGAAATCCGGACACTTCCGCAACATGAGGATCAACTCCAGGGCAAGCAGCGACTTCCCTTTGGTTTCGGCATTCTGGCAGAATGACGATTCCAGGATATGGATGGGTACCTGGAACAACGGTATCTGGATTGTTGACAGGATCGTCGGGGACAATATCATCGCACATAAGCTGCCAGGTGAACAGATCAGAGACTGTTCGGTGTACAAGATAATCAGCGACAGGGACGGTCATATATGGTTCAGCACCAATTCCGGCCTGTTTGAATATATGCCGGATACAGAAGAATTCCGGGAATACAGGCACGACAATCTCAATTATGCCTCCCTCAGCTCTGATTTCATAACCGACATCCTTGACGACCCTGACACAGATCAGAAGACGATATGGGTAGGAACACGGGCAGGACTTGACAAATTGGTATTCAACGACGACGGTACAATGGATATCCACCGGGTAAGCATGAAAGCAGGAAAGGATGTCAACCAGCAGACATTCGTATCGGCAATGCTGAGGGACAGCCAGGAACGGCTATGGATAGCTACTCTGTCCGATGGTCTGTTCGAGATGAAGGGAGGAAGGTTCACCGACGAACCACCGGTCCTGGAATGCTGGAACAGTTCCAACTGTGGATTTGCGAGCAACGAGCTTGAAAGCCTTCAGGAAGATGCCAAGGGAAGATTATGGATAGGGGGATATGGAATTGCCAGGTTCAATCCCGAGGACAAGCAGGTGAAGACATATACCGAAAAGGATAACCTGCAATCCAATTCATTCAAGATATGGGCATCGTGCCGGCTTTCTGACGGTTCGATGGTGTTCGGAGGCACAAAAGGATTCAACATCTTCCACCCGGACAGCATCAGGACTGACACATTCGCTCCGCCAACGGCAATCACTTCGATATGCATAAATGGAAAGGAGCAGCCACAAGGAAGCGACAGGATTGTACTGAAGCATAACGAAAACAATATAAGCATCAGATTCGCGGCATTGAATTTCCGGAATCCGGAATGCAACAGATATTTATACAAGCTGGAGGGTTACGACAAGGATTTCAGGCAGACAAACGGAAAGAATCCGATGTGCGAGTATTCGCGTCTGAAAAGGGGGAACTACCGTTTCATGGTCATCGGTTCCAACAGTGACGGCATACCAAGCGTCTCTCATGCCGGTTTTTCGTTCAGGATCAAGCCTCATTTTCTCCTGAGCAATGTTGCTTTGGTCATATACGGTCTGGCAGCCATTGCCTTGATATGGTTCATCTGGCAGTTCTCACTCAGACAGATGCGGATACGCAGCGAGAGACAGGTGCAGGAAGACAAGCTCCGTTTCTTCACGGACATGGCCCATGAAATCAAGACTCCCCTATCGCTGATTTCCGCTCCAGTGGAGGAATTGCTCGAAAATCAAGCGATTGGATCATCTACAAGAAGCAAGCTCCAGACCGTGAACCGGGGCATCATATCCCTCCGTTCAGTAGTCAATCAGATCCTGGACCTCAGGAAATATGAAGACAACATGATGAAGCTCAGTGTCTCGGAAGTCGATCTATGCCGTTTCCTGAGTGAGGCGGCAACCCTGTTCGAACCACTTTCGAGGAGCAGGAAAATCAATTTCCGGACCGACATCCACGAGGGCAGCCTCATGGTCTATATAGACAAATACAAGATGGAGAGGGTCGTGGTCAACCTGCTTTCAAACGCCTTCAAGTTCACCAAGGAAGGTGGAAGCGTGATGCTCAGCTGCTATCCTGAGGGCAAATATATCTGCTTCACGGTGGAAGACAACGGGGTGGGCATGGACGAACATGACTGCGGGCACATCTTCGAACGTTTCTATCAGGGAAGCAACCAGAGCGCTGACGGCCAAGGAGGGACAGGGATAGGCCTCGCCCTGTCAAAACACATAATCAACCACCACAAGGGAGAGATCACGGTGGAGTCCAGGCCGGGATTCGGAAGCAAGTTCACGGTACGGCTCCTGAAAGGGTGCAGGCACTTCAAGCCGGAGGAAATCAACAGGCAGTATCGCAACAGCGACGACCTGTCCAATTACGAACCAGTTGAAAACATTCCGGACACCGATGCCTCTTCAGGCAAGGATGCCACCATTCTCGTGGTAGATGACAATAACGACCTCAGGAATTACTTGAAAGACCTGCTGAGCAGCCGTTACAATGTCATAACTGCAGACAACGGGATGAGAGCCTACGAGAGGGCCATCAGCGAGCAGCCGGACCTCATATTGTCTGACATCGTGATGCCGGAGATGAACGGGATAGAACTGTGCCGTCGTATCAAGAACAATCCCGACACGGACCGCATACCAGTCCTGCTCATAACCGCCAGGGACCTCATGAGCACCGAGATAGAGAGCTGGGACACAGGTGCGGACGGTTTCATAAGCAAGCCGTTCCACACGAGGGTCCTAATGTCGAGGATACACAACCTGATAGACACCAAGGACCGTATGCGCAAACTGTACGGGAATCCTATCGAGGTGAATCCATCAGATGTGGACGCCCAGAGCGCAGACGAGCGTTTCCTTGCAAGGTGCATCAGGATTGTCGAAGAAAACATGGAGGATTCCGACTTCGGGGTCGAGGAATTCTGCAGGGAGGTCGGACTGTCAAGGCCTCAGCTGTACAGGAAGCTCGAGACGCTGACGGGTAAATCCCCGCTGCTGTTCATCCGCAGCCTCAGGCTCAAGAGGGCGGCCCAGCTCCTGGGCAAGGGAACGGCTTCGGTAAGCGAGGTGATGTATTCCGTAGGTTTCGGCAACCAGTCATATTTCTCAAAATTGTTCAAGGCTGAATTCGGTTGTATGCCAAAGGATTACGGCAAGAAAGAGCAATAAATTCCGTTTTTGTCAATATATGAACGATTCCATCCGGTCATTTCCGGAATGGATTCCTACTTTTGCTTCCGACCGATGGGGATTCACGGACATTGGCACAAAGATTCACATTTAATAACACATAGTATGAAACGCTCATTTCTACTTTTCGCGGCCGCTGCCGCACTTTGCATGGTCTCTTGCGACAAGAACGAAGGACCGGCTACAACTGACAACGTAATCGACTTCATAGCCCCGCAGGGGACTATCAGCGTCGGCAAGGCAGTCACATTCAATGACAATTCACTCAATGTCACCTCCAGGACCTGGACATTCGAGGATGCTTCACCTGCGACATCCGACAAGGCCTCCGTGGATGTGACATTCAATTCCGCAGGAGAGAAGAAAGTGACACTCACCGTCACCTTCACTGACAAGTTCACGCTTTCCGAGGAATGCACCGTCACTGTGACGGACCCTCTCGATGGCGTGATTGCAGCAAGCAAGCTCACTCCTAAGGGATGTATCAGAATCGGGGAAAGCACGAAGTTCAGCCTCAGCGACGTAAACGGCAGTCCGGAATCATATCTCTGGACTTTCGAGGGCGGCAATCCTGCGACCTCTACAGATGCCAGCCCGTCCGTCGTGTTCGACAAGAGAATCCGCAACGCCAAGGTGACCTGCGAGATATCAAGGAAGGGCGACGGAGCTAATCAGAAGATCGAGGCTGAGTTCGTGGTGGGTAACTATCCTCTCCTGCACGACCTTCCTGACTATGACATCGACAACTACTGGTACGAAAGAGGCAAGCTCGGTGGATGGATTGCATGGACCGAGAAAGGCAGCAACATCGGAACCTGCGGAGCAAAGAACATATTCTCGATCGTCGAAGGTGGTGCAAACGGGACAGGACACTGCATGAAGGTTGACCTCACGAAGATAGATGCCGAGGCAGACGGATCGTTCGCGGACATCTTCCCTCGCGACGCTTGGCCTTGCAACGCCCACCTCGAAGCAGGCAAGCAGTATGAACTCTCATATTGGATCAAGGGAGATGCACTCGAAGGCGGATATATCTACGACAACGAGGGACAGCTTGTTGAAGATTTCAAGGATTATGTATGGCTGACCGGATGTCTGATGCTTGTGAACTATCTTGAGGAATGGATGAATGTGGACGGTCAGGAGCTTTACGCAGGAGCGGCGTGGTCAACAATGTTCCCAGGACTTGAATTCGCGATGGAACCAAACACGGTATTCAAGGAAATGTGGTGGGACCCGGCCATCGTAGGAATGAAGGACGGAAGCTGGAGACAGATTGTAATCCCGTTCACGGCACCTGCAAACCTGCACAACACATATCCGTATTTCAGGGTATATTCCGGACATGCGTCAAGCGTCTATCTCGATGAGATAGAAATCAACCTCATTGAAGAATAATCACCTCATTGAAAAACAATCATGAAACGGGCAATTACGGCACTTGTACTGCTGACTGCCGCCTCTACGGCCTGCCTCGCACAGATAACTGTGCGGGGCACCGTAACTGACAGCAGCAGGCAACCTCTGCCGGGGGTCGATGTAGTGGTTTCAGGAACGACCACCGGCACACAGACGGCAATCGACGGGACATATTCATTGACTGTGGACGATGAAAGCCGCAGCCTGCAGTTCATCTGCATAGGATTCCGGACGGAGACCATGAAGGTTGCCTCCAGGAGGGTGATAGACATCGTCCTGCAGGAGGAGGCCACATTCCTGGAGGAGACCGTGGTGATAGGCTACGGCTCAGTCAGGAAGAAGGACCTTACAGGCTCTGTCGGGTCGATCAAAAGCGAGAACCTCCAGAACAAGATGCTTCTGTCCGTGGATGACGCCCTCGCAGGAGGAGTCGCCGGACTGATGGTGACATCAGCCTCGGGAAAACCGGGAGCAGCCTCCAACATGCTTGTTCGCGGTGCGAATTCCCTCACGGGAAGCACTGCCCCGTTGGTGGTGGTTGACGGTTTCCCTCTGTTCGAGGTCAGCACCAGCGGCGGCGGAATAGATTCGTTCGACGTGGGAATGTCATCCATATCCATGATAAATACTGATGACATAGCCTCGATAGAGGTCCTGAAGGATGCTTCTGCCACTGCAATATACGGTAACAGGGGCGCCAACGGAGTCATACTCATAACAACGAAGAAAGGACGGGAGAGCGGAGGGAAGATACAGTACAGCAACTATTTCGGGTTCCAGGAGATGAACAGGAGATACGATATGATGGACTTCGACCAATATGCCGCCTATCAAGCCACGATGAACCCGACCAACGAACTATTCTACGACAAGGCGAACGGTACGGCCAGGAATGTCAAGGGTGTCCGTACCGTGGACTGGCAGGATGCCATATTCCGGACAGGTTTCATCCAGAACCACTCGCTGAGCGTACAGGAAGCCACGAAGAAGACCAATTTCTTGTTTTCCGGATCGTTCCTCCAGGACAAGTCCGTCCTCATCGAGACAGACTGGAAGAAAATCACAGGAAAAGCGAGCATCGACCATTATTTCACCGACCGCATCCGCACCGGCATCGACATCAGCTACAGCCGGATAATCGACACTGGGGTGCCGACGGGAGGTGAAGGTACCGACCAGCAGGCAGGAGTGATAATATCTGCACTCACCGCTTTCCCTTTCGACCTTTCTGACGACAATACCCAGGCTATCTTCCGCAAGGCCGGAATCAAGCAGACCAGCCTTGACAACGTACTTGCTGACTGGCACGGGAATCCGGTGGACATCGCAAGGAACACGAAGTTGCAGAAACATATTGACAGGACCATAATAAACGCCTACGCAGAGGCGGACATCCTGAGCGACCTGCGTCTGAAAGTGACTTTCGGCTACGACTATTACTCCCTCAAGGACAGGCAATACTACCCTACCGACACCCCGAGAGGATGGTTCTACCAGGGACAGGGACTCATAACCTCCAGCACATCGACGAGCTGGATCAACGAAAACACCCTCACATGGACTCCGACATTCGGCAGGCACAGGCTCAATGTCCTGCTCGGAGTATCGGAACAGGGATATACTTCATACTGGGACCAGAGCGAGGCCACTCAGTTCGACTACGAGGCACTCGGATTCAACAACATGGGAATGGCGACTGTGTTCAAGTCCTATTCAAGCAAGGGTACGACGCATTTCCTGTCATTCATGTTCAGGGCCAACTACAGTTATGACAACCGTTACATAGCCACGTTCACCGCGAGGAGGGACGGAACTTCGAGCTTCATCAAGAACAAATGGGGCAACTTCTTCTCCGGAGCCTTCGCCTGGAACATTGACAGCGAACCTTTCATGCGTGACCAGGATGTGGTGAGCACACTCAAGCTCAGGCTGAGCGCCGGGCAGGTCGGTAACTCCAACGTGCCGACGACCGGCTCATATTCACAGCTGATGAACACATTCTACTCATTCGGAGGGAATGAGACCATAGGACAGTCCCCTGCCTCGATTGCCAACACCGACCTCACTTGGGAGACCACCACGGAGGAGAACATCGGCATCGAGATCGGTTTCCTGGATGACAGGATAAAGTTCAACGCCGACCTGTACAACAAGGTCACAGACGACCTCCTGCTTGAAGCTCCGGTGGTGAACATCGCAGGCTTCGAGAAAGCTTGGCAGAACATAGGGAAGCTCAGGAACAGGGGCGTGGAACTGAGCCTGAATGCAGACATCATCCGGAAGAAGGACTTCTCGTGGAACTTCAACGCCAATTTCTCCCTCAACAGGACGAAAATCCTCGAACTTGGCCAGAACGGTGCCCCGATCTACCTCGGAGTGACCTGCCTGAGCGGACAGAACGCCATAATCCTCAATGAAGGAGGAAGCGTGGGAGACATATACGGCTACAGGACCATCGGAGTATATGGCCTGAATGATTTCGAGCAGGACGGATACACGCCAAAGCCTGGAGTAGCCGTCGAGACCGGAGCTGAACGCCCGGGTTCCATGAGGTTCGAGGACATCGTGGAAGACGGGAAGATAACACCGGACGACAGGACGGTGATAGGAAACACGATGCCTGATTTCTACGGTGCGTTCGGCACTGAAATAACCTGGAAGGGCATCAGCCTGTATGCCCAGTTCAACTACTCCGTCGGAGCGGACATATACAATGCCAACTACAATGTGCTCGCGAAGTTCAACAGCAGCTCTTACAACCAGATGGGATTCTGGAAAGACAGGTGGACAGTTGACAACACATCGAGCACCCAATATGCCGACATGACGAACTATCAGGTATGTTCCGCATTCGTGGAGGACGCATCGTTCCTCAGGCTCAAGACTTTGAGGCTCAGCTGGACATTGCCGTCAAAATGGTTCAAGCCAAAATCACACATCGGGCTCATACGGGCTTATGTAAGCGCAGACAACCTGTTCGTGGCGACGAAATATTCCGGCTATGACCCGGAAGTGTTCTCGAAACAGGGTTCGACCAATTCATCCAGCATCCTCACTTCCGGATTCGACTACGGGGTATTCCCGAGGGCAAGGACATTCACCATGGGATTCAACTTCACATTCAAATAGAAAGAAGCCATATATGAAAATTTTTGACAGCATGAAAAAGACGATTATATATATGTGCGCCGCAGCCGTGCTTTCTGCGTGCTCTTTCCTTGAAGTCCCGCTCGAGAGTTCGGTAAGTTCCGACAACTACTACAAGACCGTGGAGGATTTCGACATGTCCCTCACCGGAGTGTACAACATCCTGATTTCAGCCAACTGGAACGATGATGCCAGGTTCGGAAGTTATTTCCAGGGATTCCTCCTGCTCGGAAGGGTGGGCACGGACGAGATGGTGGTGGCCTACGACAACGGACACGGTGAATCAGCCGTCGGGGATTACAGCTATACTCCGTCAAACCTCTATGTCTCAAGGACATGGTATATGATGTACAAGGGAATTTACAGGGCCAATGTCATCCTCGACAGGCTTACACCGATGGATACGGGCAATACAGCCACAAAGGACAGAATTCTTGGCGAATGCCATTTCCTGCGCTCATTCTTCTATTTCCACCTCGTCAGGCTTTACGGAGAAGTCCCTTTGGTGGAACACGAGACGAGCGACGCCTCATCCCTCGACATGCGCAAGAAAAGCATAGCTGATGTATATCGGTTCATCATCGCGGACCTTGAGGAAGCCATCAGGATCCTGCCGGAGAACAACTCCAACGGAAGGCCTACAAGGATGGCAGCCAAGGTCATGCTCGCCAAGGCATATCTCCAGATGGCAGGAGAGCCTCTTTCAGACACAGATGCTGCAGCCAAGGCTGAAAGCCTCCTGAAAGAAGTTATAGACAGTGGGAAATATGCTCTCGTCGAAGACTATTTCTCCCAGTTCGACGGGAAACACGAATACAACAGCGAATATGTCTGGGACATCGAGTTCGCCAACAACGGTACGACCACCTACGGAGGACAGGTCGGCACCACCGAAGGCGTCCCGAGCCCGGCGAGCCTCTACTGGACGATGATAAGGACCTGTCCGGAATTCTATGACACCTTCGACCCGAGGGACGGGCGTCGGGACAACATCGCCCGTTTCCAGTTCGTATATGACAACGACAACAATCTCGTGGAGGAATATTTCGACCCTGCCAGCGGAGAGACAGACCCGTACTATTTCGCCTACAAGTTCCGTCACGCCCTCACGGCGGAGGAAAGGGGCAGCGGCTGGGCCAACTGGGCCAACCCGATCAACTTCCCTGTGACAAGATATGCAGATGTGCTCCTGATGTATGCAGAAGCAGGACTGAGGGCCCACGGAAGCGTATCTGCCGAGCAGAGGGAATATTTCAACCAGGTCAGGAGAAGAGGCTTCGGGGCCGACATCCATACTCCGGACCCATCCATAGACAGGGACGACATCGATGCCAAGGCAATCCTTGCCGAGCGCAGCTTCGAGCTTTGTTTCGAAGGGCACCGCTGGTATGACCTCGTGCGTTTCGGTGTCTTGGAAGATGCCGTCAAGACAATCGGCACCAACGCCCTGACAGCCCAGTTCAACAACCAGGCGAAGAACATCAGGCCGAAACACAGGTTCTATCCGGTCCCACAGGATGTGATAGACTCCTCCAACGGGGCGATAACGCAGAACGAGTTATGGAAATGATACGGACCGCGGCCTTGCTGGCCTGTCTGGGATGCCTGGTGTCTTGCTCACGGGAACTGGACCTGGCGCACCGTTACGACAACACGGAAAGCAGCAAGCCTTTCGAAGGGGAAGAGCCCTCCGAGGATGTAGGATATATCGACATGGGACAATATCTCATCAGCGAGAGAATCGATGTCCCGGTGCCGGAAAAGACTCCGAGGGCGCATTACATCCCTGACGGGAAGATAAGCGTGACAAGATTCAGTTTCGACTCTTCGTGGAGAATCATCTGGTCGGGAGACACCTCCTACATGCAGGAAGGATGCTCCAGCCCGTACCTTGAAGACAACATCTCCTCCCTTGCCGGTTCGATGGGCTTCATAGGAAAGGGTGTCAGCACCTCCCAGGATGGGTTCACCGACGGAGGGATGTGGACCATCGGCATGCACGAACTTCCTGACCGCACGCTGGCAGCCTTCTTCCATGCGGAAAGCCATTACAAGGGGGTTGCGAGCCAATACAAGAGCATCGGCGTGGCCTACTCGTCGGACAGGGGACTTTCGTGGGACAAAGGCACTAAGATCATCTCAGGGCCAGACCCCAAGCCTGAAGTCGGGGAAGGAGGCGGCAAATCGTACGGACTTGGAGACGGATGCGTGGTCTGGAACGGAAAGCTCGGACAATGGATATGCTATTACAGCGGTTATTGCGCCAACCCTGGGGACTTCCTCATCAGCATGGCTGCCTCATCCGATGCCAATGCCCTGCCCGGAACCTGGAAGAAATGGGACGGGACAGGGTTCAACTCCCAGGCCTGCGACAGTGAAAGCGGGCTCGGGGCACCGGACATAAGGATCGAAGGACTGAAGAATTTCCGTGGAGGCAACCCGAGCGTAAGCTGGAACACCCATATACGTAAATGGATGATGACCTACCACACCTGGGGAAAGGAGATTGTCATGAGCGTAAGCGACGACGGCATATCCTGGTCTGAACCGTTCACGATAATAGGTTCGGAGCTTGAGAAGGGAGGGGCGATGTATCCCAACCTGATAAGCACGGAAGGAGACCTCGAAAGCGGAAGCGAATTCAGGATATATTACAGCGCCGATATGGACAACTCCACGGGGAAACGCTCGCTCGCCTATCGTATCGTAAAATTCAAGAATCTGTAAATGAAAAGATTATACTTTATCTTGCTCGCCACATTGTTTACAGCATCGTGCAGCGAGAATGTGATACACATATCTTGTGACAAGGAAATCGGGGATTACACCCCTGTAGTCAGGGAAATATTGGAAAGCCACCCAGGAGGGATAAGCCTCTCATTCGACGAAGGCGTCTATCCGTTCTATCCAGAAAAGGCTGTGGAGAAATATGTCGCCATATCAAACAACGACAACTCAGTGAAAAGGATAGCCTTCCTCCTGGAAGGACGAAAGAGGACAAGCATCAGTGGAAAAGGAAGCGAATTTCTTTTCCATGGAGGTATGATGCCTTTCCTTGTAATGGACTGCGAGGATGTCACCGTAAGCGGAATCAGAATCAGCTACGACCATCCTTTCGTGCTTGAGGGGACGGTCATGGAAAACAACCAGGATGAAAAGTCATTCACGATGAGGATAGAAGGCAGGAACCTTTACAGTGTGAAGGAGGGCATGCTGATGACAATGGGCTACGATTGGGAGTTTCCGCTCGGGGAGAACATAGTGTTCGATGCCGTGGAAGGATGTCCGCTCGCCAACGCAGAAAGATACGAGGGCTTCCACGGAGAGGGGACGCATTGTGAGGACCTTGGGGACAATATAGTGAGAATCAGCAACTTCAACTCAAGGGTTCTTCCCCCTGCAGGAAGCATCTATGTCGATAAGGGACCTCACGGAAGCAACCGCCTCTACCCTGCCATCGCAATCCAGGATTCCAAGGACATATCATTGCAGGACATTACCATCCATGACAGCGGGGCCATGTCGCTGATTGCAGAGAATAGCCGTGACATCAGGCTGCATCGGTTCTGCACCTCGGTGAAGGAGGGACAGAAGCGGATGATTGCCTCCTCTGCCGATGCGACCCATTTCGTAGGATGCACCGGAAGGATAGAGATCAAGGAATGCCTGTTCGAAAGCATGCTCGACGACGCGGTGAACATCCACGGGACCTATATGAAGGCTGACTCCGTCCTGACAGGTCCGGACAATGCCGTACTCCATTGCAGTTTCGGACATTTCCAGCAGGAAGGATTCCGTTTCGGCTCCGTCGGTGACACTTTGGGCTTGGTTGACCGTTCCAGTCTTAGAAGTGTCGGTACGGCGGTGCTGCGCCGGATGGATGTCGTTGATGAAAACCACTATATATTGGATGCAGGAATATTGTCAGGAACGATTCCGGAAGATGCCAGCCTTGCAGTGGAGAACCTTTCCGCATCGAAGGCCAACGTGTTGATATCAGGTTGTACTGTAAGGAAGAACCGTGCAAGGTCGCTGCTGCTCTCCACAGGAGGAAGAATAATTGTGGAAGGATGCAACTTCGCATCGATGATGGCAGGTATCAGGATATGCGGAGATGCCAACTACTGGTACGAAAGCGGAAGGACGGACAGGATAATCATCCGAGGGAACACCTTCCACAATCTCGGCAACGGAGGATGGTCTCCACAGGCTGTACTGCAGATTGACCCTGTGATACCTTCCGGCAGCAGGGATACCGGTTTCTGCTACCACAAGGAGATTCATTTCGAAAACAACATCATCAGTTCCGCAGAAGACCAGATAATTTACGCCCTGTCGGTCGGTAAGATGACCGTGAGAGGAAACAGTTTCATCCGGATTCCCGGCAAGGAGTGCCGTTATCCCGGACTTGCCATGATGGATTTCCTGCATTGCAGGGATGTGGAGATTTCCGGCAACAGTTTCGGACAATGGCCGCAGGGAGCATTCATCAGCAGCCACGGATGCGATGAACTGGAGTATGACGGACCTTATCCGGTCATGGACCGTGCAAATCCGTATTTCTATGAGAATTAGACATTTGCTTGCCATTTTAGCAATCATATCCGGCACTGTCATCTCCACCTCTGCCAAGGAGACCATCAGGGTAAGGGAAAGGGGCATAGTTCCCGACACCGGAGAAGACATGGCTCCCGCCCTTGACAGGCTGATATCCTCCCTCGACCACCCTGCCGAACTGGTTTTCGAAGCAGGAGGCACCTACAGGATCACAGCGGCTGGTACTTCATCGTTCCATCTCGGCTATCCTGTGGCGGTCGGAGTGTCAGGCAAGGATTCCCTCAGTTTTCAGGGAAACGGTTGCACATTCATCGGAGAAGGGAAGATGTATATGTTCAGATTCGAGGATTGCCGCAATGTCAGCATATCGGGTATCACCTTCGATTTCGATGAGCCGCTTGCATCCATGGGAACCATCTGCGGACAGGGAGACGGGTATCTCGACATCCGTTTCGATGCCATCCCGGAATTCGAGGTGCCGGTAGAGAGTTTCTCCACCCTTCACGACCCGAAGACGAAGGAAATACTCCAGGGTACCAAGGACAAATATCTCAGCCCTGACAATGCACTCTTCAGGGGCAGGAAGGAGATTCTTGACCCCCATACCGTCAGGTATTATGGCGAATGCCGCGACAATGCACCCATAGGCAGCCTCATAACCCTCTATCAGGGGCTGTACATGGGAGGATTGTTCAGCCTGCAGCATTGTGATGGCTTCCATTTCAGCAAGTTGGTCTTCCATCACAGCGGAGGGTTCGGCATAAGGGGTGACATGGTCGGGGACATCAGCATTGACAGCCTTGTGGTGAGCCCGAGCCATGGACGGAGCTTCAGCCTTCTGGCGGACGCGCTTCATTTCAACCAGTGCAGGGGGAAGATTGCGGTCAGGGACAGCTATTTCGACTCACAGGGGGACGATGCCCTCAATGTCCACGGCAGATACATCCGCATAGCTGGCATATCCTGCGACAGGAAAAGGGCAAGCGTGCGCAAGTTCACCGAGATTCAGGACCTACCGATGAAAGGAGACAGCATGTGGATGATAGTCCCTGGAGGCATGGAAAGGCGTGATATCCTGCTCGTCGAAGACACAGGCATATCGGAGGACGAAGGCTGGATCAGGTTTGCCGAACCGTTGCCGGAATATGTCGAAGAAGGGTATTTCATGGAAAACGCCTCATGGATTGCATCACTCGAAGTCCGAGGATGTACATTCGGGAGGGGAAACCGCGCCCGCGGCATCCTGTTCACGACCCCTGGGAAGGTGGAAATATGCGACAACATTTTCCGCAGCAGCGGGAGCGCCATCCTGATCGAAGGCGACACATCCTACTGGTTCGAAAGCGGCGCAGTGACCGATGCGGATATCCACGACAACATATTCGACAACTGCGGGACATCCTGCATGGACTCTCTGGACAGATGGGGATGGGGTCTGGCGCCGATATGCATAACTCCGAGCGCTGTCCGTGACACGGCTCCATATCACAGGAACATCCGTATCCACGACAACAGATTCATACATTTCGACAATGCCCTGATGTTCGCACACAATGTGGACAATCTCGTATTCATTGACAACGAACTTGACCAAAGCAGCGATTACAAGGCAATCCTGAGCCAGAGGGACAGGTTCGTGACTATCGACTGTTCAAATGTAATCCTCCAGTAGAGAATCCCTTGACATTGCATATTCATAGGTTGGCAATAATGCCGAAATATGTTAGATTTGCGTGAATATTTGTTTTGGGATATGGGTAATTCGGGATATACCGATGCAGTCCGCATCGGGAATATGGAAATCATATATGAGGACGAGTGGCTGATCGTGGTCAACAAGCCATCCGGTCTGCTTACAATGTCCACGGGCAGGGCTGATGATGTCACTGCCTATTCCCTGCTCACGGACTATGTAAGGCAGAAAAGCGGCCGTCGCAGGGACGTCGGTCAGGAAAGGATTTTCATAGTCCACAGGCTCGACAGGGACACCTCCGGCCTGCTCCTTTTCGCCAAGGACCAGGATACCAAGGAAATGCTACAGGAAAACTGGAACGAGACCGTCCTGGAACGGAAATATGTTGCCATCCTCGAGGGACATATCGACAGCGAGGAAGGCTGGATAGAGACCTGGCTGAGGGAGAATCCAAAGTCTATGAAGATGCAGTGCATGGCTGCCGGAAAAGGAGAGGACCCGGACAGACTTATGAATGACGGCTGGAAGTTCGCATCGAGCCATTGCCATACCTTGAATAAGGGAATGATTGACAATCAGGCATATACGATGGTGGAGTTCGAACTGGAAACCGGAAGGAAGAACCAGATAAGGGTTCACGCCCAATGGATCGGCCATCCTGTCGCAGGTGACAGGAAATATGGAGCGAAGACCAATCCCATAGGCCGTCTGGCCCTCCACGCCCGCACCCTGTCATTCACCCACCCTCGCACAGGAAACCCACTGAGCTTCACATCCCGCCTGCCCAAAGGCTTCAAGCTCAGATAGAGGACAAGGAACGGAGGAAGGACGCTTCCTTGCGGGAGGTTTCAGCCCAGTCAAGACGAGCCGGCACGGATTGGGTTGAACCGTCTTTGAGGATGCGGACAACCTTGCAGGCAATGCCTGACTCGAAACCGTCTCCGAGCGGGACACAATAATCCTTGCCGATGATATCCGGAATGCCGCACACATCTGAACCGACCACTGCGGCACCGCATCCGATTGCCTCCGCACATACAAGAGGGCAGCCCTCATTCAGGCTTGGCAGGAGCAGTACATCAATGCAGTTCATCAGGGATGGCATCATCTCAGGCTGGAGATTGCCAGTGAAACGGATGTCAGCTCCGCCATTTCCCTCCGGCCCACGCCAAGGAGACTGTACGGACAACGACATTTGCGAAGCCAGGTCATATATGGAGTCCAGCAGAGGTTTCCTCTGCTTTCCATCCCCCACGATCATGAATGAAACGGGAGAGTCATACATTGAAACGATGTTCCTGATGATCCCGGGAAGAGAAAGTACATTCTTGATACGATGGAAATTGCCCACATAAGCGACCACCTTCCTGTCCACAGGAAGGGAGAACCTTTGCCTGCAGTCCATCCTTTCCTCGTCGGAAAGCCTTGCAAACCTGCCTGACACCCCATTGTAAAGGACATCGGAAGGAGCACCGGGAGCGAGCCTCTCCCCTATGTCCTTCAGGGAATCGCTCACATAGAAATTCATCACCGCATCATTGGCAAGCATCCTTGTCATCCGCATCACATGGCTGTTCTCCCAAGGTCTGGTATGAATGTCGGATCCGTGCCATGTGACATAATATCTGACACCGAAGCGTCTCCAGGCCTCATGGGCGACCAATGCACCCTCATAGGAATGGGCCGCCACGCAGTCATAATCTTTCAGAAGGCTTGCAGTCCTTGCCATGAACCTGCTGAAAAACAACGGTCTGCAGTGAAGTCTCTGTGTCAGGATATCATCTGTCACGGAGAAGTCATACCATAGCATCCTGTACCTGATCCCTTCTATCGAGACCTCGTCCAGGACAGGGACCTGCGGAGTCTTCCGCACCTTCCGCGTAAATGCGTTGTCACGGCTGTGGAGGCAGAACACGTCCACATCGAAACCGCCATCGGCTACAAGATGCCTGACCCTCTGATGGACGGCATTGAACAATCCTTTCCTGTCGAAAGGACTGCTCTCGAATATTACAGCAAGCCTGAACATCGTGACAAGAATTTATATACCAGAATTGAAAAGCGGACAGAGCCTGTCTTGTAAAGCAATATGTTGAACACCTGGCCAGCCCGGATGGAGAACAATCCAAGGAAGGAATCCGCCTTCATCAGGGAATATACCCAGCCAAGATAGTCTTCGGTAAGGATGGCAGTGCGGCGCGTAGCGAAGATATTGATGATGCGGCAGACATATCTGCCCACGACATCCTCATGATACAGGGCCTGAATCCTCCGGCTGTCCGGATACAGCCTCTGGAGGGTCCTCACCGCCCTGCAGTATGATGGCAGGAAAAGCTTCATCTGAATCAGATGACGGTCCGAACGTATGTCGCTTCCGAGCGAGCACGGACGGATATTATACCGATAGACAGGCACCTGGACCGTGACGGCACTGCCACACAGGGCGAAGAACGAGAATACGAAAAGCTTGTCCTCAGCATAGCTGATGTCATTGTTGAAACGGAGCCGGCCTACGGTACTCCTGCGGAAAAGCTTGGCCCAAGGAGAATCGAGCATCACGCAGTTGCGTGTCAGGTTATCCTCGAAGAATGATGCCATGTCTCCGCCAGGATAACGCTCCGACCTGGCAGGGACGACAGTCGATGCCGACTTTCCATCATCGGCGATATGTCCTCCAAGAACGAAGTCATAGTCTCCGGCAGCATCCGACAAGGCCTTCAAAGCCCCCGGAAGAAGCGCGTCGTCCGAATCGACGAACATCAGATATTCGCCCTGGGCTGCATCGATTCCCTCATTCCTTGCAGAGCTGACTCCCCCGTTGGCGCGGTGCAGGACCTTGAAACGCCCGTCCTCCGAGGCGAAACGATCACAGATCTCCCCCGATGTATCCGTGCTGCCGTCATCCACGGCAATCACCTCATAATCAAGGAAATCCTGTGCCCTGATACTCGCCAGGCAGGATTCAATATAATCCTGGGCATTATATACCGGTATGATTATGCTGATTCTCATTCCTGATCGTTTTTCAAATATTTCTCCAGGAAGTCAAGGGACTCCCTTTTCTTCTGCTCCAGGATACGGTCCACATTGTCCCAGTCGATTTCCATCAGCCATCCTTCCCCGTCATCCGACGGGTCTATCCCCTGCACCATCCTCGACTCGAGGGAGAATGTCCTCAGGAGCGACTCTATCCTCGATATTCCCCTCGCCGGATTCGCGACCACAAGGAAAGGCTTGTGGAACAGGATCGAGAGTACGCAGACATGGAACGAATCAGTAAGGACGAACGAGGAATCCATGATGTCCGCAAGCCACTTCCCTACAGGAGGCAGCACACGCCTTTCGACGGGAAGCTTCCTGTCGGCAGGGACCGACACATCCACCACATCCATCCTCGCAGCCCTGAAGAGGAAATCCTTCAGATTCTTCATATTCTTCGGAGCATCAAGGAAATAGGCCATGGCATAATTACGGTTTATGCGGCCGTTCCCCCTCTCTGCAAGACCCTGATACATCTCCGTCGGAAGCAGCATCACCGGGTCGAGGACCTGCACGGCCCTGTCGCAGCCGAACCACTCGTCACACATCTTCACGGCTGACTCCTCCCTCACGGACACCCCGTCGAACTGTTTCAGGAGCGCGCTGCAATCCTCAAGCTGCTGGAAATCATATTCCAGCTGGTCAGTCCCGAAGGAAGCCGCATAGGAAACCCTGATGACATCCCACCCTTCAGTGAAATCCAGGAATGCATTCTCTATCTTTCCGAAATAGCGTGGACGCCAGACCTGGTCACTGCCGACGACGAAGGCATCATAATCTTCAAGTATTGAATAATAGGACTTTATGGATACAGGAGATATGTATGTCGATATGAATCTGCCTGTCTTGGCAGATATGACCGGACTTTCCCTGCGGAGCCTCAATTCCCTGAAGACCTCCGGTCCGCCACTTCCCTTCACCAAGCGTAGAAAAGACCGTTTCAGATACACGAAAGGAGCCTTCCACCACGTTACAAGATGAATCTTCTCCTGCGGATCCAGGACCGTGACCTCGTTCCCATAGCCTTCAAGGACCGTCTTGAGGGCATAGGCCTGCAATATCCCTCCATAATTGGTATGCAGAGGCAAGGTTATGATGGCTATCTTCATTTCTTCAACAATTTTGACTTCATCCTCGAAAGCGAAGAATGAAGTGAACGGTACATTCTGACAAACAACGGTTTGCTTACAACGAAACTTCTCATGTACGGGATCAGGGCAGAAGTGACTGGCAAACCGGTAAAGAAAGCAGCCCGTCGTGCAGGCATTTCGCAACTGGACGAGAAGCCCCCGTTGCCGGCGACAGCCACCCTCCAGTCAACCTCCTGACGGCATATATTCTCCAATGACTCAATGATTTCCAGACCTTTGGCAGTATTGGCACCCACGAATGACACGCCTCTGCCGTCGGCAAGCCGAGGAGCAATCCCACGCACATTCCATAAATCCGCCAGGGTGATGTCGCTGCCGCTGCGGAAACATCTGTACTGACAATCATAGCAGGAAGGCCTGAGAGTCATATCCTGGAAGAAAAGAGCCATATACGGGTCATTGTCCTTCGGGATGCGGACCACCCTCCCGTCCGAAAGCGAGAAAGCAATGGAATATTTCATCCATCCACTGGAACCGTCCCTGAAATCCACCGAGCGGACCTCCGCCCCCAGGTTCTTGCCCACCGCATCCACATACTTCGACCACAGCCCGGGTCCCGGCACCCCATGGCAGGCACAATCGATGCAGACAAGATTATCGTATTCCCTTGGCAGATAAGCCTTCAGCCCTGCCACCTGACAAGGCGTGCCGCTGAAAAGCACCTTGCGCCCCTCATTCAGGCAGGACAGCACATCCTCATAGCACGAATACATATCGCTCTGCACATATTTCGAGCCCTGCAAAGCCGCGATGCCGGCTTCATCCTCCACTTCCCTGTGCCCCACCGTCCTGACGTCGTCGAAGGCAGCCCCGAACACGGCTCCACCTTCGGAAAGGATGCCAGACGCGACAGCAGGGAATACACCTCCGGAGGAACTTGCTCCGGAAGCCCCATCGTTTCTTGCAGCCCAGCATCTCAAAGGCTCCGCAGGTTCCGGAGCCTTGTCCATAGGACATACCTCATTGCATTTCCCGCATCCGATGCACAGGTCAGGATTGGCGAAAGGATAGTCGAAACCCTCCATGTCCCGCCTCATCACAATGCACCCGACGGGGCAGGCAGCGACACAGGCCGTGCAACCGCAACATCTGGTATTGTCCTTTATATCAATCATGTCTGAATAGATTTCTTACCATGGACAGAATCTCCTTCCTCTCATCCGCACGGCAACCTGCAAACAGGATGGAAAGCCCTGCCGAAAGCACGCTGACGACCAAGGCGATGCATGACGAGAGAACCCCTTCCGGCAACGCCCACACGCAGACAAGCGGCAGAGGAAGCGCCACCACCGTCACAAGAAGCACATTCAGCCATACCCTCATGACGAATTCGCCCACCTGAAGCCCTATCATTCCCCTAAGCATGACCAGACGCGCTGCAAGGCATATCTGCGACAAAGCGATTGCCACCATCACCGTGACTTCAGGAAGGGCGCCTAACTTCAGGAAAAGATACGAAACCGGCAGATTCAGGAGCTGGAGTCCGCCCACGACGATCTGATAATTGCGGATGCGTCCCGTAGCCAGCATCGAAGTGACAAGCGGATATGACAGGGACTCGCTCAATGTGAACACGAGGAACAGCTGAACGAACAATGCTGAATGCTCAGGGACCTCCTTCAGCCACAAGCCGAGCAGGAAATCCGCATTCACGATGACCGGAAGCGCCAGGATGAAAAGCAGGTAATATGACATCCTCGAGGATTTCCTCACCAGCGACATCATATATCCCATGTCACCTGCCGCATAGGACTTGGTGATCTGCGGATTGACCGCCGTCATGAAATTGGTGACAAACCCCTGCACGGCGCCGTTCAGCTGGACGGCCACTCCCCTTGCTGCATTTACCGCAGGACCGGAGAACAGATTCACGAGGATGTTCCCTCCCTGATCCCGGAGCACTCCCGATGCCGTCCCTATGAAATTCCATCCGGCGAACGAGAACATCCTTCGGAGCAGCCCACCGTCGAGCACGAATCCCGCACGGCATTCCGGGAAATGCCTCCTGCAATACTGTCCGTACGCCATCCTCACTACGAGGACCTCGCCTGCCATCAGGGCTGCATAGAATACAAGCCGGTCATAGCCTGAACGGACCAGAAGGAGTGCCACCGCAAGACGCAGGAGCCCGTCAAGCATGCCTATCCATGCGTAGGCGGACATCTTCTCGTGAGCTGTGATGGTAGCAGTCTGAGGCACGCTCATCAGATTGACGACGAATGAGAAAATGCTGAAATGCAGGACATTGCACGCTGCAGGAATCCTCGCAGGGTCGATTGTCATCTTGTTCCTGATGAACCATAGTCCCAAAGGCTCGGCAGCGGCCACTATGATGACGGACAACAGGATCTGCACAAGCACGGCAGTTGAATATACCCTTCCAAGGTCCGCCCCGTCCTCCTTTCCCATTTCGAAGGTGATGAATCTGGAGACTGCCGAATTGAGCGCCCCGGACAGGACGGCGAACATCGCCACCACTCCACCGACTACATTGTAGATTCCATAGTCAGTCTCTCCGAGGGCAGCGAGGACGACACGTGAGGTGTACAGCCCGACGCACAGCAGGAAGAACATCCTGAAATAGAGCATCAGGGTGTTCCGGACAATCCGTTTTCCTCTTGTCTTGTTGTCTTCCGCCATATATAAACTACATATCTGCCTGTCATTTCGAGCGACCGCAGGGAGTCGAGAAATCTATTTTCCCATAAATTTACAAATATAATAAATAACCCGAAATAAGGAACAGCTTTTGCACCCAGTCCTGGCCAACATGACAAGCAAACTTTTTTATTTTGAAATCAGAAAGATTATTGCTAATTTAGGGGTCGGCTTTGTGTCTGGCACAGATTCCTCCATGCGCTTCGCCATGCCGGGATGACAGTTAAGACAGGGCTTTGATTTGTCTAGGGGGGATGAGAATTGGAAGAAATACATTGAAGATAATGGTAAAACTCTATAAACTATTGAATTATGGTAAGATATGCAGTAATGTGGAAATTCAAGCCATCAGATGGCAGGAGTCCAAAGGAGATTGGAGAAGATGTCAAGGAAAAATATGAGTCCCTGCTGGGACTTGTGCCGGGCCTGAAGAACATCGAGGTGGGAATCAACAGGAACGAATCAGCAACGGCATACGATGCAATGATGATAGCCGATTTCGAAAGCTGGGAGGCTCTTGCAGACTACAAGGCAGATTCCATGAGGGACAGCGTCATAAAATATGTGGAGACTCTGATTGATGTCCGTGCCAGGGTTGAATACGAAAGATAGTAATTCCAAAATACAAAAAAATCAAGCGCATCTCCGGAAAGGAGTTGCGCTTGATTTTTTATGCGTAAGGCAGGATTATTCAGCCTTGCCGTCAGAACCAAGAACGTTGATGATCTTGTGCATGTAGAGCTTCTTCATGTTGTCGCGTGCAGGTCCGAGATATTTGCGTGGGTCGAACTCTGCCGGTTTCTCGGCGAATACCTTGCGGATTGCGGCGGTCATTGCAAGACGTGAGTCAGAGTCGATGTTGATCTTGCAGACAGCGCTCTTGGAAGCCTCGCGAAGCTGCTCCTCCGGAATACCTACTGCAGCCTTGAGTGCACCGCCGTACTTGTTGATGGTGTCAACCTCTTCCTGTGGCACTGAAGATGAACCGTGGAGAACAATAGGGAAACCAGGAAGTTTCTTCTCAATCTCGTGAAGTACGTCGAATGCGAGTGGCGGAGGAACCAGACGGCCGGTCTTAGGGTCAACGGTGCACTGCTCAGGAGTGAACTTGTAAGCTCCGTGTGAAGTTCCTATCGATATTGCGAGTGAGTCGCAACCAGTGCGTGTAGCGAAGTCAATCACCTCTTCAGGCTTGGTGTAGTGAGACTCTTCTGCGCAGACCTCATCCTCGACACCTGCAAGAACGCCGAGCTCAGCCTCAACGGTCACGTCATACTGATGTGCATAGTCAACAACCTTCTTGGTGAGGGCGATGTTCTCCTCGTAAGGGAGGGAGGAAGCGTCGATCATGACAGATGAGAATCCCATGTCAACACAGCTCTTGCAAAGCTCGAAGCTGTCACCATGGTCGAGGTGGAGGACAATCTGAGGATGCTCCCATCCGAGTTCCTTTGCATATTCCACGGCACCTTCTGCCATATAGCGGAGAAGAGTCTGGTTCGCATAGTTGCGCGCACCCTTCGAAACCTGGAGGATTACAGGAGACTTGGTCTCTGCAGCAGCCTGGATGATAGCCTGGAGCTGCTCCATGTTGTTGAAGTTGAATGCCGGGATGGCGTAGCCGCCGTTGATGGCCTTTGCAAACATTTCCTTGGTATTTACAAGGCCGATTTCTTTATAAGATACCATAAAATCTATAATTTGTTTAAAAATCGTTTTCCTTTTCACAAAAACTCTGCAAAAATAGTTAATTTTGCCGAATATTGAAATATTTTAATTCCAAGAGGATAGAAATGGCAGAAAAAGTAATCATATTCTCAGCTCCGTCAGGAGCAGGCAAAAGCACCATAGTTAACCATATCCTGAAACTCCATCCCGAACTCGAATTTTCAATTTCCGCAACTTCAAGGGCTCCGAGAGGCTCCGAGAAGGACGGTGTCGAATATTATTTCTTCACCGCGGACCAGTTCAGGCAGATGATTGCCCAGGACAAGTTCGTGGAGCACGAGGAAGTCTATCCTGGTTCTTTCTACGGGACACTGAAGTCGGAGGTGGACAGGATCTGGGCCAAGGGACACGCCATTGTGTTCGACATAGATGTCAAGGGCGGAGTGAATGTGAAGAGAATCTTCGGGGACAAGGCCCTGTCAATCCTGATCAAGGCTCCTTCCACCGAAGTCCTGCGCCAGAGGCTGATAGGACGCGGCACTGATTCGATGGAAGCCATAGAAAGAAGGGTTGCAAAAGCAGAGTCAGAGATGGAATTCGCCGATGGCAAGTTCGACTATGTGCTCGTGAACGATGACCTCGAGAAAGCCTTTTCGGAAGCAGAGAAGGTCGTAAGTGATTTTCTGTCAAGCAAATGAGAATCGCGGTTTACAGCGGTTCGTTCAATCCGCTCCATGTCGGGCACCTCGCAATCCTTCGCCATCTTGTCGATAAAGAAGGATTCGACAAGGTATATCTGATAGTATCCCCGAAGAATCCTCTGAAGGACAACATCAGTTCCTGTTCCGCAGCCAAGCGTTTCGAGGCGGCGAGACAGGCGGTCAGAAGGCATGGTCTCGAAGGAGTCACGGTCGATGACATCGAGATGAGGATGCCCCAGCCGAATTACACGGTCAGGACGCTCGATGCCCTGAAGGCAAGGGAACCGGAGAACGATTTCACCCTGATAATGGGCGCGGACCAGATTGCCGACATACACAGGTGGAAGGATTTCGGGAGGATTCTTTCAGAATACGGTGTCAAGGTCTATCCGCGAAAGGGAACCGACCTCAAAAAGACCATAGAAGCACTCCGGAAGGAGAATCCTTCGTACAGGATAGGCATGATTGATGCTCCGATGGTGGACGTTTCCTCCACCATGATACGGGAGGCCGTCGCCTCGGGAAAGGACATGGAAGAATATCTGATGTAATCAAATAATATGACAAAGGACATGAAAGGAAAGGTACTTGTCACAGGTGCAAACGGATTCCTCGCCACCAACGCCATCGCGGCATTGGTGGAAGCCGGTTATGAAGTCCGCGGACTGCTGCGGCGCAAAGGGACATACATAGGACGTAACTTCCTTGAACTCGAACTTGTGGAGGGCAGTTTCACCAATCCGGAGACGGTCCGCAAGGCCCTCATGGGTTGCGATTATGTGGTGCATATCGCGGCGCTCACTGACCAGAGTGCATCGGCTGACGAGTACAGGAAAATCAATGTGGATGCCACCGTCCGCCTCGCACAGGAAGCCGTGGAGGCTGGGGTGAGCAGGTTCGTATATGTCAGTTCCGCAAATGCTTTTGCATATGGCAGCAAGGAAAAGCCTGGTGACGAGACACGCCCGACCAGACCTCCGTTCACGGAATCCCAATATGCCTTGAGCAAGGCCGCAGCGCAGAAGGAGATACTGAAATTCAAGGACAGGATGGATGTGGTGGTGGTGAATCCGACTTTCATGATAGGCCCTATGGACATCAAACCGAGCTCAGGCCGTATCATCACCATGGCATACGGAAGGAAGGTGATGGCAGCTCCTCCGGGCGGAAAGAATTTCGTCCACGTAGGAGATGCAGCCAGGGGAATCGTTGCGGCTCTTGAGAAGGGGCGCAGCGGAGAGGCTTATCTGCTCTGTGGGGAGAACCTGAATTACCACGATTTCTACCGCACCCTCTCAAAGGTAAGCGGAAAGAAGATGCACCTGATAGATGTGCCCGGCAAACTTCTCCTTGCCGTTGGCCACATCTGTGACCTATTATATAAAATAGGTATAAAGACCGATGCCACCCTCACCAACATGAAACTTCTGTGCATAGACAATTATTACACAAATGCCAAGGCCCGCAAGGACCTCGGCATCGATTTCCGCAGCACGGAGGACGCCGTCAGGGACGCCGTCAGATGGTTCCGCGAAAACAACATGCTGAAATAAGCCTTTTTCACGACCCTACTTCCCGCAAATCAGGGCATGGCATAGCTTTTCCGACAGGCCCATGCCCTCAGCAATCTCATGATTCTTTTTCCCATAGACCCGGCTCAGGATGAAGATATTCCTGGTCCTGGAATTCTGTCTGTTCAGAACCATGTTTACGATTTCCTGTATTTCTTTGGATACAACTGTATCGTGACCGTATCTGTCCAGGGATGATATCCTGAATTCCAGATCCTGTGTTCTCCATAATGATACTTCCGCAAGAGTCTTCTGCTTGATTCTCTGATGCTTCAGATAGTCCAGGCATAGATTTTTGACAATGACGAACAGCCAATGATGAATGTCAGCATCCGGATGGTCTTTCAGATGCATCCATAGCTTGACCATGGACTCTGCAGCGATGTCCTGCGCTACCATCTCATTCTGAGTTTTGCAATTATTTGTACTAAGAAGTCTCGGTCTGTGGCTTAGGCGG
>JBJEBR010000004.1:0-26014 GCA_051870255.1 Candidatus Cryptobacteroides sp.
TCGAGAATGACATTATGAACGAGTTGGACTTTGAATTCCAGAAAAGGATGGAGCGGAAGGAAGGACGAGAAGAAGGGCTGACGGAAGGACTGGCGAAGGGTCGGGAAGAAGGAAGAGAAGAAGGGCGAGAAGAAGGAATTGTCGCCACAGCAAAGAGGATGTTGTGCAAAGGAATGTCAGCTGACATAGTTGCAGAAATCTCCGGACTGCCGATTGACCGAGTCAATAAGCTGTCTTTGGAGATATAACCCGAGTTTTGTACCTGATCAGAAACTAAAATTCGATGGCGTAATCGTGTACAGGAAAACCACCTTATTACTCATCCTGCCAACTTGATTCGCAGGGATATTACCTCCAGGGAGACCGTTAACGGTCTCCCTGGAGGGCTCTAATTTTTGGAGCAGCCGGTAAGAAGGCCAACGGATGAATTCCGGGATGAACCCGGGTGGATCCGGAACACGCGGCAGCAATGCGGATTGACCGTAGTTGTGAACGGGCTTGCTGACGATCCCAGATTCCTATGTGTCCAAAGGTCGCGTATGTTCTCGGCGAAGGAACTGTCCATGCCGAGGTCCCGACAGAAATCAACATTGTATGTAACATCGTGTTCCTCCCTGTTGAACAGTCCGAGGATTATGTCCCCGTCTTTGGTACGGCCTGCCCAGCATGAACTGGAAGATGCAGAAATGTCCAGGGAGAGAGGGTCTGCCACGAAGCCCTCGGCATTCAGCGCCAAAAGTTCCCGGTTCCTATAGACTTCCAGAATCCCCTCTGTCGCCGTGTCATATTCATCGGCCACCGCCAATGCAGAGCCTGCCATCACCATCAGCGAGAACTCGAAACGACATTCCTCGATGTCGCGCAAACTGGCAAGCCTCATGAAATCCCCGTCGGCTATCAGCTGACCAGGTTCCGTGATGTCAGAAAATGCTATGAATCCATCGAATACATTATCGTATTGCGGCCAATAGCCCCTCCTCTTGCCCCTCTGCCTGTCACTCAGGAAATCCCATCCGCCGCTGAAACAATCGTTGCTGACACGGATCATGTCCCCGTACAGCAATTCAGTCTGTCCGTGATTGTAGCAGTTGGGCATCACAAGGCTCAGGAAAATGTCATCACCGGCCTCCTCGCTTATCCACCGGAGGGCCTTGGCATAGGCCTCCGTCCCGTAATTCCTTTCATAATTCTCCAGGAAATCTATCCTGAGATAAGTGACACCGAGTTCTTTGAAATGGCGAACATATCCCTTGATCCATTGTTCCGCACCTTCCTTGTACACGTCCACCCATAAGAGTTTGTCGTTAAAACTACGTTCCCCCGCGATGTCCATAGTGGTAATTCCTTTCGTCCCGCAGACAGGACAATCAGCAAAATAGGCGGCACGGGTCATCCACAGAGGGTTGTAATACACCCCGACTTTCATACCCTTCGAGGCTATATAACTGTTCCAATAATCAAAACCATGTTGCCACAGGCTGCAATATTTGGTGATGTATCCGTTCCCGTCTATGGTCTGAGCAGACTCTATCCATCCGTCATTGCATATCATGTCATAGCCATATTCCTTCAGGTTTTCAGCCATCCAGTCTATGTTCTTGCGCCAGCGGTCTTCCGGGAGAGGGAGGTCGTGATCGTAGCACCATTCATAGGCTATCCAATATCTCGGACCTGTGCCATGACGGGTGAACCTGCTGTCCCTTGCCGGCAGGATTCCGCATGCGAGGGACAGCATCGCTGTAATTGAAATAAGTGTGCGTCTCATTGTCCCTGCTCGACTTTGAGTGTGAGGGCCTTGGTATCGAGAGTGAGCTTGTAGTTGCCTGCCTCGACCACCTTGAATTTATTGTCAGGATTGCCGTCTGGAGCGAGCACTACCTTGTATGTATTGCCGGCACTTATCTCCAAACCGGCCTCTTCTGCCATATACGTTGGACCGTCCCATCTGAATTCTACCGGGAACTTTATTTCTCCTACCGCGAGGACACCCTCGTATGTAAAAATATCCCCGTCCTTGGTCATAGGCGTAGGGCTGTTGATGTCCCATCCTGCCGGGGTGGCATCTCCGACCATATAGACCATTCCTTCCTGCCATTGAAGTTCGGCCTTGTCAGGAAGGGAGCTGAGTTTCTCTGCCTTGAGGACGAGTGTACGCGGATTGACGGTCAGCCTGTACGTGCCGCTCTTGCCGGCCTCAAGTCCGAAGAACCAGTCTTTCAGGTTTCCGTCGCCGTCAAGTTTCACGCTTGTGTGTTGAAGCTTGTTCTCTCCTTCTTTCAGGAGACAGTAAGCCTTGTCAGCCTCAACTGCCGCAGGTACGAGATAGTCGGTCTCACTCCAGTCCTTTCCTTTTGTGGTACAGAACTTAATGAGTTTGTTCTCATTGGATTTTATCAGATCTACCTCGATTACGAAATTGTCCTTTGAGGAAAGTTGCATTGGCTCCGGATCCATTGAATCCCATTTGTTCACGGAAGCACCGAGGGCATAGAGCTCGGTGAACTCCTTTTCGAAATCGATGATGTTTTCCTTGTTCTCTTCCTTGTTGCAGGAGACCAGGGCTGCCGCTCCTATGAGCATGGCAATAAATGTTGATTTTTTCATGACAAATTGATGTTTGGTTATGTTATTTTATTCCGGTCTGGAATAGCCTTCATTCTGGGCCAATTCCGGATTTGCATTCAGGACATCCCTATGGAGAGGAAATATGATTGTATGGTTGTCAGAATCAGGGGATTTGTCCCACCATGTGGCTTTGCAGAACACCCCGAAGCGAACAAGGTCCGTGCGGCGCCTGCTTTCTGACAGGAATTCGCGTCCCCATTCGTCCAGGATTTCCTGTTCATCCAGGACCACCGGTCCCTCTGGCTGATATAGATATTCCTGGACGGCAGTCGAAGGATAGTTTCGTTTCCTTACGGCATTCATCAGGCGTCCCGCCTCTGCCGCATTCCCACAGCGGAATTCACATTCTGCGAGGGAATAATAGATTTCCGGAAGCCTGATTTCAGCCCAGTCGGCTTCGAGCTGGCCCTCGTCGGAGTCTGAATAGAAAGGATATTTCACATATCCCCATCCGCTGTTGTGGTCACCGTGGGTCATGTCGGAAGTCATGTCGGAAGGGGCTTCATCCGGTGGCGTGTCCTTGAACATGGCTACGGCATCCCTCAGATACAGGTCATAGCCGCCTTCTGGGCTGGTGACCCTCTGGACCGAGCCTCCGCCAGTGTATTCAAGGTATCCGAACAGCATCATTCCCTCACGAGTGCTGTTCCCGAGATTCCTGTACATCTTCAGTCGGAAATCCTCAGGGTATTTCCTGAACTTTGCCACAGTGCACCCAAGGACGGTGGTGTATGGCTTGCCGTCCGGAGCGAAACTCGGTGCCAGCCTGTATTTGCAGTTATGGTCGCCGTTGAGGGACATGGCCTCCACATCTCCGAAATAATAGCTGACCTGCCGCGCCGGAACGGTCCACCAGAAAGTGTCTCCGGAATATACATAATGGTTGTAGCCTTTGGACGATGGGAATCCGAACAATATTTCAGGCGAATTGTCATTGTCCCAGTCGAAGACCTTGTCCCAGGTCTTTTCCAATGAATAGAAGCCGTACTCCCCTTCTATTATTTTCCTCGCGACTGAGGCACACTCGGTCCATTTGGGTTCACCGACATATACCTCGGCATTCAGGTAAAGCCTCACGAGCAGGGCAGCCGCCGATGCCTTGTTCCATTGTCCCTGATTAACCCCGTTCCCCGCAGCTCCGGATTTGACAGGCAGCATCCGGACACATTCGAGAAGTTCCGATTCGATGAATTTGAACAGTTCGGCAGGAGGGACATTGGCCTCCGAATTCAGAGTGACATCCGAACTTACGGCAAGGGGCACGTTCCTGAACTCGTCAAGCAGGCGCAGATAGAACCAGCATCGCAAGGTACGGCATTGACACTCAAGGGCATCGAAATCCTCCTGGGACATTCCGAACCTGTTGCAGTCAAGCCTTGCAAGGTCGTCCATCACATAGTTGCACTGCATTATCCCGGTAAAACAGGCCTCCCACTCCGATTTGAAGTATTCCTCCTCGATGGTCCAGGTATGATAATGAAGACGGCTCCATTTCCCACCGTCCTCCCACCAGTCGTCCTTCTTCCATACTGCAATCTGGTCTGCCGGAAGTTCCTGCAGGACCTGTCTGGGCTGTACGCTCCAATAGGCGTGTTCGAACGGACGGAATACAGCTCTGATTATGTCCATTTCCGTATTGTAGTAATTGCCTGAGCCCACCTGGTCATACAATGTCTCTGTCAGGTCCGTACATGAAAAGAGCATGAATGTGGACAGGACACATAGTATTTGGTAATTTGCTTTCATGATTCCATATATTTTTAAAAACCTATCTGGACACCTGCCAGGAACTGCCTGCTGGTAGGATAATAGTTGCGTGAGCCAGTCGCACCGGGAGTGAGGCCGTTCGTGCTGTATGTGGACGGGTCCACGCCGGAAAACGAGGTGATGGTTGCCAGATTCTTACCTGTCACGCTGATGCGTATGCTGTCGATATACTTCCTATTCAGGTTGAAGGTATAACCCAATGTCACGAGATCCAGCTTGAAATAATCTCCTTTTTCGAGGAAATAGTCGCAGACCAAAGGATTCTCGGTGATGTTCCTGTTCTTGGTGAAAGCAATTTTCAGCACATTGCTCGTCATTCCCGGCATTCCATAATAGAATTCGTGGACATTGAATATGTCGAACCCGAATGCGCCCCTGAAATAGACATTCATATCGAAGTTCTTGTAACGCAGATAATTGGACCAGCTCGCAGTGAATTTTGGAAGGCCGTTGCCCACCACTCGCATATCCTCGTCCGTCGCATCCATGCCGGACTTGTATTCCCCGTTCCTGTCATAGATGACCCATTCCCCAGAGGAATTGAATCCGGCGAATTTCCACATATAGAAATTGCCTACCCTCTGTCCTTCCTCGATTCGCTGCAGGTAATGGAACGGGAACGGGTCCTCAGTGGGAGCTACATAATAGAATTTCTGTCCTTCATATTCCGAATTGGAGAAAGATACGAAACGGTTGTCCATCGTGGAACCGACAAGGGTCATTTCGTATTTGAGTTCCTTCCTGTCAACTATGACACCCTTCAATTCGATTTCTACCCCGCTGTTCTTCATTGTGCCGACATTGGCGAAAGTGGTTGAGAACAAGTATGGAGGTATCGAAACATTATAGTCTCCGAGAAGGTCCTTCTGGGTGCGATTGTAATAGTTTAAAGACCCGCTCAGACGGTTTCCGAAAAAGGAGAAATCCAGACCGATGTTCCAATTTATCCCCTTCTCCCAGCGAAGGTCGGGATTCACATTCTTCGAAGCCCCCCAGACCGTGAAGAACCTGCCCTGATAATAATACTGCCCGAAACCGGTCATCGTATTCAATGACATATAGCTTGCGAAATCCTGGTTGCCGGTCACCCCGAAATCCGCCCTGATCTTCAGGTCATCGAGCCATCCGCGGCACCCTCCCATGAATTTCTCCTGCGACAGTCTCCATCCTGCCGACACGGCTGGGAAATAGCCCCATTTGTTGTTGGTTCCGAATTTCGAAGATCCCTCATACCGCAGCGAAGCCGTGAAAAGATATTTCCCCCTATAGTCATAGCTGACACGGCCAAAGAACGCTATGAGTTTTGAATCGTTCTTGTACGAACTGGTCCCGTCATGGCCTTCCTCAAGTCCCCATTCACCCTGTCCGAGAGCATTGTATGTGGTCCCGTCATTGGCAAACTGCTTGTTGGCAGCAGCGAAACCGCTGTTTGTCAGATGCTGCCATGAATATCCGAGCATCACCTTCAGATTGTGGCCTCGGGAGAAGGACTTCTGATAATTTCCAAGCCATTCCACAGAATGTCTTGCTACCTGGTCGTATGACCTGCGTGCCTCGGACATATTCGTCTTGTTGTTGGTCGAAGGGATGAAATAACCACCTGTGCTCCCGATATACTGGTCGGAATATGTCACCTGAGTGGACAATCCCGGAATGATGTTCAGCCTTGCGGTGGCATCCCAGTCAAGCAATTTGTACTCATGGTCGTCAATCTCGGTCTCTATGATTTCCACCGGGTTCTTGTCCGCCCTCTGCCCGAGGAAACTGAAATATCTCGTCGGGTCGGAAGGGTCATATATCGGGGATGTCGGGTTCGCCTCAATGGCATAATGGAAGACATTCCAGTCGGCTGCCTTGCTTTTCACAAGCCTCGGAGCGATGTTGATCGAAAAAGTGAAAAGTCCGTTCTTCGTATTATGGTTTATACTTGCGCGGGCTCCATATTCCTCCCTCTCGGAGCGTCGGTCGATTCCTGTTGCTTTCCTGTAGTCGGCACTGACCCTGAAATTATTGTCCATGTTGCCACCTGAAAGCGTGAGGGTATGCTGATGGGAGAAGCCAACCCTGCTGACCAGCCTGAGCCAATCCTCATTCCCACCGAAATCCTCAGCGGAACCGGCAGCCACCTTGTATTGCCTGAATTCATCCGCAGAAAGCATGTCAAGTTCCTTTACCATCGCATTCACCGACACCACTGCATCGTATGTAGCATGGAAGGCTCCGTCCCTAGACCCTTTCTTGGTGTTTATCAAGACCACTCCGTTGCTTCCCCTCGTACCATAGATTGCAGAAGCGGCTCCATCCTTCAGTATGTCG
This sequence comes from Candidatus Cryptobacteroides sp., assembly GCA_051870255.1. Classification (GTDB taxonomy): domain Bacteria; phylum Bacteroidota; class Bacteroidia; order Bacteroidales; family UBA932; genus Cryptobacteroides. Next base: position 6,709 of record JBJEBR010000004.1, read on the forward strand.
ATCGACTCGATATCGTTCGGATTTACATTGGTAAGATTGCCACCGGCTATGCCGTCTATGACAATCAGAGGCCCGAGGCCCGCATTTCTCGAGGATATGCCCCTTATCTGTATGCTCGCTGAGTTGTTCGGGTCTGCGGCACCGGTGTTCTCGATTGAGACACCTGCCACCTTGCCCTGAATCATCATGGTCGGGTCATTCCCGGCTGAAGCAAGGAATTCCTTGGATGAAACATGGGCCACGGCTGATGTAAGTTCCTTCTTGTCAAGGGTTCCATAACCGATGACCACGACCTCATCAAGCGACGCCGTGTCTTCGGCAAGGGCAAAATTGATTGTCGTTTCCGTTCCGACAGCCTTTTCCTGGGTTTTATAACCCACGCACGACACCACCAGGACGGAGGAAGGGCCGGCATTGACGGAGTACATTCCTTCCGCATCGGCGGTCGTACCCCGCCCTGTTCCTTTTACAAGTATGAAAGCACCCGGGACGGGCGCTCCCGCGACAGAGTCTGTCACTTTTCCTGTGACAGTACCGGCCTGCTGGGCATTGACACCCGCTGAGGATGACAGCAGGATGAAAATCAGCAGAAACCGGCAAATTTTGAATGTTGAATCCATAAGACAATGGTTATTGTTTCGTCATCACAAATGTGGACAAACACGGCAAACCGTCAAACAGGATACAAACGAAATCCAATGGCTTGGAACAGTCAACAATCTGATATACAACAAAAAAGGCCCTTTTGCAAGGGTCTCCGAATATAAATCCGATAAATCTATATCGTACGGATCTTCATCAGATTCTTCTCGAAATTGTCCGGATCCTCCGACTTGAGACGAATCCTCGAACGATAGGAATATACTGTCGCCTTCGAGCATTTGAGTATCGACGCTATCCTGTCGGTCTCCGATATGCCAAGCCTTATCAGGGCAAGAATCCTGAGTTCCATCGTCATGGTGCCACCGTCGCAGCTGAAATGGTTCCCTGGTTTCATCAGAGAGTTCACCCCGGATATGAAGTCAGGCACAATCTGAAGGAAGATACTGTCAAATGTGCTGTAGAAATCCATCCTCTGCCCTTCCACGAAGGATACCGACCTGAGTTCAGAGAAAACGCCGGCCTTGTCTCCGGAGAGCGCCATCTTGTTCAACCGTCTCCTGTAATCGTCAAGAGAGTCGATACGGTTCACACATTCAAGAAGGAGATTGGAGATGAACCCGTTCTTTATCGCACCAGCCTCCTGCAATTTCCGGTTGGCATTGTCGAGTTCCTTCTGTTTCTGATTCTTCATCCTCAGGAAATGGTAGCATACGGTGAGCAACACGAGGATGACCGCTATGGCACAGCTCAGCAGGATGACCTGACTCTTCAGTTTCCTTTGGTATGCAGCCTCGAAAAGCGGGAAAATCTGAGCCACCTGTATCTCCCTCAGCCTCGCATTGCAGAACTCTGCATCGGAAAGGCATTTCCAGATATAACGGTGTGCCCTGTCCACATCACCTTCCTCATAGAGGATTTCCGCAAGCCGCCTCAGGGAGATGTATTCCTTCACGGAGCACTTGATGTCGGAAATCGCCGATGCTATGAGCCACTTCTTTTCCTCGGTCCTCATCCCCGTCTTCCTGTAATACAGGGAGATGGCGTAGGCGACAGGTCCTATTGCCCTGTCATCCGGTCCGATGCCGGAATAGGCGTCAAGTAGAATCTGCAGGGCTTTCCCAGTCTGGCCCTCCGCATCGAGAAGGGAGGATTTTATATAAATATTGTCCGGACTCACCATATAGACCGAGTCCTTGTACATATATTCCAAGGTGCGGTACCTGTGCTTTTGGTCGAGGTCGAGGGAATAGTCGGACAAAGCCTCGTAGAGTGCGTTGAACTTGTAATAGTACGATTCCAGAAGTGCGTCCGGCACCTCGTCCCTCCTGATGCTCTCCAGAACCTCTTTCGCCTGGACATACTGCCCTACCTGAATGTATTCCTCCGCGATATTGAGCTTCGGAAGACATCTGATATATTTGTCGTCGGAATCCTCCGACAAACCGAGCATGGAAAAGGAATATGAAAGAGCCGAATCGATCTGGTAGAAAGCATATTCGTTGAAAAGGGAAGCGCAAGCCCAATACATCGAGTCTCTGTCCGTCGCCTTCGCGAGCCTGTCCTTGAGACTCCCGATACGGGCCTCTTTTTCCCTCTGATATCGGTCCGATTCCTTTATAACCCTGTCAAGATCCCTTATGACAGGAAAGTGGAGGGCATCTCCCTCAGGTGACGCCTCCACTTGCACAGACATCGGCAGAAAGACTGCCAAGGTCAACATATAAAGGAATATCTTCCTCATCCTATTTCAGATATGCGTCCTCGACGACTTTTGCGCTGCGGCTTATGAAGTCGCTGAGGGCTTTGCCTTTCAGCATTCCGTTGGCAAGGAGGGCGAGGTCGGAAATCTGCTTCAGGATTTCGTTCGACTGGGCGAAGGCCTTGAGGTCTGCCCTGTGTGCCTCGGAAGCCGCATTCTTTGCATCCTGCACTGTCTTCTTGACTTCCTCGGTCGCATCCTTGTCGGCATCCGGGATTATGTCCTCCGGCTTGACTTCCACCTTCTTGGCATCCATTATCTTAGCTACCAGAGGGTTCTGCATATTGACCGTTATGTTGTAGGATGCAGGCATCTCACCATAGAAATTCATCCCACCGCCCATTGCGGACATCTCGCGGTAACGGCGCATGAACTCGCTCTGGGTGATCAGAAGCGGTGCAGCATCCTCGCCGAGGTTGTCTGCCTGGACATAATATTCGTTCTCTGAAGGCATCACGGCACGGAAAATCTCGTTGAGGTCGCTCTTTTCTGCATCTGAGAGTTCCGGACGGATTTTCTCCTCCTTGACAATGAGATTGTCAACGCTGTCGGAGTCAACCCTCGCGAACTTGGCATTCTCGACCTTGGTCTCGAGCAGGTTCACGAAATGGCTGTCAAGCTGGCAGTCCATCAGCAGGACATCATAGCCCTTGGACTTGGCGGCCTCGATGTATGAGTACTGTGCCTCAGGGTCGGTGGCATAGAGGAATACGACCTTCTTGTCCTTGTCGGTCTGCTCTGCCTCGATGGCCTTCCTGTAGTCCTCGATGCTGAAGTATTTGTTTTCGGTGTTCTTCAGAAGAGCGAATTTCATTGCCCTGTCACAGAATTTCTCCTCTGACAGCATTCCGTATTCGATGAAGAGCTTGAGATTGTCCCATTTGCTCTCCCAGGCCTGCCTCTCGTTCTTGAATATGTCCTCGAGCCTGTCGGCGACCTTCTTGGTGATGTATGTCGAAATCTTCTTGACATTGGCATCGCTCTGGAGATAGCTCCTCGACACATTCAGAGGGATGTCCGGAGAGTCGATGACACCGTGGAGCAGGGTGAGGAAGTCAGGAACTATGTTGTCAACGGAGTCGGTCACGAACATCTGGTTGCAGTAGAGCTGGATCTTGTTGCGTGAAATCTCGACGTTGTTCTTGATTTTCGGGAAATAGAGGATACCTGTGAGGTTGAACGGATAGTCCACATTCAGATGGATGTAGAAAAGAGGGTCCTCCTGCATCGGGTAGAGGTTGCGGTAGAACTCCATATAGTCCTCATCCTTCAGCTCGGACGGTTTCTTCGCCCAGAGAGGTTCGATCTTGTTGATTACATTGTCCTTGTCGGTATCGACATATTTGCCGTCCTTCCATTCCTGTTCCTTGCCGAAGATGACAGGTACCGGCATGAATTTGCAATATTTGTTCAGAAGGCCCTGGATACGGGTTTTCTCTGCATATTCCTTTTCTTCGTCATCGATGTAGAGGGTGATGACGGTTCCGCGGTCCTCCTTCTTGCAAGGCTCCATCTCGTATGCAGGCGAGCCGTCGCAGGTCCATCTGACCGCCTGGGCTCCTTCCTTCCAGGAAAGAGTCTCAATGGTTACCTTTTCAGCTACCATGAATGCGGAATAGAATCCGAGGCCGAAGTGGCCTATGATGCTGGAAAGCTGGTCCTTGTATTTCTCGAGGAATTCACCTGCGCTGGAGAAGGCGATTTGGTTGATGTATTTGTCAACTTCCTCCTCGGTCATACCGATACCGTTGTCTATGATCCTGAGGACTTTCTTCTTCTCGTCCAGCTCGATCCTGACGGCAAGGTCGCCGAGTTCGCCCTTGAATTCGCCTGATGCGGCGAGGGCTTTCATCTTCTGTGTTGCATCGACTGCGTTTGCCACAAGTTCGCGGAGGAAGATCTCGTGGTCTGAATAAAGGAATTTCTTGATTACCGGGAATATGTTCTCGGTGGTTACTCCTATTTTTCCTGATGTTGCCATTTTGTATCTTTTTATATGTTAATATTCTGTATGACAGATTCCTCGCAGGGGCTCGGAATGACAGGGAGGATGGGTCTCCCTTGGATTCGTTGCCTGGCTCGGAATGACAGGTGAAATGATTGTCAAATTGTGTTCCAATGAAAAAAGACTGACGATTTGTCAGTCTTTTTTCAGGAAAATGTCATTACGACTATATTTTGATGAAAGAGCATGTCAGACTTCATCGGCTGGTCTGGTAATCCGCACTGAATCCAGCCTTGTAGGTAGCATGGCAATAATCCATCTCCCTGTCGTCTTTATAGACCTTGTAATTCAACTTCCCGGAAAATGCCATGTTTCCTGCCCTGTCATTCCGAACACTGAAATATTCATTTACAGACATGTCCGGGACAGTAGCGAATGAAATGGATACTCCGTTGGAATAGTCCTCCCTGCCCTGCGTTCCTACCGTCCATGTACACATATCCTCAGAGTCGGTCTCAAACCTGATACTTGTCGTGAAGTTGTCGTTTTCCAACACCCAGACATCAGTTCCCGTCTCCTTGGCTAAAGTGGCTTCATAAAAGTCTTCTTGCTTCGAGCGATATCCATAATACACGTCAATATAATTCAGTCCTATCTTCCACGAACTGCCGTCCTCACCCAACGCTCTCCCGGACTCGTCCACAGCAACAGACATGTCTATCCAATCAGTCATAATCCGGTAACTGTTTTCGCCGAGAACCCGGACATTCCCGTAAAAGATGGTGTCCTGTACCTTTTCCGCCTCTGTCTTTGCGAGATAGTCCTCGAATGCGAATGCTGTACGGAGAATAGTGACAGGAGAGATTACATAATCATCAACCAGAATGTCAGCCCTCCTTTCGAGAGCTATTTCACCACTATTATACTCATGGTATTTGCTGATCTGGCAGGAAGCAATGCCTGCGGCTGCCATGACAGAAATCATTATCTTTAAAATCGGTTTCATACTGTCAAAATTTTTCCAATCCATATCAGAACCTGAAGCCGACTCCCATCCGGCCTCCCAACCAGCTGCTTCCCAAGGCAGACTCGGCAAAGAAGAATACCTTGGTACCGGCTGTCAGACCAATCGGAGCAATCTGAAATACAGGATATAATTCCCAATCATCCCTGAAACCTCCGAAGGCCAATCCAAGACCGACACCCGAATAGAGCCTGAACGCCCTGGTATTCACATAATAGAACCTTGCAAAAGGCACGATGTGAACGGCAACCCCGCCGTGGCGTGCCGCCACCATTCCTGTCTGCGGATCGATATCCGTTCCCCAAAGGCCATTGAAACCTGCCGTCACGGCCAGCGTGAACCATCTCTTGAAATGGAAACTGAACTCCCCGAAGATTATACCGGTCATATAATCGTTGCCATATTGCGGTTCATACCATTGTCCCGGATCAGAACTGAAAGAAGGCTCATTGAATTCCATGAAATATGGTCTTCCCCACATGAAGGCATCGACTATTGGATAGCCTGCCCATCCGACCCTGAACTCATATCTATAAGGGAATTTCTGTCTGAAATTCTGTTCCTTTTCCTCTCTGTTCGACGCATGCAACGCGCTCACGGCCACAGAAGCCGCCAGAATCAGAATTGCTTTCCTGAAAAATTGTTTCATAAGTCATGTTCATTATGCCGCACGACATATACGACAGTCCTATAGATGCAACGGGGCGGGGATGTGTTGCATCCCCGCCCCGATATATCCTGAAAAAATCAGATTATTTGTACATGAACCTCTTGATGCTCATCTTAGGAGTCTTCTCGAATGGCTGGTCAACGGCCTCGGCAAGGCCGAGCTTGCTGTAGGAAGGCATCTGTTTGTTCACATTCACCACGATTTCTGAAAGAACCGCAGAAGTGTCGGCTACGGAATCAGCCTTCAGCTTGTCTGCATCGAGATATACCAGGGCTACAAGTTTCGCTCCCCTGTCAACCACCACGGACTCGACGACATAAGGCTGGTTGTTCACCACGGCCTCGATTTCTTCCGGATAGATGTTCTGGCCGTTGGCGGAAAGAATCATGTTCTTGCTCCTGCCCCTGATGAAGATGTTGCCGTCGGCGTCGATTACTCCGAGGTCGCCTGTATTCATCCATCCGTCTGCCGTGAATGCAGCCTTGGTAGCCTCCTCATTCTTGTAATAACCGCTCATGATGTTGGTACCGCGGGCCTGGATCTCGCCTACGATCCTCTGAGGGTCCTCGGAATCGATTCGTACCTCTGCACAGTCAACCGCCCTTCCGCAAGAGTGCGGAACGAAAGACTGCCAAGGAGAATATGCCATCAGTGGAGCCGCCTCGGTCATTCCATAACCTACGGTGAACGGGAGCTTGAATTTCTTGAACCATTTCTCCACATCAGGATTCAGGGCTGCGCCACCCATGACGATGCTCCTCACCTTCCCTCCGAAAGCAGCAAGGAGGGTATTCCTGATTTTCTTGAAGATCAACTGATTGACTCCAGGGATTGCAGTAAGGACCTTCATCACCGGCTTGTTGAGCAGAGGCTGTACCTTGCTCTTGAAAATCTTCTCCATGACAAGAGGCACGGTGATTACAAGGAAAGGCTTGACTTCGGCCATCGCTCCGAGAAGCAGTGCAGGAGTAGGTGTCTTGCCGAGATAATATATTGACGAGCCTCCGCACAGAGGATAGATGAGCTCGAACATCATTCCGTACATATGGGCCATAGGGAGCATCGAGACAATCCTGTCGTTCGATGTTGAAGGGATGTTGTTCTGTCCGAACTCGACATTTGCACTGATACATTCGTAGCGCAGCATCACGCCTTTAGGTGCGCTCGTCGTGCCTGAAGTATAGTTTATGATGGCAAGTTCCTTGTCATTGCCGTCCGGATAGCATACGTCATTCTTTGAAAATCCGTCCGGATATTTCTCGGCGAAAAGTTTGTCAAGATTGTCTGCGGCTTCCTTGATGCTGTCCTTGGAAGCGTACAGCACCGAGAAGTCATTGACGGCCATAACGGCTTTTACGGAAGGCATCTTGCTGATATCAAGCTTCTTCCAGATATCCTTGTCGGTCATCAGGGCAATGCTCTCGGAATGGTCCACGAGGGAGTTGACGCTGTCCGGATGGAAATCCGCAAGTATCGGAACCGCCACGGCGCCGTATGTATTGATGGAAAACAGGGAGATACCCCAGCGTGCGGAGTTCTTGGCGCATATGGCGACCTTCATTCCTTTCTTGAGACCGGCGGCCTCGAAAAAGATGTGCAGCCTTGCAATCTGCTCGGCCATCTGTCCGAATGTAAAAGTTTCTCCATGGTAGTTGCAAAGAGCCGGACAGTCCCAGTTGAGTCTGGTGGCTTCTTCAAGTCTTTTGAGATAGTGTATCATAATTAATAAGTTAGATTCGTTGCTTATTCAATGATTTTGAGATACAAATCTACAAAAATAAAGTCCACCATATGTATAAATTGCTAAATTTGTGACGAAAGTTGCATATACGGACATGAGAAATATACCAATCGTGGCGCTCGTCTATGATTTTGACGGGACGCTGTCTCCAGGAAACATGCAGGAATTCGGGTTCATCCAGGCTATCGGGAAGAAGCCGCAGGAATTCTGGCAGGAAAGCGACAATATTGCCGTGGGGCAGGATGCCAGCAACATCCTCAGTTACATGAAACTCATGTTCGACGAGGCGAAGAAGGCAGGAATCAAGCTCCGCAGATCGGACTTCAAGAGGTTCGGCAAGAGCATCGAGCTTTACGATGGTGTAAGGGATTGGTTCCGTCTCGTGAACATGTACGGGAGGAAGCGGGGCGTGAAGGTCGAGCATTACATCAATTCGTCAGGACTCGCCGAAATGATAGAAGGTACCCCGATTGCCAAGGAATTCAAGAGAATCTTCGCCTGCTCGTTCCTCTACAATGATGCCGGCGAGGCCGAATGGCCGGGGGTCGCAGTCGATTATACCGCAAAGACCCAGTTCCTTTTCAAAATCAACAAAGGCATCCTGAGCATCCGCGACAACAAACTCGTGAACGAGAGTCAGGCGGAGGAGAACAAGCGGGTACCTTTCCCACATATGATTTATTTCGGTGATGGAGAGACAGATGTACCGTGCATGAAGATCGTCAAGATGTTCGGAGGACATTCCATTGCCGTTTATGACCAGAGGAACGGCCGCAAGAAGGAAGTGGCCAGGACGCTCTTCAAGCAGGGACGAGTTAATTTCATCACCCCTGCCGTATATACCAGGGAAAGCCGGACCTACGAAATCGTATGCGCCATAATCGACAAAATCAAGGCTGATTACTCGTTGGCGAAACTGGCCAGGAGCAAGTAGCCTTGATTTTGGGTTCAGATTTCTCCACGCGCTTCGCTTGGTCGAAATGACATTGCTTAGAGTGGGTCGAAATGATATTATTGCCGTGGTGAGGCGAATAGTGCCTGGATGTTACAGGCATCTTACCGTCAGCTTGGCATAGGCCCTCTCCACCTTGGCAAGGGCTTTCTCTACCGTCTCGTCGGTGGCAAGAAGCACTCCCACCCTGCGGTGGCCTGCGATTTCAGGTTTGCCGAAGATTCTTATTTGGACACCGGGTTCATCCAGTACTTTTTCGAGATCGCAGAACTCATATTCCTTAGTATTGCCCTCTACGACAATGGCTTTTGATGCAGATGGGCCATAAAAACGAACCTGTGGCACAGGAAGTCCGAGGATGGCGCGGGCGTGGAGGGCAAACTCCGACATATCCTGGGAAATCATCGTCACCATACCGGTATCGTGAGGTCTTGGGGATACCTCACTGAAAATCACCTCGTCACCTTTGACGAAAAGCTCCACTCCGAAAATACCATATCCTCCGAGGGCGTCGGTGATCGCCTTCGCTATCGCCTGGGCCTTCCCGATCGCATCCTGAGGCATCGCCTGCGGCTGCCAGGACTCACGGTAATCACCATCCACCTGATGATGTCCTATAGGGTTCAGGAATGTAGTTCCCGCACAATGGCGTACGGTCAGGAGGGTGATTTCATAGTCGAACTTCACGAATCCCTCAACGATTACCTTCCCGCTGCCAGCACGGCCTCCTTCCTGGGATATATGCCAGGCCCTGTCAATGTCATCGGGGCTTTTGATCGTGCTCTGTCCGTGTCCGGATGAACTCATCACAGGCTTAACTACGCAAGGGATGCCGATTTCGGAGACCGCTGCATCGAATTCCTCCCTTGTGGATGCGAAACGGTAAGGTGAGGTCGGAAGTCCGAGGGTCTCGGCTGCCAGACGCCTGATGCCTTCGCGGTTCATCGTGAGTCTTGTAGCATTGGCAGTCGGAACGACATTGTAGCCCTCCTTCTCAAGTTCGACGAGCTTGTCCGTGGCGATCGCCTCTATTTCCGGGATGATGAAATCCGGCTTTTCCTGCTCGATGACTGCCTTGAGGGCCTCTCCGTCAAGCATGGACAGGACATGGCTTCGGTTGGCAATGTGCATGGCCGGAGCATTGGCATATTTGTCAAGTGCCACTACTTCAACGCCATAGCGCTCAAGTTCGATTGCCACTTCCTTTCCGAGTTCGCCGGAGCCGCAGAGAACGGCTTTCTTTCCGGACTTGGTGAATGTTGTTCCGATTCTTGTCATTTTGGTTAATTTTATAAGTATTAGATGTCTCGACTTCGCTCGATATGACAGGTTATTTGCCGTAACGCTTCAATATGGTCTCTCCGTAGGCGTCTATGCGTCTGTCGCGGAAGAAAGGCCAGCCCCTGCGCACATACTCCGTCCTTCCGAGGTCGATTTCCACCACCTTCACACCTTCCTCATCCTTTCCGAACTCTGCAAGCAGCTCTCCCTGAGGACCTGTCGCGAAGGAGCGTCCCCAGAACTGTATGCCTTCGGTATTGCCGCTCGGGTCATCCTCATGGCCTGTCCTGTTCACCGTTATCACCGGCAGTCCGTTCGCCACGGAATGTCCCCTCTGCACAAGCTGCCAGGCATCGCTCTGCACCTTCTGTTCCTCAAGAGGGTCCGTCGCGACGCCTCCTATCGCTGTCGGATAAATCAGGAGCTGAGCTCCATTCAGAGCCATGCAACGCGCTGCCTCCGGGTACCACTGATCCCAGCATACAAGCACTCCGAGAGTACCGACCGATGTCTCGACTGGCTTGAATCCAAGGTCGCCTGGTGTGAAATAGAATTTCTCATAATAGCACGGGTCATCCGGAATGTGCATCTTGCGGTAGTTACCGGCTATGGTGCCGTCCTTTTCGATTACTACTGCCGTGTTATGATATATTCCGGCTGTCCTGCGCTCAAACAGAGATAGAACAAGCACGATTCCGAGTTCCTTGGCGAGTGCACCGTAAGTCTTTGTAGAAGGACCGGGTATAGGCTCTGCAAGGTCACAGAGGGCAGCATCTTCGCTCTGACAGAAATACACGGAATTGTGCAGTTCCTGAAGCACGACGAGCTGAGCTCCGAGCTGGGCACATCTGCGGATGTTGGCCTTCAGTTTTTCTATGTTTGCCGGGATGTCAGTTGTACAGCTCTGCTGGACCATGCCGACTTTCAATATATTGGATGTCATTATATTATAATTATATATTCAACATTTCAGCTACCTGCGAAGATAACCCTGAGGGAACTGCATGGTGATGCAGTGGAGGGAGCCGTGTCCTGACAAAAGCGGTCTGCAATCAATTACCACGACCTCCCTGTCAGGGAATGCTTCCTGCAGGCGTTTGCGGGCAACCTCGTCAAGCGGTGAACCTGCTCCAGGAAGCAGGACTCCCCCATTGACAATCAGGAAGTTGGCATAGGAAGCCGGAAGCCTGTAATCGTCCAGGTACAGAGGCTCCGGAAGCGGGAGAGGAATCAGATTGTACGGTTTTCCGTCAAGTGTGCGGAAACCCCTCAGCTGCTTCTCCATCTGTGCAAGAGGCTCATAATGAGGGTCCTCAGGATCAGTACACTGCATATATGCTATGGTATCCGGCGAACAGAAACGGGCGAGGATATCGACATGGCTGTCGGTGTCATCCCCGATGATGGTCCCATGGTCCAGCCACAGGATTCTCTCCAGGCCGAAAGCTCCGCAGAGTTCCTGTTCGATTTCCTCCTTCGACAGGTATTCGTTGCGGTTCAGGGAGCACAGGCATTCGGTGGTGGTGAGCATGGAGCCGCACCCGTCGCTGTCGATGCTTCCGCCTTCGAGCACATAAGGCCTCATGTCCACACCCATCACGTCCTCGGCGAAGGCCCCTTCGTCGAAGATGTTCCTCGTTATCCTGTTGTCGAGATTGGATGCGAACTTGAGTCCCCATCCGTTGAAGACGAAATCGTACAGATATTTCTCCCCGTTGTCCCCGAAGACGGAAATGCCGCCGTGGTCACGGGCCCAGGTGTCGTTGAGCGGGGTCTGATAGAAGGAAATCCTGTCAAGGTCGATGTCCAGGCCCTTCAGGGCGGAAATCCTTGTCAGGTCACCCTTGCATTCCTCTATGTCGCGCGTTGCTATGATCAGCTTCTCGAATCGCAAAATCTGATGGACTATGTCCACATAGCAACCGAGCACTTTCTCAAGTTCGTACCACTCCGTATCACAGTGCGGCCAGGTTAGCTGGATGCCGTCCTGTCTTTCCCATTCTGCAGGTAATCTCATCAATAAGTCCTCCTATCTATAAACGCCCGCAAAAATAATAAAATTTGGCAAGATGACATAAGTTTTTGCACTCGCCCGCAGATCCCTCGCAGGGGCTCGGGATGACAGCCGTACGGCAGCAAGTATTACGGGCGGGGATTCATAGGCCTTCTGCCATGGTTCAGTTCAAGGCCTTTCTGGTATGACTCCGGGCCGTGAAGGTCCCAGATATCCATCTCCCCAAGATTCACCAGAATCCCCCTTGCCATAAGCCCTGCATCTTCGTTCTCCACCCTCGGAAGGGTCTCAGCCGCAAGTTTCAGTTCCGGAAGGAATTCCCGGACCGCATCCCTCATCGCAGGATCGAGCGAAATGCATTCGAGTGCGGAATATCCGATCTTGCGGTCTGCTTCATTGACAGGATTCACAAGTCTGACAATACCCTTCCCCGGTTTTCCGAGATATGCGACCGCGTATGCAGCCTCGGCAGCAGTATATGGATTGGAGTCGTCCAGAAGCGCTTCCAACGATTCCGGACAGTCGGTGATAATTCCATTCACCGCAAGCACGGCGAAGCCCACCGCTCCCCAGAAACGGATTTCTGGAAGTTCGCTGGCAATCGCCTTTTCGAGAGCCGGTACAGAGGCGGCATCTGCCAGGGATGCAATTTCTGCAATGGTCTGCAAAGCCTCCAGGTCATATCCTCCCGAATGTATGTCATCATAGAGAACCCTGCCCTTACGGGTATCAGGAGGGAAGAATCCCAAATCCGAAGTCTGTCTTATGTGACTTGCCAAAGCCTCCCTCATCCTTGCGAGGATATTCTGACAGGCTGGATCAGAAGACAGGTCATTGATCTCTCCCGGATCCTGAGAAAGGTCGAAGAGCATCTCGGAAGGATGGCCCTTGAACGTCAGTTCCCACGCCGGGTTCGTATTGCTGCCCGAAAGGACGGATTCATCCCAGGCCCTGTTGGACGGCATTCTCCACTGGAAATAATTCCTGAGGGCGAACTGACGATATGGCATGTAACTCCTTATGTATTTGTACCTTCCATCCGTCACCGCCCGCACTGGCATGAAATGGTGGAGTTGGTTCGCAGCGAAGGCGAACTGGAGCGTCCTCCAGGCATCGTCTCCATATTTCCCGAACAGTGCTTTCCCCTGCATCCTGGCAGGAGGCTCCACTCCGGCAAGGCTCAGGACGGTCGGCCCGAGGTCCGTAAAATTCACCAACCTTCCATCTTTCACCGGCACATCCGCCGACGCATCCGCAGCCAAATGTTTCCATTTTTCAGGGAAATACACGACCAAAGGGACACGCAGGCCGCTTTCATACAGGTATCCCTTCCCCCTCGGCACGCACCCGCCATGGTCACTGAAGACAAAGATTATGGTATCATCATCCAATCCCTTGGCTTTCAAGTCATCCAGGAAGAAACCCACCCATTTGTCAATATCCTGCACAGATTCCAGATGTCCCGCATAGTCCAGACGGACTTCAGGCAGGTCAGGGACATAGGACGGCAAGTCCAGACGGTCAGGGTATATGCCCTCCTGTGTGTAGTCACGCCTTCCTTCGGTATGATATGTCGCCACACAGCTCATGTGGGATACGACGGAGTTGAATACGGCAAAGAACGGCTGCCCTTCAGCCCTATCCTGGCTGTTGTAGGATGCCTTTGCGGTGCATTCGTCCCAGCATTTCTTGTTGTTGAGCCTTGAATTGTAATGGGTTTTCTTGTTGTTGGTGCAATAATATCCGGCGTCACGGAGCAATTGAGGGAAGAAGATTCCCTCCGGGGTATCCACCGGTACGGGATGGACATCCATCCCGTAAGTGGTGGCATAGCAGCCCGTTATGAGCGACGACCTTGCAGGAGAGCTCTGGGGGCCGCATGACCAGACATTCATGAACTGGACTCCTTGGCTTGCGAGTGAATCAATATTCGGAGTGTGGACATATCTGTTGCCGTAACATCCGAATTCATAAGAGCTTGTATCCTCGAATGTCAGCCACAGGATGTTCGGACGGCCCTGTCCGTCATCGGAAGGCTGGCCCGACAATGTTTCAGCTGCGGCCTGTGTGGCCGGGTACAGTCCGCAGAAAGCGGAACTCAGAAGCAATGGCAATCTGTTCGTTTTCATATTCCCTAGATGTTATGGTTCAAATAATGTTTTGCAAATGATGATTCTTCATGTTCCAGACGGTTGGCCATGTCCAGAACATATCAATTGAGAGTATATGTAGTTCCGTCAACAGTTACCTTGATGGTTGACTCGGATTCATATATTGCGCTGATCTCCGGAAGGGACAGCGACGATGATACCGGGATGATGACCGTGATGAAACGCACCGGTGTGGAGGTATCGGTTTTTGTCAGTCCGACGGTATAATATGGGCGCTGGGTTCTCTTGCCGATGGCATTTGAGGTATATGAGGTACCTTCGGAATAGGTAAATCCAGTTGAAGGTTCAAGTCCGTTGAAGCAGAAAGTCCTGAAACACATATTGTTGCCGTCATCGAAAGTAGTGCAGCAACTGTATGAATAAGATAATTTCGAACTGTCGGTATCACCCGGACAGAAATGCCAGTGAATGGCAACCTCCTGTCCATAGGCAGATCCTGATGCGGCATCAGCCACGACGAAGAATCCGCCATCCTTCATCCTGTAAACCGTTCTTTCATGGTTAAGGTCAGGATATGACTGGTTCTGAGCCTTCACCATATCATATTCATCAGTGTGTTCCTCGCTGACAAAGGCACCCATCATGCTTCCGTCAGGGATGGTCTCTCCGTTGTATGTCAATGTGTTATGGCTTGCTGTTGCGCGGAATGCATCTCTGAGGGCATTGTCGGCAGCGGAGCCTCCGTAGGTATATGTACCGGCATCAGGCAGGAAGTTGCGTCCTTTGTTATAGAGGCCGATTGTTCCGTTGTCAGGCTGGCAGTGCCACCATCCCTGCTCATTATAGTTGTTCTTGTATATCAGCATCATATCATCCTCGGTCCAGCCGGTCCTCAACATATACCATCCTGAGTTCCTGTAAGCCCTGAAGTTTTCCGCAGGCACCGTACCGGACTGGCCTTCCGTGGAAAAATAGAGGAAAGACGGCTCGTCCGGGAAGAGTTCCGCATATTTGGTGAAATTCTTTTTAAGCACACTCTTGGTCCAGCCGGACGACCTGGTATCATTGAAATCCTCCATGGAGTAATCCGGATACATTACATCCCTTACAAACAGGCATGCATTCTTGAGCCTTTCCACATAATTTTCAGGAAGTGCCGCCTCACGGGAATTCTGCTTTGCAAGGTCGTACATCTGGTAAAACATGGATACCACGGAAATATGGTAACCCGGATCCATCTCGTTCTGCACTCCGTCAACAGCGAACTGGAGGTCGCGCTGCTCGGCAAGGGCAGTATATGATTCTGTCTCCCATCCGGATGCGGCCTTGAACTCAGGAAGGAGGACTGCAGCATTGTATATCGCCTGCACCTCGAAAAGGCGATGGTTGCTTGCCGCCGTATGGTACAGATTGGCACGTATTGACTCGACCGTATCATACAATGAGACAAGAAAGTGTGTAAGGAATTCCGGTGTGAATGCCTCGGCCTGGAGACAATAGTCCAGGACATTGAGATATGTGGTGACATGGGATGTAGCCTGAAGGTCTGTCCACATATCCTTGTATGGATGCGAGGATGCTATCGCGTATGAATCGGCACCCACTCCCGGACAAGGATAGGTTTCAAGCCAGTCGGAATAGACCTCGACTATCGCCTGGACATATTTTTCATCTCCGGTAACCCTATACACTTTTGCCTGAGGTTCAATCCACTGGTGGCGATGCTTCTGAAGGGCGAACTGGGTTTCAGTGACAGGAGTGACTTCCCAGTCAATACCTCCATCGGATCCGAGGAAGGAATAGTATATCGCATTGCCGTTCGCATCCGTTCCTTCTGAATAGTTCTTTACATAAAAACGGTAGCCGTTCTCCTTCAGCGCCTGGTCAGCGATATTCTTGTCGGAGTCGGTATTCTTGGATATACTGAGATTGACTTCGGTGTTGACTATGCCCGTCCTTCCGAGCCAATAGGTCTTTAGAGCCTGTGCGGCAAGGTATGGATGACCTGCCTGCCATGCATTGCTGACCTGCTCCATTCCAGCGGCTTCAAGGTCGAGTATATCGAATATGCGGCTGTTGACCAGAGGATCCTTCTCCACGTCGGTCCTGTCCGTGCGGACTGCCGAGGACATGTCGATGGACATTGTGTGGCGTCGGTCAACCTTCAGCGGAATCTGGGACGTGATCGTCTTCGAATATTCGGAGGCGTCGGTCACCAGGATGACGGTCAGGGATTCAAGGGTACAAGGCAGGACTGATATATTGAAACGGAGGTTGCCTTCTCCATCGAAGTCAAGGTTGGAAGCATCCACAACCAACATATTGGTTACATTTCCTTCCACCTTCGTCACCTTGCCGTTTGACAGGTTGATGACATGCTTTCCTACGAGGTCTGCCCCATCGTCGGCCTTCAGCACTATGCTTTCAAGCGATTCGCCACCAAGGACAGGCGTGTCAAGAAGTGTTATTTCAACATGGGCGACTGCCCTTGTCCATATCAGAGGGACCGGCGTGGACGGAATGGATGTATAGGTATTTTGGGAAACTGCCGTCATCATGTCGGCACTCCTGTCAAATGAAGTTGCCGTAGGAGTCTGTGTCTGCGGTATCTGCACTGTCACCTCAGGCAGTCCTGATGCTGGGAGGACGGCGCATGAGGACGGATATACTGCGTGGAAGGCCATCGGGGATCCTGACGATTCGAGTGATATCGGCACGGTGAACTGCGCCTTCTCACAATCCGCATCAAGGGGGGCAGATTCCGCCATGTCAGAGGACCAGGTTCCCGAAGCGAGGCAGGCTACGGATATCTTGTCTCCTTCGGTCCAGATCACATCCTCTCCTGTCCACATCGTCTTCGTATCGGATGGTTTTTCGCAAGTGAACTGCAATTCCACTGTTTCGTGTTGTTCAGGCTGGATTTCTTCCTTCTGGCAGGAACATGCCGCCATCAGAAGGACGAGCAAAAGAGTTATGGAATGATTTGCATTCATATGTTTATGTGGTTATCTTTTCGCAAAGTTAGGGATAGTGGCATTCAAGGCCACAAAGCCTTGTTTCGTGTTTGCTCACAATCGTCCGAAACCTATCAGTTTTGTCAAAATTAGTGTCAATTTTATCCAACAGCTGTTAGCCATCTCGTCATGGCCGACCTGATCGGCCATCTATGTAGGATTGGAAAAATTGAAAATCAATTAAAATAGAAAAATCTAATATGAATTTTCCGGATTGAGCGGGAACAGGTTTGGAGTTTAGGTTGTAACTTTGGAAAATAAAAATGTAATTGCCCACAATTATGGACGTCAAATCATATATACACTCTCTTTGCCGGAAAGGCGAAAGCACAGAAATAGAATTCAAAAGCGCCAAAGGCGGTTTCCCCGCAAGCCTGTGGGAAACATATTCTGCATTCGCCAATACGGACGGAGGAATCATTGTGCTTGGTATCTCCGAAAAGAACGGCAAGTTCTATCCTGACGGACTTACGGAAGACCAGGCAACCAAATACAAGAAGACATTGTGGGACGGACTGAACAACAAGAACACTGTCAGTACCAACCTGCTTTCCGACAAGGATGTCATCCAGACCGAATATGAGGACAGCAATATTCTTATTGTCAAAGTTCCACGTGCGGAATACACCCAGAGGCCTGTATATCTTACTTTCAACCCTTTCGGGGGACATATGTATAGGCGTCGTCACGAGGGAGATTACAAGGCCAGTGATGATGTGGTTCGCAGGATGATTGGCGACTCTCTGGTATCAAGTTCTCCACTTGACAACAAGATATTCAAACACTTCGAGATTGGCGATGAGATAGACCCGACTACAATCCGTCAATATAGGCAGATGTTCACCATCAAACACAATGAACATCCTTGGAAAGATCTTCCAGACCTCAAATTCCTTGAAAAGATTGGTGCCTACAGAATTGACAAGGAAGAAGGACAGGAAGGATTTACTCTTGCCGGAATCCTGATGTTCGGTACTCAAAAGGGGCTTGAAGATGCTATGCCTCACTATTTCATCGATTACAGGGAAAGGCTCAGTACAAATCCGGAAATCAGATGGACAGACAGAGTTTATCCCGATGGCTATTGGGAGCCAAACCTATACCAATTCTACAGCCGCGTATATCCAAAGATACAACAGGCTCTTCCAACTCCTTTCAAGTTGGAAGGTGGGAGCCGGGTCGATGACACTCCTGCCCACAATGCTCTTAGGGAAGCCTTCATCAATTGTATGGTCCACGCCGTATATGGAATGATGAACTGCATCGTAATAGAGCGTTATCCAGATAGGTTGGTGTTTAGAAACCCGGGGACAATGTTGGTTTCTGTCGAGCAGTATTTCAAGGGCGGCACCAGCATCTGCCGCAATTCAACCCTACAAAAGATATTTAGCTTTGTAGGAGGAAACGAACGAGCAGGAAGCGGTGCCGATATGATTGTCAAGGCTTGGGCTGACAACAATTGGCCAAAACCACAACTAATAGAGCTCTATGACCCGGATATGGTTGAACTTACACTTTTTGTGGGCAAGCAAGACGGAAGGAATAGTGTGGAAAACGAGGGGAAAACTACGAAGAAAACTACGAAGAAAACTACGAAGAAAGCTACGAAGAAAGCTACGAAGAAAAAGATAAATAAGACTCGAGATATTATTCTTGATGCCATCAAGAATAATCCGTCTTTGACGAATAAAGAACTTGCTACAATATGTGGCATAACTACTGATGGGGTTTACTACCAATTGAAACAAATGAAAACTAGTGGCCTGATTCGTCGCATCGGACCGGATAAAGGCGGCCACTGGGAAGTGATAAATTAGCCCTCCTAGATCTGTTTACGAGACTGATGAGGATAGACTTGCTTTTCTTAGTCGATAGTATAATGAGTCCTGTACAGAACAGCATGGCTGGAGAGTTGGGGCAGTGGTGTAACAAGGATGGTTGATGCCTGCAAAGCCAAGAATATGGCTCACTTGCAAAGTTCAGGGTTTGCTATCCGTAGATTTTGCCGACCCGGTACATGAAGAAAGGGAGGTCTGTTACACCTCTTACCTGTGCCCGGAAGGACTTGAGCTTGGAGTTGAGCGATTCTGCTGAGGCATTGGTAGATCTGTTTATGAAGTAGTTGAGTATGTTGTCGTCCTGTACCAGCGCCTGTGTGCTGCATTGCGCTTTAGCCTTGCCTTGAATCGACG
>JBJEBR010000005.1:0-87379 GCA_051870255.1 Candidatus Cryptobacteroides sp.
GCGAAGGCGTGCGCACGACCACCCTCCATAAAATCATAACCGTCTGGTACGGCACTGAAATGGTTGTCTGCGAGGAAGTCTAACATTAAAAAAAACTCTTGAAATAGTAGTTTCAGGGAAACATCCCATCATTGAAGGTGGTTCAGAGTCTGTTCAATGACTCTGAACCACCTTTTTCATTATTCTTTTAACGGACAAAATCTGCACAATAAAACGCCCGTTTAAAAGCGCAGATCCCGCATCGAGAATTTTGCGGTTTCATAGTGTAGTGAAACACGGTGTATCAATATTTATGTTTATGTTTAACTTTAATGAAGTGCTTATGAAAAAAGTCAAACTTTTTTTAACAGCTCTGATTGTCACACTCTTTCCGTTTCTCGCCTCAGCTCAGAACTTCGAGGTCAGCGGTATTGTGACAGACAGTTCAACGGGAGAAGCAGTCAGCGGGGCTACAATCGTGGTCAAAGGTAATCTGAAAGCTTATGCCGTATCAGATGTTGACGGTGCTTACAACATTTCCGTACCGGCTCAGGGAACACTTTTCATTTCCTGCCTCGGATATACTTCAGCGGAAGTGAGTGTAGACGGTCGCTCAATAATCAACGTAGCCCTCCAACAGGATTCCCACATGCTTGACGAGACCATCGTCGTGGCTTTCGGCCAGTCCACGAAAGAGGCCTTCACTGGCTCGGCTACAGTCGTCAAATCTGACGATATAGCAAGAACTCAGTCATCAGATGTAACGCGCGCCATGGAAGGTAAGGTTGCCGGTGTCCAGATGACGACCTCGTCCGGAAGCCTGGGTACTTCTCCAAGCATTATTATCCGAGGCGCAAGTTCAATATCAGCTGGAACAGCTCCTTTGTATGTTGTGGACGGGGTCCCGTATTCAGGAGATATGAACAACCTGAACTCTGCCGACATCGAGTCAATGACAATTCTCAAGGATGCAGCATCCAATGCTTTGTATGGTGCACGTGGAGCCAATGGTGTCATAATGATTACCACCAAGAAAGCTGCGGCAGGAAAAACATCAGTGACCATTGACGCCAAAGTCGGTTTCAATACCAAGGCATTGCAGTCGTATGATTACATCACCGATCCCCGCCAGTATTATGAAGCTTTCTATGCGGCAAATTATAACTACGGAGTCAACGCTCAGGGTCTCACACCGGATGAGGCATATTTCCAGGCTGCCAGCACAATCGATGCTCCATCATCAGAAGGGGGACTTGGCTACAAGATTTTCACAGCTCCTCAGGGACAGCTTCTCATAGGAAGGGACGGCAAGTTCAACCCTAATGCCACTCTCGGATATATCAGCGAGGTAAACGGTCAGAAATTCCTTGTTACTCCTGACAACTGGATGGACGAGGCTTACAGGACATCTCTCCGTCAGGAATACAATGTAGGTGTACAGGCCAGCAACAATAAAGGCAGTTTCTATGCATCAGCCGGCTATCTGAGGAACAACGGTATCATCAACGGGGAGGACATGACCCGTTATACGGCCCGTATGAGAGCAGACTATGAAATCAAGAAATGGCTCAAGGTTGGCGGCAATGTCGCTTTCACGCACTACTTGTGGAACAATGGAAACGGAGACGAGGGATCAAGCGGCTCGACGGGCAATATTTTCGCCTTTGCAAGCGGTGTTGCTCCTGTTTATCCGGTTTACATAAGGGATGAGAACGGGCAGATCCTTCGTGATGAGCACGGCCTGCTCCGTTATGACTGGGGTAATGGCCAGAATGGTGGATTCTACCGCCCGATCCAGCCGACAGCAAATGCTCTCCAGGCTGCGACTCTGGACAAGAATGACAGTCAGGGAAATGCTGTAAATGCTACTGCATTCGCTGAATTCCGTTTCCTCAAATATTTCACATTCAATGTGAATGCCGGTATATCTCTTGATGAATACCGCCAGAAGAACCTCAGCAACCCTTGGTACGGACAGTTCGTCACAGACGGAGGTACCCTTCAGGTGACGCACCAGAGGGCATGGTCATACAATATCCAGGAAATCCTCAACTACTCCCAGTCCTTCGGTGCCCACACCGTAAGCGCAATGATCGGACATGAGTACTACAAGAGCACCGGAGCATACGTGTATGGTTACAAGAAGAAACTCTTCTCGATGGACAACCTTGAGCTCAATGGTGCCGTAATTGACGGAAGCTCTTCGGGTTCTTCATCAAGCGTATATAATAATGAAGGTTACTTCGCGCGCGTACAATATGATTACGCAACCAAATACTTTGTCAGCGCATCATACCGACGCGATGCATCTTCAAAGTTCCACCCGGATCACAGATGGGGTAATTTCTGGTCATTCGGAGCAGGTTGGCTTGTCAACAAGGAAGACTTTTTCAATGCACCATGGGTTGACTTGTTGAAAATCAAGGCTTCCATTGGTAGCCAGGGTAATGATAACATATCAAGTTATCTGTATATAGATACATACGACATCACTAACTCAAATGATGAGATTGGTATAACATTCGCCAGAAAAGGTAACGAGAACATCACATGGGAGACTAACACCAACTTCAATGCTGGTTTGGATTTCGATTTCTTCAAAGGTCGCCTGGGAGGCACAATCGAGGGATTCTACCGCAAGACTTCCGACATGCTCTTCTTCTTTACCGTTCCTGCTTCTCTCGGATATTCAGGATATTACGACAACATCGGTGATATGAGGAATGCCGGAGTCGAGATATCCCTCAATGGCGCTCCAGTCGTCACACGTAATTTCCGCTGGGACATTTTCGCAAATGCAACCCATTACACCAATAAGATTATCCGACTCCCGGAGGAAAGGAAGACTGTCGAGATGGAAGGATACAGTGGATACAAGAGCGGCAACAAGTTCATCGCCGAGGGTCTTCCTCTGAATACGTTCCAGCTTAGAAAATATGCGGGAGTTGACCCGGAAACCGGTCTTTCAACCTGGTATAAGGATATTCTGGATGATGAGGGAACAGTGACAGGACAGGAAAAGACAACAAAGTATTCAGAGGCCACTTATTATTTGTGCAGTGACACGACTCCGAAACTTTATGGCGGTTTCGGGACAAGCTTCGAGTTCTTTGGAGTTGACCTGTCGGTTTCATTCAGCTATCAGCTAGGGGGGCTGGTATATGACTCCGGATACGCACGTCTGATGGATGTTCCGAGCAGTTCAATTGGTGGAAATTTCCACAAAGATGTTTTCAAAGCATGGACACCGGACAATCCGAACAGCGACATCCCTCGTTTCCAGAAGTTGGATCAGAATGTAGCGTCAGCATCTGACAGGTTCCTCACAGATGCAAGTTATCTGAACTTCCAGACAGCCCAGATCGGCTATACATTCCCTAAGAAATGGATGGACAGGATAAAAGTCTCCAAACTTAGAATTTATGTAACTGCTGACAACATCTGGTACTGGTCAAGAAGGAGAGGCCTCGACCCTCGTATGAGCTTCACCGGATCAACGGGTGATTCTTATTGCTCACCAGTTCGTACGGTATCAGGTGGTCTTACTATTACTTTCTAAAAATCCTTGAGTCAATTATTATGAAAAATATACAGAAAATATCAATATTGCTTGCCGCGGCAGGACTGCTTGCCTCCGGCTGTATCAAGGAAACATTCCCTACCGGAGCGACTCAGACCAAGGATCAGGTCGCACAGCAACCCTCAGCAATTGACGGCATCTTGAATTCAATCCCTTCAGCTATGATTTCTACCGGAACGGCCGGCTATCTTAGTACATATGGTTATCAGTATGATTTCGGAATAGGGGCACTTCATCTGGCTACAGACAACATGCTGGAGGATGTTGCCACTCTTGGTGTCGAACCAGGATACAACTGGTTTGGTACTTGGGCTATCTGCAAGAGCCAGGGTAGTGACTATGTCCCATGTGCATATTTCTGGGATTGTTATTATCCATGGATAAAGTCATGCAATGATGTGATCGGACTTGTAGATCCTTCCACAGAATCGGCGACCGGCCAGAGCCAGCTCGGACAGGCGCTTGCCTACAGGGCCGCCTTTTATCTTGACCTCGCACGTCTGTATTTGCCAAAGGAAAACAAATACATCGAAATCCCTGAAGCCATAAAGGGACTCACGGTCCCGATTATCACGGACAAGACTTCAGAGCAGGATGCCAGCAACAATCCTCGCGCAACCAGAGAGGATATGTATGAGTTCATCCTCGAAGATCTTGCTCTCGCGGAGGCCATGCTCAAAGACAAGACACTCTCCTATAAGACTCCAAATATCGGAGTTGTATATGGACTCTTGGCAAGGGCTTACCTTGAGATGGGTGCAGATGGCGATGAGGGAGCATATGAGAATGCCATCAAATATGCGGACCTTGCCATTTCCACAAGCGGCAAGACTCCATTGACCAAAGACCAGTGGCAGGACCCGGTCAACGGATTCAACAACGGAGGCGCCAACGATTCCTGGATGTGGGGAATAGGATGTACTTCTGAGAACGTGAACAATATTGTATGTCAGGCTGCACATCTTGTGATGGAGGCACAGTGGGGATATGGTCCTCTGGCTCAGCTCGGTATCAACTATGCCACCTACCAGAGAATCAATTCCGCTGACTTCCGCAAGGCTTCGTGGCTTGACGAACAGGCCCAGCCTCAGGCTCCACTTGCCGGAACGGCAGCAGAGCAGGATGCATTCCTTAATGGCAATTCGGAAATCGCGGCTGCGATGCCTTTGGAGTCCATCAAATTCCGTCCGGCAGCGGGTAACTGCACGAATTACACCGTAGGAAACAACATTGACTGCCTGATGATGAGGGTTGAGGAAATGTGGTTCATCAAGATGGAAGCTCTTGCAAAGGTCGGAAGACTCGAAGAAGCCAAGACTCTGCTGAAGTCATTCATGGACTTGAGGGTCCTGGATGGATCTTACAGCACGGCAAAAATTGCTGACGAATCTTCATTCATCAATGAGATGTTTTTCCAGAAAAGAGTCGAGTTCTGGGGCGAGGGAATCAATATCTTTGACTACAAACGCCTTGACAAAGGTATTACCCGCGGATATGAAGGTACCAACCATCCAGCGGTATTCTCATTCAACTGCGAAGGTCGCTCTCCTCAGTGGAACATCGTGATAACCCGTGCGGAAACACAGTCTAACAAAGGTATTCCAGCATCGTTGAACAACCCGGATCCAAGCCAGTTCGTTCCACTTTGGAATGGTAAATAGGAGGAAAATTTATGAATAGGACAATAAAATATTTCTTGGCTTCAGTGGCAGCCGTTGCTGCCCTGGCCTCTTGTACAACGGAGGAATATCAACCAGGTGCAGTTCCTGAAGGTGCACAGGTATATATTTCAAATGATACCCCTTCCAGCATTGTCATAAACTCTGAAATGAGTTCTGTGGATATTCCGGTTCTTCGTATCGATGATGCCGAGGATGCAACTTTTACAGTCAGCGTCAGAGATACCAACCTGGTTTTCTTTGCAGCGGAAGATACTGAAATTCCTGTAGCGTTCACCGCAGGCCAGAAATCGGCAGCTGTGACCATTCCTTTGGATTGGAACGTGCTCGAGGACGGTTCAAAATACTCCATCGTGCTGACTATACAGGATGAGGGAATGCGTACTCCGTATGGGTTGTTCACCAAGGAATTCATCCTTACCGTACCGGAGCCGTATGTGCTTTGGGGAATGGCTACCCTTCACGAGGATCTGGTAACAACATTTTTCAAGGTGGAGGCTGGAAATGCTTGGGAATGTGAAGTTTATGAAAACACGAAATATCCTGGACTGCTTTTCTTCAAGAATGCTTTCACTTCGGAATATCCTTATAACGACCCGGGTGATTATGTTACAGAAGATAAGTATTTTGTAGTAAATGTTGCAGATCCAGAGAAAGTATATGTTCCTTATCAGGGACTTGGATTTGACTGGGGATATGGTGAGTTCCGTGTGGCTTCTTTACTTTCAGATTACTTCGGTGTGTCTTCAGATGCCTGGGGTACTCTCAAGGATGGTGTTATTACTTTCCCAGTAAAAGGTATTTTGATTTCAATGGCGGATTACAATGAAGGTGCATTCTACTCTTCAAATGGTTCAGGCCAGTTCATCATCCATCTCCCGGGAGCAATCCTCACAGATTACAGCGTTGAGGCAGAATATGCCGGAATGTATGTGAATGCAGATAATGAAGCTCTTCCTGTAATCAATTTTGCTGCAGGTGTGGACGTCGCCTCAATCAACTATATTGTTATTCCTCAGACTGAAGATTATATGGCAGCATACCAGAAGATTCTGGACGGAGATGAAAGCGTTGAGTCAGTCGAAGTCGCAGATAGCAAGGCAACTATCCTTCCTGAGGTTGAGCCTGGCCTGTACTATATCGTCTATTGTCCTGTGGATGCCGAGGGCAATCTCCAGACAGACGATGCCGATATCCTTGACTTCTACTTCCCTGGTGTAAATGCCGCAAAACCGGAAGTTGAAGCATCTGTTACTCTCACATATTTCGATGAAGTCTATGGTGAGGAAGCTGCCGCCGCAAATGGTTGCAGCAGATATAATTCCGTGGCTTATGTCCTGAGCGGAAAGGATATCAAGACAGGTAAGGTCCTTCTGGCATCTAAAGCTACGTTTGATTATTACCTTGCACAGGGCGTTTCCCTGGAAGCACTTTGCAATGAATATGGTACGGTTTTGAGTGATGATAAACTTGCTTCACTTGCTCAGTACGGTTATTGCTTTGGAGGAGCCAGTGGGTTGAACGCAGAGACCGCTTATATGGTTGTTGCCAATCTGGAAAACATCTATGGCTCAACTGCTTGCCTGGATGCTACATTCACTACTGATGCAATTCCTTACAGCGGAGAGCTTGTGATTGGAGAGTACAGTGACTTTACCCTAACTTATGCCGGTGAAGAGAATATGTTCTTCGTCAACAACCTGCTTCTGAACAACGGCAGTATGTTCTATGCCGTGTATGACCCTTCTGCCAATACTCTTACCTTGGATGGCGTAGAGTATGGATATGAAGAGGACGGAAGCATATTCGGTGGCTTATATGGCTATGCGAATGCGGAAAAGACAAGAGCATATGGCTATTTCGTCTTCAGTGCTGAAAATATAAGCAATCCGGAGGCAGACGGCAGCGACCCCCTTGTCCTGAATGTGGATCCTGCAACACATCAGGTATGTTCATATGCCAGCTATCTTTTTGTTGACGTTTATGATTTGTCAACTGATGAGTATTTGGGTGCTTTTGCCGAGCGTGAGGTTGGTGATGTCATTACATATGGGGCGGCGTCAAGTGCTTCTGCTGCGCAGATGTCAATGAAGAAGAAATTGGTGCCGGAAAAACTGTTGGACATTGAAAGGCCAGCCGTGACACTCAAGGCTTCTCCATCAAATACAGGAATCAACAAGACAGCAGTCAAGGAGGCAACCCCTGTGATATTCTAAAAGGCTGTTGGTCAACAACCAATCCCCAGAGTGCCAGTGTTTCGCCTAGCACTTTGGGGTTTTTCAATATAGTTCATAAGAATGAAAAAGACATCGATTTCAGCATTGATGGCCCTTATGGTCGTTTTGTTCTCTTGCGTCAAGGAGAACAATTCTCCACATATACCTGTCGGGGAAGCTCCGGAGAGTTGTATGATAGAGGGTCTTGCAGATGTATTTGTGTCGGAGGAACTGGCTCGAATCATTGAAGATACAGGTATTCCTGATGCTTTCCTCCAGTGTGGAGTGATCTCCTTCGAAAGGACTTTCCCTGATGACCCAAGATGGGAGCAGAGGCATCGTGATGCAGGGCTTCATCGCTGGTATAAGGCTCAGTTTGAACCTGCACTGACAAAATCGGTTATGTCAGAAGGTAATCTGCCCGGCGTGGAAATCTTCGAACCCTCCCGCAGGATCAGGCAGACGGTTTCGAATCTGAAGGGATTCCCGTTCAATGATCCCTATGGGGCCAGGTACCAATGGCATATCGTCAATGACGGACTGCAGTGGGGTGGGTATGTAGCCGGAGCGGACTTGAATGTCGCCAAGGTTTATTCTGAATATACCGGAGGTTCAGCCGACGTGCTTGTTGCCGTGGTAGACGGAGGTGTTGATATGTCCCATCCAGATCTTGCCGGAGTGGTCCTCCCTGCCGGGCCGGAAGGTAGCCGCAATCTTTACCGGAACTCGTATTCTATTGAGGCTGATGAACATGGGACTCATGTTGCCGGAATAATAGGTGCCATCAACAACAATAAGCTCGGAGGATGTGGCGTCGCAGGAGGAACTGATGGAAATGGTGGTGTCACCATGATGTCTTGTCAGGTTTTTGGGTCCAGTGGACAAGGAGCAGGGTTTGAGAATGCCTTGGTATGGGCTGCTGACAATGGAGCAATCATTTGCAACAATAGTTGGGGATATGAATATAACAGTGAGGAGGATGCCAGGAATGCAGTCTTGCCTTCAGCTCTGAAGGTTGCCATAGATTATTTCATAGACAATGCAGGATGTGATTCAGATGGCAATCAGGTTGGCCTGATGAAGGGCGGTCTGGTGACCTTTGCCGCAGGTAACGAGGGCTGGAAATATTGTCAGCCGGCATCCTATTCCAAAGTGATGGCAGTCGGTGCTATCGGCCCTGACGGAAGGAGGGCCACATATTCCAACTATGGAGAATGGGTGGACATCTGTGCTCCCGGCGGTGAGTCTGACAGGTTCAAAGGAGGTGCTGCTTCTGACGGTTCCAGCTTCATTCTCAGCACGTCTCCTGGCGGCAAATATATATTTATGTGTGGAACATCGCAGTCCTGTCCTATGGTTTCAGGTGTCGCAGCCCTCGTCCTTTCAGTCCATGGCGGACCGGGATATACCAATACGGACCTTTGGGAGGCATTGATAAACAGTGCAAATTATGATCTCGTTCCAGCTTCAGACGAGGTGGGCCCTCTCGTGGATGCCTATGCGGCAGTTTCATATGGGAATACCACTCCCGAGTTGGCTTCTGATGCCAAGGACCTCATCTCAGGACGCACTTTGGAAGAGGGCGAATCCGCCGAGGCTGTCATACGGAAGCCTGGTGACAAATTGACTCT
This sequence comes from Candidatus Cryptobacteroides sp., assembly GCA_051870255.1. Classification (GTDB taxonomy): domain Bacteria; phylum Bacteroidota; class Bacteroidia; order Bacteroidales; family UBA932; genus Cryptobacteroides. The sequence continues at coordinate 9,086 of JBJEBR010000005.1, forward strand.
GGATCCGGTGCTCCTGTTCTCGGATGAAGACGGTGATGTGCTATCCTATTCCTTCGAGTGCGACAATTCACTTTTGGTCAACTTTTCTGTTGAGGGTGGGAAAATAGTGCTCCAGGGCAGGACAATTGGTACCGGACATTGTACACTGAAGGCTACTGATTCGTTCAAGGCCAGTGCCACCTTGGAGTTTGACCTGGCCGTGTTCGATGATTCCGAGGGACCTGCCTTGTATCCGAATCCTGTCAAAAACGAGTATTTCTTCGTGAGTCCGGGAATGAAACAGGAAATTGAAGTCGAGTTGTATGGCGCTTCCGGATCCCTTCTTCAAAAGGTGTCGGCTCAGGCCAGTGTTTTCAATCCTTTGAAAATCGAAATGCCAAAGTATGCCCCCGGCAGTTATGTGGCGATTTCCAGGTATGGGGACAAAACATATAAAACCAAGATTGTGAAGTTATGAAACGAATATTAATCATATCAGCACTGGTGTTGGCCTGCAGTGTCTGCAAGGCACAGGAGGGAGGCGTGGCAATGCCGTTTCTCAAGATTGGGCAGAATCCTGCAGTTGTTTCGACCGGAGGTGCCCATCTGGCATCCTTGTCTTCGGGTGGTTTGTTTTCCAACCCTGCAATGATGCCTTTTTCGGGTGAGAAAGGCAATGTGTCTCTGGGTTGGAACGGCTGGCAGGTCGATGAATCAAATTATTTGAACCTCAGCGGAGGAATGTGTTTCAAGAAACGCTTTTCGATCACCCTGGGAGCAAGTTATGGTTTGAAATCTCCCTACGAGGTCGTATCCGGAATAGGCTCGGTTTCTGAATATTTCCGTCCTTCGGATTATCTGTTTGGAGTCGGTGCCGGAGTCAGGTTTGGCAAACATCTGGCCTTTGGCTTGAATCTGAAATATGCAGGACAGACTCTTTTTGAAGACGCCAAAATTGGAACAGTTGCTATTGATATATTCGCATCAACTCATTTTAAAGATTTTTCTATAACATTGGGAATCAATGATTTGGGTGGTAAGGTTGCAGTGCAGAAAAATTCTTCAACAAAATCTTCACTTCCTTCGTCCATTGATCTGGGATTAGGATGGAACCATACCATGGCCAAGGTTCACAATATTGAGATCCTTTGCGATGCCGGCTATTGTTTCCATAAAGAACTCCATCTGGGAGTCGGAGCTGCATACTCGTGGAATAATATGGTAAGTGCAAGGTGCGGCTACCATTATGGCAAACTCATTCCTTCTTATGCTTCAGTCGGCATAGGAGGATGTCTCAAGGGAGTCAGACTCGATTTGGCCTATCTCTTCGGCTCCAGAATCCTGAAGAACAGTTTTGCCGTGTCCCTCGGTTATAGTTTCTGATATTGGATATAATTATCAGAATCTCCATTATTTTGTTCTATAATTGCGCCGTAAGTCATTTATTTGAGGACTTACGGCGCAATTATAATATCTAACTTACGCCGTAATATTATACTTTCAGTGATTTGCGGTGATGCAGAATACTGAATAAACCGGGATGGATTTGATGCCATTCGCAAAACCATAGTTCTTGCTTGAAATCCTGTATGCGGTGCTGCAATTGTAGCCTTTTATGAAAGTATTCATGCTTATGGCCTTAACTTTTGTTCCCTTTTTCACCTCCACCGGGATTACGGACATGCCGTCCTGAATGACAAACTCCAATTCTGCCGTGTTGTCATTCTTCCAGTATCTCAGTTCAAACCCGTTTGCTTTAAGGCTTTGGGCGACATAGTTCTCGGCAAATGCCCCCAGGAAGGTGTTGTCTGCTTCCACGGCATTCAACAACATCTGTATCGGCATCTGGGTCTTGGCGCCTAAAAGTCCGACATCCGACATATATATCTTGAAGTCACTATCATCTTCGTATGCCGCTATGGGGACATATCCATGGCTTACAAGTTTGCATTTCAGGACAATTCCAGAGAGGAGGAGCCATTCAATGGCTTCACCGAAAATTTTTGCGGTTCCCCCTTTTTGAGCAAGTTTGTATTGGAATTTCTTGTTTTCCTTTGCCAATTGGGCAGGAATGGAATTCCAACAAGATTTTATCTTTACCGTTGTTGCTGGTTTCGCATATTTTCCCATATCTGAATCATATCCGTTCAGAATCATCTGCTGGATAATCCTGCACTCCAGATAACTATGCGTTTCAACGAATTTTTTGACACTCTCAGGCATTCCTCCCACCACCAGGTATTGCTGATAGAGATCAAGGGCCATTTTGTGCAATGATGCGGGTAGTGCTTCATCGCTCTTGTAATGGGAACGTATTTCGTCTGCCAGAATGTGATTGTCAGTTGCCCACAGGAACTCTTCAAAGTCCATGGGGAATAGCGTCAGTTCCTCCACCTTTCCCACAGGATAAGAGAACTCTTCTTCCTCCTTGCCATGCACATCTGAATAGTCTTCAGCATCGCCTTGCACCATCACGTCTTTGTTTACTGCTACACCTAAAAGGCTGCCGGCAGCGACAATGTCATATTCCGGATATTCCTCCTGGAAATATTTCAGGGCGAGCAATGCACGCTTGCAGTCCTGTATTTCGTCCAATATGATCAATGTGTCATGAGGAATTATTCTTTCGTTGAAGAGAGACTCCAGATATGCTACCACTTCCAAAGGGTTGAGTTCGTCTTTCAGGAAATTCCTCACCTCGGGTATCAAGTCCAGACTTATTTTCAGATGATTCTTGTAATATTCCCTGCCGAATTTTTCCAGAATATACGATTTGCCAACCTGACGGGCCCCTTGAAGAATCAGGGGTTTGTGGTCCGGCCTGTTCTTCCAGTCAACGAGACGTTCCGTGATTTTTCTTTTCATGATGATGTCAATGATACTGTGCCAGCTTTCTTTGGGGCGACAAATTTCATTACAAAAATATCAAAAACTATGAAATAATCAAAATATCTATAATTATTTCACAATTTCTAATTGATTTAATTCACCTCATTCTTTCCCTAAACTCTTTATTCTGCTGCACAAGTCAAACTCGATGCGGCCTATCTCTTCGGCTCCAGAATCCTGAAGAACAGTTTTGCCGTGTCCCTCGGATATGGTTTCTGATCTGACCTAAATAACATATCATTGTTTTGTAATTGCACCGTAAGTCAATTTTTTGAGGACTTACAGCTCAATTATAATATCTAACTTACGCCTTAAGTCATAATTTTACTATCTTTGCGCCGCGTTACAGGATATACCTAACTATTATCTCATATATGGCAGAAAGTTACGAAAAAGCAGGTGTAAACCTGGAGGCTGGCTACGAGGTCGTCCGTAGAATCAAGTCTCATGTGGCATCCACCTCACGCACCGGCGTGATGGGCAATATCGGATCGTTCGGCGGTATGTTCGATCTCTCGGCTCTGAATATCAAGGAGCCCGTTCTGGTAAGCGGCACGGACGGTGTCGGAACCAAGCTCAAACTGGCTTTCGAAATGGACAAGCACGACACAATCGGCATCGATGCCGTTGCAATGTGTGTCAATGATGTGCTTGCACAGGGCGCCGAGCCTCTTTTCTTTCTTGACTATGTGGCTGTCGGCAAGAATGAACCTGCAAAGGTCGAGGCCATCGTTTCTGGAGTCGCTGAGGGTTGCCGTCAGGCAGGATGTGCCCTTGTGGGCGGCGAGACCGCGGAAATGCCCGGAATGTACCTTGACGGCGAATATGACATCGCGGGCTATACGACCGGTGTGGTGGAGAAGTCCAGGCTCATCGACGGCTCGAAGGTGAAGGTGGGCGATGTGCTCGTGGGAATCGCTTCCACCGGAGTTCATTCCAACGGATTCAGCCTCGTGCGCAAGATTTTTTCTGACAACCAGTTGGACCTCAGGAAGATATATCCTGAACTTTCTGAGGAGAAATGCCTTGGAGAGGTTGCCATGACTCCTACTCGCATCTATGTAAAGCCGGTGCTTGACGTAATCCGCAACTGCGATGTGCACGGGGTGGCACATATCACGGGCGGCGGTTTCGATGAGAACATACCGCGTATCCTTCAGAAGGGCATGGGTATCGAGGTGAAGGAGGGAAGCTGGGAGATTCTTCCGATTTTCCGTTTCCTCGAGAAATACGGCAAGGTGGAGCACAGGGAGATGTTCAACATCTTCAACATGGGTATCGGAATGGTGCTCGCCCTCGATGCTTCAGAAGCCGACAGGGCAATCGAAATCCTTGCTTCGCATGGCGAGAAGGCGTCTGTCATCGGACATATTACCGATTCTGAAGGGGTTGTTATTTTATAGATGTCTCGACTTCGCTCGACATGACAATCCTGTCATCAGACTATGCATGACAATCCTGTCATCAGACTATGCATGACAATCCTGTCATCTCGACCAAGCGTAGCGCGTGGAGAGATCTAAATCAAACAAATAAAAAAAATGAGAGCATTATTCAGTGTATCAGATAAGACCGGCGTAGTAGAATTCGCCAGTCAGCTTCAGTCCCTCGGTTGGGACATCATAGCAACCGGAGGCACAATGAAACTCCTGCAGGAAGCAGGACTCAGAATCATAAACATAAGCGAGGTGACCGGTTTTCCTGAAATCTGTGACGGCAGGGTAAAGACCCTCCATCCAAAGGTTCACGGAGGCCTTCTCGGACGCCGCGACCTTCCGAGCCACATCGCTCAGCTCAAGGAAAACGGCATCGAGTTCATCGACATGGTTTGCGTGAATCTCTATCCGTTCAGGCAGACCATCTCCAAGCCGGATGTGACTATGGAGGATGCCATCGAGAACATCGACATAGGAGGTCCTTCAATGCTCCGAAGCGCAGCCAAGAACTGGAGCGCTGTGACGGTAGTATGCAATCCTGAAAACTACGGCATCATAATCGACGAAATCAGGGAGCACGGCAACACCACTAAGGAGACCCGTCTGAAACTCTCTGCCGAGGCCTATACCCATACTGCCGAGTACGACATGATGATTGCAACTTATATGCGCAAGGCTGCAGGCCTGAACGAGAAGCTTTTCCTCGAGTACGACCTCAAGCAGAGCCTCCGCTACGGCGAGAACCCTCACCAGAGCGCCAAGTTCTATTCAACCCTTGAGAAAGTGCCATACTCTCTTGCAACAGCAGAGCAGCTCAATGGCAAGGAGCTGTCTTACAATAATATTCAGGATGCTAATGCGGCCCTTAACATAGTCCGCGAATTTGACGCTCCGTTCTGCGTGGGCCTCAAGCACATGAACCCTTGCGGAGCTGCAATCGGCACAGATGTCGTTGATGCATGGAAGAAGGCCTACGAGGCCGACAAGGTCAGCATATTCGGCGGAATCGTGGCCACCAACCGCGAAATCAACAAGGAGGCGGCAGAGCTCATGAAGCCTATATTCCTTGAAATCATAATGGCTCCTTCATTCACTCATGAAGCTCTCGAAGTGCTCTGCACCAAGAAGAACCTCCGCCTGCTCAAGGTTGACATGACAAAGACAGACAAGCCTCAGATGCAGTATGTGAGCATGAACGGCGGACTTCTGGCCCAGGAGCAGGACATAACCACCAAGACTGTCGAGGCCGGAATGTGCGTGACTGCTGTAAAGCCGACAGAGGATCAGCTCACCGATCTCGATTTCGCATGGAGAATAGTCAAGCATGTGAAATCCAATGCGATAGTGGTAGTGAAGAACGGTGCGACCCTCGGTGTCGGAGCCGGTCAGATGAACCGCGTGGGTTCTGCTAAGATAGCTCTCGAACAAGCAGCCGCATCCCTGAAGGACGAAGGACGTGACATCCGCACAGAAGCCATCGTCTTAGGCTCTGACGGATTCTTCCCGTTCGATGACACGGTCAGCCTCGCTGCAGAATACGGAGTGAAGGCAATCGTACAGCCGGGAGGCAGCGTCCGCGACGAGGATTCCGTCAAAATGGCAAATGAGTGCGGCATCACGATGCTTATGACAGGAATGCGTCATTTCAAGCACTGACAAGCTATTGTCGTGAATGTCTGAATACTTATAGTAATCTATAAAACCATTATAGAATGATAATCAGCGGAAAAGAACTGTCTTCCACCCTGAAGTCCCAGATGGCGGAGCAGGTGGCGACCTTCCCGGCGAAGTACGGGCGTGTACCTCATCTTGTAGTGATTCTCGTCGGCAACGACCCCGGAAGCGTGTCCTATGTCACCGGCAAGGCAAAGGCTTGCGAAGTTACAGGCATCAGGAACACTACCATCAGAAAACCGGATACAATCACCGAAGAAGAACTGCTCGGATTGATACGCGAACTCAACTGTGATGACAGTGTTGACGGCATTCTTGTGCAGCTGCCTCTCCCGAAACATATCAGCGAGGCCAAGGTGATTGAGACAATCTCAAAAGAAAAGGATGTGGACGGTTTCCATCCCCTGAATGTGGCGGCTCTATGGCAGAAACAGCCATGCACCGTGGCTTGTACGCCTAAAGGCATCATCCGTCTTCTGAAGGCTGCCGGAGTTCAGATTGCAGGCAAGAGGGCGGTAGTCGTGGGCAGGAGCAATATCGTAGGGCTTCCTGTAGCGAAACTTCTCCTTGACGAGAATGCCACGGTTACCATCGCACATAGCAGAACGGCAGACCTTGCGTCTGTCACAAGGTCTGCCGAGATTCTTGTCGTAGCCATAGGAAGGCCAAGGTTCGTCACTGCGGATATGGTGTCCGAGGGCGCTGCCGTAATCGATGTGGGAGTAAACCGTGATCCTCAGACAGGGAAACTGTGCGGTGATGTGGATTTCGCTGCAATCGAGCCGAAAGCCTCTGTAATCACTCCGGTCCCTGGCGGTGTCGGCCCGATGACGATCTGCTGCCTGATGGAGAACACCATAGAGTGCTTCCTCCGCCGCTTCGAATAGGGAACTACAGAACCCTCCATCCGATGTCGCGACGGAAGAAGAGATTGTCGCACTTGATGGATTCCACGGCCTCCAGAGCCTTGTCGTGTGCCTCCTGGAGATTGTCTCCGAATCCGACTACCATCAGCACCCTTCCGCCGGAAGTCATGATTTTTCCATCCTTCAAAGCCGTTCCCATATGGAATACGCGCACATCCCCGAAGGATGGAATTTCTATTTCATGTCCTTTCTCATAGTCACCTGGATAGCCCTTGGATGCCATCACGAATCCCATAGTGAATTTGTCGCTCCATTTGATTTCCGGGATTGGAGTGCCGTCTGCTACTGCGGAAAATATGTCATATATATCTGTCTCTAGCCTTGGCAGGACGACCTCTGTCTCAGGGTCTCCGAAACGGCAGTTGAATTCGATTACCTTAACTCCCTGAGGGGTCTTCATCAGACCTCCGTAGAGCACCCCTGTGAACGGACATCCCTCGGCAACCATTCCGGATGCAGTCGGTTTCATGATTTTCTCGAGTGAATACTCTATGTCCTCGTCTGTTATGATGGGAACAGGGGAGTAAGCACCCATACCACCCGTGTTCGGGCCTTTGTCTCCCTCGTATGCCCTTTTGTGGTCCTGTGAGAGTGTCATGGGACGGACTTCGGTCCCGTTCACGAAACACATGAATGAGAATTCAGGACCGGTGAGGAACTCCTCCACAACGACCCTGCCCTTGCCGAATCTCTCGTCGAGCAGCATATCCTTCAGGGCCTCCTCCGCCTCCTCGAAGTTCTCAGGGATGACAACGCCTTTCCCTGCTGCCAGTCCGTCGTATTTCAGCACGACAGGGAAACTTCCTCCCCGAACATATTCCAGTGCCTCTTCATATTTCTCGAATGTGCAGAAAGCCGCTGTAGGAATGTCGTATTTGGCCATCAGCCTCTTGGCGAAGTCCTTGCTGGATTCTATGGTAGCGGCAGCCTTGGAAGGACCGAAGATACGCAGTCCGGCAGCCCTGAATTCATCAACTATGCCTTTTGCAAGCGATGCTTCCGGACCTACGACAGTCAGGTCTATCCCGTTTTCTATCGCAAATGCTTTGAGCTGTGGTATCTGGCTGTCCTTCAGGGGAATAATCTCAGCTTGTGCGGCGATTCCCGCGTTTCCCGGGGCGCAGTAGATTTTCCCGACCTGCGGGCTGCGTGAAAGTGCATCAACAATGGCGTGCTCCCTTCCGCCGCCACCGACTACGAGTACTTTTTTCATGATTTATCTTGTTTTGAGGTGGTTGTAAAATCAGGTGCGAAGATAATAATTTTTATAACAACAAAGCCGCCCTGAATAGAGCGGCTTTGCTGAATATGCATATATCTTAGAGGTCTGCGAGATTCTTCTGCATGTCCGATGCCGGAGCAACCAGGATTTCCTGGAACTCCTTCTGGCCTGTACCTGCAGGAATCGGGTGACCGCAGATGACATTCTCCTTCAATCCTTCGAGTGTATCGACGCGGCCTCTGATAGCTGCCTCGCTGAGTACCTTCGTAGTCTCCTGGAATGATGCTGCTGAAATGAAGCTGTTTGTCTTCAATGCCGCCCTTGTGATACCCTGAAGCACCTGGCTTCCGGTTGCAGGTCTTGCTTCACGAAGAACCATCATCTTAAGACCCTGTCTTTCAAGTGAAGAGTTCTCGCCTCTCATCTCCCTTGCGGTGATGATGTCACCTTCAGAATACCTCTGTGAATCGCCAGGCTCAAGCACATAGAACTTGCCGTAGATTCCGTCGTTGGTATCCATGAACTGCCACTTGTCCACAAGCTCCTCAGGCAGGAATTCGGTATCGCCAGGATCGTTGATCTGCACCTTGCGCATCATCTGACGAACGATGATTTCGAAGTGCTTGTCGTTAATCTTCACACCCTGAAGGCGGTAAACCTCCTGGATTTCATTGACGATATATTCCTGAACCTTGATAGGACCGAGTATGTTGAGGATGTCGGTAGGGGAGACTGCACCGTCGGAGAGCCTCATGCCGGCCTTGACATAGTCGTTCTCCTGCACGAGAATCTGCTTGGTAAGAGGTACGAGGTAGTGTTTCTCGACACCTGACTTGTTCCTGATGATGATCTCCCTGTTGCCCCTCTTGACCTTGCCCATGATGACTTCTCCGTTGATTTCGGATACGATTGCAGGGTTTGAAGGGTTGCGGGCCTCGAACAGCTCGGTGACACGAGGAAGACCTCCGGTGATATCGCTTGATTTTCCGATTGCACGCGGAATCTTGATGATGATGTCACCCACCTTGACATTGTCGCCGTCCTCCACCATGACATGGGCTCCGACAGGAAGGTTGTACTGCTTCTTGGTCTCGCCGTTCTCGTCAACGATGTGTATGGTAGGGTTCTTCGACTTGTCGCGGGACTCGATGATGACCTTGTCCCTGTTGAGTGAGTATTCATCGGCCATTTCCTCACGGAATGTTACACCGTCAATCATGCTGTCGAAGCGTACCTTACCGGCAGTCTCGATGATGGTGATTGCATTATAGGCATCCCATTCGCAGATGAGGTCTCCCTTGCTGACCTTGTCGCCATCCTTCTTGTAAAGAATTGAGCCATAAGGTACATCGTACTGGGAGAATGTGATTCCGGTGTTCTCGTCCACGATGCGGACCTCGGTGGTACGGCTGACGACGATGTCATTGGCAATTCCGTCGTCACCGACTCTCTCGATGGTCCTGAGCTCCTCGAATTCGAGTTTTCCGTTGTATTTGGAAGTGATGGAGCTGTCGGCTGCAGTACTTGATGCGGTACCTCCGACGTGGAATGTACGGAGTGTAAGCTGAGTACCAGGCTCACCGATGGACTGTGCCGCTATGACTCCGACGACCTCTCCTTTCTCAACCATCCTGCCAGATGCAAGGTTGCGTCCGTAGCATTTTGCGCAGACACCTTTGCGTGACTCGCAGGTGAGCACTGAACGGATTTCAACCTGCTCAATCGGAAGAGACTCGATGAGGTTTGCAATGTCCTCCGTGATCTCCTCGCCTGCCGGAATGATGAGTTCGCCTGTAAGCGGGTTGAACACATCGTGAACCGATGTACGTCCGAGAATCCTCTCTCCGAGGGACTCTACGACCTCATCCTTGCTCTTGATGGCAGTAGCTATCAGACCCCTGAGCGTACCGCAGTCTTCCTCATTGATGATCACGTCATGTGAAACATCGACAAGTCGTCGGGTCAGGTAACCTGCATCGGCAGTCTTCAAAGCGGTATCGGCCAAACCTTTACGGGCACCGTGTGTTGATATGAAGTACTCGAGCACCGACATACCCTCCTTAAGGTTGGAGATAATCGGGTTCTCGATGATTTCTGCTCCCTGACCACCGGATTTCTGAGGTTTTGCCATAAGTCCACGCATACCGCAGAGCTGTTTGATCTGCTGTGTTGAACCACGGGCACCTGAATCCAGCATCATATATACAGGGTTGAATCCCTGCTGGTCGTTTGAAATCTGTTTCTCCACGATACCTGTAATCTGGTTGTCGATGGATGACCAGAGGTCGATGACCTTGTTGTAACGCTCGTTGTTGGTGATGAAACCCATTGAGAAGTTGGCCTTGATGTCCTCAACGGTCTTGTAACCATTGTCGATGAGAGATTTCTTCTCTTCAGGGATTATGACATCTCCGAGGTTGAATGAAAGTCCTCCTTCGAATGCCTTGCGGTAACCGAGGTTCTTGATGTCGTCAAGGAACTGTGCAGTGCGTGCCACTCCGGTGTATTTGATTACGTTGGAGATGATCTTGCGGAGTGACTTCTTACCGAGGATTTCATTGATATACGGAACTTCCTTCGGAACGAGCTGGTTCACGATGATACGTCCCGGTGTGGTCTTTACCATCTGTGTCCCGGCCTCAGGATTCATCTTGTCCACAGGAAGCCTTACCTCTACGCTTGCGTGGATGTCAATGGCCTTCTCGTTGAGGGCTATGATGACTTCCTCCGGTCCGTAGAACTTCATGCCTTCTCCTTTGGCTCCCGGCCTTGCCTTGGTTATGTAGTACAGACCGAGTACCATGTCCTGTGAAGGCACGGTGATAGGAGTACCGTTGGCAGGGTTGAGGATGTTGTGCGAACCGAGCATGAGGAGCTGTGCCTCAAGGATCGCAGCGTTTCCGAGTGGGAGGTGGACTGCCATCTGGTCACCGTCGAAGTCGGCGTTGAACGCAGTACATGCGAGCGGATGGAGCTGGATTGCCTTACCCTCGATCATCTTAGGCTGGAATGCCTGGATACCGAGCCTGTGGAGGGTAGGGGCACGGTTCAGAAGAACTGGATGACCCTTCATCACATTCTCGAGTATATCCCAGATTACGGCATCCTTCCTGTCCACGATCTTCTTGGCGGACTTCACGGTCTTCACGATTCCGCGCTCGATCAGTTTCCTGATGATGAACGGTTTGTAAAGCTCGGCAGCCATGAACTTAGGCAGACCGCACTCGTGCATGTTCAGCTCAGGACCTACAACGATGACGGAACGGGCCGAATAGTCGACACGTTTACCGAGGAGGTTCTGACGGAAGCGTCCCTGCTTTCCTTTCAGGCTGTCTGAGAGGGATTTCAACGTCCTGTTTGCCTCGCTCTTGACAGCGTTTGACTTCTTGGAGTTGTCGAAGAGTGAATCGACGGCCTCCTGGAGCATACGCTTCTCGTTGCGGAGAATGACCTCCGGAGCCTTGATCTCTATGAGCCTCTTGAGTCGGTTGTTCCTGATGATAACCCTTCTGTAGAGGTCGTTCAGGTCTGATGTGGCGAAACGTCCTCCATCAAGCGGAACGAGAGGGCGCAGGTCAGGCGGAATCACAGGAATAACCTTCAGGATCATCCATTCAGGACGGTTGATTCCCTTTGACTCCTGGAACCACTTGACGATGCTGAGCCTCTTGAGCGCATCTGCCTTCCTCTGCTGTGAAGTCTCGCTGAGCATCTTCTGGCGGAGCTCCTTCGCAAGAGCGTCGATGTCAATCTCCTTCAGAAGCTCGTAGATTGCCTCTGCACCCATTCCTGCGACGAACTTGTCCGGATCGTCTGCCGGAAGGTTTGCGTTGTCTGGCATGGTTGCGAGGAGTTCGAGATACTCATCCTCTGAAAGGAGGTCAAGTTTCTGAAGTCCTGATGCACCTGGCTTCACGACGATGTATTTCTCATAGTAGATGACTGACTCCAGCTTCTTCGCAGCTATGCCAAGAAGTGCGGCAATCTTGTTTGGCGCAGACTTGAAGTACCAGATATGGGCTACAGGGACGGTGAGCTCGATATGACCCATCCTCTCCCTGCGGACCTTCTTCTCAGTAACCTCCACGCCGCATCTGTCGCAGACGATGCCCCTGTAGCGGATTCTCTTGTATTTTCCGCAGTGGCACTCGTAGTCTTTAGTCGGACCGAATATCTTTTCGCAGAACAGACCGTCCCTTTCAGGCTTGTACGTCCTGTAATTGACGGTTTCCGGCTTCAGGACCTCTCCGGAAGACCTTTCCTTGATGTCCTCCGGAGAAGCGAGAGCTATGCTGATTCTTTCGAAATTGCTTTTAACCTTGTTTTCTTTATTAAAAGTCGGCATATTTCTAAATTTTCAATTGTCAGTAATTAGTCCAAAGTCACTTTCAGTCCCAGACCCCTGAGTTCATGAAGAAGAACATTGAGGGATTCAGGGATGCCAGGTGTAGGCATGAGGTCGCCTTTGACGATGGCCTCGTATGCTTTGGACCTTCCCGTGACATCATCTGATTTGACAGTCAGGATTTCCTGAAGTACATTGGATGCACCGAATGCTTCGAGTGCCCATACCTCCATCTCTCCGAATCGCTGGCCTCCGAACTGTGCTTTACCGCCGAGAGGCTGCTGGGTGATGAGTGAATAAGGGCCGATTGAACGGGCGTGCATCTTGTCATCGACCATGTGGCCGAGCTTAATCATATAGATTACTCCGACAGTTGCTGGCTGGTCGAACCAGTCACCGGTACCACCGTCGCGCAGATATGTCTTGCCATATCTAGGGAGTCCTGCCTTGTCGGTGTATTTGCAGATGTCCTCGAGTGTCGCACCATCGAAAATCGGGGTGCTGAACTTCAGTCCGAGCTCTTCGCCTGCCCAACCGAGAACCGTCTCGTAAATCTGTCCGAGGTTCATTCGTGAAGGCACGCCGAGAGGGTTGAGGACTATGTCCACAGGAGTTCCGTCAGCGAGGAACGGCATATCTTCGTCCCTTACGACTTTTGCTACGATACCCTTGTTTCCGTGGCGTCCGGCCATCTTGTCTCCTACCCTGATCTTCCTCTTCTTGGCGACATATACCTTGGCGAGCTGCATCACTCCGTTAGGAAGCTCGTCGCCCACCTTGATCTTGTCGAGAATCCTCTTGCTCTTTGCCGCTTCTTCCTTGTAGGCGATGCGGTAGTTGTTGATGAGGTCCCTGATGAGGTTGTTGGTGTTCTTGTCAGAAGTCCATTTGCCGGAGCTGATATTCTCGTAGTCAATCGTCTTGAGGTCTGCGACGGTTATGTCCTTGCCTTTGGCGATGATTTCCACACCGTAAAGGTCGCTGATTCCAGCGCTCTTCTTGCCCTGTACGAGCACTGCAAGTTTGTCGAGGAACTTGCTCCTGAGAAGCTCTGCCTTGGCGTTGAATTCCTCCTCGGCCTTCTCGATTTTGGCTTTCTGGTCTCCCTTGGCACCTTTCCTTCCGCTTTCCTTGGCCACCTTTGAGTAGAGTGCCGTGTTGATTACGGTACCGCTGAGTGAAGGGGTCGCCTTCAGAGATGCGTCCTTCACATCGCCGGCCTTGTCGCCGAAGATAGCCCTGAGGAGTTTCTCTTCAGGTGAAGGATCGCTCTCTCCCTTAGGGGTGATCTTACCGATCATGATGTCACCCGGCTCGATATGTGCACCGATGCGGATGATACCGTTCTCGTCAAGGTCCTTGGTTGCGTCCTCGCTCACATTAGGGATGTCGGAGGTAAGCTCCTCCATTCCGCGCTTGGTGTCGCGCACTTCGGTGATGTACTCATCGACATGGACGGAAGTCAGGATGTCCCAGCGGATCATACGCTCTGAAATCACGATTGCATCCTCGTAGTTGTAACCCTTCCATGGCATGAAAGCCACCTTCAGGTTCCTTCCGAGTGCAAGCTCGCCGTTCTGGGTCGCATATCCTTCGGTCATTATCTGGCCGGCCTCCACGATGTCCCCCTTGCGAACGATAGGTTTCAGGAGGATTGTGGTGCTCTGGTTGGTCCTTCTATATATAGGAAGCTGGTAAACCGTCACTTCCGGAGAGAAGCTTACGAATTTCTCGTCGTCGGTGCGGTCATATTTCACATGGATTTCCTTTGCGTCCACATATACGACCTCTCCTTTCCTCTCAGCCCTTATCTGTGTCCTTGAATCGAGACATACCCTCTCTTCAAGTCCTGTACCTACGATAGGAGCCTCAGGGTTGAGGAGCGGAACTGCCTGACGCATCATGTTCGCACCCATCAATGCACGGTGCGCATCGTCATGCTCGAGGAACGGGATGAGGGATGCTGCCACTGATGCAATCTGGTTAGGAGCCACGTCCATGTAGTTCACCTCCTCCTTGGTAACGACAGGGAAGTCTGCACCGAGACGGCACTGGATCCTGTCTTCGAGGATGTTTCCGTCATTGTCCATCTTCACCTTGGCGAGGGATACCATCTGGTCCTCCTCCTCCTCGGCGCTCATATACATCCAGCCTTCGGAACTGAGGTCAACCTTTCCGTTCTCGACCTTGCGGTATGGAGTCTCGATGAAACCGAGATCGTTGATCCTCGCATATACGCAAAGTGATGAAATCAGACCGATGTTAGGTCCCTCAGGAGTCTCGATAGGGCAGAGACGGCCATAGTGAGTGTAGTGTACGTCTCGAACCTCGAAACCTGCGCGGTCCCTTGAAAGACCTCCAGGACCGAGGGCTGAGAGACGACGCTTGTGCGTCATTTCTGACAGAGGGTTGGTCTGGTCCATGAACTGTGACAGCTGGCTCGTACCGAAGAACGAGTTGATGACCGAAGACAGAGTCTTGGCGTTGATCAGGTCGGTCGGTGCGAACTGCTCGCTGTCGCGCACGTTCATCCTTTCGCGGATGGTGCGTGCCATTCTTGAAAGACCCACGCTGAACTGGTTTGCAAGCTGCTCGCCCACAGTCCTTATTCGCCTGTTGCTCAGGTGGTCGATGTCATCGACTACAGCCTTTGAGTTTATGAGCTGGATAAGGTATTTGATGATCTCGATGATGTCGGTGTTGGTAAGCACCCTCGTGTTCTCATCAATCGTGAGGTTCAGCTTCTTGTTGAGCCTGTAGCGTCCGACATCCCCAAGGTCATACCTCTTCTCGGAGAAGAAGAGCTTGTCAATCACATCCCTTGCAGTCGCCTCATCAGGTGGTTCCGAGTTGCGGAGCTGTTTGTAGATATAGTTGATGGCCTCTGTTTCCGTGTTGGTCGGATCTTTCTGAAGAGTGTTGTATATGATGGCGTATTCGTTGACGTTCGCCTCATCTTTCTGGAGAAGTATTGTCTTGACATCGGTGTCGGACAGCTTCTCGATTGTCTCGTCATTGAGGATTTCGCCTCTCTCCACGATCGGCATCGTCCTCTCTACCGGGATGACCTCTCCGGTGTCCTCGTCCACGAAGTCCTCGATCCATGTCTTGAGTACCTTCGCCGCAAGTTTCCTGCCCTCGTTTGCCTTAAGGTTTTCAGGAGTAGCCTCGATCTCGTCTGCGAGTCCGAAGATGTCGATGATATCCTTGTCGCCGTTGAATCCAATGGCCCTGAGGAGGGTTGTTACAGGCAATTTCTTCTTGCGGTCGATGTATGCGTACATCACATTGTTGATGTCCGTCGCGAACTCAATCCAAGAGCCCTTGAACGGGATGATCCTTGCGGAGTAGAGCTTTGTTCCGTTTGCATGGAGGCTCTGGCCGAAGAATACGCCCGGTGACCTGTGAAGCTGTGATACTATGATTCGTTCTGATCCGTTGATTACGAATGTACCTCCCGGGGTCATGTATGGAATGTTGCCGAGATATACATCCTGGACTTTCGTGTCGAAGTCCTCATGCTCGGGATCGCTGCATGAAAGGCGGAGTTTTGCCTTCAGAGGAACATTGTATGTCAGTCCTCTCTCAAGACACTCATCAATCGAATACTGGGGAGGGTCAATGAAATAGTCGATGAACTCGAGCTTATAGTTGTTCCTTGTATCTTCGATTGGGAATATCTCCTGGAATACCTGATACAGACCCTCGTTGCGCCTGTTCTCAGGCGTGGTGTCGAGCTGGAAGAAATCCTGGAAGGACTTCAACTGTACCTCAAGCAGGTCCGGATATTCAAGGAGAATTTTTGATGATGCGAATGAAACTCGCTGATTGTTAGTCTTTTTTGACATCTTTCTGCCTTTGGATATAGAGAAAAACTTTATTACGACAAAAAGGTTTAGAGCCTATTTGGCCCTAAACCCGAATTGTTTTCCCATCAGAGGGGAAGGGGAGAAGTTATTTAATCTCAACTTCTGCTCCTGCCTCTTCGAGGGCAGCCTTCAGTGACTCAGCCTCAGCCTTGGAAACTTTCTCCTTGACTGCTACCGGAGCCTTGTCAACGATGTCCTTTGCCTCTTTGAGTCCGAGACCAGTTGCCTCTTTCACAGCCTTTACAACGCCAAGCTTAGCCTGACCAGCTGATTTGAGGATAACATCGAATTCAGTCTGCTCTGCTGGAGCAGACTCACCTGCTGCTGCAGGACCTGCAACTGCAACTGCTGCTGCAGCTGGCTCGATTCCGTATTCCTCTTTGAGGATGTTAGCGAGTTCCTGAACATCTTTTACAGTAAGGTTTACCAACTCTTCTGCAAGTGCTTTAATATCTGCCATAATTGTAACTATTTAAATTGTTATTGTTTATTCTTTTTCTGAAAGGGTTTTCACGAGGCCTGCGATAGTCTGAGGACCACCATTCTGCAGAGCGGAGATGACATTGCGTGCAGGAGCCTGGAGGAGTGCAACGATGTCGGCGATGAGTTCTTCGCGTGACTTGATGTTGCAGAGCTCGTTGAGCTTGTCTGCGCCTACGAAGGCACATTCCTGTACATATGCAGCCTTGAGGGCTGGCTTCTCCGAACCTGCATCATTGAACTTCTTGATGAGTTTTGCAGGTGCGTTCGCAGTCTCGCAATACATGATTGCGGTAGGTCCCTCGAGTGCAGGGTAAACCTGTGAGAGTTCCTCGTTCTGGAGAGCTTCAAGTGCTTTGTGGAAGAGTGTATTCTTTACCACTACAAGCTTGATGTTCTTTTCAAAGCACTCACGACGGAGTTTTGATGTATCGCCGGCATTGAGTCCAGAGATGTCCGTAATATAGAAATTAGGAGTTTCTGAAAGCTGTGCTGCGATAGATTCAAGTATCTGGGCTTTTTCTTCTTTTCTCATAACATTGAATTTTATTACTCAGCACTGCCGATTGTTTTAACATCTACATGGATTCCAGGACTCATGGTGGTGCAGATTGAAACTGCCTTCATATAAGTTCCTTTCAAGGTCTGAGGTTTCAGCTTGAGGATTGCGTTGATAAGCTCCTGAGCATTCTCATAGATCTGTTTCCCTGTGAAGGATGCCTTTCCGATTGCTGCGTGTACGATACCTGTCTTGTCAACCTTGAAGTCAATCTTACCGGCTTTAACCTCCTTGACTGCGTTTCCGATTTCCATAGTCACCGTACCGGTCTTAGGGTTCGGCATGAGTCCTCTCGGACCGAGAATCCTACCGATAGCACCGACCTTTGCCATGACAGAAGGTGTACAGATGATGACATCTACGTCAGTCCATCCACCTTTGATCTTGTCAATGTATTCGTCAAGACCTACATAGTCTGCACCGGCTTCCTTTGCCTCGTTCTCCTTGTCAGGAGTACAGAGTACGAGAACTCGTGTCTGCTTTCCTGTTCCGTTAGGGAGAGTTACGACGCCACGGACCATCTGGTTGGCTTTCCTTGGGTCAACGCCGAGGTTTACGTGAAGCTCAACTGAAGCATCGAACTTGGTGAAGGTAATCTCCTTTACCAGCTCACACGCCTCTGAAAGCTTGTACTGCGTATCCGCATTGTATTTTGCGATAACCAGTTTCTGGTTTTTTGTCAGTTTACTCATTTTGCGTGTGATTTTTAGATGTCAGCAGGGAACTGCCCCTCGACTTTGATACCCATACTTCTCGCCGTACCGGCGACCATTGTCATTGCTGATTTGAGAGTGAATGCGTTCATGTCCGGCATCTTGCTCTCAGCAATTGCTTTTACCTGATCCCAAGTGATGGTGGCAACCTTCTTTCTGTTAGGTTCTGCAGATCCGGATGAAATCTTAGCTGCTTCTTTGAGCTGGACTGCTACAGGTGGCTGCTTAACTACGAATGAGAAAGACTTGTCGCTGTAGACTGTGATAACAACCGGCAATACCTTACCTGCGCTTTCCTGTGTGCGGGCATTGAACTGCTTGCAGAAATCCATGATGTTCAAACCCTTGGAACCGAGTGCCGGTCCTACTGGAGGTGATGGATTGGCTGCACCGCCTTTGATCTGGAGTTTGATAAACCCGGTAACTTCTTTTGCCATAATTTTTGATTATTCTTTAGTTACTTGTGTAAAGTTGAGTTCCAGAAGAGTCTTCCTGCCGAAAATCATGACCATGACCTTAAGCTTGCTCCTGTCTTCCACGATTTCCTCCACGGTACCGTCGAACCCGTTGAAAGGACCGTCTGTAATCTTGACGGCTTCTCCGACCTTGTAGTCCACCACGGTCTCGCCCTCGTTGGCTGCGACTTCATCCTGTTCTCCGAGAATCCTCTTCACCTCGTCATCCCTGAGAGGAATCGGAAGCTTCTCTTCCTGAACCTTGCCGCCATCCCTTTTCACATCACGCTTCTCAGTGAGGAAGCCTGACATGTGAGGGACTTCGTTACGGATGATGTACTGCAGTTCTCCGGTGAGCTCGGCCTCGATAAGGACATAGCCCGGATAGAAAAGCCTCTCTGTACAGATACGCTTTCCGTCACGGATCCTATATACTTTCTCGGTAGGGACAAGGACCTGTGAAACAAGGTCCTGAAGGCCACATCTTTCAATCTCCTTTTCGAGATACTCTTTGGCTTTCTTCTCCTTTCCACCAGCTGCTCTCAGCACATACCATTTCTTATTGCTCTCGCTCATAATCAGGTAATTTTTACAAAGTGTAGATAGCTGACATCAGATGCTGGAAGCAGAAATCAATCGCGAAGATGACAATAGCCAAGATGACAGAAGCCACCATCACGACGATGGCGGAGTTTGTCAGCTTGTCCCAGCTAGGCCAGGAAACCTTCTTTGTCAGCTCGACATACGACTCTTTCAGATAGTTGATAAACTTTCTCATCTTTACATTTAATGGACGCTGCGGATTGGAAGCGGTTGCAGCATCTGTTAAACATTACCAAATCGTAACCTTTGATATTTGCAGGGGAACCAGGATTCGAACCCAGACTAAAGGTTTTGGAGACCTCTGTACTACCCTTATACTATTCCCCTAAAAAAGTGGGTGTCCTAAGGCACCCACTCGCTTATTGGGTATTTCGATTACTCAAGAATCTTTGTTACCTGGCCTGCGCCGACTGTACGACCACCCTCGCGGATTGCGAACTGGAGTCCTTCGTTGATAGCTACAGGGTAGATAAGATCTACAGTGATAGTAACGTTATCACCAGGCATTACCATCTCTACACCCTCTGGAAGAGTGATCTCTCCTGTGATGTCAAGGGTACGGATGAAGAACTGAGGACGATAGTGATTGTGGAATGGAGTATGACGACCACCTTCGTCTTTCTTCAGTACATAGATCTCAGCCTGGAATTTCTGGTGTGGGTGGATGGTACCAGGTTTAGCAAGTACCTGACCCCTCTTGATTTCCTTCTTGTCGATACCACGGAGGAGGAGACCTACGTTGTCACCAGCTTCACCCTGATCGAGGAGCTTGCGGAACATCTCGACACCTGTAACGACAGTCTTCTTAGGCTCTTCGCCGAGACCTACGATCTCAACCTCGTCACCAACATGGATGATACCGGTCTCGATACGGCCAGTTGCAACTGTACCACGGCCTGTGATTGAGAAGATGTCCTCGATAGGCATGAGGAATGGTTTCTCGTTGTCACGTGGAGGAAGCGGAATGTACTCGTCAACAGCGTTCATGAGTTCCATTACCTTCTCTACTGATGCAGGGTCACCGTTGAGTGCACCAAGTGCAGAACCACGGATAACCGGAGCGTTGTCACCGTCGAAGTTGTAGAATGAAAGGAGGTCGCGGAGCTCCATCTCAACGAGGTCAAGCATCTCAGGATCGTCAACAAGGTCAACCTTGTTCATGAAGACTACGATTCTTGGAACGTTCACCTGACGGGCGAGAAGGATGTGCTCGCGAGTCTGAGGCATAGGACCGTCAGTAGCTGCGCAGACGAGGATTGCACCGTCCATCTGAGCGGCACCAGTAACCATGTTCTTCACATAGTCAGCGTGGCCCGGGCAGTCAACGTGAGCATAGTGACGTGCTGCAGTCTCGTACTCGATGTGAGCAGTGTTGATAGTGATACCACGCTCTTTCTCTTCAGGTGCGTTGTCGATCTGATCGAAAGACTTAACTTCCTCAGTACCGAATCCTTTCTCATGGAGAACTTTAGAGATTGCGGCAGTCAAGGTAGTCTTACCGTGGTCAACATGACCGATGGTACCGATGTTAACATGCGGTTTGGTCCTTTTAAAGGTTTCTTTAGCCATAATATTTATCTTTTGTTAAGTATTATATACAAAAAAAGCAGAGCCGGTGGAGAGATTTGAACTCTCGACCTCTTCCTTACCAAGGAAGCGCTCTACCCCTGAGCTACACTGGCGTAGTTTGAGCGGAAGACGAGGTTCGAACCCGCGACCCTTAGCTTGGAAGGCTAATGCTCTACCAACTGAGCTACTTCCGCAAAAAATCCGGAGAATTTTCTGCGGGTTTTCTGGCTGCGCCTCGGCAATGTTCTCGGCTTGCACAAAAACTCCGCATTCTTAACAATCAATCATGAATAATTGATTTCAAGCATTCTCAGAATTAGTGGGAGAAGATGGATTCGAACCACCGAAGGTATAAACCAGCAGATTTACAGTCTGCCCCATTTGGCCACTCTGGTATTCTCCCTTTTTCTCGTTTCTTTTTGGTGATTTCTGCGTTGGACTGCTTTCGTCAGTCGGTCATTACCATGAGGTAACTCCCTCCCTCCTCAATTGTCCGCCTTGAAATCACTCAAAAACAAACTTCGAAAATTTTGAAGCTTTTTGGTGATTTCTTCGTTGGACTGCGCCTCGAAATCACTCAAAAACAAACTTCGAAAAGTCTTTTAAAGAACTTTGAGCCGATGGAGGGAGTCGAACCCACGACCCCGAGATTACAAATCACGTGCTCTAGCCAACTGAGCTACATCGGCGTTGTTTCCCTCCTTCAACTTTCATTTCCGAAAGGGACTGCAAAGATAGATATTATTTCTTATTCTCCAAAACTTTTTCGATTATTTTTCCCGTTTTCGCCTTCTCCTGCAGGATTACATTCTTCAGTCCATCCTTGTCCAGACCGAATTCAGCCCTCTGCTGGGCCTGTGTGGCCTGCTGTACGAAAAGGTCCGGTATTCCTACGCCCCTGACCGGTATCGGTTCTCCCATTGAGGTCACATATTCCGCTACGGCTCCGTACAGCCCTCCTGCCAGGCATCCGTCCTCCACCGTTATTATCCTGCTGAAATCCCGGCATATCTCCCCGAGGATCCCCGTGTCGATGGGCTTGACATACCTTATATTATATATGGCGGGGCTCCATCCTTCCTCTCCGAGGATTTCCGAGGCAGCCTCCAAGGCCCGGTTGGCTGTCGGACCGGCACATATGACGGCAATGTCGCGGCCTTCCTTCAGGCACTCTCCCTTGCCGGCCTCCATCATTGTGAAACCGGCCTCCCTCCAGGCGACGCCTTCTCCGCATCCTCGTGGATACCTTATTATATATGGACCGCCTTCTGTCTCCATCGCCGAATACATCATGTTCTTAAGTTCCAGCTCGTCCTTCGGGACGGCGATGATGGCATTCGGTATGCTCCTGTATGCGGCAATGTCGTAGCAGCCGTGGTGAGTGGCTCCGTCCTCGCCGACCATTCCGCTCCTGTCCAGGCAGAGGACGACTCCGAGATCCTGGAGGGCCACATCGTGGATTATCTGGTCATATGCCCTTTGGGAGAATGACGAATAGATGTTGCAGAACGGTTTCATGCCCCCTGCTGCCAGTCCGGCAGAGAATGTGACGGCGTGTTCTTCCTCTATCCCCACGTCGTAGAACCTTTCCGGCATGGTCTCGGCAAGCCTTGTCATCCCGCATCCTGAAGCCATGGCAGGAGTGATTCCCACTACCTTTGGATTCATCCTGGCCAGTTCCACGAGCACCTCCCCGAACACATCCTGATACCTGTCCGCCTTATGGTTGCTCCCCGACCTTTCGCCCGTCTGCGGATTGAACCTGCCAGGGGCGTGCCATGTCGTCGGATCGGCCTCCGCAGGCTCATATCCCTTGCCTTTCTTTGTGATCGTGTGCAGAAGAAGGGGACCGTTGAGATTCCTGAGCCGTCTCAGCGTGCCTACGACCTGCTCGATGTCATTCCCGTCAATCGGACCGAAATATCGGAATCCCATGGCCTCGAAGAAGTCTCCTCCGCTTCCCCTCACGAGGGAAGACTTTGTATTCACGACCAGTCTCTGTATCCGTCTCCTCATACATCCGTCCCCGAGGCTGTCCCATATCTGTTTCTTGGCAGAGTTGTAGCGCTGGCTGGTCGTCATCTTCAGAAGCTGGTTGTGTATGGCTCCTATGTTCCTGTCGATTGATATGTTGTTGTCGTTGAGTATCACGAGGATGTCGGCCTTGGATGCTCCGGCGTTGTTCAGTCCTTCGAGGGCGAGACCCCCTGTGAGCGATCCGTCCCCGATCAGTGCTACCACCTTCTGCGCAAGCCCTTGATGACGGGCTGCTTCCGCAAAGCCGAGGGCGGCGGATACGGATGTGGACGAATGTCCCACGCCGAATGCATCGTATGGACTTTCGGAACGTTTTGGGAATCCGCTTATCCCATCCTTCGTGCGGTTCATCCTGAACGCCTCCCGCCTTCCTGTCAGGATCTTGTGGGCATAGGCCTGATGTCCGACATCGAAGACGATCTTGTCGTCCGGCGTGTCATACACATAGTGCATTCCGACCATGAGTTCCACGGCTCCGAGGCTTGAACCCAGATGTCCCGGGTTGACGGCGCAGCACTCCACCATGTAATGGCGGATTTCGGAGCATAGCCTCCGGAGCTGCTCCATGTTGAAATCCTTGATGTCCGAAGGGGAGTCTATCTTGTCAAGAAGTTCGTATTTCATTGCGGAATATTCCATTTTATGCTTTCGGATGAAGTCTGCGAATATACACTTTTATTCCGACAATCAGAAATCTCTTTTGTCTATTATTCCAAAAACCCGTATATTCGCGGCTTGTATGGCTGCCGGGCAGCCTCCATGTCTTGAATGAACAAAATTTGACAATATGACAGAAAAAGTACAAAAACTGATGAATGACAGCCCGGTGGCTCGCTGGACTGTCCTTATCCTCGTGGCGTTGATGATGTTCTTCGCCTACATGTTCGTGGATGTGATGTCCCCGCTTATGTCCCTTGTCGAGGGTAACCTCCATTGGAACAGCAGCGTGTTCGGTACATACGCTGCTTCAGAGTACATCCTCAACGTCTGCGGTTTCCTTATCATCGCAGGTGTAATCCTCGACAAGCTCGGAGTACGCTTCTCAGGCATACTTTCGGCCGGTCTGATGGTCCTTGGTGCTGCAATCAAGTTCGTCGGCATCAGCGAATGGTTCCAGGCCACCGCCTTTGCCGGATGGCTTGACAGCTGGTGGGTCGAGATGCCTGCAAGCGCGAAGATGGCTTCGCTCGGATTCATGATTTTCGGATGCGGATGCGAGATGGAGGGTACCAATGTATCGAAGATCCTTGCCAAATGGTTCAAGGGCAAGGAGATGGCGCTTGCGATGGGTCTGGAGATGGCGATAGCTCGTCTCGGAGTCTTCGCGGTTATGTGGATTGCCCCGATCATAAGCAAGTCTTTCGGAGGCTCCATCCTTGCTCCGGTAGGATTCTGCGGTGCGCTTCTCTGCATCGGATTGATCAACTTCATCATCTTCGGCTTCATGGACAGGAAGTTCGACAGACAGCTTGCCGAAGCTGGCATTTCCAATACCGAGGAAGGTTCGGACGAAGAGTTCCATATCAGCGACCTCGGGGCAATCTTCAAGAGCAAGATGTTCTGGATTGTCGCCCTGCTCTGCGTCCTTTATTACAGCGCGATATTCCCGTTCCAGAGATACGCCACCAACTTCCTTGAGGTTACACTCAGCATAGAGGCTTCGGAGGCGGCCCGTCTTTTCAGCTGCTTCCCGATTCTGGCGATGTGCCTCACTCCTTTCCTGGGAATCTTCCTCGACAAGGTCGGAAAGGGCGCCTCGATGCTCATGATAGGTTCGGTCATCATGATCGTCTGCCATCTGTGCTTTGCTTTCGTGCTGCCGGCCTTCCCTCACAAATGGTTTGCGCTGCTGCTCATCGTCACTCTCGGAGTGAGCTTCTCCCTGGTTCCTGCGGCCCTGTGGCCTTCTGTGCCGAAAATCATAGACGAGAAGATCCTCGGTTCCGCATACTGCCTCATTTTCTGGGTGCAGAACATTGGTCTTTGCTTCGTCCCTAAGATTATCGGTGCCCTTCGCCAGTCAACCGGCGGATATTTCGTTCCGATGATAGTATTCGCTTCATTCGGAATACTTGCATTCATCCTGAGCCTCGCCCTGAAGGCGGAGGATGTCAGGAAGGGCTATGGCTTGGAGAAGCCTAATATCGAGAAATAGAGCATGAATTCATTGACTTCAAAAAACAATTCAGGCAAGTGGATCTGCTGGGCAGCACTTGCCTGTCTTGTTGTACCGATGTTCGCGTCGTATTTCTTCGACGACATGTTCTCATCCCTGTCCCATCTGTTCAAGAACCCACAGTTGCTGGAACTGGGCTGGGACTATGAGGATTATGGATTCTATGCCGGCGGATATTCGTTCCTGTGCGTCTGCGGAGGTCTGATAGTCTGCGGTATCCTCCTGGATATGTTCGGGGTGAGGATAGTCGGCTCCGTGTTCGTCGCCCTGATGATTTTCGGTGCAGGCCTTGTATTCTATGCAATATCGTCGGGACTTTCTCCGAAGGTGTCGTTGACGGTGGCATATGTCGGGTGTATGCTGTTCGGTCTGGGCAGTGAGATTGCGGGTGTGGCCGTGACCCGTTCCATAGCAAAATGGTTCAAGGGAGGGAATGTGGCTCTTGCAATGGGCCTTCAGCTTTCCATCGCGCGTCTCGGTACCGCTGCGGCCCTGGTGCTTTCACCGATGATTGTTGCCCAGAAGCCTGAAGGACAGATGTATATGCTTTCGGACACCAACAAGCCTGCAATGCTCGGACTTGCTCTGCTCCTTGTCGGTGGTATATTGTGGGGAGTGTTTGTGGCGATGGATGCGAGGTTCGACCGTAGCCGGGGGCTCACTGACAGGACGGAGACTGCGGAGGAAGACAAATTCAGGTTCTCCGATATATGGAAGGTCCTGACCAATCCGCGTTTCCTGATGATTGCCCTGCTCTGCGTATTCTTCTATTGCTGCGTCATTCGTTTCAAGAAATTCGGGACATCCATCCTGATCCCACTTTTCGGTATGGAGTTGGAGACGGCTACATGGATGCTGTCCATGATTCCGTTCTTCACCATAGTCTTCACTCCGATCTTCGGCGCCCTGGTTGACAAGACGGGCAAGGCAACCCTTTGGATGATAATAGGTTCAGCATTGGTTCTCGTGTCGCATCTTATAATTACCTTCGCACCTCAGGGCGTTCCGTACTATGGATATATAGCCATAGCCTTCCTTGGCATCGGATATTCCCTCGTGCCGTCGGCAATGTGGCCTTCGGTGCCGAAAATCGTCCCGGAGAAGAATCTGGGCACGGCCTTCTCGCTCATTTACTGGATTCAGAACATGGGTATGATGATCGTCCCGATATTCATCGGCAGGATTTTCAAGAACACCATTACCGAAAGCGGCAACGCTGTCCAGGAAGTTACCGCCGCACTCCATGCGGAATACATATTCATCCTTCTCGGACTCGTGGCGATAGCCGTTTCCATAATGCTTTTCTTCTCCTCACGCCATCATCCGGAACTCGAACTGGATGCTCCGGCGAGGAAATAGTGTTTCATCCTGTCATTCTGAGGAGCGCAACGACGAAGAATCTGAGGGTAACAACGCCTTCGCCCGCAGATCCCTCACTTTCGTTCGGGATGACATGGTAAATGTCATGTCGAACGAAGTGAGACATCTCTTTCCTGTCACGTCATCAGCATCACAGACTACAGGCTGCCGTGACGGGTGGAGCCGAAGTGCTATCAACGCATTATTGTTGCCTCGCGGTCCGGGCCGAGGGAAATGATCTTGATTGGGACTCCGAGGAAATTCTCCATGAAGGCGATATAGTCCTTGAACTCCTTTGGAAGGTCTTCTTCACTACGGCATCCCGTAAGGTCGGTGTTCCATCCCTTGAATTCTGTATAGACAGGCTGAATGTCGGCGAATGTGTCGAACGGCCACTGTGTGGAAGGCTTGCCGTCAACTATATATGATGTGCAGACCTTGATGGTCTCAAAAGAATCGAGACAGTCGGATTTCATCATGATCAGGTCGGTGACTCCGCTTATCATCACTGCATATTTGAGGGCGACAAGGTCGAGCCATCCGCAGCGGCGCGGCCTTCCGGTGACAGCTCCGAATTCATTTCCGATTTTGCGAAGCTTCTCACCTGTCTCGTCGAAGAGTTCGGTAGGGAATGGTCCGCTTCCGACCCTGGTGCAATATGCCTTGAAAATACCATATACATGACCTATCCTGTGTGGACTTACGCCGAGTCCGATGCAGGCTCCTGCGCAGGCCGTGGAGGATGATGTCACGAACGGATATGAACCATAGTCAACATCGAGCATCGAACCTTGTGCGCCTTCGGCAAGAATCGGCTTTGATTCGAGAAGGTCGTTCACATAGTATTCGCAGTCAACAAGTTCGAATTTCTTGAGAAATTCGACGGCCTCCATGAAAGCTGCTTCCTCGGCATCAGGGTCACATTCGAATCCCATCTGGCTGAGGGTCTTGACATGTCTTGCCTTCAGGCGCGCGAACCTCTCGGCGAAGTCAGGGGCGAGGATGTCGCCCACGCGCAATCCGTTGCGGCTCACCTTGTCGGTATATGTAGGGCCGATGCCTTTGAGGGTGGAGCCTATCTTGCCTTTTCCCATTGCGGCCTCGTTTGCAGCATCGAGAAGCCGGTGCGTAGGGAGTATGAGGTGGGCTTTCTTCGCAATAACAATGCGCTCGGTGACCGGAACCCCGGTCCTGGCAATGTTCTCGCATTCCCCCTTGAATGTGATAGGGTCGAGTACGACGCCGTTACCCACTATGTTGATCGCATCCTTCCTGAAGATTCCTGAAGGTACGGACCGGAGCACGAAGCTCTTTCCCTCGAAATGAAGGGAGTGCCCTGCATTGGGACCTCCCTGGAAGCGGGCCACCACCGGGTAGTTGCCTGCCAGTACATCTACAATCTTGCCTTTTCCCTCATCGCCCCACTGGAGGCCGAGTACTACATCAAGTTTCATAGCAATATGTCAATAAATGGTGAAACTATATTTTGTCAAAATGGAAGGTCGTCTTCAGGGGCATCCACTTCCGGTGCCGGTTGTGCTGCAGTTGCAGCATATCCAGGCTGTGCAGCCGGAGCGGAGTAACCGGTCTGGACCGCAGCAGGAGCAGGTGCCTGCCATCCCTGCTGAGGGACATTTCCTGCAGGAGTGCCTCCAATTCCAGCCTGAGAGGCAGGATTGTCAGATTTCTTGCCGAGAAGCTGGAGATTGTCGGCGATTACCTCGGTCGTATATCTCTTGTTGCCGCTCTGGTCATCCCAACTCCTGGTGCGCAGGCGTCCCTCGATGAAGAGCTGTGTGCCCTTCCTTATGTATTTCTCGGCGACGTCGGCATTGTTCCTCCAAGCTACTATGTTGTGCCATTCGGTGTTCTCGCGGAGCTCACCGTTGCGGTCCCTGTATCGTTCCGTAGTGGCGAGCGTGAACGTAGCAACCTTGGCGTTTGGCGTATTGCCTTCAAGGTAGCGGACCTCAGGGTCGCGTCCGACGTTGCCTATAAGCATTACTTTGTTCAGTGACATATCTTTGTGGTTTTAATGTTGAATCATTTGTCTGCTTCCGTAGCAAAAACTCCGCAAGATAGTCATAATTTCTCACAAACAGGCAGACATCTTTGCCAAATCGGGAGTTTCTCCCGTAAAAATCTCATATCCTGTCAGGGCCTGGTAAAGCAGCCACTTCCTGCCTCCCGTATATGTGGTCCTGCTTCCAGGTGCGTCCATCATCTGGGCCAGTCTTCCGCAGAATGAAGGATTCCTGTAATTGGCCTCGAGGATGTGCCGCCTGCCACTCCTGCAGGCGAAATCATCTGCGGAAAGCCCGGACAAAGCCGGAATCGGGGACGGTATGTTGTAGATGGTGATGTCGCTCTCTATCATACATATACGGAAATCATCCAAATCCCTTACATCGAAACCGGATCCAGGGAAATACCCGGCCTTTGCGGCGATTTGCTCAGCCTTGGACCTGTCCCTGTTCATCAGCAAGGTATTGAAGCCCAGGGATGCGCTTGCGAATGCCGCAGCCTTTCCGGCACCTCCGCAACCTGCTATCAGGACGCTCATCTTCCGTCCTCCGGACACTTCCTCCAGCCATTTCCTGACACCGAGGAAATCGGAATTGTAAGCCTTCACACCTTCCGGCGTCTTCACAAGGATGTTGGCGGCACCGATCACCCCACATTCCGCAGAGCAGTTCCCGGCCCTCCGGAACGCAAGTTCCTTGAACGGGGCCGTTACATTGACCCCGTCATATTCCTCCATGAATCTGCGGAAAGAATCATCGAAATCTCCGCCTTCAATCAGATCGTATGGGTATCTTCCGTCATATCCGGCCCTGAAAAGCGCAGGGCTGAGCGAGTGGGCGATGGGGTCGCCGATAAGACCGAACTTCTTCATTTTGCATTGCGTTGTCTGACAGCTTCATACAGAAGGATGGCTGCAGAAATGGAGACATTGAGCGAGTCAAGCTTCCCGAGCATAGGAATCATTATGTGCGAGTCGGCCGCCTTCCTCCAGATGTCCGTGAGTCCCGTGGATTCGGTTCCCATGACGATGGCCGTACCGCGGCTCATGTCCGTGTCATAGTAGGGCAGGGAGTCCTGAAGCTGGGCGGTCAGAATTTGTATATTGTTGGTTTTCAACCATTTGATTGTTTCTTCAGATGTGGCCGTGGCGACAGGCACGGTGAAGATGCCGCCGATGCTCGAACGGATGAGGTTGGGGTTGTAGAGGTCCGTGAGAGGGTCGCAGATGATGACGGCATCGGCCCTGGCTGCATCCGCGCTGCGTAGCACCGCCCCAAGGTTGCCTGGCTTCTCCACGGATTCGAGCACGATTATTATCGGTGATTTCCCGATGTTCAGGGCGGAGAGCTCGTGACTCTTGCATTTCATCTGGGCAATGACTCCTTCCGTACCTCCCCTGTATGCGATCTTTTCATAAAGATGTGCGGGAACCTCAATGACATTGCATTTGCAGAGTCTTGAAATGGCGTCATATTCGTCCTCCTGAAGAATTTCCGGACAGACTGTCAGGGCATAGGGCTCATAGCCTGCCTCGAGGCAATGCATCAGTTCCCTCCTGCCCTCGACCACGAACAGTCCTTTCTCTTTCCTGACCCTGGATTTCTCCTGGAGGGCAGACAGTTCCTTTATCCTTGGATTCTGTGCTGAAGTTATCGTCTCCGTCTTCATCGCAATATCATAGTTCCATATTCTCTTTATTATTCAGAGTCTTGCAAAGATAGGAATAATTTGCTTTTCAGGCCTGTATGGCCGGAAAAGTTTTGAATCTTCCTCCCGTTTTCAAAATGAACCATTGTGAACTTGAATTGAAAAATGATACTTGCTAAATTTGCAACTGCATATCAATTTATAGACAATGGACAGCAACATCATACCCGAACTTACCTATCTCCTTTCGGCGGTGGAAAAGAAATATGGCCGGCGTATAGCCACATCCACGGATTTCGAATCCTTGTCCGTGGTAATCGAGCACGAGGCCGGGGATCATGTCTCCTCATCCACTCTGAAGCGCCTCTGGGGCTATGTCAGCATGAAACCGACCCCTCGGATTGCGACTCTCGATGTGTTGTCACGTTATGTGGGAGTCCGTGATTTTCATGGTTTCTGTGAAGCGCTCCGTCAGTCGAGCATATATGATTCCACCTTCTTCTCCTCCCGCTGCATCTGTGCCTCCGACCTTGAGGCAGGGGAACAGATCCTGGTCGGCTGGGCTCCCGACAGGATTGTCCGCCTGAGGTATCTCGGAGAATCGGAGTTCGAGGTCGCCGATTCGAGGAATTCACAGCTCAGGGTTGGAGACAGGTTCGGACTTGCCAATGTGTTGATGGGCTATCCTCTTTACATTTCGAGGATTCTGAGGGATGGGGAATGGACTCCTTCATATGTCGCCGGCAGGAATGGCGGCATAACCCTCCTCGAACGGGTAAAGGAGTGACGGTTTTCAGAGAATCATCTCCGCGGCCTTGTCGAACAGGTCGTCAAGCGTTTCATTGTCTATAGGGTCGGCGTTCAGGAGGGTGTCATCGGTCCTTACATCCTCGTGACTTTCCTGCCCCTCATCTTTTCCGACATGGTTTTCGTTCGTGACGGCGGATGGTTCCTCCATCACCACGGCATTTGTGCTGTCAGGAATCTCACGGACATCTTGCTCAGGAAGCGGTTGGGTATCAGGCTTCATTATGACGGAGGCCCCAGCCAGGGTCACGCACCCGACGAGGCATATGGCGCAGAACGATATGGCGGCCCGTCTCATCCCGTTGCCTCCTATGGCCTTCCTTACATCCTCCGCACATCCGTATCTCCTTTCGCGCTCCCTCCTGAGACATCTCGATGCTATATGTCCCCAATGTCCCGGCATCTCCTTCATTATCATTCCGAGGGACCAGATGTCGCTCCTTCCGTCCACGTTCTCTCCTGCTATCAGTTCGGGGGAGGCATAGGCCAAGGTACCGGCCGGTGACTTCAGAATCCCGTAGGAGTCCGCGTCCGACAACCCGAAATCTATTATCTTGACATTCTGACCGTTGTATGTGACAAGTATGTTCTCCGGCTTCAGGTCCCTGTGTACGACCTGTTTGAGGTGCATATAGGACAGTGCGTCGCATATCTGGCACAGGATGCGTCCGGATGATGAAGGCGTGAGGCTTCCCCCTGCAATCAGCTGCTCGAGGGTGCATCCGTCAATCCATTCCATTATGATGCAGTTTCCCTCGACAGGCAGCCTCACCATCCCGAAATATTGGCAGATGCCGATGTGGGACAGGGAGAATCCGATGTTGAAGTCTTTCTTCAGGAGTTCCTCGTAAAGCGGATTGCCGATGAATTCCGGTTTCAGACCCTTGTAGATGAAGAATCTGCCGTTCCTGCATACCTTATAGAGTACATTGAACCCTTCCTCGGAGATATGGAAAACTTCGAGTTCGTCGGATGCAGGATTTACCGTCCCGTCGTCCAAGGATTGGAAGAAACCTGAGGGTCCAAGCATTTCGTATCTGCATTATTATCCCAAAGATATACCTTTTTTGCTAAATTTGCACGCAATGAAATGTAGAATCGTAAATATCGCAGTCCTGTTCCTGTGTTCTGTTGCAGGATTGGGCGCTCAGACGCGTTCAGGTTCCAACGCTTCCCTCGAAAGGGAACTGGGGAACTATGAGCGTATGTGTGCCGAATGTGCGGAACTGCGTGCAAAGGTCAAGGCGGGGGACATCGTCTCAAAGGATGTCGCCGAGAAGACCATTGAACTTTTCGTGTCAAAGAACAGGGAACTGAAAGCCCGTCAGGGGGAGATGACCGCAGCCCAGAGGGCAAGGTTTGCGGCAGTCGGCAAATGGTTCTCCTGCGGAGAGATGCCCCGGATGCTTTCAATCCGGGATGTCCCGCAGGTGGAAGTCTCCGGATGTCTCCGTCCACGCCTTGCGCAGGAGACGATGTCAGATACGCTTGTCCTGCGTCCGTCTCAGGGGATTGCTCCGTCCGCATCCGCCCTGATGAGGGCGGCAGGCCTGAGGACCTGGCTCTTGATCAGCGGCTCCTATCCTGTTCCTGCCGGAGGGCTGACCTTCGCTATGCAGAAAGGTCGCTGGGGCGGATATGCCTCATTCAGGTCGGACTTCCTTTTCTCCTCTCCTGCCTATCATTGCGATTCGGACGGCATGCTTTCGGACGGCACGCAGATGTGGCCGGGAGGCCGGAAGCGCATCTGCACCCTTTCAGCGACGGCGGGCCCTGTGATGGGCATTGAAAAATGGCTGTCCCTGTATGCCGGTGCAGGCTACGGGTACAGCCAATATATGTGGACCGATATTGACGGCAACTGGGTGCAGGTGGACGACATGTCCTTCTCCGGGATCGCCGTCGAGGCCGGATGCCTCTTCACCTTCGGACATTTCTGTTTCAGCGCAGGCGTGGAGACTGTATCGTTCCACACCGTCTCTGCCGTCATCGGTGCCGGTATATGCTTCTGATGCTCAGTTGTTCTTCGGACGCATCTGCGGGAAGAAGAGCACATCCTGGATTGTAGGGGAGTTGGTCATGAACATTGTCAGACGGTCTATTCCCATTCCCATTCCGGATGTAGGAGGCATACCGTATTCGAGAGCGCGCACGAAGTCCATGTCTATGAACATAGCCTCGTCGTCTCCCTTGTCCTTCAGCTTTAGCTGGTCCTGGAACCTCTCATACTGGTCGATAGGGTCGTTGAGCTCGCTGTATGCGTTGGCGAGTTCCTTTCCGCACACGAAAAGCTCGAATCTCTCCGTGAGGTCAGGATTGGAGCGGTGACGCTTGGTGAGAGGGGACATCTCTACAGGGTAGTCGGTGATGAACGTAGGCTGGATGAGCTTGTCCTCGCAGTACTGTCCGAAGATGGCGTCGATCAGCTTGCCTTTTCCGAATGACGGGTCGGTCTCCACGTGGAGGTCCTTGCAGACCTGACGGAGCTGGTCTTCGTCCATCCCTGCCACATCGACACCTGCATATTCCTTGATGGCCTCAAGCATCGGAAGCCTCCTGTAAGGCGGCTTGAAGTCCACCTGGTTCTCACCGATGGTAACGACCGATGTGCCGTGGAGCTTCACGGCAATCCTCTCGAGCATTTTCTCCACGAACTCCATCATCCAGATGTAATCCTTGTATGCCACATAGATCTCCATGCAGGTGAATTCCGGGTTGTGGGTCTTGTCCATTCCCTCGTTGCGGAAATCCTTGGCGAACTCATACACTCCGTGATATCCTCCAACAATGAGTCTCTTGAGGTAAAGCTCGTTGGCGATGCGCAGGTAGAGAGGGATGTCCAGGGCGTTGTGGTGGGTGATGAACGGCCTTGCTGACGCACCTCCCGGGATGCTCTGGAGAATCGGGGTCTCGACCTCGAGGCATCCTGCCTCGTTGAAATATTCCCTCATCGTGGCGATGATCTGGCTTCTCTTTATGAAGGTGTCGCGCACGGAAGGGTTCACGATCAGGTCGACATACCTCTGCCTGTATTTCAGTTCAGGGTCTGAGAAGGCATCGAAGACCTCGCCGTCCTTCTCCTTCACAATCGGAAGCACCCTGAGGGACTTGCTCAGGAGGGTCAGTTCCTTGGCGTGTACGGAAAGCTGTCCTGTCTTCGTGATGAATGCGAATCCCTTGATGCCTATTATGTCGCCTATGTCAAGGAGCTTCTTCCATACGGTGTTGTACATTGTCTTGTCCTCGCCCGGGCAGATCTCGTCACGGTTCACATAAATCTGGATGCGCCCCGACTCGTCCTGGATTTCCCCGAAGGAGGCTGCACCCATTATGCGCCGGGACATTATCCTTCCCGCTATGACCACATCCTGGAAGTTGCCGGACTCCGGGTCATAGCCTTCCTTGATGGCCTTGGTGGATGTGTTTACCGGATAGAGTGCTGCCGGGTAAGGCTCGATTCCGAGTTCCCTTAGCTTCGTGAGCGATTCCCTGCGGAACTGCTCCTGTTCGTTGAGGTCATTGATGCTCATATTGTTGCAGTGTTTAATATTGTCAAAATCGTTTTGCGCTTACAGCGCAGCCTGCAAAGTTACATAAAAAATCCGACTATTGTCGAAATACATTCATCCTATCAAAATTTTCCTGTTCGGTTTTACATTTCCAAACAAAATCCATATCTTTGTATGCTATGCCGAAGGAAAAGAAATGGATATTGAAGGAATGTGCTGATGCTGAGGTAGTCAGCCGCCTGTCTTCTGAACTTGGAGTCGATCCGGTGCTTGCCGAACTCCTTGCGCAGAGGGGAGTTCGGACATTCCAGCAGGCGAGGTCATTCTTCCGTCCGGACCTTTCGGACCTGTATGACCCATTCCTGATGAAGGATATGGACAAGGCGGTCGAGAGGCTCCACAAGGCAGTTGTCTCCGGCGAGGGCATCCTCGTCTATGGCGACTACGACGTTGACGGCACGACGGCGGTATCCCTGGTCTATTCTTTCCTGAAAAGGCTCACTCCGGCAATCGATTTCTACATCCCGGAGCGTTACGATGAAGGCTACGGCGTCTCCTACAAGGGCATTGACTGGGCTTCGGACAACGGATTCTCGCTGATAATCACCCTCGACTGCGGCATCAAGGCGAACGAGAAGGTGGATTATGCCCGTACCAAGGGCATCGACATGATAATCTGCGACCATCATCTCCCGGAAAACGAACTGCCGAAGGCCATGGCGGTGCTCGACCCGAAGAGGGAGGACTGCCATTATCCTTTCGACGACCTGTCTGGATGCGGCGTCGGCTTCAAGCTCGTCCAGGCATATTCCCAGCAGTACGGAATTCCTTTCGAGACCCTCGTGCCGCTTCTCGACCTGCTCGTGGTCAGCATTGCGTCCGACCTCGTGAGCGTGACGGATGAGAACAGGATTCTCGCCCATTACGGGCTCAAGCAGCTCAACGGAAGCCCCCGTGAAGGCCTTCTGGCCATGATTCAGCTTTCAGGGCTGGAGCCAACCCATATCACGATTGACGACATAGTCTTCAAGATAGGCCCCCGTATCAACGCCGCAGGCCGCATGGAGTCGGGCAGGATTGCCGTGGAGCTCCTGACGGCAGACGATGCGCAGGAGGCG
The DNA here is from genome assembly GCA_051870255.1 of Candidatus Cryptobacteroides sp. Classification (GTDB taxonomy): domain Bacteria; phylum Bacteroidota; class Bacteroidia; order Bacteroidales; family UBA932; genus Cryptobacteroides. The sequence continues at coordinate 44,483 of JBJEBR010000005.1, forward strand.
TTCCGCATAGGTACGGAAATCAACGAACACAATAACGAACGCAAGAACATAGACCGCCGCATAACCCAGGAGGCCCTGGAGATGGTACGCAACGGCTCATGCCTTTCAAGCGGCAATGCCACGATAGTATATAACCCTCAGTGGCACAAGGGCGTGGTCGGCATCGTGGCTTCCCGTCTCGTGGAGGCTTTCTACAAGCCGACCATCGTGTTCACCCAGTCCCAGGGCGGCCTTGTGACAGGCTCCGCGAGGAGTGTCCACGGCTTCGACCTCTATGATGCCATCGAGAGCTGTTCAGACCTTCTCGAGAATTTCGGAGGACATCTCTATGCCGCCGGGCTCACCCTGAAGGAGGAGAACCTGCCTCAGTTCTGCGAGCGTATCGAGAAATTCATATCGGGCAGGATAGTCCCACAGATGCAGACCCCTGTTGTGGATATCGATGCGAGGCTGAACTTCTCCCAGATAACCCCGAAGTTCCTCAGGATCCTGAAACAGTTCCAACCGTTCGGACCTGGCAATGCAGCGCCTGTCTTCCTCACGGAGAATGTCTATGACAACGGGAACGGACGCAAGGTCGGCGCCGAGGGCGGACACCTCAAGCTGGAACTCATCCAGGAGTCCCATCCATATCATCATATTTCCGCCATCGCCTTCAACATGGCTGATTTCTTCGAACACATCAAGGCAGGCAATCCGATGGATGTCTGCTATTCAATAGTTGAGAATTATTACCGTGGCACAGCCAACACCCAGCTCCGCATCAAGGACATGCGCGAGAGGGATGAGATGATCTGACCTATGGAATTATTAGCTTTTCCTGTGAACCTCATACTCACAGTCCTGTGGGTAGCCGCCGTGCTTTTCCTTTGGAGGAACCATGGAAGCCGCCCTGTCATGCGTTTTCTCCTCTCTCCTTGGACCACAATCACATCCATACTGCTTTTCGCCTCGGGATGTCTCGTGCTCGGGTTCACCTGCGATGTCTCATTGACAGGCTCGTGGTGGTTCGTCGCGGAGCTCGTGTTCCTGATGACGGTCCTGCTGGCCGTGCTTCTGCGTGGCCTCCGGGATGCTTCCGGGAAGCTGCGTGTCAGGTTCATCCTGAACCATGCCGGACTGCTACTTGTCCTCGTGTCGCTTTTCTGCGGAATTCCGGATAACGATATACTGCGCGTAAGCCTTGTGCCGGGCCAGGAGACCGGAATTGCCTACAGGGAAGACGGCAGCGTTGACAGGCTTTCCCATACGCTGTTGCTCGATGATTTCACCACTGATTATTTTGACAACGGTGTGCCGTCGGTATATGAAGCCAAGGTGCAGGTGGATGGCAGACCTGTGTCAATCAAGGTGAACGACCCGTTCACTGCCGGATTCGGGGAGCAGGTGTATCTTGTCGCTGCCGGTGGAGAAGGAGAGGGCGGATGTGTGCTGCAGGTCGTGAGGCAGCCCTGGAAATATCTGACTGTCATAGGGATACTCATGATGATAGCAGGTGCCGTGATGTTGTTCGCCAAAGGACCGGATAGGAGGTGAGTATATGGCTTGGGATTCTTTCATATTTTTTGCCGTGGTCTCCGTGTTGCTGTATGCAGCCGGGGCTGTAGCTGCTTTGGCCGCAGGACGCTCTTCCGGAAGGGGTATGGCAGGTGCCGGCGTGTCGCAGGCCGTGAGCCGTTCCGCATCCTTCCTGTGCCTTGGAGGAATTGCCGTATTCGCTTCATTCATAATATATCTGTGGATTTCGCTTTCCCGTCCGCCTCTTCGGACTATGGGGGAGACGAGGCTGTGGTATTCGTTCTTCGCCATGGTCGCCGGGCTTTTCACATATCTCCGTTGGAAATACAATTGGGTGCTGTCCTTCTCGGCAGTGCTTGCTACGGTTTTCATAGTGATAAACTGCGTGAAGCCGCAGATCCATGATTCGACGCTGATGCCCGCCCTGCAGAGCGGATGGTTCATACCCCATGTGACGGTCTATATGTTTTCATATTCGATGCTCGGATGTGCGTTCCTGCTGGCCCTGTGGGGGATGGTGAGCGGAAAGGATGATATGCTTGGGAGCATGGACACGCTTATATATATAGGTATGGCCTTCCTGACGTTCGGGATGCTTTCCGGGGCCCTCTGGGCGAAGGAGGCGTGGGGACATTACTGGAATTGGGACCCCAAGGAGACCTGGGCCGCCGTGACATGGCTGGCATATCTCGCATACATCCATCTGAGGCTTCTCAGGAAAGGTTCGACAAGATGGCTGTGCGCACTTGTCATATTATCCTTCGCCTGCCTGCAGATGTGCTGGTGGGGTGTGGAATACCTGCCTGCTGCGCAGGACAGCATACATGTATATAGTCAACAATAACCTAATAATTTGTAGTTTATGAAACGATTCATCAAATGGTTCGCAGTCGTGCTGCTCGTCGCTGTCGCCGCTATGGCAGTGATTTACAGGGCTGTGAACAGAGTCCCTTCGGCGGAGTTGGCCGAGGCGGAGAGAGTCAGCAAGATTTTCGCCGACGGCGGTTGCATCAGCTGTCACAGCGAGGATCCTGAACTTCCGTTCTATGCGGAATTTCCTGTAATGGGCAAATTGGTCAAGAAAGATGCAGCCGATGGCTACCATGCCTTCGATTTCGTTCCTGCCGGACAGGCCATCGCGGCTGGTGAGCCTCTCCACCCGGTTGACCTCGCGAAAATCGAGAAGGTGGTGGCTGACGGGACGATGCCTATGGCGAAATACTATCTCGTACACTGGGGCAGTTCCATCACCAAGGCTAAACGCTCCGTGGTCCTTGACTGGGCTGGCAAGGAGTGGACTGGAATGTATGGCGGCAGCTGCTGCCCATCATGCGCAGCTGAGCCTGTCCGTCCTATCGGTTCATTTGAGACGGACCCTGTGAAGGTCGCTCTCGGCTTCGACCTGTACCACGACACCCGTCTTTCCAAGGACAACACGATTTCATGCGCCTCCTGCCATGGCCTTGATACGGGAGGTGTGGACAATGAACAGTTCTCTGACGGTGTGGACGGACAGCTCGGAGGTGTAAACGCCCCTACGGTATATAACGCCGTATATAACTTCGTTCAGTTCTGGGACGGACGCGCCGCAACCCTCGCCGACCAGGCTGCCGGCCCGCCATTGAACCCTGTCGAGATGGCCTGCGAGTCTTTCGATGAAATCATTGCCAAACTCGCTGCTGACAGGGAAATGGTCAGGAGGTTCAAGGCCCTCTACCCTCAGGGCATCACCCAGGAGACCATTACGGACGCCATTGCAGAATTTGAGAAGACCCTCCTTACGCCAGATTCACGCTTCGACAAATATCTGAAGGGAGATGCTTCCGCGATCACGGAGCAGGAGAAGGCTGGCTATGAACTTTTCAAGGCAACCGGTTGCGCGACCTGCCACAACGGTCCGATTCTCGGAGGCCAGAGCTATGAGCTCATGGGCGTGAAGGACGATTATTTTGCAGACAGGGGGATGGAGCTGACAATCGAGGATAACGGAAGGTACAAGGAGACCCAGTGCGAACGCGACCGTCACCGTTTCAAGACACCTGGCCTGAGGAATGTAGCCCTTACCTGGCCATATTACCACGACGGCACGAGACTCACCCTCGAGGATGCTGTGCGTGACATGGCAAGATTCCAGAACGGCAAGAAACTTAAGGAGTCCCAGGTCGCTGACATCACGGCCTTCCTCCACACCTTGACCGGCGAGTATCAGGGACAGCCTCTGACCAACGCCAACAATCATGAATAAAAAAGAAAAAAGAGAGCGATTCGCTCTCTTTTTTCTTTTATCAGGAAACACTATAACAATTTCTTCTTGCTGGTGGTGGCGACGAACTCCTTCAGGTAGAAAGGCTCGAAATACGCCACATCCTGGAAATTCCCTGCGCGGAACTCACGGAGGGCAGGCTGAAGCATATCCCTCGCATCAGGGCAGCATTGGATGAAACTTGCGTTCGGGGAAACGATGGTTCCTTCGCATTTGCCAGCCCCGTCCCCTATGAACAGGACCTTTGAATCTGCGAGATATTCGCTGTAGCTGTTCCCGTCAATTATTGCAGGGGCTACATCTGTGAGCCTCGTCCCATCATTGCGATATACAGCCGAATACACCTCCATCCTGCGGGCGTCCACCATCGGCACGATGTATCCGTATTCTTCAGGATTCTTCACCTTTGCGACAAGGGTGTCAAGCGTACCCACTGCGACGAGAGGCTTCCTCGCTCCGAAGCACAGCCCTTTGGCCGTCGATACGCCCACCCTCAGACCTGTATATGACCCTGGCCCCATACTTACACACACTGCATCGCAGTCGGCTATGCCGATTCCGAGTTCATCCAGCATTTCCTGAATGAAAACCGCCGTAAGGGATGCGTGGGACTTCGGTGAGGAACTCTCCCGGTAGGAGACGATCTTGCCATCCTGTGCCAATGCGCATGAGCACAGGGCCGTTGAAGTCTCTATCAGTATAAGTCTGTCCATGACTGTCATTTTGCGAAGTTCAGAAGACCCTGGAGATATGGGAATACCGAATATGCCGTCGATTTGAGTGTGCCGTACAGCAACGAACCCGACAGGGTATCCTCGGAGACAATGTTGAATGTAGAGTTTATCGAGTTGAATGCCATTACGCACAGACCGAGGATCAGTGCACATTTCAGGATGGAGAAGGTTGCTCCGAGAAGTTTGTTCAGCCAGCCGAGCATCACGATTTTTATGGTTGCCTCGATCAGTTTGCCCAATGCGAACAGACCGATGATAACAAGCACGAGAATCAGTGCGAAGGCGACTATCTGGAGCACCTGTCCCGATGCCTCGATATATTGCCCGATCCAGCCAGCCAACAATTTAGAGAAACGGAATGACAGCCATATGCCTGCCACGATGGATATTATCGAGATGACCTGGGCTATGAATCCTTTTCTTATGCCTTGAATCAAGGCCGGAATGAAGCATATCAGAATAATGGCATCTATGATATTCATATATTGTCCCAAAAATAATTATATTTGCAGATTGAAAATTCCGCACGGAATCCGTGTGCAAAATTAGAAATTTTTTTTGATATGGCATTTAAGGAATACAGAGGTCTTGACCTCGTGGCGACAGGAAATGAAATTCTCGACAGGTGGAGGAAGAATCATGCTTTTGAGAAATCCCTCCAACTGAGGGAAGGGGCGCCGGAGTTCGTGTTCTTTGAAGGTCCGCCTTCTGCGAACGGAATGCCGGGCATACATCATGTGATGGCCCGTTCCATAAAGGACTCCATCTGCCGCTACAAGACACAGAGCGGCTACAAGGTAAACAGAAGGGCCGGCTGGGATACTCACGGGCTTCCGGTCGAACTGGGCGTCGAGAAGATGCTCGGCATCACCAAGGAGGACATCGGAGTCAGGATTTCCGTCGAGGACTATAACAAGGCCTGCCGCAAGGAGGTCATGAAATACACTGCAGAATGGGTGAACCTGACGGAGCGCATCGGCTATTGGGTGGACATGGACGACCCGTACATCACGTACGACAACAGGTATATTGAGACCCTTTGGTATCTCCTGAAGAAAATCTACGACAAGGGATTGCTATACAAGGGCTATTCGATTCAGCCATATTCTCCTGCAGCAGGAACCGGCTTGAGTACGCATGAACTCAACCAGCCTGGTTGCTACCGCGATGTGAAAGATACCACTGCAACAGTGCAGTTCGAGGTGATCAAGGACGAGAAATCACAGATTCTCTACGGATGCGAGACACTTCCGGTGTTCTTTCTCGCGTGGACTACCACCCCTTGGACCCTCCCGTCAAATACTGCTCTTTGCGTCGGTCCGAACATCGACTATGTGAAGGTTATGTCCTTCAACCCATATACAGGAGACCAATGCATCTACGTTGTCGCAGAGGCCCTCGTAGGCTCTATCTTCAACCCTAAAGGCAAGGAGGCATCCTTCGATTCTTACAAGCCGGGTGACAAGGTCGTGCCCTACAGGCTGCTTGATGGCAGGATAAAGGGCTCTGAACTTGTCGGTATATCGTACCATCAGCTCATTCCGTGGTTCAATCCTGGAGAAGGCGCTTTCCGCGTGATCCCTGGAGACTATGTCACGGTGGAGGATGGTACCGGCATCGTCCATATAGCGCCTACCTTCGGTGCAGACGACAACAAGGTTGCAAAGGCAGCCGGAGTGCCTCCTTTGATGGTCGTTGACAGGAATGGTGACAGGTGCGCCCAGGTGGACAGGCAAGGCAGGTTCTTCCGTTTGGAGGATCTTGATCCTGAATATGTACAGGCCAATGTCTCGGATAGTTATGCTGAATGGGCAGGACGTTATGTCAAGAATGCCTACGATGCCTCCCTCCCGGCTGATGCTCCGACCCTCGATGTGGACCTGTGCGTGATGCTCAAACAGCAAGGCAAGGCCTTCAAGATAGAAAAACATACTCATACATATCCTCATTGCTGGAGGACGGACAAGCCGGTCCTATATTATCCGCTCAACTCCTGGTTCATCAGGACGACTGCGGTACGCGAGAGGATGATGGAGTTGAACGATACCATCAAGTGGAAACCGGAATCCACCGGTACCGGCCGTTTCGGCAAATGGCTTGAGAACATCCAGGACTGGAACCTTTCGAGGAGCCGCTACTGGGGTACTCCGCTTCCGGTGTGGATGACCGAGGACGGCAAGGAGGTCAGGTGCATCGGTTCCCTCAAGGAACTTTATGCCGAGATAGACAAATCCGTCGCTGCTGGATATATGTCTTCCAACCCGTTGCGGGACAAGGGATTCAATCCGGACGACATGTCGAAGGAGAATTATGACAGGATAGACCTCCACAGACCTTATGTGGACAATGTCTTCCTCGTTTCCGAAACCGGCAGGAAGATGAGCCGTGAGACCGACCTGATTGATGTCTGGTTCGATTCCGGGGCAATGCCATATGCCCAGGAGGGATTGCGCAACCTCAGTTCAGAAAAGTTCGGCTGCACGGCGGACTTCATCGCCGAGGGCGTTGACCAGACGCGCGGATGGTTCTACACCCTTCACGCAATCAACACTATGGTGAGCGACAAATGCGCATTCAGGAGGGTGATTTCCAACGGTCTCGTCCTCGACAAGGACGGAAACAAGATGAGCAAGCGTCTCGGCAATGCGGTCGATCCTTTCAAAGCTTTGGATAAATTCGGTCCTGATGCCCTGCGCTGGTATATGCTCACGAACTCACAGCCTTGGGACAACCTGCGTTTCGACGAGGCTGGCGTTGACGAGGTGAGAAGGAAATTCTTCGGTACGCTCTACAATACATATTCGTTCTTTGCATTGTATGCGAATGTGGATTCATTCGACCTTGAGGCGCCTCAGGTCCCTGTGTCGGAGCGTCCTGAGCTTGACAGATGGATAATATCGTTGCTCAACACCCTCGTGAAGGATGTCGTGGCTGCCTATGAGGACTATGATGTCACCTCGGCAGGCCGTCTGATCCAGGGTTTCGTCTGCGACCATCTGAGCAACTGGTATGTGCGCCTTGGCAGGAAGCGTTTCTGGGGAGGTACGATGGATGCCGACAAACTGTCTGCATACCAGACTCTTTATCAGGTGCTTGTGTCAGTCGCCAAACTCGCTGCCCCTATAGCTCCGTTCTTCATGGAGAGGATGTACCTCGACCTGGTTCCGGGAGCGGCATCGGTACATTATGTGCCGATGCCTGAATATGACCCGTCAGTGGTGGACAAGGACCTGGAGGAAAGGATGGAGCTCGCCCAGAGAGCTTCGTCAATGGTCCTCGCCCTGCGTCGCAAGGTGAACATCAATGTCCGCAAACCTCTGTCCAAGATCGTGATACCGGTCATAGACACCAAGGTGAAGGAACAGCTCGGAAAGGTCAAGGGGCTGATTCTCGGCGAGGTCAATGTGAAGGAGGCGGAGTTCATCGACGATGCCGCAGGCATGATAACCAAGAAAATCAAGCCTAACTTCAAGACTCTCGGCAAGATATACGGAAAGCAGATGAAGGAGATAGCCGCAGCCTTCAGCACCCTGACTCAGGAAGAGATTACGGCAATCCAGTCTTGTGAGGCCTCTTCCGTAGCTTATGTGCTCAACCTTCCTTCCGGTGATGTCTCCCTCAACAAGGGTGACTATGAAATCACTTCGGAGGATATGCCGGGATGGCTCGTTGCCACGGAAGGCACCCTGACGCTTGCCCTCGATGTGACCGTCACGGAGGAACTCCGTCTCGAAGGTGTGGCAAGGGAATTGATTAACAGGATACAGAATCTCCGCAAGGACAGTGGCTTCGAGGTCACTGACAAGATATCTGTCGTCATATATGCTGATGGTACTGACGGAGATGAAATCGCCGCCTCCCTCAAAGGGTTCGGCGGTTATGTAGCCTCCCAGACGCTGGCTCTGTCCGTTGCTGCTGCTCCTCTGTCCGAAGCGGAGGATGCCGCTGAGGTGGAATGGGGCGATGGTGCTATACGCATCAAGGTGGCGAAGGTTCAGGCATGAGATAGTAAAAACTTTAAAACATTCACAATTATGGCAGAAGAAAAGAAAGTGAACGAACCTGAGGTGAAGGTGCGTTACAGCGATGAGGAACTGCAGGAGTTCAAGGCGATAATTCTTGAAATGCTCGATAAGGCAAAAAAAGAATATAAGACTCTCAGGGATGTCGTGACCCATGACTCCAGCAACGACATCGAGGATACATCTCCTACATTCAAGGTAATGGAGGAAGGAGCCACAGCCCTCAACAAGGAAGAGGCCGGCGCTCTCGCACAGAGGCAGTACAAATTCATCCAGAATCTTGAGGCTGCCCTCGTGAGAATCGAGAACAAGACATACGGAGTATGCCGCATGACAGGCAAGCTCATCCCTAAGGAAAGGCTTCGTCTCGTTCCTCATGCAACCCTCACTGTCGAGGCCAAGGAGATGATGAACAAGAACAAATAGCCTGTATGAAGATCTCAAAGGGGACAAAACTCTTCATCCTCGGATTCATTCTTGTCGTACTTGACCAGGTCATAAAGGTCCTGGTCAAGACGAATATGTCTCTCGGAGAGACAATAAATGTGGCAGGAGACTGGTTCAAGCTGCATTTTGTTCTGAACAAAGGCTTTGCATTCGGAATGGCTTTCGGGGGACTGTGGGGCAAGATCATCCTCTCCCTGTTCAGAATAGTGCTTTTCGGAGCACTGTGGTGGTGGATTGCCAAGCTGGCAAGGCGCAAGGATGTCCCTACGGGAGTTCTCGTCGGTCTCACACTCATCACGGCAGGAGCCTTCGGCAACATCATCGACTGTTTCTTCTACGGACTGATATGGCCGGAGACGGTGACTCCGGGAGCCCCGTTCGCATTCATGTTCGGACAGGTAGTCGATATGTTCTATTTCCCTCTGTTCGACTACACTCTTCCGTGGTCGGACCAGGTACACACCTTCTTCGGCGCCGTATTCAATTTCGCTGACAGTTGCGTAACCTGCGGAGCACTCTACCTGATATTCTTCCAGTACAAGTTCTTCGCAAAGGACGCCGAGGTCACAAAAAGTTATTGAGTCGCAAAGCGGCCTAGCCTGATAGGCCCGACCACCTGAAGACAATACAGAGATTATAGTTCCCGGCGCAGTTTCTCGACGTATGTCCAGATTCTGCCGAGTTCTCCGGGGATGTTTATATCCTGAGGGCATTTCGGCCTGCATTGGCCGCAACTGATGCATCGGTCGGCCTGACGGAGTTTAGGTATGGCACGGTCGTAGCTTACAAGATAGGCGCGCCGTGCTTTTCTGTATGCTTCCGTACCTGGATGCTCGTTGATGAATCCTTCGTTCAGACATCTGTTGTAATGCTTGAATATCTCAGGAATGTCGATACCGTAAGGACAAGGCATGCAATAGTCGCAATGCGTGCATCTGTTGAAAGGATGCTTGGTCATCATGTCGGCAACCTGACCAAGGAAATCCAGTTCGACGTCCGTCAGAGGAACGAGAGGGGAGAATGTTCCGAGATTGTCCTTGAGATGCTCCATATACGTCATTCCGCTCAGCACTGTCAGCACTCCTTCGTGGTGTCCTGCAAATCTGAATGCCCAGCTCGCAACACTTGATGTCGGGGCACATCGCTTCAGCATATCGACGATATATTCCGGAAGGGTGGCAAGCCTTCCTCCGAGGAGCGGCTCCATTATTATTGCAGGTATGTTCCTGTCATGCAGTTCGTTATAAAGGTACTCCGCCTCCGTATTCCTTCCGGACGGATGCTTCCAGTCCATATAGTTGAGCTGTATCTGAACAAAATCCCAGTGATATTTCCCGTGCATGGCCATCAGGCTGTCGAAGCATTGCTTGTCTCCATGGAATGAGAACCCGAGGTTGCGTATGTGCCCTTTCTTCCTTTCCTCCATGAGGAAGTCCAGCATCCCGTTGTCCACGAATCTCTCGTTGAAATTCTGCATCCCGCCTCCTCCGATTGAATGGAGCAGGTAATAGTCAATATGGTCTGTCTGCAAACTCCTGAACGATTCATTATACATCTTCATTGCCGTTTCCCTGGATGAATCCCAGAAGTTCGACAATTTCGTTGCGATGAAATAGCTGTCCCTCGGATGTCGTGACAATGCGACTCCGGTAGCGCGTTCACAGTCTCCTGAAAGATAGATCGGGGCAGCGTCGAAATAATTGACTCCGTTCTCGATGGCATGGTCCACGAGCCTGTTCACCTGCTCCTGGTCGATGATTTCCTTGTCATCTTCCTTTGTCATAGGCCACCTCATACATCCATATCCAAGGATGCTTATCCTGTCTCCGGTGTTCGGGTTCACCCTATAGGTCATTTCCCCCTCCTTTCCTGAATCCGTTCCCGCATCGCCCCTTCCGGTGCATCCGGCTAACATTCCTCCGGCTGCCGCAACGGCTCCGCCGACTCCCAGGTCCTTCAGAAATCTCCTGCGACTTATATTGCTGCTCATAGCTTTCCTCCTTACAATGTTCTGTGTACTTCGTGCCCTTCTACATGTATTGCCGGACTTGGGCTTGCCGGACATAGATTCTCGCATGCCCCGCATCCGATGCAGGCCTCCTCGTTCACGGCCGGGATCCTGAGGGATTTGCTGTCATCCGGATTCAGAGGAACCATCCTGATGGCTCCGGCAGGACAATGCTTCGCGCAGTTCCCGCACCGTACACCGTCAGTATTGACGACGCACAGGCTGAGGTCAGTCACGGCGTGTCCGATCTGTATTGAGGACTTTTCCTCCGGGCTGGTCCTTACAATCGCCCCCACCGGGCAGACCAGCGAGCATTTGGTGCATTCAGGCCTGCAATAGCCTCTCTCGTATGACATTTCAGGCTGCATGAACCTTCCGAGGTCGGATGATGGCCTGAGCACATTGTTCGGACAGGTGTTCACGCATAGCTGACAAGCAGTGCAATGGTCAGAAAAATGTTTCAGGCTTGTCGAACCTGCTGGTACCAGAGGTGTCTCCCTACGGGTAGCCTTATGCTTCCTCACAGGGGCGAGCCTCTCTCCGATTTCCTTCTCCTGAGCCTTCAGGGCCGATGCTCCGAGGATTGCCGTGCCGACGAGGAAAGCCCTCCTTCCGCTGTCCGGTCCCTCAGGAACCACAGTGGCTGCCCCAGACTCCTTCTTCGCCTTGTTCCTTCCATATCTGAAACGGTACTTGATCGCCCCTTCGTTGCAGGTGCCGATGCAATCCATGCAGCTTACGCACCGGCTTGTGTCAATCTCGTGGTTCTGCATGTCTATGCAGGAGCATTTGCACTGCCTGCCGCAAAGACCGCATCCCCTGCATTTGGACGCGTCTATCGACGGTGCGAAAAGGCTGAACCTTGAGAAGAATCCGAGGACTGTGCCGACCGGGCATACATTGTTGCACCAGGTCCTTCCGCCACGCCATGCAAGGACGGCCAGCAGGATGAACATCAGGGCCGCCACGATGAATGTCGGAAGGCTTCTTATCCAGACTTCGCGGCTGTAGAAGGTATAGTTCCCGGCTTTGTTGCAAATCCATGCAACAAGGTTGTTCCCGAGGGTGTACAGTGGCGCGAAAAGATTCTGTGCAATTCTTCCGTATGTACTGTATGGAGCGAGAAGACCTGCAATGGCATGGACTCCTGCCGCCATCGTGACGATGAACAGAATCAGGAATGCAATCCTCAGCCAGCTGCGTCCTTTCTCATACCTGAAGCGGAACCGGTCTTTTTTCTTCAGCCTGCCCCTGCTCCAGGAAATGATGTCCTGCATCACCCCGAGTGGACAGATCGTCGAACAATATACCCTTCCGAATACGAGGGTCAGCAGGATTAGGGCGGCCACGGTCACCAGGTTGAGTGCGAGCACGGCAGGCAGGAACTGTATCCTTGCCATCCATCCGAGCCATTTGTGCAAGGCTCCCGTGACATCGACGAACAGCAGCGTGATTCCTGCAAAGAACAGAGTGGCGACTGCAATCCGGATGATTCTCAATACATTTGTCCTATTCTTCTTCATATCTGTCAATGGCTTTCTTCATAAGTTCGCGTCCTGCCTCCGAGATTTCCTTGGCCTTGGCATAGTCTGAAATCTCCCCGTAAGCATCGAATGGCATCTTGACGAGGATGTCCGGCTTGTACATCCTGATAGACATCTCGGAGTTCACGTGGTTCATGAGCGAGAACGTCCTTGAAAGGATGGTGTAGTAATTCTCTCCTATCTCAATAGGGTCTATCTGTTTTCCCTCCCCTCTCATGGATTCCATCAGTATCCTGAAGCCCTGCTGTCCGGCAAGCTTGACCTTGTCGATGAGGGTGAGGCTCTCGTCGTGCTTCATCGATTCCATCACGGCCTTCGCCCCAAGTGTCATCTCTTTCCTATGCTCCTTACGTTCTTCTTCCGCCCTGACCTCCTCGAGCAGCGCCTTGTTTATGCCTTCGACATCCACATCGTTCACATCGAATCCCACAAGGATATCCTTTCCGTTGCGGTCCACCCTGTTGAGCGGGATTGAATTGGCAATGCCTCCGTCAACCAGGGTCCTGTACCCGTATTTCACTGGCCGGAACAGGGACGGAATCGATATGGAGGCGCGAATCGCCTGGAACAGGTTGCCTTTGTCGAACACCACCTCCTCTCCTGTGTACAGATCCGTCGCTATGGCCTTGAATGGAATCCTCAGATCCTCGATGTCCATGTCCGGGACAATCTCCTTTATGGCCTCGATTACCCTGTCGCCTTTGACAAGATGGTTCTTGCTTATGGACAGGTCCATGAGCGTGAACACTTTCCAGGCATCAAGAGTGTACAGCCAGTCCTTTATCTGGGGAAGCCTGCCGGCTGCATAGATGCCGCCTATGAGGGAACCGATGGACGTACCTGCTACCGATGTGATGTTATATCCGCGTCTGAGAAGTTCCTCGATTGCGCCGATGTAAGCGAATCCTCTCGGACCGCCGCTTGACAAGACAAGTGCTACATCCTGTTTCATATAGTGTAAATTTACTGAACGTGCGAGGCAAATTTACACAATTCGTGACAATTATCCGTATCCATGCAAAAAATATGAGTATATAGATTCTTATGAAATACGGAGGCATGGATACGGATAATGCGGATTAACCGTCCGGATGCTCTCAGGCTTCCTTCAGGATTCTTATCTTGGATGCGGCTACCTCATAGAACATCTTGTCAGTCCCTTCCGCGTTGGTGTATTTGTTGCATCTCATCCTGCCCGTCACGTTGACCGGAACCCCCTTGACGATACCGGAAAGGTCCGGCATCTCCTTGCTACTCCAGGCAACCACATTGTGCCAGGTGGTTTCCGTCACCCCTACGCCGTCCTTTCCCTTATACATGAATTCAGTGGCTACAGAGAAGTTGACCACCTGCTTGTCTCCTACGGTGTTGCTCCTTACCGTGCCGACATAACCCTGCAATTCGATTCTGTTGATGTTTTCCATGATTTTCTCTCTACTTTAATTTTGATAATTGTTCCTCCCCACATCATTTGCGCGCCTTGTAGGTTGGGGGCAAAGTAATGCAAAATAATTCAATCTTCACCCTCCTGACAGCCGTCGGACATCAGTTATTTCTGTTTTAAGCATCCTTTTCATTTTTTTTGTCATGATGAAGAAAAATCCGGCATCCAATGAATGGGGAAGGATTCCATAAAGATTTTTCTGACTTTGAAAGAAACGGAAAAATCAATCATCGGAAACGGAAAAATCTGTCCGGGCCTATTGCATTACAATGCGGAGCATATGATATTTGCCGCATCAAACGCACCTATTATCATGGAATACAAGAAACAGAACAGGGTCATGCCTCTTTGCCTTGAATGTGGTGACAAGATAAGTTACGGAAGGGCGGACAAGAAATTCTGCTGCGAAAGCTGCAAGGTCAGGTATTACAACAACATGGCCAAGACAGGCAGGACATACAGGCGCAGGGTGATATCGTGCATCACGAAGAATTACAATATCCTGGAGGAACTTGTGAAGTCCGGGGTTGAGAGCATAGCACTTGTAGATATTATAGGACTGGGTTTCATGCCGGGGATAATGACTGCGCATTCCAGGTCGAGGGGGCGGGAGGAGTACAGCTGTTTTGACATCAAGTACATAATGACACCGACAAGGCTTTATTCCATATCCAAAATCAAAAATGTTTCCATAAATTTGCAACCTGAAGGGAATATTCAGAAATAAACACCCAGATTATGAAGAAAGAATTGTTTGCAGCAGGCCTTGCGCTTGCTATTATCACAGGTTGTAAAATGGAAAATCCGCTATTGACGGAGTCCGATGCACCATTCGGGGCTCCACAGTTTGACAAGATCAGGAATGAACACTATCTGCCGGCTTTCGAGTCGGCCATCGCAGAGGCCAAGGCAGAGATTGACGCCATTGTCGCCAATCCGGAGGCTCCTACATTCGGGAACACCATCGAGGCCATGGAATATGCAGGAGGGACTCTCGAAAGGATATCCGGGATATTCTTCAATCTGCTTGAAGCAGATACCGACGACAGGATGCAGGAGATTGCCGAGGAGGTATCCCCGATGCTGACCGAATATTCGACTTACGTCTCCCTGAATGCTCCTCTTTTCGAGAGGGTCAAGGCCGTATATCTGAACAAGGACAGCCTCGGACTTGAGAAAGACCAGATGAGGCTTCTCGAACAGCATTACAAGAGCTTCGTCAGGGGAGGAGCCAACCTGTCGGATGAGGACAAGGCCGTCTATACCGAACTGTCGAAGGAACTTTCCACCACCACGCTCCAGTTCAGCCGAAATGTGCTCGCTGCCACCAACGCATATACGCTCAACGTTACGGACAGCTCCGAACTCGACGGGCTGCAGGAATATATGCTTGCCCTCGGAGCTGAGACGGCTCAGGAAAAAGGTCTTGAAGGATGGGCCTATACCCTCGATTATCCGAGCTACGGACCTTTCATGAAATATTGCCGCTCCCGCGAGCTGCGCAGGCAGATGTGGACGGCCTACAACACCCGTGCTACCGCTGACGGGAATGACAACACGGAGATAGTCAAGAAAATCGTGGATCTGAGGATCCGGATTGCCAACATACTCGGATATGATACCTATGCCGACTATGCCCTTGAGAATCGTATGGCGAAGGACAGGAAGACGGTAGAGGGTTTCATAAAGGAGCTTCTCGAACCGTCGATGCCTTTTGCGAAGGCTGATGTCGCAGCGGTGCGCGGCTATGCCGTCAGGAACGGCTTCCCGGCTGACGAGACTTTCATGCCTTGGGATTTCTCATATTGGTCTGAGCGCTATCAGGAGGCGGAATATTCTCTCAATGCAGAGGACCTCAAGCCTTATTTCAGGCTGGAGAACTGTATTGATGCCGTATTCGACCTTGCGAACCGTCTTTACGGGCTCACTTTCGAGGAACTTCACAATGTCCCTGTATATCACAAGGATGTGAAGGTCTATGAGGTCAAGGATGAGGACGGAAGCCACCTCGCGCTGTTCTATGCCGATTTCTTCCCTCGGCCAAGCAAGAGGGGAGGCGCATGGATGACGGAGTTCCGTGGACAGAGCATCAGGGACGGTGTCGAGTATAGGCCGTTTATAAGCATTGTGACCAACTTCACCAAGCCTACGGCGGACAGTCCGTCCCTTATCACGCATGATGAATTCACGACATTTCTCCATGAATTCGGACATGCTCTCCATGGAATCATGGCTCAGGGCCGTTATCCTTCGATGACGGGGACCAATGTTGCCCGTGATTTCGTGGAACTGCCATCACAGATTATGGAGAACTGGGGTTTCGAGAAGGAGTACCTCAATACTTTCGCACGCGATTACAGGACAGGGGAGCCTATACCTTCCGAGCTCGTTGACAGGATAATTGCAGCGAAGAATTACCTTGCGGGCTACTCCCAGGTGCGCCAGTTGCATTTCGGATATCTCGACATGGCCTGGCATACACGCAAGGACATCCCGCAGGAGGGAACCATAGAATTCGAACATGAGGTGCTTGCTCCTTATGCCGTCCTGCCTACGGTAAGCCAGGCGGCGATCTCACCATCGTTCGGGCATATATTCTCAGGCGGATATTCAGCCGGTTATTATTCATATAAATGGGCTGAGGTGCTTGAGGCGGATGCATTCTCCCTTTTCCAGGAAAAGGGGATATTCAACAGGGAGGTGTCAATGTCCTTCAGGAAGAACATCCTCGAAAGGGGCGATGCGGAGGATGCCTCGGTTCTTTACCGGAATTTCCGTGGTCATGACCCGGAGCCGAAGGCGCTCATGGAGAAACTCGGCCTTGTGGAGAGACGATGAAGAGGCAACAAAAAAGCGGTCATCCGACCGCTTTTTTGTTGCCCGTAAGCATTGTCAGGCAATCTTCTCGCTCTGGTTCGTTGGCTCCTTGAAGCAGATGATGAAAAGGACTGCCACCACGAGGGCGTATGCTGAGAATGTGTACCAGGCTGCACTCCAGTTCGGTTCAGCAGCATTGTACACGAAATGGTTCACGACAGCCTGGGCGCTCAATGTGCCGACTGTGGCTCCTATACCGTTGGTCATGAGCATGAACAGGCCCTGTGCGCTGTTCTGGATTTTCTCGCTTGTCCTCATGTTCACATAGAGGGAACCTGATATGTTGAAAAAGTCGAATGCCACTCCATATACAATCATCGATATGATGAGCATCCACACACCTGACCCGGTGTCTCCGGCTCCGAAAAGTCCGAATCTGAACACCCATGCGAACATCGCTATAAGCATCACTTTCTTGATTCCGAACAGCTTCATTGCCAGAGGGATGAGAAGGATGCCGAGGGTCTCGGAAATCTGGGATATGGAGATGAGGGCATTGGCGTTTCTGGCTCCCCAGGTGTCGGCAAAATCAGGTACTTCCGTGAAGTGGGTTATGAAAGGATTGGCAAATCCGTTGGTGATCTGAAGCGCTACGCCGAGAAGCATCGAGAAGATGAAGAATATGGCCATGTTCCTGTCCTTGAACAGGGAGAATGCATTGAAGCCAAAGCGCTCTGCAAGGCTTGTTCCTGAGGATTTGTCTGCACAGCAAGGGCAGTTCGGGAGCGTGAAACAGTAGAGGAACATCATTATGCCGATTATTCCGCAGGTGATGAGCTGGTTGAAGGTGTATTGGAAAGCTACCCCGTTGGAATCCTTCACAAAATTGACAAAGAGCATCGCGCAGATGAATCCGATGGTACCGAACACGCGGATAGGAGGGAAGTCCTTCACCGTGTTATATCCGTTGTTCTCGAGGATTCTGTAAGCGACTGAGTTCGAGAGTGCTATGGTAGGCATATAGAATGCTACGCTGATTGAATACAGGCTGAACAAGATGCCGAACGAGACATCTGTTCCTGCTGTCATTCCGTACAATCCTGCTGCGCCCATCGCTATTCCGGCAACCCCGTGACATAGGCCGAGAAGTCTCTGTGCCGGGATGTATTTATCGGCTACGATACCCATCAATGTCGGCATGAAAATGGAAACGATGCCCTGCATTGCATAGAAGATACCAATCTTTGTGGCAAGT
This sequence comes from Candidatus Cryptobacteroides sp., assembly GCA_051870255.1. GTDB lineage: Bacteria > Bacteroidota > Bacteroidia > Bacteroidales > UBA932 > Cryptobacteroides. The sequence goes on from JBJEBR010000005.1 coordinate 62,535, forward strand.
CCGACCGATGCAAGGTAGCTCCCCATTGATGTAAGGTAACTTCCCCATACCGCCCACTGCAGAACATTCATCACAATGAGCCTGAGTCTAATTGATTTGTTCATGGTTTATTTTTTTTGTTTATTTGTTATTTCGGAGCAATCTTGTAGAGGAACGCCGTGATGAGTGCATATACTATGTTCGGGACCCATAGAGCTATGCCCGGAGGCATGACCCCTGTGTGGACGAACATCTGGCTGAACCTCAGGAACAGTATGTATGTGAATGCCAGTCCGATTCCGATTCCGATGTTCCATCCTATGCCTCCGCGTCGTTTCTTGGACGAGAGCGACACGCCCATTATGGTAAGGATGAAGGCGGAGAAAGGCAGGGCAAACCGCGTATGCTTCTCTATGAGTGCGAATTTGACATTCGCGTCGCCTCGCATCCTCTGGGTCTCTATCAGCTCGTTCAACTTCCTGTAGTTCAGGGTTTCCACAGTGTTCTCCGTCATGTAGAAGTCGTTCACTGACAGGGCGAGGGTGGTGTCGAGTTGCCTGCCGCTTCTGATCTTGTCGGTCAGGTCATCGTTGTAGTCCCTTATGAAATATTTCTTCAGCCTCCATTTCCCGGTTTCCTCGTTATATACGGCAGTCTCGGCGGAAATCTTGGAAACCAGTTTGTTGTCTTCGATTTTCTCGAGCGTGAACCTGTATGCAGTCTTGTTCCATGAGCTGAACGACTCCGCATAGACGAATTCTCCCGGGGCAATCTGGTAATGAACGTTCCTGCCTACGCTTTTGAATTTGGTCTTGATGTATTTGTTCTCGAATTCGAGCCTCTGCATGTTGGCGTCAGGGATGACGAACAGGTTCAGGCACAGGGACAATATGGCTATTAGCGAGGCTGAGAAGATGTACGGGACCATCATCCTGTGGAAACTGATGCCGCATGAGAGTATCGCTATTATCTCGGAGTCCGCTGCCATCTTCGATGTGAAGAATATGACAGTTATGAATACGAACAGAGGGCTGAACATATTCATGAAATATGGGACAAAGTTCAGATAATAGTCAAAGATGATGGCCTTTAACGGCGCTTCCTTGCTTACGAAGTCGTCAATCTTCTCGCTGATGTCGAAGATGATGACAATACCGATTATGAGCAGGAGGGCGACGAAGAAGGTGGTGATGAATTTCCTGACTATGTATGCGTCCAGTTTTTTCGGTCTCAAATCAATCATTGTCTCCTATAGTCTGGTCATCAATTTAGGAACGACAGCATCCTTCCATGCCTTGAAGTCCCCTTGTTTTATATGTGTCCTGGCCTGATGCACAAGGTCAAGGTAGAATGCCAGGTTATGCTCGCTGGCAATCTGTCCCGCGAAGATTTCTCCCGATACGAAAAGATGGCGCAGGTAAGCCTTCGTATATGTCCTGTCAACGAAGGATGTGCCCTTTGGATCCAGCGGGGAGAAATCGTCTGCCCATTTGCGGTTCTTCATGTTCATTATGCCATCCCATGTGAAAAGCATCCCGTTGCGCCCGTTCCGGGTAGGCATCACGCAGTCGAACATATCGACTCCTCTTGCAATTCCCTCCAGAATGTTGGCAGGAGTCCCGACTCCCATAAGGTATCTAGGCTTGTCTTCCGGCAAGAGGGGACAAACAACTTCCAGCATTTCATACATCTTCTCTGTCGGTTCACCTACGGCAAGTCCGCCTATGGCATAACCCTCCCTGTCGAAAGCAGCCGCATGCTCTACAGCTTCGGTCCTCAGGTCCGGATATACGCATCCCTGTATTATAGGGAACAATGTCTGCGAGTAACCGTACAGAGGCTCAGTCTCGTCGAAATGCCTTATACAGCGCTCCAACCAGGCTTTTGTAAGCTGAAGCGATTTTTTTGCATAGTCATAATTCGCGTCGCCGGGACAGCATTCGTCGAGGGCCATCATGATGTCGGCTCCGATAATTCTCTGGGTGTCCACATTGTTTTCAGGTGTGAATATATGCTTGGAGCCGTCTATGTGGGACCTGAATATGCAGCCTTCGGGAGTAAGTTTCCGAATCGGGCTGAGCGAGAATACCTGGAAGCCGCCGCTGTCCGTGAGGATTGGCCTGTCCCATGATTCGAATCTGTGCAAGCCTCCGGCCTGCTTGAGGATGTCGAGACCGGGGCGCAGATAGAGGTGATAGGTGTTTCCGAGGATGATCTCAGCCTTGATGTCATCCTTCAGGTCACGGTGATATACACCCTTCACGGAACCGACCGTACCCACCGGCATGAAAATCGGGGTCTCGATGGTTCCGTGGTCGGTAGTGATGATTCCGCACCTTGCTGACGACTGCGGGTCTTTGTGTGTCTTTACGAATTTCATTTCTCCGGCACTTCCACTTCCACAGTCCATCCGAATTTGTCCGGCCTGTCTCCGTTCTGGACTCCGGTAATATATTTGTACAGCTTAAGGCTTTTAGGGCCGCAGAGACCGTCACCATATATATATTCGGTCTGTTCTGAAGATTCAAGTGAAGGCTTGTCAACCAACCTGTGTACAGGGGTTATCACCACAGCCGTACCGCATTCCCCGACTTCATCGAAGGTGCTGAGTTCCGACACTGGTATCTGTCTTCTCTCGACTGTCATCCCGAGGTCTGCAGCAGCTACCTCCAACGACATGTTGGTGATGGACGGAAGGATACTGTCTGATTTCGGAGTTATATATGAATTCCCTCTGATTGCAAAGAAATTGGAAGAGTTGAATTCATCAATGAATTCTTTTGTCGCAGGGTTGAGATATAGGACTGCCTTGAATCCCAGTTCATGAGCCTTGTTGAATGATGCAAGGGATGCTGCATAGTTGCCACCGACCTTGTAGGCTCCGCATCCGTTAGGCGCTGCTCTGTCGTAATTTCTTGCTATTACAACATCTATGGCCTCCAGAGTGCCTCCAGTATATGCTCCTACAGGAGAGCAGAGCATGATGAAGGTGCTTTCCTTGGATGATTGCACACCGAGCTGCGGATTGGTCCCGATGAGGGTCGGGCGGAGGTAGAGCGAGGCGCTTGAACCGTATGGCGGGAGGAATCTGAGATTCTCCCTGACGATTCTTTTACACATGCTGATAAACATCTCTGTGGATGGGGCTTCTATACCAAGATATTTTGCGGACCTCTGAAGCCGTTTGGCGTTCTCTTCCGGACGGAAGAGCCGGACTTTGCCGTCTTTGCCACGAAATGCCTTGAGTCCTTCAAAACACTCTACACTGTAGTGGATAGCTCCTGAAAAGGAACTTATCGTGATGTTGTCATCAGTGCGGCTTTCGATTTCAGACCATTTGCCGTCTGAGAATCTGGTGTAGAGAATTGTGTCTGTCTTGGTGTAAGAAAATGTAAGTTTGCTCCAGTCCAGTATGTCCATGTCAGATAAGTATTTCAAATAGTTTGTTGTTCTCGTTGATGTATTCGTAGGATATGTTGTGTGCATCCATCCTGCGTGTCAAAGCGTCGATATCCTCTTTCGCAGCAACTTCTATTCCAATCAGGGCAGGACCGAAATCCTTGCTGGTCTTCTTGATGTACTGGATGTGGACAAGGTCGTCAGTAGGTCCTATCACATCGCGTATGAATGAAAGGATGGCTCCTGACTTCTGAGGGAAGTTCACGATGAAATAATGCTTCAGGCCTTCGTAGAGGAGTGATTTCTCCCTGATTTCCTCCATCCTGATTATGTCGTTGTTGCTTCCGCTGACGATGCAGGCCACATTCTTGCCCTTGATCTTGTCGGCATAGAAACGCAGGGCGGCAACGGAGAGGGCTCCGGCAGGCTCCACGACGATGGCGCTCTTGTTGTACATCTGGATTATAGATGTGCAGACTGCGCCTTCCGGTACCAGCACTATGTCGTCGAGCACCTGCTTGCAAATCTCGTATGTGAGCGCCCCGGCCTTCTTGACCGCAGCTCCGTCAACGAACTTGTCGATGTGTTCAAGTTCCACCACCTCGCCTTTTTCGATGGCGGCCTTCATGCAGGCTGCACCGGCAGGCTCTACTCCTATGATCTTGGTGTTCGGGGACTTCTGCTTGATATAAGCCCCGACTCCTGATGCAAGTCCACCTCCGCCGATAGGGATGAAGATATAGTCGATAGGCTCGGTTGTCTGGTTGAGGATTTCATATCCTATCGTTCCCTGACCCTCGATTATCCTCTCGTCGTCGAAAGGAGGAATGAAGGTCTTGCCACTCTTGCGGGCATATTCGATTGCTGCGGCATTGGCGGCGTCGAATGTGTCTCCGGTCAGGACTATGTCGATATATTCCTTGCCGAACATCCTCACCTGTTCGATTTTCTGCCTTGGAGTGGTCGTAGGCATATATATGGAACCCATGATTTTCAGCTTGTTGCAGGAGAATGCCACGCCCTGCGCATGGTTTCCGGCGCTGGCGCATACGATTCCGTATTTCAGGGTAGCGGGAGCGATTGAGCGTATCTTGTTGTATGCGCCTCTGATCTTGTACGACCTTACGGTCTGCAGGTCTTCCCTTTTTAACTGCACATTGGCGTCATACGTCACTGACAGATTGTCGTTTTTCTTGAAAGGTGTGGTTTCAAGAATCTCGTCAAGGACCTTGGAAGCCTTGATGATGTTTTCCTCTGTTGGAAAATAACCTTGTGTGCTCATTTTACCAATAAAAAGTATTTAATATTTCTTCAAAAATATGATAATATACTTATATTTCCTAATCAATCGCGGCGAAAAAATTAAAAAAACGCCCGAATTGTCCAGATTGCCGTTCAATCCATCATAATCAGTGCGATGGAGCTGTGGCTGAATTCAAGCCTGACCTTGTCATCGACGGCACGGTTCAGCGTGGCTTTCCACCAGTTGTCGAAAACCACATCGTCCGTCTTCCATTTCAGACCTGACGACTTGATTCTCAGACTGTTGTCAGGACTGAATATGGAAACTCGCCGTCCCTCTCCGCATTCCATCTCGAAGGTGTCGGTGATTGCGAAAATTGTCCCGTGGTCCGTTGTCATCTCCACACGGACATCCATACCCTCCAGGTCATACATCCTCGCATATTCCATAAGCAGGGATACATTGCCAATCGTGTGGTCCTCCCTTTCTCCGGTCGCCCCGAGTATGTGGATTGCCCCGACATCCGTCATATTCTCCATCACCCATCTGAAAGCCTTGGTCTGGTCGTTGTAGTCCTGCTCATCAACCTTCACGATGAGGTCCCCGTATTTCCTGCGCATCTCCTGTGACAAGGAATCCATATCCCCTATGACAAGGTCGGGAAGCCTGTCCTTGCCGAACACGGCCTTGCTGCTGCGGATGAATTTCCGGAGAGCCCCGTCGCAGCAGATTATGAAATCCGAGTTGCGGAGCAGATAGCGAGGATATTCGCTTGCGGGGAACTGCCCGTTGCATACTATCGAGACATCCTTACGCATTCTTTCCTGTGATTTTTGAAGATGTACCCTTGGTCGTCGTCCACTGTCCGGCATCTCTGAAACCGAGAAGGAAGTCCTTGACCGCCATTCTCTTCTTACCAGAAATCTGGAGTTCGTCAACCTCTATTGCCCCGTCCAGCGTCGCGAAGGCGAGGAAGTTCCGTCCGTCGGTAAGTATCTCGCCTGCCGTTGCAGAAGACCTGGAGCAGGCTTCGAGCATTGCGGCATAGGCCTCTCCCTGTACCTTGGCGGCCTTGTAGATCTTCATCTGGACAGTCCTGTCATCCTTCACAAGCTCGGTGAATGACGCAGGGTACGGGCTGAGGCCCCTGATGAGGTTGTAGATGTCCTTGGTACGGCCCTCCCAGTCTATATGGCAAAGCTCACGGGTGATTTTCGGCGCAGGCTTGAGCACCTCGGAGCCTTGGATGAAGCTTTTCTGTACCCTCATCTCCACATCGTTCTCCAGGATTGCCTCCACCGTCTGCACGACGAGCTTGGCTCCCATTTCCATGAGCTTGTCATGGACCTCCCCGACTGTCTCGTCAGGATCTATCAGGCATTGCTCGCGCATCATGATCTTTCCGGTGTCCATACCTTCGTCTATCATGAATGTGGTGACGCCTGTGGCCTTCTCACCGTTGATGACGGCCCAGTTGATAGGGGCGGCACCCCTGTACTGAGGCAGGAGGGCGGCGTGGAGGTTGAATGTACCCAGACGCGGGATTTCCCATACCACCTTCGGAAGCATCCTGAATGCGACTACCACGAAAAGGTCTGGTTTCCAGGCCTTCAGGGCGTCTATGAATTCAGGGTCCTTGAGCGATACAGGCTGAAGCACCGGGATTCCGTGCTCCACCGCATATTTCTTGACGGCGCTTTCGTTTACCTTGAGCCCCCTGCCGCTCGCCTTGTCCGCTACGGTCACGACTCCCACGATTTCATACCCGCTGCGTATGAGTTCGTCCAGAGGGGCGACGGCGAATTCCGGCGTGCCCATATACACAATCCTTGTCTTCTTGAAGAATCCCATGATTTTTGCCTTGGCTTTTCTGAATGCGCCCTTGATTGACTCGGCGCTGAAAATTGATGAATCGTTGATGGCTTTCCAGGTGAGGTATATTCCCAGAGGGAACAGCACATAGCTGGATATGAAAACCCCATTGAACGGGCCGATTGCACCGTCCCTTGCGAGCTTTGTTCCGGAAATGTCTATCACCCAGTACAATACAAAGAACAGGACAGAGATGATGGCCGGTGTCCCGAGTCCTCCCTTGCGAATCAGCGCACCCAACGGGGCACCGATGAAGAAGAATATGAAACAGGCAATCGACAGGGCGAATTTCTTCAGGATGCCGATATCTATGCGCCTGAGGGTGAATGTGTAGTGGAACCTGTCCCTCGCAAACGATGACAAAGACATCTGAAGGTCCTCGGCGTTGGACTTGGCTTTCTCCAACGCGCTGATCTGCTGGTCGATGTTCTTCCATGTGTTGATGTCCTCGGGGATGAACGGAGTCGTAGGCATCACCCTGTGCGAGGAAGTGTCAAGCTGGTCGTTGTAGCGCAGCGACCTTGTCTTGGCGATGGCATTGATATTATCTTGCCTGGCCTTTGCGTTGAGGGCTCCGATGGAGTCCTTCCCATGATACAGCTGCTTGAGGTTCAGGGAATTGACCTCTTCGCTGAAGCGGCTTGTATCGGACTTCTGGAAAGCGTAGTTCTTGAGCGGGATGATCAGTTCCTGCTGCTGGAAATCTATTTTCTGGAGCTGGAGGGTGGTGTCCCGATATTTCTTGTTGTTGGTCTCCTCGTAGTTGGTCCCGTTGTAGAGCACGAATGAAAGATATGACTTGTCCTTGGACATCTTCATGAGGGCGGAGTCTGCGATCGTGAGGCTCGTGTTGCCCTTGCTCCCGGTGTGGTTGTAAACCATCACACCGTGCATCATGCCGCTCTTGTCATTCCTGTCATCTACCCTGAGTATATATCCCTCGATGCCGTTGTAGAATGTACCTGTAGGAATCTTGATTTCCTCCTTGGTCTTGCCTATGTCGTCCCTGAGGGTGTATATCTTGTTGTAGGCCACTGGAATCAGGTCGTTGGATATGAAGAACGCCCCGATACTGATTACTCCGGATGCGATGCAGAGCGGGACCAGCACCCTTTTCAGGGAGATACCCGCCGCCTTGATGGCAAGCAGCTCGTTGTTCTCTCCGAGAGTGCCGAGGGTCATCATCGACGACAGGAGGGTGGCCAGCGGAAGCGACAGGGGCAACATCGTGGCGCTGCCCCAGCCGAGGAACTCCAATATGATCTTGAAGCTGAGTCCCTTGCCTACAAGTTCATCGATGTAGAGCCAGAGGAACTGCATCATCAGGATGAAGACGACGACCAGCAGGACCGCTATGAACGGCCCGATGAATGATTTGAGTATGAACTGGTCGAGTTTCTTCATCTGATGCTACCTGGTGGCAAGTTCAATCATCTTTGCTAGAGCATCCTTCAGGCCACCGGTGTTCTTGCCACCTGCCGTTGCGAGAGCGGGCTGTCCGCCACCGCCACCGAGTATCAGCTTTGCAGCTTCGCGGACGTCTGCGCCTGCATTGCGTCCCTTCTTAACAAGGTCATCCGAGTACATGAGCAGAAGCTGCGGCTTCCCGTTGGCTTCAAATGCGGCCACAACTGCCAGATTTTCAGCCTCTTTCTGAAGGATAAAAGTTGCGTTCTTCAGCATTGTAGGATCTGTTGGAGTGTCTATTGTAACGATATTCACCCCGTTGATTTCCTTCGCGATGGTCTTGAGGTAATTTTTCATGGTGATGCTTTTCTCCTTCATCACCTCCTCCATCTGCTTCTTGTAGTTGTCGTTCTCCTCGATCATCTTCCTGATGGCGCCTCCCAGGTCCGGAGCATTGTTGAAGAATGCCCTCACGGCCCTCAGGGTGGTCTCCATCTCGTCCACGATCATCTCGGCGTGGATGCCTGTGGTGGCCTCTATACGGCGCACACCTGCGGCGATGGCGGATTCAGACACGATCTTGAAGAAACCTATCTGGCCTGTTGCCGCGGCGTGGCATCCACCGCAAAGCTCGCAGGAATCCCCGAATTTCACGATGCGGACCTTGTCGCCATATTTCTCTCCGAAAAGAGCCATCGCACCCATCTCCTTGGCCTGTTCCATCGTGGCGGCCCTGTTCTCATCCAACGGGTAGTTGGCCCTGATGAGGGCGTTCACCCTGTTCTCGACGAGGTCTATCTGCTCGTTGGTCATCTTCTCGAAATGTGAGAAGTCGAACCTGAAATATTTCTCGCATACATATGAACCCTTCTGCTCGACGTGTGTGCCGAGGATTTCCCGGAGTGCCTGGTGAAGCAGGTGGGTGGCGGTATGGTTGTTCTCTATCTGGATTCTCCTCTCCCTGTCAACATGGAGGCTGAAGCTTTCCGTGCAGTCTGAAGGAATCCTCTCGGCCACATGGATGGTGAGGTTGTTCTCCTTGATCGTGTTCACGATGGCGATTCTCTCCCCGCTTTCGGATTCGATGTATCCGGTGTCGCCGACCTCTCCTCCCATTTCGCCGTAGAACGGAGTGCGCTCGAACACAAGCTGATACATTGTCTTGTTCTTTGCCTTGACGGTGCGGTGGCGGGTGAGCTGGACACCCTCGATGTCGGTGCAGTCATAACCGAGGAACTCTATGTTCTCGCAATGGCTGAACTCCACCCAGTCACCAGACTCGATGGCCGTGGCGTTGCGGGCCCTCTCCTTCTGCTTGCCGAGCTCCCTGTTGAATCCTTCGAGGTCGATCGTGAATCCGTTCTCTGAAGCAATCAGCTCGGAAAGGTCGATCGGGAATCCGAATGTGTCATAAAGGGTGAAGGCGTCTTCGCCGGAGATTGTCCTGGACTCGGATGATTTTGCCATTATGTTGTCCATCAGGCGGATACCCCTGTCAAGGGTGCGCAGGAAAGCCATTTCCTCCTCCTTGATCACCCTCTCTATCAGGGTCTGCTGCCTTACGATTTCAGGATAGAACTCTCCCATGTCGTCCACGAGCTGGCTTACGAGGCGGCAGAGGAAAGGCTCGTTGAATCCGAGGAAGGTATAGCCGTAGCGCACGGCCCTGCGAAGTATTCTGCGGATGACATATCCCGCCTTGACATTCGACGGAAGCTGCCCGTCTGCGATGGAGAAGCTGATGGCCCTGATGTGGTCTGCTATCACCCTCATTGCGACGTCTTCCTTCTCGTCAACCCCGTATCTGTGGCCGGAAAGCTCCTCGATTCTGTGGATCATTCCGGTGAATACATCGGTGTCGTAGTTGCTCTGTTTGCCCTGGAGTGTCATGCAGAGACGCTCGAAGCCCATGCCCGTGTCCACATTCCTGTTCGGAAGGAGTTCGAGACTGCCGTTGGCCTTGCGGTTGTACTGCATGAACACGAGGTTCCATATCTCGATGACGAGATGGTGTCCCTTGTTCACGAGCTCGGCTCCGGGGATTTCAGCCCTTTCGGCATCGTCCCTGAGGTCAACATGAATCTCGCTGCAAGGACCGCACGGACCAGTGTCGCCCATTTCCCAGAAATTGTCGTGCTTGTTGCCGAGAAGGATCCTGTCCTTGGGAAGGTGTTTCTCCCAGGCTGCCATCGCTTCGGTGTCGAGTTCGGTGCCGTCTTCCTCGGAACCTTCGAATACGGTGGCATAGAGCCTGTTCTTGTCAATCTTGTAAACTTCCGTAAGAAGTTCCCATGCCCAGTCGATGGCCTCGGTCTTGAAATAGTCGCCGAAGCTCCAGTTGCCGAGCATCTCGAACATCGTATGGTGGTATGAGTCGTGTCCGACCTCTTCGAGGTCATTGTGCTTGCCACTGACCCTTAGGCACTTCTGGCTGTCGCACACTCTGTTCCATTTCGGGGCGCTGTTGCCGAGGAACCAGTCCTTGAACTGGTTCATTCCTGCATTCGTGAACATCAGGGTAGGGTCGTTCTTGACGACCATAGGTGCCGAAGGCACAACATGGTGGCCTTTCGATTCGAAAAAGTCCAGAAAGGCTTTTCTGATTTCCTTTGAAGTCATATCTTTTCTATGTTTTCTTTCGTTCAGGACCGCATTTGCGGAATAACTTGCAAAAATACATATTTTTTCCGTATTGGTCACAAATATTTGCCCCAATCGCAAATCTGCCCTAAATTATAGGAATGAAAGAAAAAATTGTTACCTTTGCGCGTTATGGCTAAACAAAGAAGATACATATTCAACACAAGGACCCTCTCCTATGAAGAGGCAAAGACCTCCAGAATGTCACATCTATGGCGTTCCGTGGCTCTTTTCGCGTCCAGCATAGCCATGGCCGTCCTCTATTTCTGGATATATTCTTCAGTCCTCGGGCTGGAGACCCCGAAGACCATCCTGCTCAGGAAGGCAAACGACAGATGGTGCTCCAAGATAGAGGTGATGAACAGCAGACTTGACAAATACGACCGCGTGCTGAAGGCTCTCCAGGTGCGCGACGATGACATATACCGTTCCATCTTCGGTATGAACGAGATTTCGCCGGAGGTCCGCAACGCCGGATTCGGAGGAGTCAACAGGTACGGATGGCTCGACGAGGCCAGCCACGACGCCTTGCTGAAAAGCACGATGGTGAGGCTCGACGTACTGACCAAGAAGACCTATGTCCAGACCAAGTCGTTCGACGAGGTGGCCCTCCTGTCCAAGAGGGCTGGCGACATGGCTTCCTGCATACCTGCCATCCCTCCGGTTAACCCTGACCCGACCAAATACAGGCTTTCAAGCAGCTTCGGCTACCGTTCCGACCCTTTCACCAAGAAATCCAAGTTCCACAACGGCGTGGATTTCGCCATGAAACCTGGTAATCCTGTATATGCTACCGGAGACGGCGTGGTCGAGAGCGTCAAGTTCGAGTTCTTCGGCTACGGCAACTCACTGGTGATCGACCATGGTTTCGGTTACAAGACCCGCTATGCCCACATGAAATCGATCAGCGTGGCTGAGGGAATGAAGATAAAGAGAGGGGAGTGCATAGGTGAAAGCGGCAATTCAGGACGCTCATCAGGACCTCATCTCCACTATGAGGTCATCTACAGGGACAGGCAGGTCAATCCGACCAACTATTATGACCTGAGCATCTCTCCGGAGGAATATGCGGCGATGGTGCAGGTCACGGGGGAGGCATCGGAAAAAATCACACTCCACCCTTCCCATAAAAGGCTTGGACGCTGAACATGAGCAACCGCTACATATTGGATGATGACAACAGCTTCAGGAAAGCCAGGACATCGGTATGGACGATTCTGCGCAAGATACTTGTGTTCTTCGTGGCGACTTCTTCCATGGCCGTTCTCTATTATGTGATCTTTGCCCTGTTCTTCAGCACCGACACGGAAAAGCGTCTCAGCCAGGAGAACAAGATGTACGAGAAGCTCGTACCTGAGATGGAGGAGAAGGAGGAACTGCTCTCCGATGTCGTGGAAGGTCTCCAGATGAGGGACAATATGATATACGATGAAATCTTCCATACCACGGCACCTTCGATAAATCCCCTCGCTTCATTGAGTTCCCTTTCCGGGCTGGACACTATCCCGGACACGGAGCTGGTGATGTATTCCCGCAACAAGCTCGACGTCATCGAGATGGCGGCAGACAGGGTCGAGGAGAATTTCAAGGCGGTCGAGGCTGCCATCGCCTCCGAAGGGTTCGTAATGCCTCCGATGACAAGCCCGCTCGAAAGGTTTTCGTTCGCAAGGACAGGGGCATCGGTGGGGGAGAGGATAAATCCGTTCTACAAGGTCCCAATGAGGCATGACGGCATAGACCTCATAGCCTCTGCAGGCGAGCCTGTGCGGGTTGTCGCCGACGGGGTGGTGAAGGAAATCCAGCGTTCGAGGAAGGGATTAGGCAATGTCGTGACGGTCGAGCATAAGGGAGGATATGTCACAAGGTATGCCCACCTTGCGGATGTCGAGGTATATAAGGGCAGGACGCTGCGCAAGGGCACGAGGATAGGGGTTGTCGGGCTGTCCGGCAATTCATTCGCCCCGCATCTGCATTATGAAGTTCGTCGGGACACTCTCGTGCTTGACCCAGTGAACCATTTCTTCGCATCTGTCAGCGTCGATGACTATGTGAACATGCTGGTACTTTCGGTAAGCACGGGCCAGTCGATGGACTGACCCCTATATTATATATAAGGAATACAATGGAAGACAAGAAATACCTTTATACCATCGGGGAACTTGCGGACATTCTCGGCGAGAATGTCTCGCTCGTTCGTTTCTGGTCAAATGAGTTCGCGCAGTTCGTACATCCTAAGCGCAATGCCAAGGGTAACCGCCTTTTTACGGCAGAGGATGTGGACACATTCAGACAGATTCATCTTCTCGTGAAGGTCGAGGGGTTGACTCTTTCCGGAGCATCAAAGAGATTGAGGGCTGACAGGAAAGGGGCTCAGGACAAGACCCGTATCCTTGACTCCCTGAAAGCCATAAGGGAACAGTTGCTCGAGGTTCGGTCAGCTCTTTGACCCCAGGTGGCTGAAGCAGTCATGTGGATGAAGTTTATAATTTGGATATATAATTGAATATCAATATATTATTAAAATGCAAGTAAGGGACATAATCAAGGTAATCGAGGACTTTGCTCCTCTTTCATGCCAGGAAAAATGGGACAACAGCGGTCTTTGCGTAGGCTCTCCTTCCGCAGAGGTGACAGGTGTCCTGTTGGGGCTGGATTGCACTGAATCCCTTGTGGATGAAGCCATAGGCTGCGGTGCAAACATGATAGTCACCCATCATCCCATGATTTTCAATGGCCTGAAGAAAATCTCTCCGGACGACCCGGTGGGCAGGACCCTCATCAAGGCTGTATCCTTCGGGGTGAACATATATGCTGCCCATACCTCTGCCGACAAGGTCATGGGAGGTGTCAGCTATGCAATGGCTTCCCGTCTCGGCCTGGAAGATGTGGAGATTCTCGATCCTGAGGCTGACGGCCACGGACTTGGTGTGGTCGGCAATCTGTCGCGCCAGTTCTCCTGTGAGGAAATCATCTCGATGGTCAAGGAGCGTTTCGGGCTTGGGACAGTGCGCTGCTCCAGACCGTTGGATGTGCCTGTTTCGAGGGTTGCGATGTGCGGAGGGGCTGGAGCATCCCTGATAGGGAAGGCGATGCAGTCTGGAGCGCAGGTGTATTTGACCGGAGATGTCTCATATCATCATTTTTTTACTCAGGACGGCTTCATGGTTATGGATATAGGCCATTATGAAAGTGAAAAAGATATAGTTGATATTTTATTTTCATTGATAAAGAAAAATTTTCCTACCTTTGCAGTCCGCGTGACCGAGAATATATATAGTAACCCGATATTTTATTTTTAAGCGAAATGGCTAAAAAGACAAAGAAAATCGAAACTCCTATCGACCAGAGGGAGACCTTCGTTTCAATTCAGAAGAACTTTGCCGACTCGGATCTGAGTGTCAGCGAGAAGCTGAAGACATTGTACGCTCTCCAGCAGGCAGATACGGAGATTGACAAGATTCTCCAGCTCAGGGGCGAGCTTCCTATGGAAGTGGAGCATCTGGAGACGGAGATTGCGGAGCTGAAGGCAAAATCCGCACGTATAGCCGAGCAGATAGAGGCATATACGAAATCCATAGCTGAGAACAAGCACAATGTGTCTGAGTGTGAGGACCAGATAGAGAAGTACAAGGCCCAGATAGACAACGTGGCGAACAGCCGCGAGTACGACTCGCTCAACAAGGAGATTGAGAACCAGGACCTTCTCAGACAGATTGCCGAGAAGAACATCACCGAGACGAGGGAGCTGATTTTCGACAAGAAGAACGAGGCTGAGATTGTCAAGGAGAAGATCTCCGTCCGTCAGGATGACCTGAAGGCCAAGAAGGAGGAGTTGAGCACCATCGTCGAGTCCACCGCCAAGGAGGAGGAGAAGCTTCGTGCTGCAAGGGAGGCCTGCGCAGCCAAGATCGATGCGAGGACAATGAGCGCCTACGACCGCATCAGGAAGAGCTGCAACAACCATCTCGCCGTCGTTTCGGTTTTCAACAACGACTCCTGCGGCGGATGCTTCAACACAATCTCTCCGCAGAGGCTGATCGACATCGCTTCCAACAAGAAGATGATCATCTGCGAGTATTGCGGAAGAATACTTGTAAATCCTGATTTTGAATAGAACGGGTTTCGCGTCCGCGAAACTTGAAAGCATGCGGATTCACGATGCCAGAAGATACGAAAAAAAGAACCCGTCAGAGGAAAGACGCGGTCAATCTTGATACATTAGGGCTTGAGATGGGAAACAAACCGCCTCAAGCTCTTGATGTCGAAGAGGCTGTCCTCGGAGCGCTCCTGATTGAGCCGAACTGCATAGATGAGGCCATGGATGAGCTGACTCCGAGTTGCTTCTACAGCGAGAGGCACAGGATGATATTCGAGGCGATGCGCTCCCTTTCCAACGAGCACATCGCCCTGGATATTCTGTCCGTGTCCCAGAAGCTGAAATCCTCCGGGAACCTTGACGCCGTCGGAGGAAGCGTCGCCCTCGTGCAGCTCTCCCAGAAGATCGGGGCAGCTGCCCACATCGAGTATTATATCCGTATCCTGAAACAGAAATGTATCCAGAGGGAGCTGATCACGGCCTCTTACGACATCCTCAGGACATCATACGACGAGTCTGTCAATGTAGATGACCTCATAGACATGGCCCAGACCAAGCTCTTTGCGGCGATTCAGAACAATGTCAAGAAGGATGTTGAGGAAATCGGCAAGGTCATCAACGATGCAATGGCCGACATCCAGAGGCTTCAGGATACGTCGGGCCTGAGCGGAGTGCCGTCTGGATTCCCTTCTTTGGACAAGATTACCCTCGGATGGCAGGCTTCTGACCTGATTATCCTCGCTGCCCGTCCTTCAATGGGTAAAACGGCTTTCGTGCTCAATCTTGCCCGCAACGCTGCCGTGGATTTCAATATGCCTGTGGCCATATTCTCCCTTGAGATGCCAGCCATCCAGCTTGCAAAGCGTATGATGGTGTCTGAGACAGGTCTGAGTGCAGACAAGATAAAGGGAGGAGTGAAGCTTGAGCCACATGAATGGGTGCAGCTCGAAGTGCAGCTCAAACGCCTTGCAAAGGCTCCTATGTACATAGACGACACCCCGTCCCTTCCTGTGATGGAGTTCCGTTCCAAGGTCAAGAAGCTTGTGAAGCAGAAGGGCGTGAGGCTTGTCGTGGTCGATTATCTCCAGCTGATGCAGGGGCCTACCGAACTTCGAGGAATGCGCGAGCAGGAGGTTGCCGCCATATCCCGAACCCTCAAGGCTACCGCCAAGGAGATGAACATTCCTATCATTGCCCTGTCACAGTTGTCAAGGCAGTCCGAGAACCGTCAGGGAGGCAAGAACAGACCTCAGCTGAGCGACCTTCGCGAGTCTGGTTCAATCGAGCAGGATGCTGATATGGTACTGTTTATACATAGGGCTGATTATCAGGGACTTTCTGACAATCCTGATGATATTGGAAGGACACAGCTCATCATTGCGAAGCATCGAAACGGAGCCATCGCCGATGTTGACATGAGGTTCCGTGCCAACGAAGTCCGCTTCGTGGACGAGCAGGAAAGCCTCATAGGCCAGGCCGATGCAATGTCCTTCGCCTCCAACATGAACGACGATTTCCCTGAGCCGTTCTCCGGCGGCGGAGACTTCGGTCCGAATCCGGATTTCTCATGACAGCCCGCAGAGCCCTCATAGCCATGGTATCTTGCCTTTCCCTTTTCTTAGGAATGTCATTGGAAGGGCGTGCCCAGCAGGAAGGCTCTTTCTGCGTCCCCGTCAAGACGGTGCGTGAGAGCGAACTCGCTTTCAAGGGCGGGGAGAAGATGTCTTTCACGATGCATTATGAATGGGGAAGCATCAATTCCGACGTGGGAAGCGCGACGGTGACCCTCGATACTGTGGTCTTCAACGGCCAGAGGGCTTTCAGATGCGTGGCACAAGGCAGGACCACGAGGCTGTTCGACCTGTTCTTCAAGGTCAGGGAGGACTTCCGCTGCTGGTTCTCCTGCGACGGTCTCAGACCTCTGAAATTCACGAGGGACACCCACGAGGGACGCTATCGTGCAACCAATTACTACCTGTATCATTGGAATGGAGATGAACCATACATAGCCGCAGACCTCTTTTCCACGAGTTCGGGGCAGAGGTCGGAGCAGATACCTCTGACCAAATGCACGTTCGACCTGCCTTCCCTGTTCTATTTCGCCAGGAACATAGACTGGGACAATGTGGAGCCTGGGGTGAAGTACCCGATGACATTCGCGATTGACGAGGACATATACAATGTATATTTCATAATGTACGGGCGCGAGACCATAAAGGTCAAGGGGCTCGGCACGGTCAGGACGGTAAGGTTCGCCGCAAAACTTCTCGAAGGTGGTGTCTTTACCGGCGAGGAAGATATGAGGATATGGATTTCCGATGACGAGAACAGGCTTCCCGTCTATTTCGAGGCCCCTATCCTCGTGGGGCTCGCTACGGGGAGGATGAATGGGTATGAAGGCATAAAATATCCTTTTACTGCTCTGGTGAAACCTTCCAAGTAATTTACAGGTCCTTTTTCGGACCACAATAATATTTATCAGATATGTCAATAAAAATTGATGAAATAGCCCACGATGGCAGGATTACGGACGTCAATCCTGATTTTACTACGGTGGAAATAATGGTATCATCGGCTTGCTCCGGATGCCATGCCAAGGGGTTGTGCGGTATGTCGGAAGAGAAAGATAAGGTGATTATGGTACCGACAGATCCATATACAGTATATTCAGTAGGACAGGAAGTTCTCGTCATGACGAAAAAATCGATGGGGTTGAAGGCTGTGTGGATATCTTATGTGATTCCTTTGGCGATTTTATTGATTTTAATATTATCTTTGTCCTCCGTTATCGGTAACGAAGCATTTACAGGCCTTGTTGCGATAGCCGGGGTGGCGATCTATTATTTCGTCATCTGGCTTTTGCGTGACAGGCTCAGGAATGAGTTCGTTTTCTACATAAAAGAGAAATAACAACCATAATAACAAATTAACCCATGACACAAACAATCATTTGGACTATTGCAATCATCACCGTCCTTGGTGCTGTCCTTGCGGTGGTCCTTTACCTTGTTGCCAAGAAGTTCAAGGTGGAGGAGGATCCGAGGATAGACCAGGTGGAGAAAGTATTGCCTGGAGCGAACTGCGGCGGTTGCGGTCAAGCCGGCTGCCATGCTTTCGCCCAGCATTGCGTCGAGTCCTCCGATCTGGGCACTTGCTTCTGCCCTGTAGGCGGCAACGATGTGATGCAGAAAGTAGCGGATGTCCTCGGACTCAAGGTCGAGGCCAAGGAACCGATGGTGGCGGTCGTGCGCTGCAACGGCTCATGCGAGAACCGTCCGCGTACGAACGAGTACGGCGGATATGCTTCATGCCGTGTCAAGGCCGCACTTTACAGCGGGGATACCGGATGTCCTTTCGGATGTCTCGGATGCGGTGACTGCGTGGCAGCCTGCAAGTTCGGGGCAATCTCGATGGACCCTGCAACCGGCCTTCCGGTCGTGGACGAGGAGAAATGTACAGCCTGCGGCGCCTGTGTGAAAGCCTGCCCTAAGTCTGTCATCGAACTTCGCAACAAAGGCAAGAGGAACATGAGGGTGTTCGTGAGCTGCATCAACAAGGACAAGGGCGCAGTTGCACGCAAGTCCTGCAAGGCAGCCTGCATAGGTTGTGGAAAATGTGCCAAGGTTTGTCCTTTCGATGCAATCACCGTCGAGAACAATGTGGCATACATCGATTTCACGAAGTGCAAGCTTTGCAAGAAGTGCGTTGCCGAATGTCCTACCGGAGCTATTCACGCCGTGAATTTCCCTGTAGTCAACAAGCCGGCGGCTCCTAAGGCTGCTGCACCGGCTGCCACTGCTACAGCTACGCCTGCCCCGGCTCCAGCTCCTGCCCCGGCACCGACACCAGCTCCTGAAAAGGCTGCTGCACCTGTCAAGGCTCCGGCACCTGCCCCAGCCCCGGCACCGGCTCCTGAAGTAAAGCCGGCACCGACTCCGGCTGAGGCTCCGGCATCAAAAGAACCAGTAAAGAAGGAGGAGTAAAGATATGAAGACGACTTTTTCAATCGGTGGTATCCACCCGAACGACAGCAAGATTTCAAAGGACTGCAAGATAGAGGTCCTTCCTCTTCCTCAGAAGGTCTTCGTGTCGATGGCGCAGCATCTCGGCGCCCCTGCCACTCCGGTGGTCAAGGTCGGTGACAAGGTCCTTGCAGGACAGGTCATCGCAGAACCGGCCGGATTCATCTCCGCTTTCGTACACTCTCCGGTTTCAGGAACCGTGAAGTCCATCGGACCTCGCAAGGACCTCGCCGGCAACAATATGACACACATAGAGATAGATGTCGAAGGTGACGAATGGGCAGAGGGAATTGACCTCAGCGACACCCTCGTTACCGAAATACCTTCAGACAACAAGGTCATTCTCGACAAGATCAAACAGAATGGTGTCGTCGGACTTGGTGGAGCGACTTTCCCTACCCATGTGAAACTCTGTCCTCCTCCGGGCAAGACAGCTGAATGTCTGATCCTCAACGGCGCGGAGTGCGAGCCATACCTGACTTCCGACTACCGCATCATGCTTGAAAGGAGCTCCGAGATCATCGTCGGAGCCGCCATCATGAAACAGGTCCTCGGAGGATGCAAGACAGTCATCGGCATAGAGGAGAACAAGCCGGAAGCCATCCGTGTGATGTCAGAAGCTCTCGCTTCACTTCAGAAATCAGCCAAGGGCTATGACGGTATCAGCGTGATGTCCCTCAAGAAGAAATATCCTCAGGGCGGTGAAAAACAGCTCATCGATGCTGTGATGAAACGCCAGGTCAAGTCAATGGGACTTCCTATAGATGTCGGCGCAGTGGTACAGAACGTGGCTACCTCGCTTGCCGTTTATGAGGCAGTACAGAAGAACAAACCTCTTGTCACCAACACTCTCACCGTGACAGGAGACTGCCTCCCTGCAGACAGGCAGCATAACTATCTTTTCAGAATCGGCATGCCGCTTTCATACATAGCTGAATATGCAGGCGGAGTCCCTGAGCAGGCAGCGAAGATAGTCAGTGGCGGTCCTATGATGGGCAAGGCCATAGCAAATCTCGATGCAGCGACAGTAAAAGGTTCTTCGTCACTCCTTTACTTCACTGCTGAGCAGACTACCCGCAAGCCTGAGTCGGCTTGTATCCGCTGCGGCAAATGTGCAGATGCCTGCCCTATGGGTCTGGAGCCGTTCCTTCTCAACAAATACGCCCGCAACGGCATGATGGAGGAACTTGAGGCAAATGCAATCCAGGACTGCATCGAATGTGGATGCTGCCTGTACAGCTGCCCTGCAAACATCCCGCTCCTCGATGTGATTCGCATCGCAAAGGGAGATGTCATCAAGATAATCAGGGGCCGTGCAGCCGCTGCTAAGAAATAGTATGAACTCAACAACAACGAACAAAATGAATACACTTTTGGTTTCACCTTCACCGCATCTGCACACCAAGACTTCCACCAAGAGTCTGATGCGCGATGTCGTGATTGCGCTTCTTCCGGCAGTGGTTGTGTCAGTCCTCTTCTACGGATGGCATGAACTGCTCGTGCTGGGAGTCAGCGTGGCCTCCTGCGTCCTGCTGGAGTTCCTGATTACGAAATATCTTCTAAAGAGACCTTGTACAGTAAATGACTGGTCGGCAGTCATCACCGGTGTGCTCCTCGCACTCAACCTTCCGGCTTCAACTCCGTGGTGGGTGGTCTTCATCGGAGCGGTCGTAGCCATCGGAGTTGCCAAGATGACTTTCGGCGGTCTCGGCCAGAACCTGTTCAACCCGGCAATCGCGGGCCGTGTCTTCCTCCTGATTTCATTCCCTACTTATATGACGGACTGGACCAGGACCAAGGGCTTCATCACATCCTCCATCGACGCGTTCTCAGGAGCGACACCTCTCGGACTCGTCAAGGAGGGCGGTGCTGCAGCAACTGCCGGCATGGACTACCTCAACATGCTTTTCCT
Source organism: Candidatus Cryptobacteroides sp. (assembly GCA_051870255.1). Lineage (GTDB taxonomy): Bacteria > Bacteroidota > Bacteroidia > Bacteroidales > UBA932 > Cryptobacteroides. The sequence goes on from JBJEBR010000005.1 coordinate 83,105, forward strand.
GAACATAGGCGGTTCTGCCGGTGAGCTCTCTGCAATCGCAATCATCATCGGTTTCATATACCTCCTTGCAAGGAAGGTCATCAAACCTTACATCACCCTGTCGATTCTCGCCACCGTGGCCATATTCTCCGGCATCTTCTGGGGAATCAACCCTGAGCAGTTCACCGACCCGGTGTTCAACCTTCTAACCGGTGGTGTCCTCCTCGGCTCCGTCTTCATGGCTACCGACTATGTGACTTCACCAATGAGCAATGTAGGTGGCATCATCTTCGGTGTCGGAATCGGACTTCTCACCATGCTCATCCGTTATTTCGGAGCATATCCGGAGGGAATGTCCTTCGCCATCCTCATCATGAACTCGACGGTTCCGCTCATCAACAAGTACTGTCACTCTAAAAAATACGGGAGGGCTTAGACATGGCTGTTAAATCATCATTCAAGAACATGACGCTCTGCCTTCTGCTCATCTGCTTCGTGTGCTCCGCACTTCTTGCTGGGGTATATGCGCTGACAAAGGCTCCTATCGATGCCGCAGCGAAGGCAAAGAACGAGGCTGCCATAAAGGATGTGCTTCCTGAGAATGCAGTCACAATAGAAGAGGAGAGGACTGTCTCTTTCGAAGGACAGGAATATTCCTACAACCTTGCTTACGACGAGCAGGGCAACACCGTCGGATGCGCCGTCAATGTCACCTCCCTCGGATTCGGAGGCCAGCTTCTCATCAAGGTGGGCTTCAACTCTGAAGGTGTCATATGGAATACAAAGGTGCTTTCCCAGTCAGAGACTCCGGGCCTTGGCGCGAAATGTACCGACCCTTCATTCTACACCCAGTTCCAGGGCTTCAACCCTGCAGAGAAGAAACTGCTCGTGAAGAAGGACGGCGGCGATGTTGACGCAATCACAGCTTCCACCATCACTTCGAGGGCATATACCCGTGGAGTGGCTCTGGCCGTGGATGTATTCAATGCTATAGCTTCGACTCCGATGCCTCTGGATGCTTGCAGCGGCAATTGTGATTCATGCGAGGCTGGCTGCGAAGTCGAGAATTCTAAATAGGAGGAAAGAATATGGGAAAATTTCAACTTATAACCAAAGGCCTTGTCAAGGAGAACCCTACATTTGTGCTCCTTCTCGGAATGTGTCCGACCCTGGCCACGACCACCTCGGCTATCAACGGCCTGAGTATGGGACTTGCAACCCTGTTTGTCCTCGTGCTTTCAAACATGGCGATATCACTCATAGCCCCATATATACCTGACAAGGTCCGCATACCTTCATATATAGTTGTGATTGCGACCTTCGTGACACTCTTGCAGTTCATCATGCAGGCATATGTGCCGGACATCTATGAGACCCTCGGTCTGTTCATTCCTCTGATTGTGGTGAACTGTATCGTGCTCGGACGCGCCGAGGCATTCGCCAACAAGAACAATGTGATTGATTCGGCCTGCGACGGACTCGGAATCGGCCTGGGCTTCACGATGTCCCTGACCATCCTCGGTTTGGTGCGTGAGATTCTCGGAAGCGGTTCAGCATTCGGATTCAAGTTCATTGCCGGTGACGGCATACTTGCCTTCGTGCTTGCTCCGGGAGCATTCCTCGCCCTTGCATACCTGATCGTGATATTCAGGAAAATCACCGCCAAGTAATAACCGATTAAAAGAAAGATTATCATGGCAGAATTTGCAATAATATTCATATCAGCGATATTCGTAAACAATATCCTGCTGTCGCAGTTCCTCGGAGTCTGCCCGTTCCTCGGAGTTTCCAACAAGCTCAGCACGGCTGCGGGTATGTCCATGGCGGTTTGTTTCGTCATCACCCTCGCAACGGTGGTGACATATCTCCTGAACATGCTCCTGGCGGCTCTCGGACTTGAGTTCCTCCAGACCATATCGTTTATCCTCGTGATTGCTGCCCTCGTGCAGATGGTGGAGATCGTGCTGAAGAAGATAAGCCCGTCGCTTTACTCTGCGCTCGGCATCTTCCTTCCTCTGATTACTACCAACTGTGCTGTGCTCGGAGTTGCCCTCACTGTGGTTTCAAAGGACTTCAACCTTGGCGAGGCTACTTGGTATGCCTTCTCGACATCACTCGGTTTCGGTCTCGCTATGATCCTCTTCGCCGGTCTGCGTGAGCAGCTCTCCCTGAACAATGTGCCAAAGGCCTTCAAGGGCATTCCGATTGCCCTTGTGACCGCAAGCATCCTTGCAATGGCATTCATGGGATTCTCAGGACTTGTCTGATGATCCAGCCGGATTCATACGGTTCGCACCAGGCCGAGGTTTTGCTTGAAAGGGGACTCTCCCTCATGCAGGCGGCCCGATTCGGGGAAGCAGTAAATGTCCTGAGGGCGGCTGCCGATACTCCAGGAGCATCTTCCTATGTCCGCTCCAAGGCGCTTGCCGCAATCGGAGTCATCAAGGAAATCAACGGCTTCGTGAATGTTGACCTCATGAATCCCTGAACATTGTCATACTGACGGAAAACCCCTGGAAGTTTCAGACTTCCAGGGGTTTCCTTTTTGTCCGGCGTGAATGAAGCCTGATTGCTCAGAAAGAATACTTGACCGAAAGGGTAGGGGCAAAGCCCAGCAGCCCGTTGTCATAGAATCCTGTCTTCCTTGCGATGATCTCTCCCGTAAGAGGGTCGCTGATTTTGCCGTCGTTCACATGGAGACCGAAATACGGCCTTATGTCCAGGGCGATGTTCAGCGGGAACCAGAAGGAATACTCCAGCCCCACCTGCCCGGTGACGGCCAGCATGAAGCCCCTGTCGTAGAAGTTGTATATGCCTTCACCCAGCTTGTGGGACACCTGGTCGTCCACATATCCTATGGACAGTCCCGGTCCTGCATACAGCCCCCATCTGCCCCTCTGTGTCCAAGCCGGCCTTCCCCAGATGAAATTGTATGTTGCCGTAGCCTTGAATCCGGCACGACCGTTTACATTGTAACCGAAATCCACCCCAAGGTCAGCCTCCACGAACTGATTCGCCTTAGTGCCATGCTGGTACATCGCATCGAACCCTGTCGCACCCACCCTTATACCGATGTTCCTCGGCTGCGCGGCGCATATCGCACCTGCAATGGCCATCGTGAACAATACTGTTGCGATTCTTTTCATGTTGATTTCATTATCAAGTTAATAAACTCAATCATCACGACCAATCCCCAACAAATATAACATAAAAACCAATATAAAGAAGCCCGCGGAAGCCGACAAAAAAAGGAGATGACCGTAATCACCTCCTTTGGATAAAAAATTTCTCTTTTTTAGAATCTGTACCTTACGCCGATTGCAGGCATCACGCTCCAATGGAATCCATAATTTAAACCGAATCCAAGGACTGGCCTTACATCGAATGAAAGCTGGAGAGGGAACCAGAAAGTGTATTCAAGTCCAACCTGACCGGCAACGCCAATGTTGAAATAAGGGTCACCGCTTATGATTCCACCAGCTCCGAGAGCCAGACCAGGGCCGGCATAGAAGCCCCATTCACCCCTGTCAGTCCAGTTCGGCTGTGCGCACATGAAGTTGTAAACGACGGATCCGTTCACACCGTCGAAAGTACAGAGACCGAGGTCGGCCTCAAGGAAGTTCTTGCCGAAACCATGCTGGTAGCTGGCCTCGACACCCCATCCAAGTCTGCCTCCGATTGCTCGTGGCTGAGCAGATGCAACTGCTGTGAAGCCTAAGGCAAGAGCAACAATGATAATGATTCTTTTCATTCTTTGAAAATTTTGATGATTGTAAATGTTCGTTTCGTCGGCAAAGATACCACAAATTTATTCTTTTCCCAATAGATTCTTTGGCACGATATTGGCTTAATTCGGAATCGCACTTAATTGTTACACATAAATATTGATTATCATAATGGTTTTTCTGCTGGGCCGGTCGTGAGATTGGCCCAGTTCTTCTATATCCACTTCCCGACAGCTAAATAATGGCTCCGTAATCGGATTGACAGGGGATGGAAAGAAAAATATGAAAAATATTCTTGCAAACCCGGAAAAATTAATTACCTTTGCAATCCGTTTCGGAAACAACCCGACGGAAAGTTCTTGGAGAGATGGTAGAGTGGTCGATTACGGCAGTCTTGAAAACTGTTGAGCTGAAAGGCTCCGGGGGTTCGAATCCCTCTCTCTCCGCAAAGCACGAAAAGGAATCAGCATCAAGCTTGCTTGACGCTGATTTCTTTTTTAGTGCTTTGCAACGCCCGGTATAATTGGCTCAACGTAAAATCCCGGTTGATTTGCATTATTTGTGCGTCTGG
>JBJEBR010000006.1:0-84262 GCA_051870255.1 Candidatus Cryptobacteroides sp.
AGACCAGCGAACTTGGCACCCTTGGCGGAAACAAATTTGTGGCTCGTGCCATGGAAACCGTATCTGCGGATACGATATTTCTCATAATACTCATACGGAAGGGCGTACATATAGGCGTATGCCGGCATTGACTGGTGGAAAGCGGTGTCGAATACTGCTACCTGCGGAACGGTCGGAAGGACCTCTGCCACAGCCCTTATACCCAGAAGGTTTGCTGGATTGTGAAGAGGAGCTATGTCTGAGCATTTCTCAATCTGCGCAATTACATTATCATCTATGAGCTGGCTGCAGAAGAACTCCTCGCCGCCGTGAACGACACGATGGCCGACAGCCTCGATGTCCTCCAATGTTGAAAGCACACCGTGATCCTTGTCGGTAAGTGCTTCAAGAACGACCTTGATTCCGACAGTATGGTCGGCAATAGGCATTTCCTTCACAACCTTTTCCTTGCCTGTTGCCTGATGTTTGATGCAACCGGCTTCCATTCCGATTCTTTCTACAAGACCCTTGGCAAGGAGATCATAAACCTCATCGCTCTTCATATCAAGAAGCTGATACTTGAGCGAAGAACTTCCGCAATTTAATACTAAGATAATCATATTTATTACTTTTATAACTGTTGTCAAGCCTTCGGAAATCTTTGCTTTCAAAGAATCCCGGTCCGATTACATTTCAATCTGTCAGAAAAATCCGACATACTTTGCAAAGTTAGAAAAATAATTGCTACTTTAGCAAAAAATCGGAACGAAATGGTAGAGGGGAAAGAGTTCGGAGGGTTCGTCCTGTCATTTTCAGCCGGAACGGCAGTCGCCGCATATTCCGGTGTCTCCTGCATCCATGTCATAAGCATGCTTGCATCCGTCTCGCTGACCTCCACCGCCATCCTCGCCTCAGCCCTTCTGTATATGGTATGTTCCCGGAAGACGGGACCCGCCGGGGCGACCGTGATGATGGTCGGATTCTGCTGCGGACTTGCGTGCGGATTCACGGCGGACATACTCTCCCTGTCCGACATATCAGGCAACGGAACATTCCCCGGCGGTCATTTCGGCGGATGGATGAAGGAGACCATCGGCAGCATAGACTTCAGGGACAGAGATATAAACGCCCTGATAAAGGCCCTCGTAACCGGGGACAGAAGCGACATCCCCAAGGAAATGACCAGGACGTTCCGCGACAGCGGGGCCTCCCACATCCTCGCCCTCTCCGGCCTGCATCTGGGCATCATCTACGGCCTGGTCACCAGAATCCTGTCATTCGCAGGCAACAGCCGGACGGCAATTGTCCTGCGCTCCGTCCTTACGACCTCTTTCTGCGGGTTCTATGCTTTGGCAACCGGAGCCTCACCTTCCATAACCAGAGCCTTCCTGTTCATCGCAATGGCAGAGGCAGCCAGGCTGACATACCGCAGCAGAAGCCTCGGCACTATCCTGACAGGTTCGCTGTTCATCCACCTTGCAATCTCCCCTTCATCGGTCAGTTCGATTGGATTCCAGCTCTCATACGCCGCAATGGCAGGCATAGCATGGATTTACCCTCCCCTGAGAAGGCTCTGGCCAGATGACGGCACAAGGAGATTCAGCCCCCTGAAACGGATATGGGAGACCGCAGCGATGTCGGTTTCGTGCCAGATGACTGCCGGGGCCGTGGCATGGGCCTATTTCGGAACATTCCCGAAGTATTTCCTGATAACCAACCTGGTGGCGCTTCCAATCTCGTCCCTGCTGATACCGTCCGCCCTTGTCTCCATGATCCTGTCGGGCATGGGCATATGTCCGGACATCATCTGCAAGATGACCGGTTGGCTTGCGGGACTGCTGGTGGAATCACTTGAAACGATATGCCTCCTCTGATCAGAGAGAGCCGAGGACGAAACCGTCAGAACACCATACACCCGTGGAATCCGCCTCGGCAATCACGAGACAGGCTTCAAGGTCGTCACGGGATGATATGAACTGCCTGGCGTCCTCAGGACCGACCACCATGCAATAGGTTGCCAGGGCATCTGCGGTGAAAGCATCAGGAGCGACCACCGTGGCACTCAGGAGCTGATGGGTTACGGGATAACCCGTCCTCGGATCCACGGTGTGGGCATATTTGCGGCCGTCACGGACATAGAATTTGCGGTAGTTTCCGGAAGTGACTATTCCTGACGGAGTCTCCGGGGCCCTGAATATCCCCTGCAGGTCCGCCCCGGGGTCATTGTTGCCATCTACAGGCCTGTCGATTCCCAATGTCCAGGGAAGCCCTTTCGGATTGAGTCCCTGACAGAATATCTCCCCTATGTCCACCATCATGTCCTTGACCCCGAGGGAGGACAGATATGCTGCCACAAGGTCGCAACTGTACCCTTGTGCAACGGCATTGAAATTCAGGCGGGCAAGCGCAGGCTCCTGTCCACCGCCACCCACACCGTCCTTGAGGAGCGCCCTCGGATCGAGGCTCCCGTCTGGGGACAGCACGGACTCCATGTCAGGCACGAGCCTGTCCATGCCGGAAGAAGCGAGCACCCGGGCTACCTCGGCGTCGGACGGGAATTCACCCTGGCTGAATCCGAAACCCCATATGTCATAAAGAGGAGCGCTCGCCACATCCACACAGCCTCCTGTCTGTCCATATATGACGGCGGATTTCCTGTACAGGTCAACAAGAATCCCGTCAGGGACGATTGTCTCGCCGGCATTCAGCCGGCTCAGCAGCGAACCTTTGTTGTAACCTGATACAGATCTGTCTATGGCAGAGAGGATCGAGTCTATGGAATGGCTTATGGATTCAGGGCTGGCATCCACACCTTCCAGATTGGCCTTGACGGTATATGTCCCGCCCTGGGCATAGCCGGTAAAGGTCATATAACCAGGGGATTGCATACATGAAATCATAGTTGCCGCGGCAAGTGTGAACAATATGATGTAAAGCAGTGGTTTGTACATATTTCAATTTTTTGGAGGCCGAGGACGGATATGGAAGCCCTTGCGGCAAAGTATTTGTACAAATGTAGCGGTTTTTCAAAGAAATTTGACGATATTTGCAAAATTATACATAATAGGCAACGATGAAATTCAATTTTCTTAAATCGATAGTTTTCCCCACATTGATGGCGGCAGCGGTGATTTCCTGCAAGAAGGACGATGATGACACTACCCTGCCATCGCTCGACGGTTCCATTTCATTCTATGCCCCGGAATTCATATCACCCTTGTCATCCCTGAAGATGACCCCCAAGGGCGCGTCCCACCCGGAAGGCGAGGACATCGGATATTATTGGAAGGTGTCCCCGACAATGAGCACATACGACACTACGAAGTTCGTTGGGGACGGCACGGGCAAGGACAGTTCGTTCGTGTATGAATTCCCTGACTCCATCGGCACATATACCATATATTGCTACTCATACGCCCCGGGGTACACCGGGATTTCCGGAGTGAACTATGTGACGACCATCAAGAACGGACTCGAAGGTTCCGTTACCGGAAGATCCATCCTGCCTTCCGATCCTTCATTCAAGGACAGCGATGGGAATGTGTATTATTACACGGCAATCGGCAACCTCGAATGGTTCCGTCAGAACCTTTGCTCGGCAGGAGGCTCCCCTTTCAGGAAGTCACAGGTAATGTCTGACTTATTCGGAAGGTTCTACAGCTACGAGGAGGCCCTTACAGCCTGCCCTGAAGGATGGAGGCTGCCGACGGAGGAAGATTGGATGGACCTGTGTACTGCACTTGGTGCATCCCCGGCTGACAAATATTCGAATGTACCTGGATTGGCTGCAAAGCTGATGGCCGATGCCCAGTTCAACACGATCACCATGTGGGAATACTGGAAGGAGGTGGGAGACATCACAAACGAGAGCATGCTTGCAATGATACCCGTCGGATATGCCAACCTCGGAGACAAGGCAGAAAGTCCTCAGGAGGACCAGTGGCTCGACCTCGCCTATCCGAACGCTTCATTCAAGGGAATCTACGAATATGCCATATTCTGGACGGCAGATGCCTGCGATGCAGATCTGGCATATTACAGATATCTGTATGTACAGTCCTCGGAACTCAAGGTCGGGACGGCAGACAGGAAATATTTCGGCGCACCCGTGCGCTGCGTAAGGGATAAACAATAATTTTAAAACTGACATTTATGAAAAAGAATGGATGGATTACACTTGCCGTCATCGCGGCAGTCGTACTTGTACTCTTCGTATGGTGCAAGAATGTATATAACGGCATGGTTGCTGCCGAGGAGGGCGTGAGCGCAGCCTGGGCACAGGTGGAGAATGTATATCAGAGAAGGGCTGACCTGATCCCGAACCTCGTGGCAACGGTGAAGGGTTATGCCGCACACGAGTCATCCACACTTGAAGGCGTGGTTGAGGCCAGGGCCAAGGCTACTCAGGTCACAGTTGACCCTTCAGACCTCTCACCTGAGGCACTCGAAAAATTCAGCCAGGCTCAGGGCGAACTCTCCGGAGCACTCGGAAGACTTCTCATGATTACCGAAAACTATCCGGACCTCAAGGCCAACGAGAATTTCCGCGACCTTCAGGCACAGCTCGAAGGGACCGAGAACAGGATCACGACGGAAAGGATGAAGTTCAACGAGACCGCCAGAAGCTACAACACGATGATAAGGAGATTCCCCAACAACATAATGGCCTCAATCTTCAATTTCGAGAGCAAGGGGTATTTCCAGGCACAGGAAGGGACACAGAACGCACCTAAAGTCGAGTTCTGATGAATATCCTGAAGAAACATATGGTTAAGGCGGCCCTGATTTTCATCGGGGCTGTCTCTTTTGTGCAGGTGGCTTATGCCATTCCTTCAAGGCCTGACCCTCCGAGGCTCGTGAACGACCTCGCAGGGATTTTCACATCAAGGCAGGTAGCGGAGCTTGAGGATATGCTCGTGACATTCAGCGACACGACGTCAAACCAGATTGCCGTGGTCACCATATCCGATCTTCAAGGATATGATTCGATGGATTACGCCACGCAGATAGGTTACAGGTGGCAGGTTGGTACGGCCAAGTTCAACAACGGGATAGTCCTGCTCGTGAAGCCCAAGACACAGTCTGAATCCGGAGATGTGGCAATCGCCGTAGGATACGGTCTCGAAGGTGCGATTCCTGATGCCTACGCCAAGAGGATAGTATCCAACTATCTGATTCCTAAATTCAAGGAAGATGATTATTATGGTGGGGTCCACGATGCCTGCATAGTTCTGATGAAACTTGCTTCCGGCGAGATTTCCGAAATGCAGGAAGAAGTTGATGACGAATTGGTCGGACTGATAGTAACCGCAGTTTTTGCTATAATATTCCTCCTGACTGTAGCCCTGCTTGTGAAATTGGACAAAAAAAACAAGGGAGGAAACGGAGGCGGCGGAAGCGGTTCGTCAGGTCACTTCGACGGTCCGCCGATCATAATCACCGGTGGACGCCGTGGAAGCGGCTTCGGTGGAGGATTCAGCGGTGGATCCTTCGGCGGAGGCCATAGCGGTGGATTCGGCGGATTCGGAGGAGGTTCCTTCGGAGGCGGCGGTGCAAGCGGCAAATGGTAAGGCTACCTGAGGTCAGTAACCACCCAGCCGTTTCCCATCCCTGATGGACGGAAATGGGATTCAGGCATCGTTGCGGACGAGATGGAAACCGATGTAAAAATGATATTGACCGTACTGCCGTCATTGTTGTAAATGCGGCCATTTACGGGAAGCGGGTCGGAAGTGCTGCCACTTAGGCAGATGACACATTCCTTGACACCACAGGACATTACAGGCAGGAGATGGTACTCATGGAGTCCGTCTCCTGTTTTTCTTACGGATGACACCGAGAACGATTCCTCGATGTCCATCAGAAGAAGGACAGGATCGGCAAATGGGGAATAACCGTCCCCGACGGACTCGATGACCATTTCACGGGCCTGCGTGTCTGCAGTCCACAGGGATACCCCGTCACACCATATCTCGATGCCGGAAGTGACATTGCGGTAACATAGGCCCTGGATTTCAAGGGTGCCTTCCCCTGAAATGGAGACAGAGGAAACTTTCGAATCGTACTTATAGGAAACAGTGGTGAACGATGTGGAGACCTTGTGTGCGAAGGCCCTGAAAAGGTCATCCCGGACATCCTGTGATAATGCCGGGAATGATGCCACAAGGCTTATTGCCAATGTCAGGAGGATATTTCTCATTCCTTTACGAACTCTCTCAATATTTCATCCAGTTCCTCGTATGACACAAGGACCTTCCTTGGCTTGGAACCTTCCTGAGGGCCGACGATGCCTGCCGCTTCGAGCTGGTCCATCACCCTTCCGGCTCTTGCATATCCCATACCAAGACGCCTCTGGAGGTCGGAAGTGGATCCTTTCTGGGTGGATACCACCATCCTCGCGGCATCCTCGAACATACCGTCGATATTCTGCATGTCGATGTTCCCTCCACCGGACTCTCCGTCCTGAGCCTCAGGAACAGGGAGGTAATAAGGAGTGTTGTAGCACTGTTTGTAACCTTTCTGTGAAGAAATGAAGTCTGTTATCCTGTTTATCTCCTTCATGCTCACAAGGGCGCACTGGACACGATCTATGTCAACGCCAGCATAATAAAGCATATCTCCCTTGCCTATGAGGTTCTCCGCACCGCCAGCATCGAGAATCGTGTTCGAGTCTATGCGGGAGGTTACCCTGAAGGCGATTCTCGTAGGGAAGTTCGCCTTGATGAGACCAGTGATGACATTGACGGAAGGACGCTGGGTGGCTATGATGACATGTATTCCCGCAGCCCTTCCCTTCTGGGCGAGACGGACGATGGACGCCTCTATCTGCTTGGCGGCCTTGCGTGCATCGCTTCCAGCCCCACCGGACATCGTCAGATCGGCATACTCGTCGATCACCACTACCAGGTAAGGCAGATATTTGTGGCCATCAGTCGGCAGGAGATGCCTGTCCTTGTATTTCTCGTTGTACAACTTGAGATCGTTAACCCCGGCAAGACGCAGGAGATTGTACCTTTCATCCATCTCTATACAGAGGGAGTTCAGCACCTGGTCTGCCTGTTTAGGAGAGTTGATGATGGCAGACTCGGCTTCGTCCTCCTCGCTTGCCGCAAGCGGAAGCACGGCGAGGTAATGCTTGATCAGGCTCTTGTATGCCGTAAACTCCACTACCTTAGGGTCAATGAACACGAATTTGAGTTCAGAAGGATGCTTGGCATAAAGGAGGGATGATATTATCACATTGAGTCCCACGGACTTACCCTGTTTGGTCGCTCCGGCAATCAACAGATGCGGTGCATCCGTGAGGTCGAAAGTCTTGACTTCCTGGGTAATGGTATATCCCAAGGCGACAGGCAGCTCGGCCTTGCTGTTCCTGAAGGCGTCAGAGTTGAGCATCGCCTTCAGAGGCACGATTGTAGGTGTGCTGTTCGGGACCTCGATTCCGACACAGTCCGGCAGGGTCACTACACGGACCCCCTTTGCGCCGAGGGACATTGCAATCTCCCTGTGCAGATTCTCTATGGAGGAGACTTTCACTCCAGGGGCCGGAACGACCTTGTACAGAGTGACGGTAGGACCGACCACGGCAGTCACCCTGACGACCTCCACCCTGTAGTTCATGAGCGTGGCCCTGATCCTGTTGTTGTTCGTCTCAAGCTCCTGCTGGCTTACCTTGTGAAGCCCTCCGGAATAGTCTTCAAGAAGGTCCAAAGGTGGGAACTGGTATCTTTCAAGCTCCTGACGGTTGTCTATGCGTGGAAGTTCCTCAGTCACATCGGTACTGATGTTGTCACTGACGATGACTTCCATAGGAGTGTCATCGGCCTGAGGTTCCTGCATAGCCTGGGCAGGCACCTGTGGCCGTGAAGGCCGGGATTGTACAGGTGTCGGGCGCACTGGCTCCAAGACGGGTTCATCATCAGGCATGTCGTCAGAGAAAGGCACATCATCATCCTCATCGAACACGGGCGGAGTGTCATCAACCAGGAATTCAGGTTCCGCTGAAATCTGGTCGGCAGAATCCTCCGGCTGGGTTACGGTCATGGCATCATCCTGAAGCACCTGTGGGTCAGCAGGCTTCCTTTCACCAAGCCTCTCGAACCATGATGCGAATCTGCGGCTGGCAAATATAAGCCACGCCACCGACAGGATCAGGAGGAATAGACCTGTAGCGAGGACATCCACGAGATTCTTCATCCATGAGATTACCGCGCCTGAGGCATCTCCCCCGAGGCCACCGCCGAAGTAAGTGTCAGCCGTGAAAAGGGATGACAGGTAGGCAAGGATGAGCGAAAGCAGGAAAGCACCGCTGAATGACAGGATGCAAATGCGCAGAAGGCCTATTTTCCTGTCAGGGAAGAACAATCTGTATGATATTGCGCCGAACATGAACACAAGGGCGAAGCTTCCGAGACCGAAGCATTGCTCCACGAGGAAGCGGCTCCATCTGTAGCCGAGCTTACCCCCGGCATTGGCGACATCCACATTCCTGTCCATCATGTCAGGGTCTGTCAGAAGGCTCTGGTCAGCCGTCCAATGTATCAGGTATGAGATGATGAACACGAGTGTACATACCGTGAAGACTGCACAGGCAAGTCCTATGAACTTGGACAGCCTGGTCTTCTTCTCCGGTGTCATATCAGACAAGAAAGAGAAACGGATGCGCTTCTCTTTCTTTATTTCTTCCTTCTTGGTTTCCTGTTTCTTCCTTGCAGCCATTATCCTTTACGCTGTTTCTTCATTTTCATATTTTTCTGACGCTGTCCCATGCCCTTGTTCTTGTTGGGCTGAGGATTCAGGCCCGGACGCTGGAACGATGCATCCGAGGCAATCCTCGTGAGCTGTATTCCCTCCGGAACCTTTATCCTGTAGTCGGAGAGTTTCTCTATGTCCTGGAATATGGTCTCGTCTGCTACGCTGTCCTTGTTCCAGATGAGATACTGCTGACGCATGTATATTGCCAGGGAGCGTATCATCGCTGTCTTGGTCTCCCCTTCCTCGTGGTCGGCAATCAGGTCGATTATGCTTTCGATGTTCCTTCCGTAATGGGTGGCCTTGATAGGCTTCTTCTTGATCGGAACTACCTCAGGCCTCTCGTAGAAATGCTCCTGCGTAGGCGCAGGATAAGGTGCATCGATGTCGAGGGAAAATCCTGAAATGATATGTAGATGGTCCCAGAGCTTCTGTTCGTAATTTTCCTGGAGATATACCTGAGGATTGAGGATTTCCATAACCTTCACAATCGCCTTCGCCTGCTCGTTCCTCTTGTCACGGTCCTCTATCGTCTTGAGATAGTCAACCATTTTCTGCACATTCCTTCCGTACTCCGGCATCCACAGTTTTTCCCTTTCGGTATTGTACAGAAGCTTGCAAGTGTCCATGTTGTTTTCCATAAATAATCAAATTGTCCGGCCATCGGCCCGGCGCATTTGGTGCAAAGATAACATTTTGCTCACAAGTACGGAATTTTTTCTCGACAATTTTGGCTTTTGTGAAAACGGTCCTGTTTTTTGTTTGACATGAACGGCAATTGGATTATTTTTGCACGACGGCCGTCAAATCAGGCAGGAAGAATCCTTGTCCCGGCCGTTCTGAAGCATGCTGACACTGGAATTGGAAATCATTGACGCACTGGAGAAATCCGGAATAGGATGCAGGCCTGGAACAGGCTGTGCATATGGTGTGCCGTCCATCCTGTGCAGGCATGCGGTTTCCGGCAAGGAGGTCAGGATAGTCCCGTTGGAAATCCACCTCTCTACCCGGAAGGAAGCCTTGCAAAGGAACGGGGAGGTATGCAGTGCACTGGGTTTCTTCAAGGAGGAAGACGGGGAATATCCTCTGATAATCAGCCGGGACAGATGGGAAAGGAGCAGGGATATGATGCTCGGAAGGATTCTCGCCCACCTCGGAATCCATTCACAGATCTACGCACGCAACTGTGAGGTCAGACGCATAGACAAGCCTGCTGCTGCGCGGTTCCTCGCCGCCAGTCACAGCTATGGCGACGCATCCTGCAAATACCGCTACGGGCTGTTCGTGAAAAGGCACACCGGGCATCTCCTGACAGAAGGACATGGCGACACCCTGCCCGCCCCCGGGAGCCTGGTTGCAGTGTCCGAATTTTCCGGGGCCAGAAGATGGAAGAAGGGAGAGGCCGTGATCAGTTCATATGAATGGATAAGATATGCCTCCCTGCCGACGCTTCGCGTCAATGGTGGGATGGGCAAGATGCTCAGGCATTTCATTGCCCAGGTCCATCCCGACGACATCATGAGCTATGCGGACCTCGAGTGGTCGGAAGGAGGTGTGTATGAGCAGCTTGGCTTCGTGTGCGAAGGCAGGAAGGAGCCGGTGGGCTTCGTATTCGACGGTTCCACATGGGAGCGGAGGGCTGAAACCGGGCAGGACGATGAGGGCACAGCAGAGGAGCCGTTGCTGAGGATGATGAATTTCGGAAGTCTGAAATACAGGCTGAAACTTACGGACTACATCGACAATTATTGAAATTGACCCTTGGGAATAGATGCAGTATCGATAAAAATTGCTAATTTTGCACGGATGTGCGAATCGGTGGGCCGATAAGCCTACACATTTATAAATCGGCCGAGGAAAGCGAGCCATTAATTTAATTTGAACAAACTATTATCAATAATATATATGGAAGCAATTGTTAAGACAGATTTCAATTTTCCCGGTCAGACCGGACATTATGTTGGAAAAGTCCGTGATGTATATACGATCGGTGACGATTATTTGGTCATGGTCGTAAGCGACAGGATTTCGGCATTCGATGTCGTACTTCCGAAAGGCATACCATTCAAAGGTCAGGTACTCAACCAGATAGCAGCGAAATTCCTAGACGCCACCTCGGACATCCTGCCAAACTGGAAAATATCTGTCCCTGACCCGATGGTGACTGTCGGACACAAATGCGAGCCTTTCAAGGTCGAGATGGTCATCAGAGGATATCTTTCAGGTCACGCATGGAGGGAATACAAGGCGGGCAAGCATACAATCTGCGGAGTTGAAATGCCTGAGGGAATGGTAGAGAACCAGAAATTCCCTGAGCCGATAATCACCCCGACCACAAAGGCAGCCGAAGGTCACGACGAAGACATTTCCAAAAAAGATATCATCTCCCAGGGCATAGTGAGCCGTGAAGATTACGAGCAGCTCGAAGCATATACGAGAGCACTCTTTGCAAGAGGAACAGAGATTGCCGCCAAGATGGGACTGATCCTCGTGGATACCAAATATGAATTCGGCAAAAAGGACGGAGTCATCTATCTGATGGATGAAATCCACACTCCTGACTCGTCAAGATATTTCTACAGTGAAGGTTACGCAGAGAGGCTTGCCAAGGGAGAGCACCAGAGACAGCTTTCCAAGGAATTTGTCCGCGAATGGCTGATGTCCAACGGGTTCCAGGGACAGGAAGGCCAGAAAGTACCGGAGATGACTGACGAAGTCGTTGAAGGAATATCTGACAGATACATTGAGCTTTACGAGAACATAACCGGGGAGCGGTTTGAAAAGGCCGACGGCACCGATGTGACAGAACGCATCAGGAAGAATATTACAGACTTCCTCAATTCATTGTAATCCATATATTTATCCCAAATTTGATTTGTCCGGGAAACATGAAAGGCGTATATATTTTTCTTGCAGACGGGTTCGAAATTTCCGAGGCCCTCACGACAGTGGACATGCTGCGCAGAGGCGGAGTGAATGTCAAGACCGTATCAATCTATGATGACAGGATTGTAACAAGTTCCAACAGGATTCCGGTAATCGCAGACATGGCATTCGGGGAGTTCAAGGCATCGACATCGTTCGGTCCCTGCCTCCCGACGGATGTGATGATTTTCCCTGGGGGAATGCCGGGATCTGCCAACCTCGCAGCATTCAACAAGCTGATGGACATTATGGTGCAGCATTTCAACGAAGGAGGCACCGTTGCTGCCATCTGCGCCGCTCCAAGTCTCGTGCTTGGCAATCTGCCAGAGATCAAGGGCCGCAGGATGACCTGCTACGATGGGTTCGAGCAGAATCTGATTGACAAGGGGGCGGAATATGTCAAGGAAGGTGTCGTGAAAGACGGCAACATCATCACAGGACGCGGACCTGGCTGGGCGATAGAGTTCGGACTTGGAATCCTCGCACACATCAAGGGAGAGGAGACGACAGCCAAAGTCAAGGCCGGGCTGATGCTCTGACAACAATACATTTTAGAATATGCTTGAATTCAAGAACAAGACCGTCCTCATAACAGGGGGCGGTACAGGTATCGGTGAGGCAATGGCATACCAATATGCCATGAAAGGAACGAATATCATCCTGACCGGCAGAAGGATTGAGCCTCTGGAGAAGGTCGGACAGAAATGCCGTGAGCTCGGGGTGGAATCCTGGTGCAAGTCGGTTGACATGGAGAAGCCTCAGACCATCGACTCTCTCGTTGAATGGATACGTTCAGAGGGGCATCAGATTGATTTCCTGCTCCTCAACGCCGGTGTATCGCAGAGGGCGCTGACCCTAGACACCGACATAAGCGTGGACAGGAGACTGATGGAGGTCAATTACTTCGGAGGAATCTACCTGGTCAAATCTCTCAAGGAGATGTTCATCCAAAGAGGGGTCCATATCGCAGTGATCTCATCAGTTTCGGGAGTGTTCGGATTCCCTGTCCGTTCTGCCTATTGTGCATCAAAACACGCAATTCACGGTTTCTACGAGACCATAGCCCTCGAATATCCTCAGATAAAGACCACCATAATCATTCCTGGAAGGATTCATACAGACGTATCCAAGAATGCCCTCGACGGGAGCGGGAAGGCGACAGGGGTGATGGACCCGGGTCAGGCCAACGGGTACGATGTGAACAAATGCGCCAAGGTTGCCATCAGGGCGATTGCGAGGGGCAGGCATCAGAAGGTAATCGGTGGCTTCGACACCCTTATGGTGCCGTTCTATAAATATGCACCTTGGCTATTCAGGCTCATAGCACGCAATGTTTCAGCAAGATAGATAATTGAAGAAAGAATATATCATGGAAAAAAGGAAAGTAATCTGCGGTATTCAGCAGGTCGGGATCGGAGTCAGCAATGCTACCGAGGCATGGGCCTGGTATCGCGACATCTTCGGAGTTGATGTCAAGGTTGTCGGTGATGAAGGAGTCGCCGAAAGGATGTTGCCATATACGGGAGGTAAACCCCAGCCGAGGTATGCTGTGCTGGTGGTCAATCTTCGTGGAGGTGGCGGATTCGAGGTATGGGAGCCTCGCGGAAGGGAACTCAATCATGTTCAGTTCACACCTGAGCTCGGAGATTATGGAATATTCGCCTGCAAGGTGAAATCCCGCAATGTGCGTGAAGCTTATGACAGGATGAAGGCAAAAGGAGTGAATATCATTTCGGAGCCTTGCAAGTCGCCTGCAGGCATGGAGCATTTCTTCATCCGCGACCCGTGGGACAACCTTTTCGACATAGAGTCAGACGATTATGTATTCTTGAATGAGGACAAGCCCACAGGCGGTAACAACGGCGCAATGCTCGGAGTGTCGGACATGGAGAAGTCCATCAGGTTCTATGGTGCAATAATGGATTTCGACAAGGTGGAATATGATGTCACCGATGTTTTCGAAGACCTGTCGGGAGTCCCGGGAAGCTCATACAAGCTCCGCAGGGTCATGCTGACCCGTTCCAAACCGCTGGAAGGACCTCTGAGCGCACTGCTTGGGACATCACATCTGGAACTGGTGCAAAGGATTGAAGGCAAGGATGTTCCTAAGCCTCGCAAACTTTACGAGGGCAGGCTTTGGGGCGACCCTGGATTCATCCACCTGTGCTTTGACATCCGCAACATGGAGGCAATACGCAAGGAATGTGAGGCCCTCGGACACAAGTTCGTATGCGACGGTGGCCGTGATTTCAAGATGGGTGAGGCCAACGGGCATTTCACATATATCGAAGACCCTGACGGCACCCTCATCGAGTTCGTGGAGACATTCAGGATCCCGATTCTGAAGAAATTGGGCATCTACCTCAACCTTGAGAAGCGCGAGGACACAAGACAGCTTCCTGCGTGGATTCTTAAATGCCTCCGTTTCATGAAGACTAAATGACAACCCTTTCTATACGACGAGGCACGGAAGTGATGATTTCGTAAGGAATAGTATCCAGAATTGCTGCAAGGTCGGTGATTGTCGGTTCCTCTCCGAAGATGGTGACCGTATCGCCGACCTTGGCATTTGTACCCGTTATGTCAAGCATGCACATGTCCATGCATATGTTGCCTATGGTCGGAACCATCTTCCCATTGACGAGGAAGGCTCCCCTGCCGCAGCCGAGATGACGGTCTATGCCGTCTGCATATCCCACGGGAATCGTGGCAATCACAGTACCTTCCGGGGCAATCTTGCCGTGACGCCCATATCCGATTGTGCCGTCCTCCGGCCTGAGAGTCTTGATCTGCAATATCTTGCATTTGAATGAGGCAACGGGGGCAAGCTTCACTCCAGGAAGGGCGCTTACTCCATAGATTCCGATTCCGAGCCGGACCATGTCGAACTGCCATTGCGGGAAACGCTCTATCCCAGCGGAGTTGAGTATGTGGTATATCGGCCTGTATCCTATGGATGCTGTTATGGCGTCGGCATTTTCCCTGTACATGCTTATCTGGGCGAGAGTGAACTGGTCGGAGGAAGGGTCCTCGGCTGCAGCCAGATGCGAATAGATGGATCTGACCTTCACATATGGGCAATCCTTCAGGAATGCGAGAAGGTCCTGGAGTTCGCTGGTCATGAAACCGAGGCGGTGCATTCCGGTGTCGAGCTTTATATGTATGGGATAGTCCTTCACTCCCCTTTCTGCCAAAATGTCACACAATGCCTTCAAAGTGTACAGGTTCGGGATGCCAGGCTCCAGATCATTGTCAATGATTTCATTGAAGAAGTCAGTGCCGGCGGTCAGGACCAATATCGGGAGTCTGATGCCTGCCTTGCGGAGTTCCATTCCCTCCACGGGATATGCCACGGCGAGGTAATCGGCCCCCGCTTTTTCCATCAGCGAGGCGAATTCCACTGCGCCATGCCCGTAGGCGTTGGCTTTGACCAATACAAGCAACCTGGTCGAAGGTTCAAGCTTCGACCTGAAATATGAGTAATTCTCCAAACATCCCTTCAGACTGATTTCCAGCCTTGAGAAATCTTCATTCCTGTCCATCGTAACCATTCTATGACGCAGGCCCTGGGCCTGTCCGAATATCCTGCAAAAATACTAATTATTCATACTATCAAAAAATTTTTTGTATTCAAATAGAATATTGTAAGGGTGATTCTGCGAATCTGCACAGTTTTTGCAGCCTAATGCGCCCGATGAAGGAAAACGCCCCTGTCATGTCGGACGAAGTGAGACATCCGTGGGAGAAAGCGACAAAGTATGAACAAACTAAACAGAAACTGAAATGAACATATGGGTGATAATGATTCTGGTGATGGTCCTGAGCTTCATAGTCCAGCAGACCCTCCAGAGCCGATTCAACAAGTATTCAAAGGTAGGACTCCCAAGCGGACTGTCAGGAGCCGAGGTGGCAATGAAAATGCTCCATGAGAACGGCATCTACGATGTCAAGGTAGTGCCGACCAGGGGCATGCTCACAGACAATTACAATCCAGGCACCAAGACCTTGAGCCTGAGCGAAGGTGTATATGCAGGAAGAAGCGTCGCAGCGGCAGCGGTAGCCGCACACGAATGCGGTCACGCCGTGCAGCACGCCGTGGGCTACGCTCCCCTCCGTCTCCGCTCCGCGCTCGTCCCGGTTGTTTCATTCGCATCCAATGTGGTACAATGGGTACTCCTCGCCGGAGTCATCTTCATAAATGTATTCCCAAGCCTGCTCTGGATCGGCATCGCCCTCTTTGCGATGACAACCCTGTTCAGCATCGTCACCCTGCCTGTGGAGATCAATGCAAGTTCAAGGGCTGTATCCTGGCTGTCAAATGCCGGGATTACTGACAGCACTACCACTCCGATGGCGATAGACGCCCTCAAATGGGCAGCATACACCTATGTCATCGCAGCCATCGGTTCGCTCGCTACCCTTTTCTACTACATAGGCATTGCCCGACGCGACTGATGGATGGGGATTTCCCGCAGATCCCTCACTTTCGCTCGGGATGACAGCTTTGAAATGTCGTGAATCAGAAGAGGGTCGTGAATTAGAAGAGGGCCGTGAATCAGAAGAGGGTCGGGTGATTGTCGTCAAGTTCGGACAGAACCTTCTCCATTATGGCCTCGCGGAACAGGACGGCCTTGGAGCCGACACGGAACTTGTCGCAATAATTGTGGATGGCAGCCATCTCGCTGTCATTCAGATAGATGACCTGCCTGTGCCTGCGGACCAAGGATTCCTTCTGCTTTTTAAGATATTCCGGATCTATGCCCGGAATGGTATTTTTCTTCCGTTTTGCCACCTGACGAAGATATGATTTTGTATTCAAAGTTCGCCAAAGGTAATAAATTATTCAGACTCAAGTACCTCAAACGACAACTTTTCGTAGGCCGGGATATCAACGTCATACTATTTCGTATAGACAGGTCTGATCGGAAGGCCTGTATAGCGGTCGGCATTGACATTTATGGAAGGCTTGATATTCGAAGCATTGAGAGATGTGGAATTGGCCTTGGCAATATTGGACGAGGAGGAAGTACTTGACCAATAATAACCTATGCTTGTCTGAGAGCCAGAACCATTGTTGTATCCCAAATATGGCAATGTAATCGAATTTCCTGTGGTTTTACTTGTAAATATGATTGACAAGCCGTAAACTTCGTAATCACAGGCGGAATAGAGCTCATTCCATTCATTCAATGTCGGAGTCCTCCACTCCCCTCCCCAGATATTACGGGCAGCATCATAGAGTACATCACCGGTGTAATCATAGCCCAATGGAAGTTCCTTTGGTTTCGTTCCGGAAGTAAAATTGTTGTTGTAAGTCGTATATGCACCATTGCCGACAGTATTGGTTACGACATTCACTCCCCACATAAACCAGTCTCCGGGCAGAGAAGCAATATTGTCAACAGTGGCGGACGGATCTTTTTCTGCACCGAGATTGAAACTGGACCACATTACTGAAGTCCCCATGTCCACTGCTATGCTGTACGGAACCTTTGGTGCTGCCTCATCAATAAAATAGCTATGTCCGGCAAGAGTAGTCACCGGCCAAAGATTCTTGGTATTTCCCGTCTCAAATCTGTATAATTTCCCATCATGCACATACTTGACACAAAAGTCCAGCACACAACCAGCCTTGAAAAGATATCTGTATTCATCCTGTCCGGATTCAGTACCCATAAAGCAAGGTGTGAAATCCGAGCCGTCAAAGAAGTACTCATACTTGACCGATCCTTCGGGGATGCAGAAGCGGAACATCGCCAAAGCATGGGCTAAGGTCAGGCTGACATCCTTGCCTGATATCAACACCTCACCAAATTCATAGCCGGGAATATTGCTTGCCACAAGAAGGTCATTCTCCGTAAAAGCATCGCTCTGGTCAGAAGGCAGCGAATTACAGAAATTTTCGACATAGGATTTGACATTTTCCACTGATGTCACGCTGCCGAATGATTCATTGTACGGGAAATAAGCGAAATAATGCGTTCCCTTGCCGAGGATGTCCGAAAGCGGATAGTTGGAACTGTTCCCCTGAGAGACCCCGTCCTTGAATATGGACCAGACAGAGTTTCCATCGTTGTCGAATCCTGAGCAATATACCTTGATATTGGCAGCCTGAACATTATCACCCTCATCAAACACAAAAAGGCCTAAGACATCACCTGTCTCAAACTCGGTATGCTCGCCGTAAATGCCGCTGTACGAGACTTTTGTATCTGCCGAGGGCATCCCCTGAACATTCTGGATTTTCACGTTCAGAGTCCAGTCCCGGTTGCCTTCCCGCAGAGGTCCTGACTCAGGCCCGCACCCCGCAAGCAGGGCAGGGAGGACAGCGATAAGTATTGTATTTATTCGTTTCATTCAATCAAGGATTTTCAACATTGGCTTCATTCGGGCTGTAAACCGGACGCACGAGCATACCGGTATATCGGCTGCCGTCAATTTTGATATGTTGTTCATTGACATTGAAATAAGCATAGGATATACACCGGAGCGTGGTAGGAGATGCTGTGCTGCTCAAATAAAAGGCAGTTGAAGGACTTACGATTCCATTGTTTTTCTTTCCGTCACCTGAGTCGGTAACATTGCCCTCCTCATCCACGGTTTTCTCCATCGTTCCATCAGAATAACCTCCGGTTGAGAAATAAATGTACTTTTCAGGCTTCTGACGGTTTGTGACCTTTATGACATAATAGGTAGTCTTGCCCGTGGTACGGCCCAGATAGCGTTGGAGTGATTCCGAGTAGCTTGCTTCCAATTCAAATGTACATCCGGCATACAGCGCCCTGAACTCATTCTCCGTAGGCAGACGCCATTTCCCCCTCCACCATTTTGCATGGGCCACATCGTATTCAGTTTCTTTGATTGTGCCTCCAAGAGGTGCTATCTTGTATTCGTTGTCGAAATAGTTGTTGTACCCATAGCCATTGTAACCGGAAAGTCCATTGTCATACTGAGTGTATGTAGCTCCCCAACAGTAGTAATCACCTCTGGCATAAGGGTCACGGGTTCCGGTCCTGGCTCCCCTGTCACCGGAAGCCGGTTCAAACGGATATGTCTCACCGACCGATTCTCCCAGATTGTATTTGGACCAGATGACAGTATGACCCAAGGTCACAATATTGCCATCCCTGTCTTCGAACTCCACATCATCCAGTTCGAGGTCCACCCCGTCGGTGTAGGGCACCAGAGGAGCACCTTCAAAAGAAAAGGAATACAGGTATCCGGGCTGGATCTCAAGGGATTTGCTGAAATAGCGGTAACTTTCCTCTTCAAGGCATCCGATAAGTTTCACTGATGAATAGTTGCGGGGATCTACAAGATATCTCCGCCTCAGATCAGTTACGGTATTGCCGGTTACCGGGTCTTTGTATATTGCGCGGTATGAATGGTCAATGGTAAGGCTTGAGGGGGTTGTCCCGTCATAAAGTTTTATCTGGTATTTAGGAGTGATTCCGTCAGGCTCCCATTCATTGTTGTAGAAAAGGGATATGGTGGCCATCTTATGATTCAGAACAAATCTTAATTCATTGACACTCGGGGATATAGCCTCATCGGTTGTCATAAGGTCGCTCTTGCAGAAATTCTCCTTCGTGCTTTGGTCTTCCAGGACGGTGAAATTGGCGATGATATTGTCAAGGACCTCTCCGTCCCATTGCGGGTCGTAGGGATAGTATGCGAAATAGGTGGCTCCATTGACCTTCTCGACAAATCCATAGCCCCTGTCATTCAGGAACGAAGACCAGACAACACCGTTCTCGACAATGTCCTCCTGATATGTGAATCTTATGTTGTTGCAGACGTCGAGGACATTCCCCTGGGCATCTATTCCTGTGACTCCGATTTGGTCACCTGCCTCAAATGCGGTCAGGAAGCCGATATTCTCGGCTTTGGTGGAAAAATCTCCGGTTTGGGAGAAAGAGGTCGCTGCTGCACGGATGTAAAGCCGGTCAGACTGATTGGGAAGTTCCTCCTGATTGCAGGAGGAAAGTGCAAGCAGGCTGAAGAAAAGGATAATATTTGTTATCTTATCAGAAGTCATGGTGTATTATTGCTCTTACTGTATGATTTACCTGTTTGGATGCCGTCTGGAATTCATATATGTCATTCCCATCGTTAAGGACTCTGGTGAACTCTGAAAAAGTGCTGACATCATCTTCATCCACCGTTTCCACCCTTTTGAACTCAAAATGCAGCAGATATGCATTTGTATCGTCTGTCTCATCTTCGTCCTTCGTCCAATAACGACCATGATAATATCTGGTGATTACGGTTCCTCCTGTTTCAGGATATTCCGTATGTTCTTCAAGAGCTGAAACTGGTAAAAAGATGTAAGCACCTGGATTGATTTCGCTGTTGATTTTCAGGCCGAACACTCCGGATTCCTGATATGTGCACATCTGAATTTTATCTGCCGCCACATTGAATAGTGCCGTAAAGTCTTCTCTCGAAGGGGTTTCCCATTTGAAGTCGGTGATATTGTTGAAATAGATGGAGAGATAGTCAGTATCAGAGACATCAGCCGGAGTGACCGCTTTCCAGCTGAAAAGGTTCTCAACTGAATAGACGAGGTATTCACCTATGTTGCATTCTCCCCACATTGTGTAACTGCTTTCAGTTTGATTCATCTTCACAAAAGCATAGGTATTCAGGTTTTCCCTGTCCTGATTCCAATACGAAGGCCTGACGACCACGAATGCTGACACTTCTTCTGTCGGGAGATAGAACGGTTCTGATACCCAGTCTGCAACAGTGATTCCTTCGAGTTCGACAGAGTTTTCTGTCCATTTGAAATTGAACGTATAGATTTTATTGCCTTCGAACTTTTTGTGACCGGTTTCGGCATCGCGGAAGAACTCCTCTGCACTCACATTGAAAGTATGGACCTTGTCATCTGTCTCAAGGATGAATGCCAGGGTGGCGCCTGACATTGAGTCATCGCTGTCAAAAGGCAGGCACATTGCGTAGTATGTGCCTTTGCTCGTGGTCTCATCAGTCTTCGCTGCAATCTTTTCACCTTTTCCTGAAGCAATTGTTGTCTTTATGGTGTTGAAATATCCTGATTTGTCCGCCGGTTCGGAAATGCTCATCGATGATCCGTCAGTGGACCAGCAGAGCTTGTCAGGAAAGAGTTTGTCGCAGGTAATCTTCACTGATTCAATAAGAATATCCGCCTCGGTATCGTTCGTTATATTGTAGCGGAAGGTGGCCGGGATGGCAGTGAAAGTGGTGGCATTGGCAGTAAAATTCTTGTCTGATGCATCAGGAATGCTCATTATCGTGGATTCCCCATGGATATAGCACCTGTCTTCGAACTCTTCGAGACGGCCCGAAGTGCTCTGTTCAAAAGTGGCTGGAACAGAAAATGTAACTGCCACATTCTCTGAGGATTCCGTCATCTGGGAGTAAGGAGAGCCGACAGGAGAAAGGAAGAAAAGTTTGTCATCTGCCTGGGCTGCATCGGCCGCAAGGGTGAGGGACGAGCTTGCCTTGAGCACTTTGCTGTGATCACTCGGGTCGATTAAAGTGATATTCATAGGAGAATGATATCCTCCATCTTTCCATTGGGCAAGAGAGCCGCTCTTTGATACTGTAGCTATCATTGAGTTTCCGGCATCCCATATGAATGAGGCTGTAGTCCCGTCGTCCTCGAAATGAGCCTTGGAGAATGTCTCCCGTGGGAGCACCATCTCAAGCCGGCCATCATCATTGGTGACAGGATGCAGTGCGTCGGGGCTGCATCCTGAGGCAATCAGGCAGAGCAGCGCAAACAGGAATCTCTTTGATAATCCTTTGTTATATATTTCCAATAAATTCATATTAGGTGTAAACCTTCATAGATGTCTTTGCTGACATCAACTGAAATTATGTTCTCCTCCCGGCTGGAGGTTTTCCCCCGTAAAAATTGCCGTGCTTGTTCCGATGAATACAAGATAAGCCTCGTCTGTATATTCAAACCTGTACAGATATGATTTTCCCGGCTCCCACGGTTTGGACAAAGTGAACGCTGTCTGGTTCTCCACCCCGTTTATCTTCAGGGAAAGAGTCCACTGGCCTTTGGTGGCAGGATCAGGAATCATGTACCATGGAGATGAAGTCTCGATTGCTTGAGTCGAGTTTTCAGGGATCTCCATATCTGGGAATGTGATTTCAGCGGTGCTCGCTGCGATGTTGAGAGCCCCCGGTACGGCTTTCGGGAGTGACCAGTCATAGTCGATCTGGTATGTTCCCGATGTCGCGATGGTTGCCGGTGGTATGAGCCTGATGTCTGTCAGATTTGTCACCGTTCCGGATACATATTTGAATGCCAGGCTGATACGGGCATTGGCATAGTTGAATGCGAGGTTCACAACAGATCCGTAAGCCGGGTCTGAACGTTTGATTAGGCAGGCATCGCTGTACAGGGCCGTTTCGCTGATTGATGTAGTGGATGTCATGGAAAGAACTATCGAGTTTCTGGATATGGATGAAACCTTTGCCACAGGTGCACCGGCATGGAAACAATATTCTGATGCCGAAGCGCTCCAGTATTGAAGTTCCTGAGAGTCAGTCCCGTCTCCTTTGGTGTATGTCCAACCCTCAACAGAGTCGTAATTAACTCTGTAGCTTCCCATTATATCCGTCGTGATGTTGCCGTCATCGCAGCTTGCCCACACCTCGAAATTCTCATATATGGACGACAACCCTGCCTTGGTCTGCTCAGCTGCAAAGGCCAATGGCATGGCCTCATCAGAAGGACTTGAAGTTTTCTGACAGGCTACTGCGGAGCAAAGCAGAAGAATTGCTGTATAATATATGTACGGCTTCATCATAATTCAAGTTTCGCAAGTATAGAGGTTGACTCAAAAGTTCCTTTTATGTCATCTCGACTAAGCGAAGCGCATGGAGAGATCTTCTTAACTTATTGATGGATAATAGATATCTCGACTACGCACTTCGTGCTTCGCTCGATATGACAGGCTTTTGGGCCAGCCCATTTGGCGACCGGTGGGGCTGTCAGGCCCGGCCGGCCGGAAAATATTACAAGTTGAAGGTAACCTCTGTGCTGGTTTCATCCCATGGTGTTACCGTAGCACTGAATTTAATTACACTGGCGGTAATTGCTTGTCCACTATCATCTGTCCCTGTATCGCCATCAAGGTCTCCTGGGTCTTCAGGGTCAACGTATCCTGCACCTTTATTATCTGAGAAGAAATTCAGAATGAAAGTATATTTCTTGCCCTGGGCAAGTTCGAATGACGTCTCGGTAGTTATAGGAACTGCCATCCAGGCATCTTCGTCTACGGATGCAGGATAGATTTTCTGAGTACCACCATTTGCTGTAATCTTCACTTTCAGGGCGATGTAAGTACCATATTGTGTATATGTATCTGATGCTCCATTTGATTTGTTATTAGCCTGATCCCAAGGTTTAACTTCCTGAGGAATGAGATACCACTTTCCGTTGCCTGCCTCTGTCATAACTTCTTTAGCAGTTTCATCAAGAGTTTTTGCAGTTTCAAATGTTGTAGAGTAGGAAGTGGAAGTACTGCTATTCACATTACTAGCAGTTGCTACCATTTTTTCATCACTGAAGCTATATGTGCCCTCCCCAGCAAGTCTTGCAATCTTGGCTCCGCTTACCTCAACCGTATAGTTGGTCGGGTTGCTGTTCTTGGCCTTGACAATGATCTGTGTGAGATAGTGACTGAAAGTAAGATCAATCGCTCCATTCGCATTAGTGTTGGCAAATGTCTGGTTCTCAGCCTTTGCCGCTACAAGGTCTTCCTGATTGGCAAGATCGGTTGCCGGGGTGACTGCAATTGTCTGAGCTGATGAAGAAAAGGACGTAGTAAAAGTCGCACCACCTTCTGACGGAGTATTATAGGCATAGAAATCCAAAGCATTATTCGGCCAAAAATACTTGGTTTCACTTTCCCACACATCTCCATTCTTTGAGAATGAAACATTGTCTATGTACTTGTCATCAACACCGTTCTTAAGTGCTGTAACATTGAACGAAGTAAGGTTATCATTAGTCACATCCGCCTGTGCCGCCTTGGTATGCCTGGCAGTGTAGGCAGAGAAGCCGATGCCCTGGCTGTTGTCCTGAGCGTCATTGCTTACGACCTCAGTCTTTGTGCAGCTTGCCGCCAACAGGGCAAGTCCTGCAAGAATTAACGTTGTTTGTTTCATAACCATAAAAAATTTATAAATTATTAAATTATTGATTTACATAGGAATATCCACTATTTCATCCTCCCATTCGATTACATCCGTATTGAATCCGCCCTCCTCATCTTCACCCACGACCTCCGGAAGTTCAATTTCGAGATCAAGATTCAAAGTAAGCTGGAGAGAAAGGGTTACATCAACCGAGATAATGTCCGTCACATCAAATGACAAAGGATAAGATTCTCCATTTATCAGGACAAAATTGATATCAAGGTAGTACCTGCTTTCCGTGCTTCCGTCTCCGGCAAGACCGAAGGAGAGGAAATCCGCCTTGATTGTGCCGTCTGAATCAGAACCCGGGTCAAAAGTCCTGCTGTTCAGAATGAATGCCTGACAGACCTGCTGCGATGAATTCACTCCGAGGGCCGGATAGTGTCCTGCTGCCACTCCCCTGAGGAATGACAATGTCGTGCCCCTGGCGTATTTGAGTCCCTTGACATGGGCCTTGATGTTCACTGTCGATATGACCGGAGCAGGCTCAACATCAACAAGAACGGCAGATTCAACAGAGTAATCACTCTGCGGCTTGTCATGATAATAATCAATCTGTTCCGGGGATATATGCAACCCTCTTACCACTGAAACCACAAGTGTATCCGGCTCTACAATACAATAATCTTCATCGTCTCCGTCAGCCTTCGAAGCAAGATGCTCTGATAGTTTCTTGCTCTTCTGTTCATCCTTCACTCCCCTGGCAATGAAGGTGTTCAGATTGTCGCTTCCTTCGAAATCAATGGTCCCGCCAAATTCCTCCGGAGTATCGTTCATTACTACCAGAGTAAAATCACCTTCAGGAAGCCTGACATAACATTTCTCCTGGGCGCTCACCGGAGGAAAGCGTTTGTACAGCGACCCGTCCGATTCATTGAAAGCAAATACTGTCACTCCGTTCGGATGTATGCCAGATTTACTCCAGTCCGGTTCTACAAGCACCGTAGCCGTACCTGAAGAAGCATAATACAGATGGTCAAGCCTGCAGGAGGCAAGGAGCGGAAGAAGGCAGACCAGCATCAATATGGACCTGGGCCATCTCATCTCGCACCTCCTTTTCTGGATGTGAGCATCCACACCAATGAAACTGCTGCTTTTGTCGGTACTACACCGGATATTATCTTCGACTCCCAAGGATAAGGTATAGCCTTGATATCGCCGAACTTGGTGTCCTTCACGCTTATATATTCGCGGAAATTACAATGGAGATATCCTAATCCCAGACTGTATTCAAGCCTGAAATTCTTTCCTATGCTATGGGCATATCCTGCACTTATGCCTGCTGTAACAAACAAATCTCCCTGGACACCTTTGCCATCAGTCATCTTGCCCAACTGGAAATCGAAAAATCCGGCTCCGGCATAAACCCCTGCGAAAAAGCCCGTCATAGGCTTACGTAAGTCCCTGTTTCCGAACCAGTAACGGCCTTCCACACCTGCTGCCAGCATTTGGATGGTAATGTCTTTCGAACTGTTGTGCCACCATGGGAAATATCCGTCCGCAGCAATGCTGAACCTATTACCGACCGGGACCTCAACACCGAGATTGAGAAGTGATGCGGCATCGAAAAGGAGATTGGTCTTTATGGCGCACACCGGTCTGGAAGCAGATACTTCAGGATTGGATGCCTGATTCGTAATTCGGTCTGCTTCCGGGTTCATCTGTTGCGACGCCATCTTTTCTGCAGAAGCACATTGCAGACGAGGAGTAGGGATTCCGCTTACCATCAAATCGACGGCGGCTATATCATCACGACGGGAGGAATAGAAAACCGTCAGAGTGGCCTGCCTGAGCAAAGGGAAAATCTGATCGTCCATCGCCCGCCAGAAACGCCCCGCTTGCAATTCCATCATTGATTTTTTACGGCCCCCTACAATTTTCCCATTCCTTATTATATAGGTAGGTGTATTCTCGATTATCCGGATTGCCTCCTCCTTGCCTTTCAGAGTTGAATTGCGCAGAAGTTCGCCCAAGGTCACCCAGTCTTCGCCAAGCGACTGTATATAAAAGGTGGCCTCTGGCAGGCCTCGGTCCTTGACAAGGCTTTTGAGAGCGTCAGCACGTTTCAGACTCAGAGCATCATTCAGTTTTGTCCCGCCTTCCGGTGATGATGATGAACTTATGATGACCAGGCTGTCGATTTTTGTGCCAGAAATGCAAGAGAGGCTGTCGAGAGCAGTCAGGAATCGGGAAATTCTTTCTCCGTTGCATCTGAAGTCATGTTCTATGTCATAGCGGCCACGACCGAAAAAGACTTGGACTTCAATCTTGTCAGAAGAATCAGTATCAGCAATATCTTGCCCCCCCCAGGTCAAAACTGAGGCTTGGGCAAAAGACTTGAACAACAAGGTACAAGCCGCTATCGCTATTAGTCTTCTAACTACCAAAACTAATCAACTAAATAAATCTTCCCTTTCGCTTCGCGCGGTCGGAATAACATTTCTACTAACTCTGTCGAAATGGTTCTCAATGGTTCATATTCAATCCCATTGGGCTTGCAAATTTAACAATTTAAATTTAATAACAATGATTTACCCCCCCCCGATATTTGCATAAATTCTTCATTTGCAAGAAAATTCCTTATTTGCATATAATCATTTGTGGTTTTTCAAAATAAAAAAATGATAAGAATTGAGAAATAATCCGGAATATTGACTATCTTTGCGCCCGTTATGATCAAGATAGGGTACATATTCGTCCGACTCTAGGAGGGGCTTTCGAAGCAATTCCCTCCCAATTGCAATTGACAATCTCGGTTTGTCTTGCCGTTAGGATCCCTATCGACCCCATTCATGGGACATTCCGCATTATTTCCAATCAACAAAACATTAGCAAACACACCATAAGTGTGCTGTCGTAACGTATGCAAATTGATGTTATGGTGGCAGATGAAAGCCACGCAATCTACGCAGACGAGATCTGCGAGGAAGTATTCATTTCGGCCCGCGAAAGGGGCACAGGCATCGCCCGAAGGACTCCGGAATACATAATAGACAAGATGAAGGCAGGCAAGGCAGTGATCGCCTTGGCTGAAGACGGCTCCTTTGCAGGTTTCTCGTACATCGAGACCTGGGGTGGAAAGAAATATGTCGCCAATTCGGGCCTAATCGTAGCCCATGCTTTCAGGGGAATAGGACTTGCAATGCGAATCAAGACAAGGATTTTCCAACTTTCACAGGAACTTTTCCCCCAGGCCAAGATATTCAGCATCACCACAGGGGCTGCAGTGATGAAAATGAACCACGAACTCGGATTCCGTCCTGTCCCGTTCTCGGCGCTCACGGACGACCCGGAGTTCTGGAAAGGATGCCAGGGATGCCGCAATTACCCCATCCTTGAATCCAACGATTTCAAGATGTGCCTCTGTACAGGCCTGCTATACGACCCGGCCGAACACATCCACGTGATGAACCCGGCCATTACATCCGCAAACAAGAAAATACAGACAACAATATGACAAAGAAAGTAGTGCTCGCCTTCAGCGGCGGCTTGGACACATCGTTCTGTGTCCCTTACCTCAAGGCAAAAGGTTATGAGGTACATTCAATAATGGTAAATACCGGTGGATTCTCGGAGGAAGAGGCCGAAGCCATCAAGCAGAGGGCCCTTGCCCTCGGAGCTGCTTCACACAAGAATGTGGATGCCTCGCAGACATATTATCAGAAAGGCATCAAGTACCTGATATTCGGGAACATACTCAAGAATGCCACCTATCCGCTTTCCGTAAGTTCGGAGAGGGTGTTCCAGGCTCTTGAGGTGCTTGAACATGTAAAGGAACTCGGCGCCGAGGCGGTCGCACACGGAAGTACCGGAGCAGGCAACGACCAGGTAAGGTTCGACATCGTGTTCGAGACCCTTGCACCGGAAGTGGAAATCATCGCCCCTGTCAGGGACTGCGGATTCACCCGTCAGTATGAAATCGACTACCTGAAAGACCACGGGTTCAATTTCTCCTGGGAGAAATCGAAATACTCCATAAACCAGGGACTCTGGGGCACGAGCATCGGAGGTGTCGAGACACTTTCGTCAGACGGTGTGCTTCCGGAGGAGGCCTACCCTACCAAGGCCGAGAAGACCACTCCTGAGAAGGTCACTATCGGCTTCGAAAAAGGAGAACCATGCTCGCTGAACGGGGAGAAAATGAATCCGGTGGAATTGATCAAGGCCCTCAGGGACATAGCCGCTCCGTTCGGAATCGGAAGGGACATCCATATCGGGGACACAATCATCGGCATCAAAGGCCGCGTAGGTTTCGAGGCCGCAGCCCCGCTCATCCTCGTAAAATCGCACCATCTACTTGAGAAACACACACTTACAAAGGGCCAGATATATTGGAAGGACCAGATTGCAGGATGGTATGGGCAGCAGATGCACGAGGCTATGTACCTTGACCCGGTGATGAGGGACATGGAGGCGATGATGGACAGCATAGAGAAATATGTGACCGGAGAGGTGGACGTCACCCTGATGCCATATCATTTCTTCGTGACAGGTTGCAGGAGCAGCCACGACCTCATGAGCGCGAAATTCGGAGCATACGGAGAGGTGAACAAGTCATATTCCGGACGCGATGTGGTGGGATTCACGAAGGTCATAGCCAACCCATTGAAAATCTACTACAGTGTCAACGGGGAGGATCATGAATAAGAAATTGAGAGTTGCAATCGCCGGTGCGACGGGATATACCGGAGGCGAGTTGCTGAGGATATTGCTGAATCACCCGTATGTGGAGGTGGTGGCTGCGACCACGACCTCAGAGGCCGGGACACCTGTGTGCGAGGTTCACCGCGACCTTGTCGGTGAGACTGACCTCTGCTTCGGCACGGAGCTGAACGACCCTGACGTGCTCTTCCTCTGCCTTGGGCATGGGATTTCGCGCCAATTCCTTGACACTCATAAGATTGACGAGAATTGCAGGGTAATCGACCTCGGCAACGACTTCCGTCTGGACGGGGATTATTCAGGCAGGCATTTCGTATATGGACTTTGCGAGAGCGCTAAGGATGAAATCAGGCAGGCGCACGATGTCGCCAATCCTGGATGTTTCGCCACAGCAATCCAGCTGGCAACCTTGCCGCTTGCAGGGGCGGGACTGATTTCCGACGAAATCCACGTGACTGCCATTACAGGCTCCACAGGAGCCGGGAAGAAACCCGGGGAGACGACACATTTCAGCTGGAGGAATGACAACCTGTCCATATACAAGCTGTTCAGCCACCAGCATCTGGGAGAAATAAGGATGAATCTCTGCAAGGTGGCCGGCGGGAAGGAGCCAGTGGTGAATTTCGTGCCGATAAGGGGCGATTTCGCAAGGGGAATATTCGCGAGCGTATATACCAGGGCTGCCGAGGGGATGGATGTGCAGGATTACAGGAAGATATATGAGGATTATTATGCGGCTTCGCCGTTTGTCTTCCACTGTGACAGGGACATATCAATGAAGGAGGTGGTGAACACCAACAAGGCTCTGCTGCATCTGGAACTGCATGACGGATATGTGCATATAGCATCTGTCATTGACAATCTTGTCAAGGGGGCGGCAGGACAGGCTGTCCAGAACATGAACCTGATGTACGGTTTCCCTGAAGACTGCGGCCTTCACCTGAAACCTTCGGCATTCTGAGATTTCTCCACTCCCTTCGGTATTCTGAGATTTCTCCACTCCCTTCGGTCGGTCGAAATGACAAGACCTCGAGCGAAGCCGAGACATCTAAACAATAGCGAAGCCGAGACATCTGAACAATAGCGAAGCCGAGACATCTAAAAAATAAAGAAATGAACCTATTCGAAGTATATAAACTCTGGGACATCGAGCCGGTGAAAGGACTCGACACCAAGCTCTGGGACAAGGACGGCGTGGAATACACCGACCTCTACGGCGGACATGCCGTCATCTCCATAGGCCACTGCCACCCACATTATGTCGCCAGGCTTACCGAACAGCTCGGCAAGCTCGGTTTCTATTCCAATGCCGTGCAGAACTCCCTGCAGAGGGAACTTGCGACGAGCCTGGGGAAGGTAAGCGGTTACGACGACTACTCTCTTTTCCTGTGCAACAGCGGAGCCGAGGCAAACGAGAACGCACTCAAGGTAGCCTCCTTCCACACGGGGAAGGGCAAGGTGCTCGCATTCCGCAAGGCATTCCACGGCAGGACATCCGGAGCGGTCGCTGCCACGGACAACCCGAAGATACAGTCTCCATTCAACAAGACCGGCAACGTGGAATTCGCCCCGCTCAACGACCTCGAAGCAGTTGAATCAAAACTCGCTGAAGGTGGATTCTCAGCCGTAATCATCGAAGGAATCCAGGGTGTCGCCGGGATATATGAACCATCTGACGCATTCCTGCACGGACTGCGCAACCTCTGCGACAGATACGGATGCCTTCTCATCCTGGATGAAATCCAGTCGGGCTACGGACGCACCGGCAGATTCTTCGCCCACCAGCACAGCGGGGTAAGGGCCGACATCATAACCACCGCAAAGGGGATGGCAAACGGCTTCCCTATAGGCGGAGTGCTCATAAGCCCTTCGGTCAAAGCGGAATATGGTATGCTCGGAACCACCTTCGGAGGAAACCATCTCGCCTGCACGGCTGCACTTGCCGTACTGGATATAATTGAAAATGAACATCTTGTGGAGAATGCCGCAAAAGTAGGAGATTATTTCAAGGAAGCCTTTGCCGGTGATGCGGCGCTGAAAGAATACCGCGGGAAAGGACTGATGATAGGTCTGGAAATCAAGGACGAATTTGCAGGTCTTAGGGACAGGCTGCTCTTTGAAAAGAAATTTTTCACGGGCGCTGCTGGAGCGAAAGTCATCAGACTTCTGCCTTCACTGACAATATCGCTTGAAACCGCCCAGTCGTTCGTAAAGGCTTGGAAAGAACTCACTTCGCAGGCTTTCTGATTCTGTCTGAAGATGATGTGCTGACAAGCCAGACTCCCAGAAACACCAGCAGAACAGCGGCTGTTTTTACAATACTGACTCCCTCCTGGTGCATAATCACAGCAATTATGGCAGCTGTTACCGGCTGGAGATAATTGTACATCGCAACAACAGTAGGACGGAGATATTTCTGGCCGAAAGGAACAAGGAAATAACTCAGGAAAGTCGAGAACAACATTACGAACACCAGAGCGGCCCAAAGAGACGAACCTATTGACAGCCAATCAATTGAAACAAGTTCTTTGAATGAAAAAGGAAGAAGCATAATGGCACCGAACAGGTGTTTCCACTTCATCAGGGTTATAGATGAATATTTCTTGATAATGTCCTGAAAGAAGACCAGATAGATTCCATACGATACCTGAGAGAGCAGGCAGCAGACAACGCCGAGGACATTGTGGGAAGAACCTGTGGCAAGGCCGCTTCCCCAGAGAATGAGCAGAAGCGCTCCGGAAAGTCCTATCAGTATGCCTCCGGCCTTTCGGGTGGTAATCTTCTCATGAAGCCAGATTGAAGACAAGATCATTGTCCAGATTGGCAGGGTCGTAGTGCTGATTGTAGCATCAACCGGAGAAGTCAGGCTGACTCCTTTCATATAAAGGAACTGAAGAAGGGCGGAAGAAAAGAAAGCTGCAAGAATCAGTTTTGGATAATCCTTCACTTCGACCTTCTGTGCCCTTTCGGAAGGGATGCAGAATCCGGCAAGCCAGAAAAGGATTGTACCTGCCAGAAGGCGGATGTCAGCGAGTACCGTCGAAGTTATTATGCCGGAGGTCAGGATGAATTTGGACACAGGAACAGCTGCACCCCAGATGGCATTGCAGGCTATGAGAGCCGAATGGCCGATATATTGTTGATTTTTACTTGTCATTTTGATATTTTTGAGATGCAAAAATAATAACTTTTAGATTTCTCCACTCCCTTTGGTCGGTCGAAATGACAACTCCTCTGTCATCTCGACTGGAGGCACGAGGTGCCGGAATGGAGAGATCTGTATGAAAATGAAATAATTGATATATGAGACATTTTACCTCTGTAACCCAGATCGGAGAATTATCCGAAGCTTTCAAGAAAGCTAAATATGTGAAGGAAAATCCCTTCGCGGACCAGGAACTCGGCAGGAACAGGACCCTGCTGATGATATTCTTCAACTCCAGCCTCCGCACGAGGCTCAGCACCCAGAAGGCTGCAATGAACCTCGGCATGAATGTAATAGTGCTGGATGTGAATCAGGGGGCCTGGAAACTGGAAACCGAAAGAGGAGTGATAATGGACGGGGACAAGCCGGAGCATCTGCTGGAGGCGATACCGGTGATGGGCTGCTACTGCGATGTAATCGGAGTCCGTTCATTCGCCCGTTTCGAGAGCAAGAAGGATGACTATGAAGAATTGATCCTCAACCAGTTCATAAAATATTCAGGTCGTCCTGTGTTCAGCATGGAAGCGGCCACAAGACATCCTCTCCAGACCTTCGCCGACATGATTACCATCGAGGAATACAAGAAGACCGACAGGCCGAAGATAGTGATGACCTGGGCACCCCATCCGAAGGCGCTCCCGCAGGCCGTGCCGAACTCATTCGCAGAGGGAATCAACCTGACTGACTATGAATTCGTCATCACCCATCCTCACGGCTATGAACTCGATCCGGCGTTCACAGGCAACGCCATAATCGAATATGACCAGAAGAAGGCCTTCGAAGGTGCTGATTTCATATACGCCAAGAACTGGGCTGCCTACAACGGGGACGATTACGGGAAAGTCCTCTGCACTGACCGCAACTGGACCGTGGATGCAGGGAAGATGGCGCTTACCAACAATGCATATTTCATGCACTGCCTCCCTGTCCGCCGCAACATGATAGTGACAGACGATGTGATTGAAAGTCCGCAATCAATTGTAATTCAGGAAGCTGCAAACAGAGTGGTTTCAGCCCAGACAGTCTTGAAGGAAATTTTGCTGAGTCTATGACAAGGGTTATCAAGATAGGTGGCAATGTAGTGGACAATCCTGCATTGCTGGAAAGGTTTATAAAGGATTTCGCACAGATTACGGGACGCAAGATACTCGTCCACGGGGGCGGCGTGATGGCAAGCCAGATGCAGAAGGCACTCGGGATGACTCCGCAGATGGTCCAGGGACGCAGGGTGACTGACGTGGAGACCCTCAAGATCGTAACGATGGTATATGCCGGATGGTGCAACAAAAATATCACCGCCATGCTTCAGGCCGAGGGTTGCGACGCCATCGGATTGAGCGGTGCGGACGGGAATGTCATAACGGCATCGCGCAGGAAACCGATGGAAATAGATGGGGAACTCGTCGATTACGGTTTCGTGGGGGACGTGCAGCCTGAAAGTGTCAATGCGGATTTCCTGAAGAAACTGATGGATGAAGGCATTGTACCGGTTCTTTGCGCGATCAACCATGATGGCCAGGGTAACCTGTTGAATACCAATGCAGACACTATAGCATCCTCCGTGGCTGTAGCTGTCGGAGAGAATGTCGAACTGATATATTGCTTTGAAAAGAACGGCGTTCTGCTTGACAAAGAAGACGACTCAAGTGTCATACCCGTAATCAATCCGACTGAGTTCGATTCACTCAAGGAACAGGGAATAATCGCAGACGGAATGATTCCGAAAATCGAAAATTCCTTCAAGGCAATATCACAGGGAGTGAGTTCAGTCACCATCAAGCATTCCCTCAACCTTCTGAACGGAATCGGCACAACACTGCAAGGAGAATGAAAGAAGAACTGAAGAAATTATCTGACGACTCCGTCAGTCTGCTACGGGAGATGATAGAAATACCTTCGCCCTCATTCGAAGAGGAGAAGGTATGCACACATATTTGCAAATGGCTGTCTGGCAGAGGAATATCGGCAGAGAGAATCGGAAACAACATAATCTGCGAGCTGATTGCCGACAAGACGCGCCCTACCCTGATGCTGTGCGCGCATATTGACACGGTATCCCCTGCGACGGACTATTCCTTCAATCCTTACAGGCCCGACATCAGCCAGGCTGCTGAATCCATAGGAGGGAGAATCGGCAGAAAAACAGAAGAAACCGAGATAATCCCAGGGCTTGGAAGCAATGACGACGGGGCAAGCGCCGTGGCGATGATTGCCGTGTTCAGATATTTTTCAGAGATTTCGGACAAGGATAAAATTCCAAATCTGACTTTGGTACTTTCCTGTGAAGAAGAGCGTTCCGGTTCAGGCGGAATGAAGACTTTATGGGGAAAGCGATTAAGTCGGATTGAATATGCAATCATCGGAGAACCAACCGGGATGAAGGCTGCGACTTCGGAAAGAGGATTGCTCGTGATAGATGCCGTCAGCGAAGGAATCAGCGGCCACGCAGCAAGGAACGAGGGCGTGAACGCCATCTACATCGCATTGGAGGACATCGGAAGACTTCGCGGACACCGTTTCGACAGAATATCCCCGTCGATGGGCGAGGTTCATCTGAACGTGACGCAGATCAACGCGGGTTCGGCACACAATGTTATCCCCGACCGTTGCAGTTTCGTGATCGACATCCGCCCGACCGAGCAATATGACAACGAGGAAATATTCAACCAGTTGCAGGGCATCTGCCGCAGCACGCTGACTCCGCGCAACCTCGCCAACCGTTCGAGCGCAACGCGTCCAGGGTCTCCCCTGCTTGAGGCGGCTTCGGCCTGCGGGATTGAAACATTCTCATCCCCGACCACTTCCGACTGGATGAGAATCAGTTGCGATGCCATCAAGATGGGCCCTGGGGATTCGGCCCGTTCACATAGGAAAGACGAATTCATATTCGTCAGAGAAATAGAGGAAGCTATAACAGGATATATTGGATTCATAGAAAATTTCAGGATATGAGCAATACACTTTGGAGCAAAGGGACACAGGCTACCGACATAGTGGAGGATTTCACGGTAGGGAATGACAGGATACTTGACCTGAGGCTTGCGGAATACGATGTAATCGGTTCCAAGGCCCATATCAGGATGCTCGAATCAATCGGGCTGCTCTCCGGCGAGGAACTTGACAGGCTCACCGAGAGGCTTGACGCCATACTCGGGGAAATCAGGTCCGGGAACTTCGTGCTTGAGGACGATGTGGAGGACATTCATTCCCAGGTGGAACTGCTGCTTACGAGAAGGCTCGGGGACATCGGCAAGAAAATCCATTCGGGCCGCTCCCGCAACGACCAGGTGCTCGTGGACATAAAGCTGTTCCTGAAGGACGAAACCCTGAAGTTCAGGGAGGAAGTGCTCGGGCTGTTCGACACTCTCCAGGGGCTCAGCGAGAAATACAAGGATGTGCTGCTTCCGGGATATACCCACGGGCAGGTTGCCACCCCGTCCTCTTTCGGGATGTGGTTCGGGGCCTATGCGGAGGCGCTTGCAGACGATATGTACATGCTGCGCGGGGCTTATGGGGTGACTGACCAGAATCCGTTGGGTTCAGCTGCGGGCTACGGCAGTTCGTTCCCGCTTGACAGGGAGATGACCACCAGGCTGTTAGGATTCGGGAGCATGGAGATAAACAGCGTGGCAGCCCAGCTCAGCAGAGGCAGGACCGAGAGGGCGGTTGC
The DNA here is from genome assembly GCA_051870255.1 of Candidatus Cryptobacteroides sp. Taxonomy (GTDB): domain Bacteria; phylum Bacteroidota; class Bacteroidia; order Bacteroidales; family UBA932; genus Cryptobacteroides. The sequence goes on from JBJEBR010000006.1 coordinate 35,394, forward strand.
CTCGGCAATCGGAGGCATAGCACTGACGCTCAACAAATTGGCGGCAGACTGCTGTATGTATATGTGCCCAAATTACGGATTCATAAGATTCCCTGACTCGCTTACGACAGGCTCCAGCATCATGCCTCACAAGAAGAATCCTGATGTCTGGGAAATCATAAGGGGCAACTGCAACCGCATAATGTCTGCCGAGAATGAAATCTGCCTCCTGTGCAGCAACATGCCTCACGGCTACCATCGTGATTTCCAGTTGCTCAAGGACATACTTTTCCCGGCATTGGAGCTGATGCACAAGTGCATTTACATGACGGGATATATGCTTGAGAACATATCGGTAAATGAGAATATCCTCGACTCCCCTATCTACGATTATCTGTTCACGGTGGAGGAAGTGAACCGTCGCACCCTTGAGGGAATGCCATTCCGCGATGCCTACAGGTCCGTCGGGATAGAGGTCAATGAAGGAAGGTTCAGTTACGGCGGCGGAGAGAAGACCGCCTCAGCCCTGCATCACACCCACATAGGCAGCATCGGGAACCTCTGCAACGAAGCAGTCAAGGCAAAGATGTCCAAGGCTGCGGAGTTCTGAACCAGGACAGCGCAGGATTCAGGGCCACATCATTCGGCCCCGCTCACATAGCCTGGGATGGAAAGGTCACGCTGCTGCAGGACATAGACCGGCCTGGTGGAGCAATCCTGGAGAGTTGTGGTGGAAGCCTTTTCAGCAAGTCGTGCTATAGGACCGGAACGCTTGCAGTCTATTATGAGTCCGACGCCGAGGGAATCGAATGATGTCAGCATGTCATAATCCCCGTTGCTGTCCCCAGCCACGAGGGAAGGCGCCCTACCGCCATGTCTCGGGGCAATCAGTTTCCTTATGCAGGCTGTCTTCCCTTCCAGGAATGTCTGGTCGTAATTTTCGTCAAACGGGCCTCCGAAATTGTCCGCATCCGCCAGCCTGATTCCGAACACATTGTCAGGGGAAAGGTCGAGTCCGTAACGCGGAGAGCAGGCCATGGCCTCAACCACAGCCTCGAGGGATGCGGAGCAGACATATACTTCAAAACCATTATCCTTCAATGTCTTGTAAAGACGTATGCTCTCCTGCGGCAGGGCAAGTCCCGTGGTGACATCGACCGAGATCCTGCCATCCGGACTGTCCCATCTTTGAGTAATGATGCTTCCCTGGGCAAGCCACCAATCCACTGATTCCCTTGTGAGTTCCTGAAGTTCATCCCAGGACATGCCCGTGAACAGGGCCGGCTGCCACATGCACCATGTCCCGTAGTCGAACGAATTCTCCACGCCTTCGTTCAGTCCTTCGAGCTTTGCCCGGAAATCAAGATATTCATCCGTTCCATGTATCATTTCCAGGGACATACCTTCATCGAGCATGTTCCTGAGTGCCCTGTAGTCTGCTGCAAGGTCCATCCCGATCATCCGGGCGCTCATTTCCGGGCCTTCAAGCACCTTGTCCAGGTCGGGAAGCCAGGCAGTGAAGCATCCGAAAGCATCTTCGGGTGGGAAGGCGTAGCGCAGATTCTCTATCTGATATACCATCAGGGTCAATGATATATCGTTCATTATGGTAGTGTTGTCGTAGTCGAACACGGCATACGGACGACATTGCGGGTCATAAGTTTCAGACATTGTTCCCTCCCGGGCAATCATCCCGGTCAGGGCCTCATATACGACAGGGTTCCAATTGTCCTTCGGAAGCACGGACGGACGGGAACAGGAAGAGATCAGGGCCGGGACGGCGAGGGACAGAATCAGGAGATATGGTTTCATGCAACTGCTGTTTATTGTCTGGATTTGTTCTCAAGCGGGCTGAGGGACGGAAGGCTGATTCCGAAACGAACGGAAAGCACCCGGGTGAGGATGACGGAAACCGCAGCGATGACCTGGGTGAGGACATGGCCGCAGCCTGCCCATAAACATATATAATAGACTATTCCCCCGAGCACGCATGCCACGGCATATATGTCCTTCCTGAAAATCAGAGGGACCTCGTTGATGAATATATCACGGAACATACCGCCTGCAGCTCCGGTGATGGACCCCATTATTATGTTCACCCACATCGGGAACCCTGCATCGAGGCTCCTCTCCACGCCCACGACCGTGAAGAGGCCGATACCGATGGCGTCGAATATGAAGAAGGTGTTGTCGAGGCGCACCACCTTGTTCCTGAACAGGATGACGAACACGAGGGCGACGGCCGTGATAACCACATAGGACGGCTGGTGCATCCAGAACGGCGTGACACCGAGCAATACATCCCTGAGGGTTCCACCTCCGATGGCAGTCACGAAACCGACCACATAAGCGCCGAAGATGTCGAAATTCTTGGCGGCGGCAAGGCGGATGCCGCTTATCGCGAAAGCGAATGTTCCTATATAGTCGAGTATCGTTATGAAATCCATTGTACGGTGATTTTGGGGTGCAAAGATATAAAATGTCTGCGAATGTAAAAGTTAATTTCGTATCTTTGGAATCAGTATATGAAATTGACTTGATATGGACCGGATTGAAGAATTGTTCCCAAGATACGACGAAAACGGAAAGGAACTGATTCGCAAGGCTTCAGCCATTGCTGCCGAGGCACTTGCGGACAAGGTGAGAGGAAACGGGCACCCGTTCATCGAGCACGCGGAGGGAGTAGCGAAGATCGCCTGTGACGAGATAGGTCTCTCCGCAGGGTGCATCGCGGCCGTATATCTGCACGAGGCAATGAGATTCAGTCCCGAGCTTGACATCAGCGCAGGCAATTTCGGGAAGGATATCCTGACGATCGTCGATGGACTCAACAAGATTTCCACGATCAAGCCCAGGGACACCCGCCTCGAGGCGGAGAACTACAAGAAGCTCATAGTGTCATACTCCAAGGACCCGCGCGTGACCGTGCTGAAGATAGCCGACAGGCTGGAGGTCATGCGTTCCCTCGAAATGTTCCCCAAGCTGTCGAGGGAGAGGAAGATCCTGGAGACGATGATGCTGTACATACCTCTTGCCCACCAGCTCGGACTTTACAACATAAAGAGCGAGATGGAGGACATCTATTTCAGATATGCGGATCCGGAGCAGTACCGCACCATCACCAACAAGCTGCGCAGCACCGAGGGCGACAGGCAGAAGCTTATGACCCAGTTCATAGAGCCTCTGAAACAGAAACTCTCCGACGAGGGCATACATTACAAGCTGAAAATCAGGACGAAGACCGCCCTTTCAATATACAGGAAGATGCAGAAGCAGAAGGTTCCCTTCGAGGGAGTCTTCGATGTGTTCGCCATCCGTTTCATCATCGACTGCGAAGAGGACAGGGAGACGGAGCACGCCTTGTGCTGGAAGGTATTCTCCTATGTGACAGAGGAATACGAATCCGACACCAAGCGTCTGCGCGACTGGATTTCCAACCCTAAGCCGAATGGCTACGAGTCCCTGCACATCACGGTCAAGAACAAGGAGGGCAGCTTCCTCGAGGTGCAGATAAGGACAAAGAGGATGGACGACATGGCGGAGAGCGGACTTGCGTCCCATTGGTCCTACAAAGGCATCCGCCACGAGGCCACGCTCGACAAATGGCTGACGGCTGTCAGGAAGGCCCTGGAGAATCCTCTCGGTTCGGAAGGGGACCCGATGGCCTCCTACTATGAGGAGGATGTGCTCGCGCTTCCGTCCAAGGAGGTATTCGTGTTCACCCCTGCGGGCGAGCTGAGGAAGCTCCCGGAGGGCGCCACGGTGCTGGATTTCGCATTCGACATACATTCAAACCTCGGAATCAAGTGTACCGGCGGCAAGGTGAACGGCAAGGCTGTGCCGATCAAGGAGAAGCTCAAGACGGGCGACATAGTCGAGATAATGTCCGGCAAGAACCAGAAGCCGTCCTCCGACTGGCTCAACATCGTAGTTACCACGAAGGCGCGCAACAAGATCAGGCAGAAGCTGAGCGAAGCCGAATTCCAGAAGGCTGCTGACGGAAAGGAACTGCTTGCCCGCAGGCTGAAGAACTGGAAGATGGAGCTGGACGACGAGACCCTCGCCGTAATAATGAAGAAACTCCAGCACAAGACCCTGAACGCGTTCTATGCCGCCGTCGGGGAGGGCGAGATTGATGTGGCTGATGTCAAGACATGGATCCTGGAGGCCCAGAACATGGAGGGAACCGGCGAAGCCACCGAGCCAGACAGGAAGACAAGGGGCGTGACGCAGTCCGGGAAGGGAGGCGACGACATCCTCGTGATAGACGCCAAGAATGTGCGTGGCATGGATTACCGTATGGCAAAATGCTGCAACCCTGTGTTCGGGGATGATGTGTTCGGATTCGTCACGAGGACCGAGGGCATCAAGATCCACAGGATGTCCTGTCCTAACGCGGCAAGGCTGATGGAGGTGTACCCATACCGCATCCAGAAGGTCAGATGGAGCGAGAACCCGTCGAGCGGGAACTTCCAGGCTGGTCTGAGGGTGACCGCCGCGATGGAGCCTTCCGTAATCAATGAGATAATGGACATAGTGAACTCGTTCAGGGCTTCCATCAGGCAGTTCAATGTGAACGAGAATGAAAGGAACGGCATATACGACATCACCATGAAGATAGCGGTGCCGAGCAATCTGGAGCTTGACAAGGTGATTTCGCAGATGCGCAACCTGAAGAACGTCATAAAGATTTCAAGAGCATGACAATCAAGGATTTCGACCTCGAAGAGAGGGTGGCAAAGGCCGGAAGGCTGTTCAAGGAGGGATATAACTGCGCCCAGGCCGTGGTGCTCGCCTACAACGATCTGTTCGGCCTGGATGACACGACGGCAGCTTCCATCGCCTCCGGTTTCGGCGGAGGGATGGGCCGTATGAGGGAAGTGTGCGGAAGCGTGAGCGGGATGGTGACCCTCGCCGGACTGCTCTCCCCTGCCGCCGACCCGTCGGACAAGGAAGCCAGGACCGCTAACTACGCGCTCGTGCAGGAAGTGGCGGGCAGGTTCAGGGAGATGAACGGCTCTATCGTCTGCCGCGAACTGCTCGGATTGGGGAAGAAGCCGGCCGCGGAGAGCCCGGTCCCTTCGGACAGGACAGCCGAATATTACAGGAAGCGCCCGTGCGAGGAACTTGTGAAGATTTCCGCAAGAATCATCGGAGAGAAGATAAAAACTTCGAAAGTCCTTTGCAATCCGGAACAAAGAAACTAACTTTGTCATCCCATTGACAACAAAGGCCGCCCAGGCGGACAATAAATTAACCAACCTCTGCAACAGGATGCAGATTATTCAGACAATCAGATGGATATAAGCCACGCCCACAAGGCACATCCCTGGCACGGAATAAGCCTCGGAAACAATGTCCCCGACGAAGTCAGGGCTTTCATTGAAATCGTCCCTACGGACACAGTAAAATATGAAGTGGACAAGGAGTCAGGTTACCTCTCACTCGACCGTCCGCAGAAATTCTCCAACATTGTCCCATCGCTCTACGGTTTCCTCCCGAAGACCTTCTGCGGTCCGAAGATGGCAGAACTTACCAACAAGGCTCTCGTACGCCTGGATGTAGAAGGTGACGGGGACCCTCTCGACATCTGCGTCCTCACAGAGAAGGATGTTACACACGGAGATGTCATCGTGAAGGCACGCCCGATCGGAGGTCTGAGGCTCCTGGACCACAACCAGGCCGACGACAAGATAATCGCCGTTCTCCAGAACGATGCCGTCTATGGGCAGATGACCGACATAGAGCAGGTCCCTACGGACATCATCCGCAGGCTCATCCACTATTTCAGCACATACAAGGACATCCCTGGCGAACACACCAGCCGCATGCAGTTCATCAGCATCTACGGCCCTGAGGTTGCCAAGGATGTGATCCTCCGCTCTATGGAGGACTACAAGGAATACATCGCAAACAAGCAGTAACCTGCTGCCTGCAGAAAACGGTCCGACTACCGTCCTGAATGTCAGAATCTGAATTCCGCCATTACAGGATAGTGGTCGGATATATATTTCACTTCGGCATATTCCCCGTCGAGGACACGGAAACGCAGACATTCCGAGAATGATGAATAATAGATGTAGTCTATCAGCATCGGGGATGTCTCTACCGGTCCGTCCCAGGTCGGAGCGGCATCAGAATTGCCGTATTTGCCCCAGCCGTTGAAGGAACCTTTCGAGTCACTGTCCACGGCGCCTTTCCTTGCGCTTGTCATCACCTTGTCGAGTTCCACGAGGTTCTCGCTTGAAGGCGGTATGTTGAAGTCGCCTGTCAGGAGCATAGGATAACCGTCCGGATTCATCTTTGCTATCTCCCTGACTATCAAGGCAAGGCCATTCTTGCGGGCTTCTCCGCTCACGTGGTCGAGATGAGTGTTCACATAGAAGAAATCCCTGCCCGTGGCAATATGGTGGAGCTTGGTCCATGTGGCGGTCCTCCTGCAGGCCGCTCCCCATCCGAACGAAGGCACATCAGGTGTCTCGCTGAGCCAATAGGTACCCCAGTCAAGGAGGGTTACGCGCGTGGTGTCATAGAATATGCTCATCCTCTCCCCTTTCGCATCCCCGTCATCGCGTCCGACGCCTACAGACTTGTATTTCGGAAGATTCTCCCCCAGATACCTCACCTGACGGCCAAGAGCCTCCTGAAGGCCGAAAATATCCGGGTCCTGTTCCTGCAGCATCGCTATGCTTGCAGGGCGACGGAATTCCCAGCTGTTCTCGCCGTCATCGGCAGAGGCAAGCCTGATATTGTAGGAAATCACTTTCAGGTCAGCCTTCGGCGTCTGTCCGCATGACACTATCAGCACCAGGGCGGACACAAAACAGAGCAATCGTTTCATATTGTCAAAGATTATCATATTCGGTTTCATTGTATTTCAATCATGTTGTCAGTCAGTCAATGACACATACCTGCGCATTATGACTCCGTGCCTGTCGGTAATCAGGATGAACGGCAGGGTGGAAAGGTCGAACGAGTCCATCAGCTGCGATGCGAGCGCCCCGTACGATGAGATTATTTCGTCCATATCCACCAGCAGCACCCTCGTCGAGCGGGCTTCTTTCCTCAAGACCTTGTCGGCTGAACGCGCCTGGGCAAGAATGGACTCCGCAGCAGCCTTCTGCGCTGCACAGACAGGACAGCCGTCAGTATGGAATATGATTATGTTCCGGTCAGCACCGAGGCGTGGCAGCCTCCATCTGCCGGAAGTATTCCCGTTCCATCTCAGAAGCTGTGCAGGAACCTTGATGTCCGCTACCCTTGCGCCTACATCCGCCTTGGAGAGCAGATCGCGCATCATCTGGGCCAACCCGATGATTTTCAAGGAGTCATCAGGGGTCTTCCAGACTTCGGGTTTGCTGACAATATTATTGTCTATGAGATATTTCATCCCCTCGCGGCAGCCTTCCTCCGGCTTCGATGCGAGATAGTAGAGCAAATCGCCTGACATCTGCCTGAACATCACGGTATCTCCCTTTGGAAGCGTCGATGATGCGATATGGTCCGCAAGCCCTGCCACATCGTCCTGCGATGGCCTGCCATTTTCGGCAAGGATCATGTCGAACAGGCTGAAGGCCTCGTCGCTTCCGTAGTCGAGTTCCTTCTGCGTGAAAATGCCCTGAAGCATGAATGAAAGGGACTTTGCATCGAGCGAGCGGCCTATGATCGTGTTGTCGGGAGCTATCAGGAAAAGCCTCGGTGTCTGGAGCACCCCGAAAAGATGCTGGAAGTCGGAGTCTCCGTCAGGGTCCCACAGGTGCTGCACCGTGGCGGAAACCGGCTCCATATGGAATTTACGGTCAATGTAGCTTTCCCATTGTTCCCTGTCGGTCCCGGTATAAACGGCATGGAACCTCACGGGAAAATCCTCGCTCTCCAGCATGCTCCTCAGAAGTATGGTCTCCACCTTGCATTTGGAACATTCCGTGTCATAGAAGAAGAGAACCTGGAAGCCGGGACGCACATCCGGCCCGAAGAGTCCGACCTGCTCCCCTGTCCTGTCGCGCAGGGTTATGGGGGATGCCTTCATCCCTATCAGGGAACTCCTGTTGAAATCCGCGAATATGCGGGCATTCAGAAATTCAATCTCGTCCTCGAAACGGACCTTGCCGGGAATGAACCATTTGTCAAGGATATGGATTGCCACGGACTCAGCCCCCATCAGGCGGGATGTGGCATAGCGTCCGTAGAGCTGTGTCGCAACATATTGCCGGACAAGCGAATCCGTGGTACTTTCTATCAGGAAGTCACACTCGCTTTCCTGCACGGCTATCGGCTCTCCGCTGAGCGCGAGGCAATACTCGTCAATCTTCCGCCCCAACGCCTCGAACTTGAGGCTGTCCCGGTCCGCGTCCCCGGAAGGCGCAGGTGTCCGCGCCGGCAGGGCCGTCGGGCAGAGCCATTGCAGGATCAGGATTGCCAGCAGGCATCTGAAACGGAATCTCATAGCTCGACACCCTCCGGGACGAAAAGGGAGGTGTCGCCTCCGTGCCTCAGTATGTCACGGACTGCAGTAGATGATATGTGGGCAAACTCCTGTGCGGTAGGGATGATGATCGTCTCGATGTCCGGGGCAAGCCTCCTGTTGGCATCGGCGATGGACCTCTCGGTCTCGAAGTCTATCATGTTCCGTACTCCCCTGACTATGTGGTGGATGCCAAGTTCACGACAGGTGTCGATGGTAAGGTTGTCATATTGGATTATCCTCACACCCTCCAGTCCTGCCGTAGCCTGCCTGATGATGTCGATTCTCTTTTCGTTGGGGAAGAATCCCCTCTTGTCCTGGTTCATGCCGACGGCCACAACGACTTCATCGAACATGGTCAATGCCCGCTTGAGGATGTTCAGATGTCCTGCGGTAAATGGGTCGAAAGACCCTGGGAAAAGTGCTGTCCTTGTCATAATCAATAATTTACAGCTGCCAGTCTATTGGAGTCCTGCCCTGGGAAGCAAGCAGGTTGTTCGTCTTTGAGAAATGTCTGCACCCGAAGAATGCCCCACGCGCAAGGGGCGATGGATGGGCAGCCTCAAGCACATGATGGCGGGAAGTGTTGATGAGTTCCCTCTTGCTCCTTGCGAAATTGCCCCACAGGAGGAACACAACCCCTTCGCATCTGTCACTGATGCACCTGATTACGGCATCAGTGAACTGTTCCCAGCCTATGCGGCTGTGGGAGGCAGCCTCGCCTCCACGCACCGTGAGCACGGCATTCAGAAGCAGGACTCCCTGGCGGGCCCATCTCTCAAGGTTGGGGTAGCCACTCATCCTGATTCCGAGGTCATCCTCGATCTCCTTGAAGATATTCTTCAGCGAAGGAGGTGGCGGCACATTGTCCGGCACGGAGAACGAGAGTCCCATCGCCTGTCCTGGTCCGTGATATGGGTCCTGGCCGAGAATCACCACCTTGACCTGGGGCAGAGGCGTAAGCTCGAATGCCTTGAAAATCTGGCTTCCGGGAGGATAGACCCGCTTCCCAGATGCCTTCTCCTGATGCAGGAAACGCACCAGCGACTCGAAATACGGCTTCTCGAATTCGTCCGCCAGTGCGTTCTTCCAACTTTGTTCTATATTGACTTCCATGTTATTTTCTGCAGATATCCCGGAAGAATCGTCAGAATATGAAATCGATTACATCCTTGATATTGTTCACATAGACAAAGGTAAGACCTTTTACATAAATATCCTTGATATCCTCGACATCTTTTCTATTATCTTCGGAAATCACGATTGTATCTATGCCTGCACGCTTCGCAGCGAGTATCTTCTCCTTGATGCCGCCTACCGGAAGCACCCTTCCCCTCAGGGTCATCTCGCCTGTCATCGCAACGCCGCTCTTGATCTTGCGGTTGCGGAACGCCGACACCATCGAGCTTACCATCGTGATGCCTGCCGACGGACCGTCCTTCGGGACCGCCCCTTCAGGGACGTGCACATGGATGTCCTTCTCGGAGAATTCCTCGTAGGTCAGGCCTGTGAGTTCCACATGGGCCTTGATGTACTGGTAGGCTATCGTGGCGGACTCCTTCATCACGTCACCGAGGTTGCCTGTCATCGTGAGGACACCCTTGCCCTTGCTCACGGAACTCTCGATGAAGAGGATTTCGCCTCCCATCGCAGTCCAGGCAAGTCCCGTCACGACGCCTGGAGCCTCATTGCCCTTCTGCTTGTCGTGGCTGTTCACAGGCAGTCCGAGATATTCCTTCAGATGCTCTTTCTTTATGGTTGCCGGAATTTCCTCCCCGAGTGCTATCTTCCTTGCCGTCACCCTCGCGACCTTCGCAATCTGCTTCTCCAGGCCGCGGACACCGGATTCGTGGGTGTATTCGTCAATCATCGTGGTGAGGGCCGCCTTGTCGAATTTGAGCTGATTCTTTGCAAGTCCATGCTCCTCAATCTGTTTCGGCACAAGGTAATGCTTTGCTATCTCGTATTTTTCCTCGGCAAGATAACCGGTCACATTTATCATCTCCATACGGTCCTTCAGGGCCGGCTGGATTGTGTCTATATTGTTGGCCGTCGTAATGAAAAGCACATCTGACAAATCATAGTCTATGTCCAGATAATTGTCGTGGAAGGTGGTGTTCTGCTCTGGGTCCAGGACTTCGAGAAGAGCCGATGAAGGGTCTCCCTTGAAATCGCTGCTGAGCTTGTCCACCTCGTCGAGGACAATCACAGGATTAGATGTACCGGCGCGGTTTATGCCGTTCAGAATCCTTCCGGGAAGGGCACCTACATATGTCTTCCTGTGTCCCCTTATCTCCGATTCGTCATGCACTCCTCCGAGGGCTATCCTGACATATTTCCTGCCGAGCGCCCTTGCTATCGACTTGCCGAGGCTGGTCTTTCCGACACCCGGAGGGCCGTAGAGACAGAGAATCGGGGATTTCATATTGCCTTTCAGTTTCAAGACGGCAAGATATTCTATTATTCTTTCCTTCACCTTGTCCAGGCCGTAGTGGTCCTCATCGAGCACCTTCTGGGCATGTTTGAGATTGAGGTTGTCCTCGGATTCCAATCCCCAAGGCAGGTCGAGCATGAACTGGATGTAGTTGTACTGTATGCTGTAGTCCGGTGAACTTGGATTATAGCGTTCAAGTTTAGCCATCTCCTTCTCAAAGATCTCCTGCACAGCAGCCGGCCAGAGTTTCTCCTCTGCACGTGCACGAAGCTGCGCAAGTTCCTCGAGGTCGTCCATGCCGAGCTCCTCCTGAATCGTCTTCAACTGGTTGTTCAGGTAATATTCCCTCTGCTGCTGGTCAATCTCGGTCTTTACCTTCTGGTTGATTTCCTGCTTGATTTTCTGAAGTTCAAGCTGGGTATCGAGCACGGAAAGCAGATTCATGGCCCTCGCACGAAGATCTCCGTACTGCAGGAGTTCCACCTTGTCCATGAAATTCTCGACCTCGACAGTTGTAGCTATGAAGTTCACGAGGAACTCGAAGCTCTCAATGCCCTTCAGCGCCGATGCGGCCTCCCTCGGGACGAATGTCGATGAACGGATGATCTGTGAAGCCTTCTCGCGGAGGGATTCCGCAATCATTCTGGTCTGACTGTCATTCTCAGGCGCCATGTCGTCAAGATAATGCACGCGTCCGATGAGATAAGGTTCAGTAGCCACCATTTCGTCAAGCTCGAACCTCTTGAATCCCTGGAGAATAGCCGTCAGCGTACCGTCCGGCATCTCAAGCGTCTTCACAATCTTGGCTACGGTACCGTAGCAATACAGGTCGTCCTTGCCCGGGTCCTCCACCATCAGGTCATTCTGAGGTACTGCTCCTATAAAGGAATTGTGCTTTTCAGCATCTTCAATAAGGCGTATGGACTTGTCGCGTCCTATCGTGATAGGATATACCGAGCCAGGAAAAAGCACGGCGTTTCTCAGCGCAAGAATAGGCAATGTATCGGGAAGCTGGGTCTCATCTATCTTCATCACAGCATCCCCCTGCATGACAGGGATGATGCTCACCTCGGCTCCCGATGGGGACAAAATGTCATTCAATGCATCCTTCATATATAATTCCTATTAAAATAAACTTCGTGAACTACAGATTCTGGTTATCCCTATCTGCCAAAATGGCAGACTATGACCTGAATCTGTTACCATTATATATATGGTCAATCTCCGTGCCAATGCCAAAATGACTCCAGAATAGCGACCCGGGACACGAAAGTGAGCAAATTTATTGATTTTTGTTGGTTTATTGAAAAATTCATCATAATTTTGCAAAGATATATCGACAATAGTTTTTGATTAAATTTTAAATAGTTATGACAAAGGCAGAAATCGTCAATGAAGTTGCCAAGACAACAGGCATTGAAAAGACTACCGTCCTCCGCGTAGTGGAAGAGTTCATGGAGTGTGTAAAAGGTTCTCTCAGCAAAGGCAACCCTGTATATCTCAGGGGCTTCGGCAGCTTCATCATCAAGCATAGGGCAGAGAAGGCTGCAAGGAACATCACCAAGCAGACCACAATCACCATCCCGGCTCACAACATCCCGGCTTTCAAACCAGCCAAGGTATTTGTAAATTCTGTAAAATAACAACATATCTAAATTTTTTCAATTATGCCAAACGGAAAGAAGCATAAAAGGCATAAGATGGCAACGCACAAACGCAAGAAACGTTTGCGCAAGAACAGACACAAGAAGAGAAAGTAATCTTCCACAGTGTCTGCCATTTTAGCAGTCTGCTAAAGAGAGGCTGGCCCGGATGGTCGGCCTCTTTAGTTTTGAACGAAGACAACATCTTCGCATTACCTAATTCAAGTTCTTATCACTGAAATTCCTGATGGAGTCCGTAAAAGATCTTATCGTTGATGTCAATTCGACGGAAGTCTCGATTGCGCTGATGGAGAACCACAGGCTTATCGAGCTGAACAAGGAGTCCAGCCAAGGGCACAGTTTTTCCGTAGGAGATGTATATCTCGGAAAAGTGAAGAAGATTCTTCCTGCGCTCAACGCTGCCTTCGTCGATATCGGAGACGAAAAGGAGGCATTTGTCCACTACCTTGATCTCGGACTGTATTTCCGTTCATTCGACGAGTTCGTCAGAAGGGTGAACCAGAATACGGACAACAAGGGCATCTACTCACACATCAAGCCTGGCAGCATCCTCGAGAAGGAGGGCCGGATTGAGAATGTGCTGAGTCCGGGACAGATGATAATCGTCCAGATTGTCAAGGAACCGATTTCGACAAAAGGTTCAAGACTGACAGCGGAAATTTCATTGGCAGGACGGAACATTGTACTGCTTCCCTTCGCAGAGAAGGTAAGCATTTCCCAGAAGATTTCTTCAAAGGAAGAAAAGAGAAGACTGGAGACACTTGTAAGGAGCATCCTCCCCAAGAATTACGGAGCCATCATCCGCACTGCCGCAGAAGGCAAGAACGCAGCAGTTCTCGATGCGGAGCTGATGTCGCTTATAGACAAATGGGAGAGTTCCTGGAACAAACTGGCGAAGTCCAAGAGCGTTCAGCTGCTTTTCACTGAATACAGCAAGACTACGACCATCCTCCGCGATTTGCTCAACGACTCGTTTTCGAACATCCATGTCAACGATGAAGGCATATACGAGGAAATCCGCAAGTACATCTCTCTGATTTCGCCCGAACAGGAGAAAATTGTCAAGCTATACAAGGACAAGGCTCCGATATTCGACCATTTTGAGGTCACGAGGCAGATCAAGAGCGCATTCGGCAAGGTGGTTCCGATAAAGCAAGGCGCATATCTTGTCATCGAGCACACTGAAGCGCTTCACGTCATAGATGTGAACAGCGGCACCAGGGCGAAGAACAAGGAGCAGGAGCAGAACACATTCGATGTAAACTGCTATGCAGCCGAAGAAATTGCAAGGCAGCTCAGGCTCAGGGACATGGGAGGCATCGTGATTGTGGACTTCATCGATATGGAGACCAACGAGCACAGGAATGCCCTCTACAAGAAAATGCAGGAGCTCATGGAGACCGACAGGGCAAAGCACAACGTGCTGCCGCTAACAAAGTTCGGACTCATGCAGATTACAAGGCAGAGAGTGCGTCCGGCCACCGAGATAAACACCTTGGAAGTGTGTCCGGTGTGCAACGGCACAGGAAAGATATCGTCAAGTGTCGTCATAGACGAAGCCATTGAAAGAAGGCTTTCGTATTATGTGAAGGAAAAAGGTATCAAGGACCTGGTCCTGAAAGTCAGCCCGATACTCGGGTCCTATCTGACAAGAGGAGTGTTCTCCTCGATACTTGGGAAATGGAAGAAGAAGTACAAATGTAGGATAGAAATGGTTGAAATAACCGATTTCAGTGTTCTGCAAAATGAATTCTACAATTCAAAAGGGGACAAGCTCGACTGAGCAAGTCCCCTTTTTGAATATATCGGACAGGCTGTCATCCAAGTCAGGAGGGTCTGATGGACGAAGCCACGGAGCCATTGCCTGCCACAATCCTAAAGACGGGCGAATTTCTGGACATATCCGCCGTCATCCCTGGCAGTCCAGGTCATTGAGGTAGCGGTCAGGTCCGTTACGATATAGTCATGGCTCCACATACCTCCGTCGTAGTCGTACTTTCCTTTGATTATGCTTCCAAGCGATTCATCCGTGACAATATTGAATGTACCTGTCGATACATGGGGGATGTTATCGGGAGAATCGAGGTTCTGCTCCATTACGAAGGATTTGTCATTTCTGACAAATGTGATGTTCATATAAGTTCCGTCCATGAGTTCCACGCCGGAGAACTCCACGAGAGTCCAGTTTCCGGAAATATTGTCAGCCGTCACCGGGAGATATTCAACTACAGGAGTCTCTATCTTGTTGCATGCACACAGGCAGGTGATGACGGAGACAAATGCAAGGGCCGATTTGATTATATGCTTCATTTTCTTGTTTGTTATATTCATTCTGTTGCAGGTGCCGTGCCTTAATCCCGGACATGCACCTTTATATCAAGTATCGCCGACGGGTCGGCATATCCTCCCGTATAGACATGGACCCTGTATGCCTGCGATCCGAAATGTCCTTTGGGATTGTATGTCAGCCTCAGGACTGCGCTTTCGCCCGGTCCGAGGACCATCCTGTCACTGACAGCCGAGACGCAGGAGCAGGTGGTTGTAATCCTGTCCAATTCCAGTGTCCTGACACCCGCATTGGACATCCTTACACAGAAGGTCGCCGGTCTGTCATCGGATGACATGTCGCCAAGCCTGACCTGGGTACTGTCTAGTCTCAGCCACTCGGCATCAGGGCTCCTGGGCGGGCAGGCTATACTGTCCAGCCTGGTTCCCGGCACAAGCCTTATCTGGGCAGTGAGGGTCGGAACTGATACCAAAGCCACTGCCAGACAAAAGAATATGTACGGGAGCCGTCCCATCCTACAGCCAGCCGTTGGATGAGGAAGAAGTCTTCACGGTGATGACGAACTTCTGGGAACCTCCATCCCATCTGATTTCGGCACCTGTCTGTCCTGGCTTCTTGCCGGTGAATACCACCGTCTTTCCTTCCTGGGTGCATCCGGCTATATCCCCGTCCGAAACCGTAACGGAGAAATTGTTGCCGTCAATGTATATGGTAGGACAATATGAGGCCTTGGAGCCGACTGCTACCGTCACATTAGGGAAAGACATGCTGCCTCCATTCGCATCGTCCTCGACAAGCTGGAGCAATCCCTCCGCATTGACCATTCCCGCACCCATCTGTCCCCTGTATTCATTCAGGTCAATCGATGACTTGTGGGCAAGTCCGAGGTCTGCGACATATTTGTAATATACCTTCGGGGAATCCAGGTCCCAGGCCGTCTCCAAAGGCCTCAGGCTGGCGGATTCATACAGCATGTCGATGAATTCCTCAGCCGTGAAATGCTTCCTGAGCTTCGCGGCGTAGGAAAGTCCGAGCGCAACGACTCCGGACACGTGCGGACAAGCCATCGATGTTCCCTCCATATAGCCGTAGCCAACCTCCGAGATGGTCGTAGGAAGGGTTGAAAGGACGCATCCGATGGCACCCAGGTCTCCCCTTTCGTCATAATTCCAGTAATAGTCCTGGTCTCCACCCGGAGCGCTTATCTTGATGCCCGTACCATAGTTCGAATAAATTGCAGGTGTGAAATCCCCTGCCGTGGCTGCGACTGAGACGAAGTCCTTGTAGGCACCGGGATATCCGGCAGCCGGAGCATCCTCGTTGCCACCTGCGAAGATGGCTATACCGCCTTCGATCACCCCGTCAGGAGAGCCTGCATAATGTATGAAATAGTCCAGGGCGGCAACTTCGAGCGGGCAGTCATATTTCCATTCCTCGTCTGTAGAATACTGAGGAGTCCATTCGTACGGGTTGGATGAACCCGACGTATAGCCCCAGCTGCACTGGAGTATCACGGCACCATTGTCCGCCGCATACTTTATGGCCCTTACCTCATCAAGGACGGAAGCAGTATATTGCCCCGAGAAAATCTGGCAGGACATTATCCTGACTCCAGGATTGACGCCGTCGCCTCCGGCTATCGAGCTTATGCCCTTGCCGTTGTTGTTCATTGCGGCAATCACTCCTGCCACGTGGGTCCCGTGACCTGTGTCATATTTGCTGTCCGTGGCGATCACACCGCTGTTCCTCGCGAAATTGTACCCGTGTACATCCCCGGCATAGCCGTTGCCGTCATTGTCGTCCTTGGAGCGCCATATCTCCCCCTCATTCACCCACATGCTCGCCTGAAGGTCCTCGTGGAAGCAATCCACGCCCTCATCCACTACGGCAACTATTATGGAAGGATCGCCAGCGCATTTTTTCCAGGCCCCCCTGACATTGACGTCACAGCCTGCAATGAATTTCTCAGGCTTGAGATTCCCGTCATTCACCAGATGCCACTGGTACGGAAGTTCCGGGTCGTTCCATACGGCATCGGAGCCGGCCTTGGTCACAGCCGCGACATCCTCCGTTGTAAGAGGTATGGCAGGCTTGGAATATGCCTTCCTGACAGCACGGTTGTACTCGACCCGGCTGACCTCTCCGAGAGCGGAAAGCCTCATCGCAAGTTCCTCAACGGAAACATCCTCCGGGAACCTGACAACATACCAAAGGTTGAGACCGGTCTGCACTGCCTTGTCCTCCGTCCTGGAGTCAACCGGGAAGACCCTCTCGAGAGTGCAGCCCTCAAGGATTGAAAGCACCTCGTCAACTGAAGTGACTCCGCTCTTGGTGGATGCTGCCTTGGTAAGGCCTGCCTCGCTGAGCAGATCCGCGACAGATGCATCGAAACGGATCAGAAGCTGACCTGACAGGACGTCATCAGTCATCTCGGGAGAAGGCTGGTTGGTACCTGCTTCAGGGGCTGCAACATTACAGGATATTGTCAGACAAGCTATTGCAGCAGCAAAGATTATTTTATTGAATATTCTGTTCATCGTATTTCAATCCGGTTTAATTGTTAGGATTGTACTTCTTGTTCGTATAATGCTCGTAATAATAGTTCAGGTTCGCCGGTTCATTGGAGAATCCTGCCGTATTGCCTTCCCTATCCTTCCCTTCCTGCAGGAATACGAGCTGGAACGGGTACCAAAGGTCGAGCTTAGGATGATAGAGCAGCCATTCTGGGAGCTCTCCGTGCAGCCTGTTGAGGTTGATGGCAAAGAAATCAGTATCAGGAAGCACCTTCGGAAGACCGATGAGCTTTGCAGGAAGCGTATCGCAGGCATTGACCTCCTCGGCAGTCCACTTAGGGAAATCCGGATCATCCATCAGGTCAGGGATCGTCCCCTGAAGATAGTTCACTGACAGCCTGAGCGTATCAAGGGTGTTCCATTTCAGAAGGCGACGAGGGAATTCCCTTGTACCATCCTCTCTCAGAGGACATTCATTGATAAGTCCGCCGCTGTTTTCCTTGTAGTTGAGTTCCAGGTTACCGATGACGTTGCGCTGGTTTGCATTGATTATCAATGCAGTCAGCTTAGGAAAATTCTCTTTGGAAAGGACGGGAGGCAGTTCTTCGAAACTGTTTCCGCTCAAGTCCAGATACTCCAGATTCTTCAGATTGCTGAAATTATCGTCAAGTTTGGTAAGGCCATATGCTCCAATAGTCAGCTTGCGTAATTTTTCAAGCTCGCAGATATGCGGTCCGCAGGAGAGGTTGTAAAGGAAGGAATTCTCATTACTGTAGAAATAAAGTTCCTCGGCAGCCGTAAGGTATGAAACCTCATAAGGCAGTTCCTCCTTTGTCGCGAAGAGGAAGAATGAAGCCTTCCTTACCCTGCCTTTGTCCTTGCCGTACTTCCATACCTCGACGCCGTCCCAATTCTCCAGTTTCTCCGAGGTATCCCATTCCCTCCACAGGTTCATAACCCTGCAGATTGCCAGAAGGGCAAGGGAATCGCCCTTTACAGTACCGGCTTCGATTTCCTGGGCCGCTCCCTGGATGACCTTCAGATTGTCCTGTCTTGCAAGTTCCTTGTCCTCTTTCGGCTTGAATACAATCTCGACTTCGTTCCGGGTCGGACGGGAATTCACCTTCCAGTCAAAATGTACAAGCACATTCCTCGGACGCATGCCACGGTCAAATTCTGGATTGTCCTTCTTGCTTGCTATCCAGGTCACATTGTCAGGGATGATCACATCGAAATCAACATTTGATTTCACTGCCACATCGAAGCTTCGCTCTCCGTAATCAGCATATTCCGGTATCTCTATTGAACCTTCATCCAAAGTGATGGTGTAAGGATATCCTTCCTGCTCAACCTTAAACTCCTTGTACCTGTCAGTTCCGTCAGCAAGCTTGAACTGCACATAAGCTTCCCTCGGATGGTCATACAGAGTAGAATCTATTATGACCTTGCACTCGGAACCGGCATTGCCGTTTGCAGGCGAAATGGTAATCCACGGAGCCTGTGTCGTTGCAATCCAGCTTGAAGGAGACTGTATAGAGACATTCCGGCTCCCTCCGTCAGGTCCTATGGATATAGTGTCTGACGGCACTATGAATTCCACCTCGGGCACGACCTGGCAGGAAACTGCCGCAGCCGTAATCAAGGACACCATAATAAATATTCTGTTCTTCTTCATGATCAATAGGATTAATTCAACATGTATTCACAACCGCGGATGTCCTGTGTCTTGTCATAGATGAGGTAATAAGCCCCTACCCTCCATGCCGAACAGATACCGGATGCGTCGAATACGATATTCGGATTGTCGCTGATATCCAGGTAATAGATGAGCGTGGAGATGGTGTCGTCAATCTTGCCGAGATTGTTGGAACCAATGTAGAAGCCCCTCAGTCCCTTGTGATTGTACAGACCTGTAGGCCACTGTGAAAGACAACGGTTTCCGTCGGCGTCCCTCTGTGCGCGGATTCCGTACACTGTCAGGTAGGCGCTGTCGAAAGGCTCGAACGGGAATTTTGAGAACCTGTTGTAAGACAAGTCTATGCCATAGAAATAAGGCATATTCCCTGCATGAAACTCCTTAGGAAGGGATGTCAGTTCGTTATATGAGAAGTCTATTGAAGTAATGTTCACAGCATTCTCATAAGTGAAGCTTCCTTCAGGAATGGTATTCAGGTTGCAGGCGCGGACATTGATGTTTGCCACTGTCGAGTTGCTCTGCGAAAGCTCAATCGGATAGCTCTTCAACGGATTGTTGCTCAATGTCAGGGTGGAAACCTTGATTCCCTGGTATGCAGTCCCACCATTCGCGTTATGCTGGAAACCACTTATCTTGTTGAATGAGAAATCCACTGATGACATCACATATTTGGCTTCCGAACTGAAAATGTCCGGGAACTCTGTAAAATTATTGTATTTGAACGAGAAAGTTTCCACATCATCAGTCATGCAGAAAATATGCTTTCCATCGATCTCCACGGTAGGAAGGGAACTCAATTGATTGTTATCGAAACACATCTGGACAGGGTTAATATCCTTTCCAAACGCTTTCTCTATCCTGTTTATATTGTTACAGGAAAGGTCAAGGAGACCTATCTTCTTCATGTTGCAGAACTCCTCCGGCACCACCTCGAGGTTGTTCTCGGTAAGGTAGAGAATCTGGATTTTCTCTGCTGACGGTCCGCTTGCGAGAGCCCTCATTCCCCTGAGCAGATCATCTGCGGACCACTGGCCGTTGTTCGAGAGGTTTATCGACTCAAGCGATGACATCTGGGTGATTGCCATCGGGAACTCCGTCATCTCTGAACAGTTATATATCTCCAGGTCCGTGACCGACGACAGGTTGGCCACCGACGCCGGGATGGACTGGATGTCGCCATTGGCAATGAAGAGCTGCTCCAGGTTCACCAGAAGGCCTATTTCATCCGGAAGGCTTTTCAGTCCATTGCATTTCTTGCCGTGAACTGTATCCATAGGTTTGATTCTCATGCCACCTGTCGCCTTGTCAATAATCTGGTCCTCGGACATCGTGGTGTACATTTCAATCTCCGGAATCGAGATGTTGTTCTCCATCAGTGCCCTCGCAACAGGCTCGGACATCTGAGTGGCAGGATGCCTGAGCTTCATATATGCCTTGTGCGCCTCCATTCTTGACAGACCACTCCTTGAATCCAGGGTTGGATCATAATCAAGGAGATTGGTGTCGTTATGTGTACCAAGATACAGCACCGCAAGCTCCGTAAGCTGACCGATTGCCGAAGGCATGTCGCCATAGAAGCCGAAGTCGCTCAGGTTGAGTGATGCCACACGGCCGTTGGAGTGAAGTTCCACTCCAGGCTGGTCTCCCCAAAGGTCAACATCCTTGTTGAAATCCCAGTTCACACCTGTCTGGAAATCCTCCCCACTATAATACCAATCCTCTCCGTGGAGTGCTTCCCAAATTTCCTTCAAGGCCATATAGTCCTTGATATACTCGTCTGATTCATTGAGGGTTATCTTCACATCCGCATCTGTGGTCACATTGTCAGAAATGCTGAAAACCGACTCAGCTGGGACAGTATTGGTCTCCTTTAGAAGCTTTGATGAATCATATGTAGAATATGAGAGCACAGTATATTCTCCGGCAGGAAGGGAAAGAAGGCTGTCACACTGAAGATATGATATCCTTCTGTCATCCTCCGCGAAATCCATTTCGAACTCGGTCTTAATCTTGTCGAATGAGAACCTGTCAGAGGCCCCGTTCTTCTTGACCACAAGGCTTACATACTTGATTTCGTCGAATGTGTATTCATTGGAAGCGGCCTTTGTCTGGGCCTTGAAATCCTTTACGAAACGGAACCTGACCTTTCCACGAGGCTGAACATTCGCTGTGAGATCGCAGATTTCGAGTCCTCCGGCAACAACCGTGAATCTCGCTCCCTTAGAATCTCCACGATACAGTTCCTCATCGAGTTTGTCATACAACGTATAGGAATCCACAACATAGTCTCCGCCCAGAAGCTTGAGCTTCTCGCTCCTGAGACCATATTCTGCAGCCCCGTCGTCTGCGGCTGTCAATGTCAGAGTCTGAGAAATCGTGACGTCGGAATAACTCAATGTCACCTTGATCTTGGCAGCCTGGGAAAGATATTCCAACTGGCTGACAACCGCCTTGGTGGCAGAGTCGTAAGATGCCTCCTTATACAATTTGAACTGGACATAGCCGTAATCCTTCTCGTGGTAGTCAGGCTCCGTTTCCTTCACGCAGGAAGTCATGAGCAAGGCTGCCAGAAAAGAAAATAACAGCATATATGTTTTCAAAAATCTCATAAAGTTTCCAATAGTCATTTATTATTCCACAACCGTTGTGTTCGTGCAGACCAAGGCAGCAGTGAATCCTGATGTCTGGCTCCCAAACAGGAAATAATCGGTCTTTCCGGCTTCACTCATGAACACCATCATCTGATTTGCTCCGGACATTTCGTGGGTAAGCCAATACTCCGGTGATTCAGTCTCATTCCCCCATGCGCAATCATAATAAGGGCTGCCAGGACAGGTAATCAGTGTATTCTGAGGCTCCGGGACAGTATATGTCAGAATATATATGGCACTTTCCGGAATAGTGTATGATTTCAGTTCTGACAAAAGCTCTCCTGAGTATTTTTCGAGAGTTGCACCTTTGACATAGTCCGGGTAAACAAAAGCAAATGGAGCAGTTGTTTCACCTCCAGGATTATAGATGACATCCACTATTGCAATAGGAGTTTCCGAAGTTGCATCAAAGAATACTACGAAACACTCCAGACGTTCGCTTCCGCAAGCGGAAGTCTTAGGGATAAACTGTGTATTGCCGTAGTCGTCATAAGAGACTTCGACAAATGTCTTGTTGTCTTCCAAGTACAAAAGATCCGTACTGCACTGCATTGCAGACATCCATTTCACAGCAGTGTCTCCACTGGCAAATGCGCCGTCAGCATATGAGAAAACAAGTTTGTACAGAAATGGGCATCCCGTCTCGGACAGAGTGGAATACCATTCATCCGTCTGTTGCATCACCGTCATCCTGGCTCCCTCTGTCTGGAAATTTTCTCCCAGAAGGAAGAACTCCTCGTATGAAGCAGATCCTCCTTTCTGAACCAGGGTCGAAATAATGTAAGGTTTGTACTCATCCTTAATCTCACCAGTACCATCTGGGCCCGTAAACAAGTCATAATCAGGATCAACCAGAGAAGATGCGATGCTTGCAGGGAGTGCAAGGACATATGCTGTACGTGACTCCGATGAAGTGTTCTGACTGAGCTTCAACTGATAAGTGATTGTCTGGATTTTGCTCGGATCCTCATTGTCCCAGGCGCCATAAGGCGTGCTGATTTCAATCCAATCCGGAGATGAATACCACCATTGTCCATTGAAATACGGGGTATAGACCTTGAATCCCTCAGCTGCCGTGATATTCTTGAAGAGGAGTTCCTGCTCAGTTCCCATGTCGCTGACAAACTTTCCTTCTGCCGTAGCCTCAATTGTGTCAGGGAAATTGGAGTCGATGGTGTTCTTGGATTCAGGAAGCACCACCTCGAATGACATCATCTCATTCTCCCCTCCGAGGAATGCGACCTTGCCCTTCTGTTCCTCGAGGGAAATCTTTTCAATATTCGCGGTAAGCCTGAATTCAACCGTACCGATACGCTGAGACCTGTCATCCGAAAGTCCTGTGGTCACAAGCCACTCCGGAAGTTCGGCGAGCTCCCAAGGGAAATCGGCCGTGACCTTGAGGGCCATCTGGTAGAAATTCAGGTCAGAAGGCCATACAAGGCTCAGACTCGAACCAGATGCCAGGGCATCATCCTCGTATTCATATATTGTTCCCTCGACTTGCGAAAATATGAATCCATATTCATCTGACTTTGCCGTCCAGACTGAAATATTCCTGTCCTTGGAGCCTCGTACCAAAGTGGCAAGCGTCTTTGATTGCCCCTTCATGGAAAGCACAACATCACAAGTCCTTACCTTATCATATTCCTCTACATCTGAGACGAATATCTCCACTTCCTGACCTTCCGTCGCCATTCCCTTGATCCTGCTTACAGGCTGTCTTCCTTCGCCTTCCTCAATCCAAAACCACGATGAACCGCCCTCTGCCACAAGCTCCAGTTCCCAGTCAAGATTTGCGACGACATTGATTGTTTTCACATCACCAGGATTTACATCAAGCGAACCGATTTCATCAGGGAAGACCGGCTCCACCACTTCATTCTGTGGCTTTTCACATCCGGCAAGGAAAAGCATTGCCAGGATCGTCATAAATGTCATTCTAATTGATTTCATATATATTCTTATTTTATTATCCTACTGAAGTTTGTCATCATATCCAGGCATTCCCTCGTTGAAAAGCCGGCGTGCTTCCGCATCGCTGATGAATTCCATCACATTATAGAAATGGCCTACGCTGCCGTAAAGTTCACCCAGGGTCTCCACATACAGTTCAGTCCATACGTAGAGGTACCTGCCGTAAGTAAAGAAGTTTGAAGAGTAGAGGCTGCTGTTCCTCACGAGAATCTGGTTGTCACCGTATGAGATTCCGAAGAATGAGTATTCGTCAGCCGCAGCCTGTCCCTCAGGAATAGTGACATATTGGTCGAGAGGTTCCTCCGGATGGAAAACCATCTCCACATCGTAACCATCCTTGAACAGATTCCTGCATATGATCACAGGATTGACATCATTCTCAGTCCCTTCCTTGATCTTGCAGTTGACAAGTCTCTGGTATGAACCGGTCATGCTGTACTGGTAGAGGAACATGGAGGAGAATACGCACCATCCGCTGAAATCCTCAGGTCTGAAAGGACATACCTTCTGAAGGACAGCCTTGGTCGTGATACCGTACAACGGCATCTGCACCGACTCCGGGGCAATCAGCTGGAGTGTCAGACAGGCCGGAGCCTCAGGGTCGAGGTTATCGTAGTTCCCATGTACCACGATGTCACCCCTGGTCTGGCCTGCCTTTATAGTGACAGTATTGGATTCAAGGGTGTAATGCAGCCTCTCGATGGCCTCTCCGCTGACATCAATGACCTCAACGGCGAATGTCCTGTCATAATTCCTTGTGACGGTGGATACGACCGGAATATTGAAACTCATTTCATTTTCCTGTATCGCATATGTCGCAAGAGTGTCGGCAAACATCACATACTCTGCATCATCGTATGTGACATACTCTTCCTGGCAAGCTGTCACATATGAGCAGACCGCCATGATGGCCAGAATGAAATATTTATATGCACTCTTCATAATCAGTTGCTTTCATTTCCTACGATTTCTGATCCCGGAGCCTCGATTTCGTTCCTCGGAATCGGCCAGGTGAACAGAGGATCATCCTTTGTTATCTTCAGGGAACTGCCCTCGTCCTGCGAGCAGGATTGAGGAGTCCGCTCAAAGCCCATGCCCCATCTTTTGAGGTCCTGCAGACGGAATCCTTCCATATAGAGTTCGCGTACCCTCTCATTGCTGATGGTCTCCAGCCAGTTGTCGGCGTTTACTGACAGATTGCCGCCGGACGAGAAACGCGACTGGCGCAGGGTCGTGAGGTCGGCACCGGCCTTGGAGTAGTTTCCGAGACGGCAGTAGGCCTCGGCGCGGATGAGATACTGCTCGGCAAGCCTGAACGGCTTCGGCATGTTCACATGGTAAATGTATGAGGCCAGGAATGTCTCGTTACCGAGATATTTCACGAGCAGAGGCCATTCGAGACCGTTTGCATATCCTGTGCGCACATTCGTGAAATATGTGTCATACCTCAGATCTCCTGATGTATAGAGGTTGAGGACTGACTGGGCCGGAACATAATCAGGATAATAATTTGTCCTGTCATTGGTGAAGTTGAGGAACACCTGACCGAGGGCTCCACCATATGATGTGGTGGTGAAACCTATCTTCCATATGATCTCGAAAGAAGAATCATTCGTCCAGAGATAGTCGAAATAGGTCTGTGTCCCGGTATATGTCTGACGGGCGTTAGCGAGGGTGAATGTTCCGGAGTCTATGACTTCGGACGCATATCTCACGGCAACCTCCCAATCCTGCATATAGAGGGCCACCCTCGCCCTGAGGGCATTGACAGCAGCCGATGTGAAATATACCGAGTTGTAGTAGTCATATTCCGGATCAAGGAGAGATGCGGCCTTGTCGAGGTCATCGATCACCAGCTGGTATGAATCATACAGGCTGGCCCTCCTCACCGGCTCTGACTCGAACCATTTGGTGCGGAGCACCACGCCGAGTTCTGATTGGGCGGTCTGCGGGTCATAAGCCTTGCAGAAACACTTGATGAGTTCGGAATATGCAAGCGCCCTTGCACAATAGACCTCACCCGTATAATAGTCGAGAGCCTGGATTTCATCGTCGTCCACCAGGGATTCCCTAAGGGCGCCTACCTGGTCAAGGAAGAAGTTGCATCTTCCGATGACGGTATAGAGAGAACCATATACTGCCTCGATCTCCGAATCAGTTGAACGCACATCCCAGAGCCAGAAGCGGCCATATACATTGGTGTTGCCTTTCACGGCATACACGAGGTCGGCCTGGATGTCCGGGCAGAGTGTAAGGTAGCCGCTGTACAGGGCACCGCTCTTGTAAGCGGAATATATGCCCGTGAGAGTCTGTTCGGCATCGCTGAATGTCTTCATCCCTTCCTCTTCCCTGATGTAGTCTCCCGGCTCCTTCTCAAGGCAGGAGACAAGGGCGAAGGAAATGAGCGCCGCAGATGCCGTCCTATATAAATATGTAGTAATTCTATTCATCATATCCATCATGTCAGAAAGTCAAGTCAAGTCCGAATGTAAACTGGCGGGACATAGGGTACTGCGCCGCATAAACATTTGATGAGCTCTCAGGGTCAAGTCCGGAGAAATTGGTAAAGGTCAGCAGATTCTGTCCCTGGACATAGAGCCTGATTCCTCTTATGAAACCACTTCGTTTCAGGAGTGCCTCAGGGAATGAATAACCTATCATCACATTCTTCAGACGGAGGAAAGAGGCATCCTCGAGAAGCCTGCTGTCAAACTCAGTATATACGCCGTGACGAGGTATGTCGGTTATGTCGCCCGGCTGCTTCCACCTTTCGAGAAGCCTGCGGGACTGGTTGTATGATGCAAAACGTCCGTTGGACTCATCGAAGTAGCGGTCGTTGTTTATCATCCACCTGTCGCCCACCCAGCTGAACTGGGCAGACACCACGAGACCCTTCCAGGAAAGCGATGTGCCGAAACCGCCCTGCCAAGGAGCGAAATAGCTCTTCCCGATAAGGACCTTGTCCTCGTCCCTGAGTTCGTTGGTGATGTTCCCGTCCTTGTCATACCACAGGGCATCTCCATTTGCAGGATTCACGCCCGCATAGCGGTTGATGTAGAACTCTCCGAGAGGATGTCCCACCACGAGCTTGGTGCTGGTGTTGGAAAGTTCATATTCCTGCACCCCGTTGTAAAGTTCTTTGATACGGTTGTGGTTATATCCCACATTTGCATTCACAGACCAGTTGAAATCCCTGATACTCAAGATCGTGGCGTTCAGGTTGAATTCGAATCCCCTGTTCACCATCGCTCCGATGTTCGCCCATTTGTATCCATATCCGTTGGAATCGGCGTATGAGAGAGGCACCTGCATCAGCATGTCCGTGGTCTTCTTGTTGTAAAGCTCGAGGTCGAAGTTGAGCCTGTTCCAGAAACCAAAATGCAGGGCGAGGTTGGATGTCCAGGTATTCTCCCAGGTGAGGGACTCGTTACCCGGCTGGATAGGTGCGACACCTGCGTCACCCATATAGTCGTATCCGCCTCCAATCAACGAAAGATGCTCATAATTAGGTATTTCGGAGTTTCCTGACGTTCCGCTGCTCAATGCAATCTGTGCCTGTGTAAGCCAACTGCGTCTGGATACCATGAAAGGTTCATTCCTCAGATTCCACATAAGGCCTACGGAGCCGAAGGCTCCCCAACGGTTGTTCTTTCCGAATCGGGAGGATCCGTCGGTACGGACTGAGAAGTCGGCGTAGTAACGGTCTGCATAATTGTATTCCCCCCTTCCGAAGAACGATACGGTGGCATAGTCAGCGGTGGAAGTGCTCGACCAGGATGTCGCCCTCGTTCCTGTGGAAATGTCGGTCAGGTTGTTGTTGGTCTGTCCTGCAGTGGATACGGAGAAACGCTCTGCGTGCGTTGAAAGCGCCTCCTGGCCAAGCAGGAAATTGAAGTCATGCAGATCGTCAATGGCGAAACGGTATGACAGGGTGTTGGATACCTGGAGGCTCAGGGCGTCTGAAGAACTGCGGGCAGCCTTTCCGTCCCCGAGGTTCGGTGCATATTCAGGCATTGACTGGCTGAAGCCGGTGGTATGGGAATAATCGACACCGAACTGTGACTTGAACACGAGGTTCCTGTAAAGCGTAAGCTCCGCGAACACGGTGGAGAACACTTTGTATTTCTTGTATTTCAGAGGATTGTTCTCAAGCCACTCCAGCGGATTCTGGCCAGTACCCTTCCAGCTGCCGTCCTCGATGCTCGCGAGGGATCCGTCAGCCTTGAACGGGCTGTAATAAGGCAACATGAAGCGAGCTGCGGAAATAGGTGTAACAAGATTGTAGCTTCCCTCGTCCGCCTGCTGGATGTTCTGGTAATTGAACATAGTGTTCGTGCCCATCTTCAGCCACTTGGCCATCGTATGCTCGAAATTGAAACGCATCGAATAACGCTCGAACCCGGAACCCGGAGCGATACCTTCCTGGTTGTAATAACCTCCTGAGAGATAGTAGTTCGTCTTCTCATTCGCTCCTGACACTGAAAGTTCATAGCTCTGGAGAAGGGCGTCGTCCTTGTAGATGGCATCCATCCAGTTCACGTCCGTCTTGGCGAGATACTGGTAATCCTTCCCCTCCGTAAGGCCTATTTCCTTCTCATACTGGATTCTCTCTTCCGTGTTCATCAGGTCCCATTTGCCCTGGGCGATGGACGATATACCGAGCTGCATCCTGTAGGAGATGACAGGCCTTTCCATGTTGCGTCCCCTCTTGGTGGTGATTACAATCACACCGTTTGCGGCGCGGGCTCCATATATGGAGGTGGAGGAGGCGTCCTTCAGGACTGACATGCTCTCGATGTCGGCAGGATTGATGGTGTTGAAGTCCGAGGCGGAGATTGCCACTCCGTCAAGGATGTACAGAGGTGCGGTACCTGAGTTTATGGAGTTGGTGCCACGGATCGTCATCGTCGCGGAGGCGCTTGGCTCTCCGGTGTTCGAAAGCACCGTGAGGCCGGCCACCTGTCCCTGCAGGGCCTGGTCGAAGGCTGCCGTCGGCGTGCTTTCAAGCTTTTCCGACTTTACCGTGGAGACTGAACCCGCCACCGTACCTTTCTTACGGACACCATATGCTATGACGACCACGTCGTCAAGTTTCATGCTTTCGGTCTGCATCGCCACATTGTGCACGAATGAATCCGTCTGAGGCACGACCACCTTCGCATCGAGGAATCCGATGCTGGAGAACACGAGTTCCGTACCCGGAGTGACCTCTATGGAATAATCGCCATCGAGCGAAGTCACGACTCCTGTCCCAGGGCCTGACATGACAGCGACTCCGACCAGAGGCAGACCATCATCGGCGGAAGTGACTACTCCGCTGACCTTTACGAGGGACTGCGCATGAGCCATGCCGCCACCGGCGAATACCGTCAGCAAAGCCGACAAAAATAATTCCTTAAATCTTCCCATCATTGTTGACTATTGTTCTTTTCCTTTGGGCTGGAATGGCAAATATAACCACCCGAATCCACAAAGGTCGGCAAAATTAAACCTTTATTTCTAAAAATACAATTTAATTCAACCTTTTGAAATACAATGGGAATTGACAGCATCGGCATGCTTGCTTTCAAAATGTAAGTACCGCTTGGGACAAAGACCTGAAAACAGCCTGAAAAGCAAGCAGGCACTTACATTCTTCAAGATTATCGCTGTTTGTCACGGAACTGTGAAAAATTCAGCATTGTTCAGAACAGGCGATATTCTGTCACATTCTTGATACCCGGGAGCCCGAAATAGGACTCCACGATGTCCCCTTTTATCATGACTCGGGCCCCGAGGAGTTCCGGATTGTCAACCAGGTTCAATGCATCCCTGACCGATCCGGACGGAAGTTGCACAGACATCCCCGAACTCCTGTCAGCGATGGTGGAACGCGGTCCTACAAGTATGTTCGTCCTTGAAGAGAAGGGCGGATCGAATGAAGCGGACGCCGATGTCAGGTCGCCTCCCACGATATAGGCGCATACCCAGACATCCTCGGCCCCTATGCTTTCCTTTGCCTGGGCTATGGTAAGGGCATCATCGGAATCGGAGCCACCCGTGCCGCTTCCCCCGATCACGCAGGTCGTCTCATTCCACACCCTGGAAGTGTCAATACTAACGGATATACCCTGCGTCTTGGATTGTTCCCCGCCTGCCGAGGCAGCCACAGAAACCCCTACTGACAGCATCTCACGGGACAGCAACGTCCTTGTCATCAGTATATCCTCGTCGCTGCCCGTCACCATCACGAGCGATACCGTACCTGGAAGGAAATAGGCAGTCCTCTTTTCGGAATATCCGTACATCAACCTGCCCTGGGCGGATTTCAGGAACAGCACGGACTCCGGATAGGATTCCAGATATTCCGGGGCTATGCGCAGGCGAACCCCGCAATTCACCTGAGAGCAGACGAGCTTCACGGACACCACACCGTCAGACGGGACCACGACACATTGTTCGTCGCCGAACTGAGGGGCATCGAACGCCGGGGACGTGAATTCCTTCGATATTATCGAGACAGTACAGCTCCCAACCTTCACCCTGAATGATTCAGGAATATCCCCATAGCGTCCGTCATAGACGGTCTCCCCCGACTGGTCCCTAACGGTGAGCAGGAAATCCGCGGTATCGGGAAGCTCTATCCCCGAGCGCGTCATGTACCTGTATTCGGGACTGAACGACAGCCTTATTTCCCCTTTTCCGTCATCAAGACCTGAAACACATCCCTGGAACGGCATGGCAGCCGGCAAAAACATCGCAAAGGCAAGAAACGCCCTGCAGAAATACGATTCTCTCTTCATATCCATTCTCCTCAAATCAAGCATCGGCGACATTGCCGACAGGACAAATGTATGAAGTGAAAACCAAAATGAATGTCAAAAACAGAAAAAGTTGATCATTTCCGTTTTTGATGTGATTTTTTTCTGTTTTTAGTCATGTTTGTCAAAAATAAATCACGGGACAATCACAATCACTGCGATTATCCCGCTACTTAACCTAAACTTAAACTATGAAAAACTTCGTGGCAAATATACGGATATTCTGTCATTCTGCAACATTGACCGCCCGAATTTTTGCATATTTGAGTATCAGTATCTTTTCCCCGTGTTCATCAAAGGCTATCTTGGCCTTAAGGTCAGAAGGGGTGCCTGTGATCTCAAGGATTTTTCCGAAGCCAAAGCGGTTGTGCTCAATCCGTTGGCCCGCCCTCAGCTCAAGGATAGGGGTAGGTTCGAAGTCTGCATCCTGCACCCTTTTAGGAACCGTCTGAGGCCTTCGCACAGGCATCGGTGCACTCCTGTGCACAGGCTCCGGCACAGGGGGCTTCGAGACAGGCCTCCGCACGGTCTCGGGCCGGGAGGACTGCCCGTATCTCCAGCCATTGTCCGGACGCTGGAACGAAGATTTCTTCCATAAAGGCACGTTGTCCTGGAATGGGGAATCATTGTCCTGTTCATCAGATGAAAGAGGATTCTGGATGAATTCAGGGGCAATCTCCCGCACAAAGCGGCTTGGGGAGTTGGTCTCGTGCTTTCCGTTCCTCATCCTTGTGGATGCGAAAGATAGTTCCAGCACCTTCTTGGCCCTTGTCATAGCCACATAGAAAAGACGCCTCTCCTCCTCGATTTCATTTTCCGAAGCCATGAATCCACCGGAAGGGAATAGGTTCTCCTCCATCCCGGCCACAATCACATATGGGAATTCCAGGCCCTTTGACGAATGAACAGTCATCAATGTTATCTTGTTGGAGCTGTCTTCGCCATCTTCCATATCCACGGCGCTGAGCAGGGACACATTTTCGAGATAATCCCCGAGGGTGACTGCATCAAGGTCGGCCTCAGTGAGTTCAACACCCTCTTCCACCGCTCCGTCAGCCTGCATTTCCTCGAACATCTCATTGTGCCTTTCCTCTATGAATGTGGTGACACTGTCGAGAAGTTCCTCGACATTGGCCGTCCTCGACTGGCCCTCGATGCTGTTGTCACTCTTGTAGAACATCAGAAGTCCCGACTCGATTGCAAGTGCCCCTGCAACATCCTTCGCGCTCTCAGTCCTGGCCCTGACTGCCAGGCGGCCCATCATTTCGCAGAAATCCCTTATCTTCTTGATAGCCGCCCCTTTGAGGCCGAATGTCTCCAGGTCATCGACAAATGCAGCCTTGAAAAGGGACAGTCCGTGACTGTTGGCAGCCGCAGCCAATGCTGCGAGAGATGTGTCACCGATGCCCCTGGCGGGCTTGTTCACGATTCTCTTGAAGGACTCATCGTCGTTGATGTTGACAGCAAGTTTGAAATAGGCCATCATATCTTTCACTTCTGCCCTTTCGAAGAATGAATTGCCGGAGTAGATGACATAAGGAAGGTTGCGTTTGCGCAAAGCCTCCTCCAACGCCCTGGACTGGGCATTGGTCCTGTATAATATGGCGAAGTCCTGATATCTCGCATGGTCGGACTGGATCCTGGAGATTATGGAGGATGCTATGAGAAGCGCCTCCTCCTGCTCGGTATAGGCCTTCACAAGCCTGATTCTCTCGCCTTCCTCCCCCAACGAGTAACATTCCTTCGGAATCCTCGCTGAATTCTTGGCTATCAGGGAGTTGGCAGCCTCGACTATCACTTTCGTGGAACGGTAGTTCTGCTCCAGCCTGAACATATGGAGCTGAGGATAGTCCTTGCGGAAATTCAGTATGTTCTCGATCTTGGCGCCCCTGAAGGCATATATGGACTGGGAGTCATCCCCCACAACACATATATTTTTATGAAACTGGCTGAGTTTCTTCAATATGAGATATTGCGCGAAATTGGTGTCCTGATACTCGTCCACCATTATGTAATCGTACCTTCCGGCTATCGACTCAAGTGCAGCCGGGTTGTCGCGCAGGAGGATATTCATGTTCAGGAGGATGTCATCGAAGTCCATCACCCCGCTCTGACGGCATTTGGCCGAATACAAGTCATAGATGTCGCATATCCTCGGTTTCTTCGATGCCGCATCCCTTTCCATGGCGGCAGGGCTGCGCCTGTATGCAGAAGCCGTGACAAGATTGTTCTTGGCCATGGAAATCCGAGACAGCACATCCTTTGGCTTATAAACCTTTTCGTCGAGCTGAAGTTCTTTCAGACAAGCCTTTATGGCACTTATGGAATCACTTGTGTCGTATATGGTGAAAGCCTGAGGATAACCGAGGCTGTCAGCATATTCCCTCAGGAACCTTATGAACACAGAATGGAATGTTCCCATGGAGAGCTTCCGGGCCTTCCTGTCGCCTACCATCAGCGCAACCCTCTCCTTCATCTCCGAAGCAGCCTTCTTCGTGAATGTTAGGGCAAGTATCCTGGACGGGTCCCCGCCTCCGGCAAGTATGTACGCAATCCTTCCTGTCAGCACCCTCGTCTTTCCCGACCCCGCTCCAGCAACTATCAGCACCGGTCCGTCCACACAACTTACAGCCTGTTTCTGTTCGCTGTCAAGTCCCTCTAAAATAGCTCTGCAATTGTTTTCCATAACGGCGGCGAAATTACAAAAAAATTGCGTATCTTCGCGGCGAATTTTCGAAAATACTCAAAACGGTTTTTATAATGTCAAACAACATCTATTTGAAAAAGGGTCTCGACATTCCAATCGAAGGTATCGCGACCCAGAAGACCAGAAAGGTTGTAGTTCCTGATGTTGTGGCCGTCAAGCCTACCGATTTCAGAGGTTTCATCCCGAAGCTCCTGGTAAGGGAAGGCGACAAGGTCCTCGCAGGTACACCCGTACTGGCAGACAAGATGTCTCAGAACATTCTTCTGGCATCTCCGGTAAGCGGAACTGTTGCAGAAGTTGTAAGAGGCGAAAAGAGAAAGTTGCTTGAGGTTCGCATCAAGGCGGACGGGAAACAGGAGTATGTTGATTTCGGAGTAAGGAAACCTGCCGAACTTTCAGCAGGACAGATCAAGGAAGCCATCATGGCCGCAGGTCTGTGGCCGGGCATAATCCAGAGACCTTACGGAATCATCGCAAACCCTGAGACCAAGCCCAAGGCCATCTTCGTATCGGCCTTCAACACCGCCCCTCTGGCTGCAAATCCTGAATTCGCGTTCAGGGATGAGGTGGCAAACATCCAGACAGCAATCAACGCCCTCTCCAAGCTGACTGACGGAGGAATCCATTTCTCCCTCAATGCCGAGAACTACTCCGGCACCCCTCTGCACAAGATCGAGAATGTCATCCAGCACACCTTCTCCGGCAAACACCCTGCAGGAAATGTGGGAGTACAGATCCATCACATCTCCCCTGTCAGGAAAGGAGAAACCGTATGGACCGTGTCACTGCTTATGCTTGCTGCAATCGGTAAGCTGTTCAACACCGGGAAATGCGACCTCAGCAGGAAAATCGCAGTCACCGGACCGGCTGCTATCGAGCCGGCATACATCGACGGACTTCCGGGCATCAGCGTGAAGGACATCCAGGAATTCTATGACGGGACACAGAACCTCCGTTTCGTGAGCGGCGACGCCCTCACCGGCACCAACATCGGTCCTGACGGATTCCTCGGCTTTTATGACAACCAGTTCACCATCCTCCGCGAGGGTGACGGATATGAGCTTCTCGGCTGGGCAAAGCCTGTAAGATGCAGCCAGTTCAGCACATCAAGGACCTATTTCTCATGGCTCACCCCAAAGAAGAAATACGATATGGACACCAACCTCCACGGAGGCCCGAGGGCATTCGTGGTGAACGATGTGTATGGCAAGGTTCTTCCTATGGACATCTACCCTGTATATCTGCTCAAGGCCTGCCTTGCACAGGATATTGACAAGATGGAGAAATACGGCATATACGAAGTTCTCGAGGAAGATCTGGCGCTCTGCGAATATGTCTGCCCGTCAAAGATTTACATTCAGCAGATCATATCGGACGGCATAGCTCTCATGTTAAAGGAAATGTGTTAAAAAGCCAAGAATTATGAACGGATTAAGAAATTTGGTTGACAGAATCAAGCCGACCTTCGAGAAAGGCGGCAAGCTCGGATTCCTTCATTCTACATTCGACGCTTTCGAGACATTCCTTTTCGTCCCTAACACCGTGACTGCCAAAGGCTCACATATCAGGGACTGCGTCGATTTGAAGAGAGTCATGATAATCGTGGTGCTCGCCCTCGTCCCATCACTCCTTTTCGGTATATGGAATGTCGGCTACCAGCACAAACTCGCCTTCGGTCTCGCTGACTGGGGCTTCTGGAACATAGTATGGTATGGAATACTCAAAGTCGTTCCTCTCTACCTTGTTTCATATATAGTAGGTCTTGCCATAGAGTTCACATCAGCCCAGATCAGGGGACACGAAGTGAATGAGGGATACCTCGTATCAGGTATGCTCATCCCTCTCATCGTCCCTGTGGACGTTCCACTCTGGACACTTGCAGTAGCTGTCGCATTCGCAGTCATCATCGGCAAGGAGGTGTTCGGCGGTACAGGAATGAACATCTGGAACCCGGCACTCCTTTGCCGTGCATTCCTCTTCTTCTCCTATCCGAGCAAGATGTCCGGCGATACCGTCTGGACAGGCGGCGTGGCAAGATGGGCTGCAGAAGGAAAGGCATTCCAGTGCGGAGAAGGCCTCGTTGACGGCTTCTCAGGTGCCACTCCTCTCGCCCATGCCTCAGTTGACGGCCTCGCAAATGCCGGGACATCCTTCATGGATATGTTCCTCGGTTCGATTCCGGGAGCCGTAGGTGAGACATCTGCAGTAGCAATCCTCATCGGAGCATTCATCCTCATCTGGACAGGTGTGGCAAGCTGGAAGATCATGTTTTCATCAGTGCTCGGCGGACTTGCAATAGGATACCTCGGATATGCAGTCGGAGCCACCGACCTCCCTGGTTACTACCAGCTCGTGATGGGCGGCTTCCTCTTCGGTACCGTATTCATGGCAACCGACCCTGTGACATCGGCTCAGACCGAGTGCGGAAAATGGATCTACGGATTCCTCATCGGTGCCCTTGCAGTAACCGTAAGGCTCTGGAACCCTGGATATCCTGAGGGAATGATGCTTGCCATCCTCCTTCTCAACACATTCGCACCTCTGATTGACCACTATGTCATCGAGTTCTCGATCAAGAGAAGGGCAAAGAAAGTTAAAATCGCTTAATATATATAAGGTATGAATACTAACGGAAATGTATATACGGTAATATATTCGACTGTCCTTGTAGTGATAGTCGCAGCGGTTCTGGCTT
Source organism: Candidatus Cryptobacteroides sp. (assembly GCA_051870255.1). GTDB lineage: Bacteria > Bacteroidota > Bacteroidia > Bacteroidales > UBA932 > Cryptobacteroides. Next base: position 71,258 of record JBJEBR010000006.1, read on the forward strand.
TCGCCGCTACAGCCCTCAAGCCCATGCAGGATGAGAACGTGAAGAAAGAAACTGTCACACAGGTTCTCACCGCGGCTCTTCAGGCTGACAATGAAGTCATTGGAGATGATGCTGATGTGATGGGACTGTATGCGGAGAAGGCTTTGGATGCCTTCTGCGTGAACGGGCTCGGAGTAGTCGGTTCAAAGATGGATACCGGCAAGGAAAACATCAAGGACATCGAGGTTAAATCGACTTCCTACCTGAAATCCCAGAATGACATTATCAAGAAAATCGAGGCAGGACAGAGCGAGCTTCTCGAAACCCTTGCCCTCCCGGTATATGTCGTGGGAATCAACGGCAGGAAAGTGACCGTAATCCCTTGTTACGGTGCTGGTCTCTGGGGACCAATATGGGGCTACATCGCAGTCGAGGAGGATGGTACTACGCTTGCCGGAGCCGTCTTCGACCATAAGAGCGAGACCCCTGGTCTGGGTGCAAAGATCACAGAAGCCCCATTCTACAGCCAGTTCAGAGGCAAGAAATTCGCCGAAGGCGAAAAGAAATTCGATGTAGTCAAGGGTGGAGCCAAAGGCTCGGAGAACGGGGTTGACGCCATCAGCGGTGCGACCATCACATCCCAGTCCCTCGGCAGGACCATCAACACCTGGGCAAAATACTATGAACCATATCTCAAATCACTTGCAGCCCAGCCTGAGGCTGAGGAAGCAGTGGAGGAGACAACAACAGAGGAGGAGTAGCATATGAAAGACTTTAATCTGAAAGAAACCTTGCTCAACCCTATTTTCAAGGGCAATCCTGTATCTGTCCTTGTATTGGGTATATGTTCCTCACTCGCAGTCACGGTACAGCTGAAAGGAGCCTGCGTGATGGCACTTTCGGTGACCATAGTCACGGCCCTCTCAAGCCTCGTGGTATCACTGCTCAGGAACTCGATTCCTAACAGGATCCGTATCATCGTGCAGCTCGTAGTGGTTGCTTTGATGGTGATCCTCGTGGACCAGGTGCTCAAGGCATTCGCCTATCCTATCAGCAAGACCCTGTCCGTATATATCGGCCTTATCATCACCAACTGTATCGTGATGGGCCGCATCGAGGCATTCGCCCTCGGCAACAAGCCGATTCCTTCACTGCTCGACGGTCTCGGAAACGGCATCGGATATGGTCTCATACTCATCGTGGTGGCATTCTTCCGTGAACTTCTCGGAAGCGGCACACTTTTCGGTTTCCGCATCATCCCGGAGTCATTCTATGACCTCGGCTATATGAACAACGGCCTGATGATATTGCCTCCTATGGCACTCGTCCTTCTCGGATGTATCATCTGGATCCAGAGAGCTGTGCAGAAAGACCTTCAGGAGAAATAACAACTAACTCAAATCAAAATGGCAGATTATATTAGCTTGTTCGTAAAGTCAATTTTCGTTGACAATATGATATTCGCCTACTTCCTGGGCATGTGCTCATATCTGGCGGTATCAAAGAATGTGAAGACAGCCAACGGTTTGGGTGTTGCTGTTATCTTCGTGCTTCTCGTTACTCTCCCTATCAACTATCTCCTCAACGAATACCTGCTCAAACCGGGTGCCCTCGCATGGCTGGGAGAAAAATACGCGAGCGTTGACCTGAGCTTCCTCAGCTTCATCGTCTTCATCGCCGTCATCGCAGCCATCGTGCAGATTGTCGAGATGGTAGTGGAGAAATTCGCCCCTGCACTTTACTCCCAGCTCGGAATCTTCCTTCCGCTCATCGCAGTGAACTGCGCAATCCTCGGAGGTTCGCTCTTCATGCAGGAAAGGGATTTCGTGAATGTAGGTGAGGCAGCCACATACGCTCTGGGCTCCGGCATCGGCTGGTGGCTCGCGATCGTGGCACTTGCCGCAATCAGGGAGAAACTTGCATATTCACATGTTCCGGCACCTCTGAAAGGCCTCGGAATCACATTCATCACCGTAGGTCTGATGGGTATCGCCTTCATGACCTTCATGGGTATTCAGCTTTAACAGGAGGATAGACTATGCAGATGACTATTATATTTTCCGTGATAATTTTCGTAATCATCACACTCATACTGGTGGCGCTTCTCCTGTTCATCAAGGCGAAGCTGACACCATCCGGAAAGGTCAAGATAAACATCAATGACGGCAACAAGATCGTCGAAGTTACTCCTGGCGGAAACCTTCTCAACACTCTCGCAGAGCAGAAGATATTCCTTCCTTCAGCCTGTGGCGGAAAGGGAGCCTGCGGCCAGTGCAAATGCCGTGTGACCGAAGGCGGCGGAGAAATCCTCCCAACAGAGGTCGGCTTCTTCAACCGCAAGCAGATTGCAAACCATTGGAGACTCGGATGCCAGGTAAAGGTCAAGGAAGACCTCAACATCGAGATTCCTGCCTCTGCACTCAGCGTCAAGAAACTCGAATGCGAGGTTATCAGCAACGACAATGTCGCAACCTTCATCAAGGAGTTCACAGTGAAGCTTCCTGAAGGAGAGCATCTTGAGTTCAAGAGCGGTGAGTACATCCAGATTGACATCCCTGCCTATGAGCTTGATTTCAAGGATATGGATGTAAATGACACCTACAAAGGTGACTGGGAAAAGTATGGTATGTTCAACCTCCATACGTCAAACCCTGTACCTACGGTTCGTGCCTATTCAATGGCCTCTTACCCTGGAGAGAAAGGCATCATAAAACTCAATGTCCGCATCGCAACGCCTCCGTTCGACAGGAGTGTACCACGTGAGCAGGGCCCTAAATTCCTTCCTGTAAACCCAGGTATTGGCTCAACCTACGTATTTACCCGCAAGCCGGGCGACAAGGTGATTATCAGCGGTCCTTTCGGAGAGTTCCTTCTCCCGAAGAACGACCCGGATTCACAGGAGTACATATTCGTGGGCGGCGGTGCAGGTATGGCACCTCTGCGCAGCCACATCATGGAGCTTTTCAAGACCCTGAAGACCAAGAAGGAAGTTCACTTCTTCTATGGTGCCCGCGCCCTCGTGGAGGCATTCTACCTGGAGGATTTCGCGGCAATCGAGAAGGAGTTCCCGAACTTCCACTTCCACCTCGCACTCGACCGTCCGGACCCGGCAGCCGATGCAGCAGGAGTGAAGTATGTCGCAGGATTCGTACACAATGTGATGTACGAGACTTATCTGAAGGAGCACGAGGCACCGGAGGATATCAAGTACTTCATGTGCGGCCCTCCTATGATGGTCAACTGCGTGAACCAGCTGCTTGACAATCTCGGAGTTCCACCGGAGAACATTCTCTACGACAACTTCGGCGCATAGGATTAAATGTATCGACTGATAAGACTGACCAAAGGGATGTCATCACAGATTGTGCATACATTCATTTGGTCAGTCTTTTGAATTTATATGAAATGAATGGTCATCCTAAAATATCCATTGTCGTTCCGGTATATGGGGCCGAAAAATATATAGAGCACTGTGCAGTCTCCATATTTGAACAAACCTATGAGGAAACCGAGTTCATCTTTGTAAACGATGGAACTCCGGATCTTTCGATGGATATACTCAGATCCTTGATTGAAAGAAAATACAGTCATCTGAAGTCAAGGATAAAATTGATTGACCAAAGTAATCAGGGAGCCCCTTTCGCAAGGAAGAACGGTGTAATGCAGGCCTCCGGAGATTACATTTTCTTTGTTGACTCTGACGATTGGATAGAACCGGATGCGGCCGAAGAAATTGGTCTTCATGCAAAAGAATCAGATGCTGATCTGATTTATTTCGGATTCTTCAAGGAAAAGAAGCACAAGACCGTAATACGTTATGACAAGAATTTCCAGGAAAAAGGCAAAATGGAATTCATCAAGGCCCTCTATACCAGAGAAACGTACGGCTACAATGTGATCAAATGCTTCAAAAGGAAACTTTACCTTCACGAGCCATTATATTGGCCTGAAAAATGGATGCTGGATGACATTTTTCTCGTAACCCAGCTCCTGTATTTCAGCCAGTCCATGTACCGCCTGGAGAAACCGCTTTATCACTACAGAAGGACAAACCCGAATTCTGCTACCAGACAGAAAAAAGGTAAAAAGCGAATGGAGTCATCAATAAACATGATGGACCTGTACATGTCCTATAGAGACAATCTGTCAGAAAGCCCGATACAGGACGTCTATGGCCACATATTGTTCTACACGGCATGGAATGCGATTTTTTACAGACTCCCCCTCTTCGAGATGTTCCCTGACCTTGAGGATGACATCAGGAAGATCCGTGTAACCAGAAAGAATTTGCTCCCGTTCTTCAAACAACTGACAGTCAAACTTTTCCTGGCCTTCAGATCACTGAATCACCGGTCCTGAAGTTCGAATCTGGATTTATCCGGGAAGCGGATTTCAAATGATTCGAGTACCGCGCTCTGCAGTGCCTCGAATTTGGAGTCGCTCAAATGTACGTCATTGATACATACCATCTTCTTAGTCGGATGTAATATGAATTTTCTGAGCGATGCCACAGTGGCGGTGGCAGCAGAAAAATGTTTGTTTGATATTTTTCCTTTTGCAACCATTCCTTTGAAATACATATAGTCCCAGAAAAGATACTGGTTCAGATCATCCGCCGTCCTTGTCCTGGCAGCAGATGTCTTGTCTATCTCCGCAAGTTCCTTGTCATAAAGTTCCTCACAGAGGCTTTTCAGCATCGGAGTGCAGATATGCTGGGGCCTGATAAAGGACCATGATGGTCTGAGTCCTGCGGCCTTTCTTGCAAGAGAATCCGAATTCCTGCAGATTCTCTTGTACATACCGGTGCAGAGGAAATGCCTGTAGCACCCCATCACACTCTTCCCTCCCCTGAAAAAATCTTCAGGCGAGCACGTGCTGACTGGAAACATGTCATCATTGAAATAAAGGAACTCCTCATCCAGTCCCGGAATCCTGTGCAGATGCATCTCAATCGGATTGGAGTTGAATGTCGGAAGGAATCGTGATGGAATTATATCACTGTGCAGCACTATCCTGAGATTCGATGTATCAACCCACTGAGGTACCTGAGAAGGGTGGGATACCACAAGATAGACATTCCTGATGAAAGGCATACATTTCTCTATACCACGCAGAAGATACTTCAGCGTCCCCCAATCACGGAAACGCTTCTGCATCATAGACTTGTTCGTGGTCTTCTCGTAATCCTTCCTCCAGACCGGGTCATTCCCGTCAACATAGGTTATGACGACATCCATATGATTGTATCAGTTGATGAAATTAACATAAGTCCGACAGCGTCGGACATCTATTGCTCCACATATCTGAGGATTATCTTCCTCACATTGTCTGAAACCCTCTTTGCAGCATCTGTAGCTGCCTCTAGGACCTCGGCGATGTTCTTGTACTTCATAAGTTCAATGGCATTCTTCTCGTCAGTGAAGAGAGAACCGATGTATTCCTCATACGAATCATCCGCAGCATGTTCAAGTTCCGTTATCCTGTCGCATTGATTCGACATCTGAGCATAGTTCCTGCGGATATCCGTGAAATTCTCCATCAGGGTGCGGATGGCGTCGGCCTCGGAATGGACATATTGTGCCAGTTCATGGATATGAGGGTCTATCTTCCCCGGTTTGTACAGCAGGAGCGATTTCGCCGACGTGTTGATGCTGTCAAGAAAATCATCGAGACTCATCGCTATGGTCTGCATGTCACTTCTCCTGACCGGTCCGATGATGCTGTCGTACAACTGCTCATGGAACTCCGTCAGCAAGGCGTCGCCCTGAACCTCACAGGCCTTGACCTCTTTCTCGCAAGCCCTCCAAACAGACACATCCAAAGTGTCCATCATACGGCAAAGGGCTTCGGAAGCCTGCTGTAGATATGTGGATTGCTGGACAAAGACTGTGATGCAATGCGTCTTCTGTCCCGTGAACCTTCTGAAAAAACCTACTATTCCCATAATTTGTTTCCGAAAAGTTTCCTCCCGCCTGGGAATGTCGTCCTGACATCCCTTAGCGTCAGTTCAAATATAGGATTTATTTGGGGATTCATCACAACATTTCATCCCATTTTTGCATTTCCCCGCCCGAAAGACTGCAAAACAAATTCATCACAATGCTTAAAAAACACAAAAACCATCAAAAAAGGAAAAAAGTGATTTCTCTTTTTTGAAATCGCGCAATCATATGCTGGAGATGCCATAGATTTGCCGAGCAAGAAACAGGAACTGGATGCTGAAGAAATGAGACTGATGATGACGATATTCTGCCTGATGGCTTTCCTGACCGGATGTCCTGCATCGGACAAGCCAAAGGAACCTGACGGACGCCCCTCTTTGATGATCGGGGTGGACCTGATGCCTGTGGTCCTGCTATCAGGAGCCGGACTGCATTTCTCCCATGCGCTGGGCAGGCATTGGAGCATATACGCTGGCGCCTGGCTGGGAGTCCGGGAAATCTGCGGTGGGCAGAGTGAGACGGAAAAGGAACATTACAATGAATTCCCAGGCACATACGTGAGCGTGTCCGCAGAGGATATGCACAAATGCGAATGTGCATTCCAGTATTGGATTGGAGAATGCCATAACGGGACATTCCTGTCGGCAGGCATCCGATATGGGGACAGAAGTGGAATTGACACCTTCGCGGAGGCAGGCTTCAGAATCAGGATAACCAAGGGATTAGGGTTGTCCCTGTCGCTGAAATGCGGTATATGTGAAGGTATCAGGAAAGGAGGAATCAATACGGACAACATAAACATAGGAATCAATTATGCGTTCTGAGATACATATTGTCAAAGGTAAATGCCGGGAGTACACAATCTATTTCATCTATCTGATCTACATCTTCTTGGCGTCCGCTCTGGGCGCGACCTTGACACTCTTATTTCTCCCGGCGTTGATTTCGGGATGCTCATCCGCCCCCACGGCTGATATGGGGCGGAGAGTATCTACCGGAATGAAGGTCATAGCCCCGTCAGGCAACACACAGGCAGGCAAGATGCCGGTTCTCGACATTTTCGTATTCAACGATGACAGGCTCAAGAGGCTGGACTCGTACCAGCGAATCGAGGACTGGGACAGCGACATCGTGGAGATTGCATCGTGCAGCGGGGACAAGATCGTATATGCAATAGCCAACAGCGGCTACGGCAGGTTCGGATGGGCTCAGGTCAATTCCATCAACTCCCTGGACAGGATCTTTGCAAGCCTTGAGGATGAAGAAATGGACAATCCCGTAATGAGCGGGGTGATGAGGATGACCGCTGCCGGCGGGAGCAATGCCGGATCCCTCGAACTGAAACCGTTGGGAAGCAGAATCGTCATCAGGTCAATAAGATGCGATTTCAGCGGACTGCCCTATTCGGAGGAATGTATCAGGCAGGCACGGGCATATCTTGTGAATGTGAACGCGGAATGCCAGGTCACTGCATCAGGCAGGGTCCTCCCGACGAGAATCATCAATTCAGGACGGTTTGACGAAGCCGATATGTCGCGGTTCAGGGACAGAAACCTGCTGGAGCATCGTTTCGGCAAGGAAATCGGGAAGGACTGGATTGAGGAGGAGGTCAGCTTCATCTGCTATCCGAACTCAGGAGAGGAAGAAAGTCCTGGCTCCCCTTTCACAAGACTTGTGATAGAAGGAGTCGTGGAAGGACATACCTATTACTGGCCCGTTGCCGTCAACAGGGAGAATCCGGGTGGAGAGGACGAAGGCATATTCAGGAACAACTGCTACATATATGACATCGACATAAGGAGGAAGGGCAACACGGACCCTGATATGGAAATCGGTGCAGAGGATATTGTCATAAACATGGAGATAGCGAGATGGGAAGAGAAGGAAGAATGCGAAATGCTGTTCTGAAATTGACGATTGCATCGGCTTGGCTTATGTGCGGCTGCGACAGCCTGACAGGGGACTTGGCGGGGACTGGCGGGCAGGAGGTTGTCATAAGGCTTTCTGGGGCAGGTTATTCCTGCAAGTCCTCGGACCCGGACGAAAACAAGGTTACTGACCTGAGCCTCATGGTATTCGACGGATACGGGATGCTCGAAGAATACAGATGGGTGCCCGGTCAGGAGATGGAATCGGCAATGAAGGATGGCATAAGGCTCAGGCTCGCCACCGGGAAGAGATATTCATTCCGCGGGTGCGTGAATTTCGGAAGCAGGGTTTATGCTCGGACAATGGAGGAACTCAACGACCTGACTTTCCATCTCGTCTATCCCGATGACTACCGCGAGGGTATGCCGATGTTCATAATGGAGGATGTGGAAGTCGGAAGGGATTGTCGCAGCATAAGTCTTGGAATACGGAGGATGATGGCGAAAATCAGCCTGAGGCTGGACAGGAGCAGACTCTCGGAAGGGGTGGAGATGAATGTCATAGGCGCAAGGATCGGGAACTGCCCGAGGAGGATGATGGTTTTCACGGACAGCAGGGCGGAGGGGAAGGACGACTGCTTTGCCGCGGGATTCTCCAAGGACGAATTCGAAACAGGGCCCCTGAACACTACCGGAAGGGACGGCAAGAGCGGGGAGGTGACACTTTACATGCTTGAAAACAAGCAGGGAATCCTTGACGAGGAGGATGTGGGAAAGGACTTTCCGGAAGGCGACATCAGGAGACAGACCTGCTCATATGCGGAAATCGACATAGAATACAAGTCCTCCGAGAAGGCGAGCTGGTCTTCGCCATTGAGGTACAGGTTCTATCTTGGAGACGGCAAGGCTGACCTGAATGTAGAGAGGAACTGCCATTATCGCGTCACCATCTGCCCTGAGGATGACGGGCTTTCAAGGGAAGGATGGAGCATCGACAAGGAGGGATTGTGCACATTCATTAAGGAAATCAGGCTCTCCAGCAGTGAAATAGAATTCGGATATGAGGGAGAAAGCATCCTGCTGGATGCCGAAATCCTGCCTTCCGACGCCACCTGTGAGCTGCTGTATTGGGAAAGCAGCGACAGGAAGGTGGCGCAGGTGTCTGACACGGGCGTGGTGACGGCAACCGGAGAGGGTACCTGCACAATCACCTGCACAGGTACGGACGGGGCCGGGGCATATGCTGAGTGTCAGGTAGTCTCTTTGTTCAAGGAGTATTATTTCAACCTGTACCCAGGCCAGTACATTGTAGGGAATGTAGGCGACAGGATCCATATATGGGCGGAGTTCTTCCCTCCCATCGCTCCATTCGACATCGGGTATGAGGAACTTGAGTATGACAAGTCCAGGGGAATATATGATTACGAAGTGGACGATGACGGGCACGGGGTAACCCTGACCCTGATGAATCCCGGAAGCGGAATAATCTATATGACGGCCGGGCATCCCATCAACGACAGCCGCGCCGCAATGATAGTGGTCAACAGGAATGGATCATCCTGACATCAGACATATCTTGCGGTATATGACTCCCTGCATGCTGAAAGTTTCTCCGGGGTTCCCTGATATACGATATGGCCTCCCCCGTCCCCTGCCTCAGGTCCAAGGTCTATCAGCCAGTCTGCGGCCCTGATGACATCGGGATTGTGCTCCACGACCACTATGCTGTGACCTTTGGCCAGAAGGGCGTCAAAGGAGCGGAGAAGCTTCTCTACGTCATAGAAATGGAGACCTGTGGTCGGTTCGTCAAAAATGAACAGAATCCGTTGCGGAGTGCTCTTGCCGAGCGAATCGTTCATCGACAGGAAATAGGCAAGCTTTATCCTCTGACTCTCGCCGCCGGAAAGCGTGCTGCTGCTCTGGCCGAGCTGGATATATGACAGTCCGACATCCATCAAAGGCTGGAGCCTTTCGGCGATACGCCTTGCAACAGGGTCGTCCTGGGAGCCGAAGAATGCTATGGCCTCGTCAACCCTCATGTTCAGGATGTCATCAATGTTCTTGCCCTTGTAGCGCACTTCGAGCACGTCAGGTTTGAAACGGCGGCCACCGCAGGCCTCGCATACCATCGTGACATCGGCCATGAACTGCATCCCTATCCTCACGAAACCTTCTCCCTGGCACTCCGGGCAACGCCCGCCGTCCATGTTGAAGGAGAAATGGGAAGGCGTGTAGCCGTTGATTTTCGCATATTGCTGGTCCGAGAGCAGTTTGCGGATGTCATCATAGACCTTGAGGTATGTCACGGCATTGGACCGCGAACTCTTCCCTATCGGATTCTGGTCCACATATTCGACCTGGGTTATCCTGTCCAGGTTGCCTGAAAGGGAACGGAACGTCCCTGGGGCTGAACCGGTATGGTTGATATGTCTGTACAGAGCAGGATAGAGGATGTCCCCCACGAGGGAGGACTTGCCGCTTCCGCTGACACCGGTGACAACGGTAAGCACCCCGAGAGGGAACCGGACATCTATGTCCTTCAGGTTGTGCTCCATCGCACCGTCTATACCGACATAGTAATTCCAGGTGCGCTTCTGCCTCTCATACCGGCTTCTCCTGCCGGCCAGATACTGGAGGGTGAGGGACTTCTCCACATCGGATTCCGAAACCGGTCCGTCCAGTCGTCCCGTGAAGACGATTTCTCCCCCGTGGATTCCTGCCTTTGGTCCGATGTCTATCAACAGGTCGGCAGCCCTCATGATCTCCTCGTCGTGTTCCACAACCACGACGGTGTTTCCTATGTCCCGCAAGCGTTTCAGGACGGAGATCAGTCTTTCTGTATCACGGGGATGAAGCCCGATGCTCGGCTCGTCAAGGATGTACAGGGAGCCTACGAGCGAACTGCCCAGGGCAGTCACAAGGTTGATTCTCTGGCTCTCACCGCCGGAAAGGGTGTTTGAGGTCCTGTTCAGGGTAAGATAACCCAGACCGACATCCTCTATATATGTCAAGCGGGATACAATCTCGGCGACAGCCTTGTCCACGATTTTATGCTCAGTAGGGGTAAGTGACAGATTCTCAAGGAATTCCTTGAGGGTAGTAACATTCATGCAGAGCAGCTCGTGGATATTCTTCCCGCCCACCTTTACATATAGGGCCTCACGACGCAGACGGCTTCCGCCACATTCATGGCAGACGGTCTTGCCGGAATAGCGGCTGAGCATGTATTTGTACTGGATCTTGTAACGGTTGGACTCCACCCATCTGAAAAACTCATCGATGCCGATTATCGAATCCTCCTCCGTTTCTCCCTTGCATCCCTTCCAGAGCATTTCCCTGACCTTCGGGCTGAGGTTGCAGTAGGGTTCGAAAATAGGTATGCCGTATCTTTCCGCATTCATCACAAGACGGTCCCGGAACCATCCCATCTTGTCCCCTCTCCAGCAAGCGATAGCACCATCGTACAGAGTCTTGCTCTTGTCAGGGACAACAAGGTCCTCGCTTATGCCTATTATCTGGCCGAGACCGCCGCAGACAGGACAGGCACCGAGAGGACTGTTGAAACTGAACATATATTCGTCCGGGGTTGAGAACTGCATCCCGTCGGCCTCGAAGCGGTTTACGAACCTGCCCAGCACAGGAGCTCCATCCGTAATAGATTCCTTATATATGTAAACCGTTCCCTCGCCCTTGTCGAAAGCGGTGTCCACAGAGGAATGCAGACGGGTCATAAGGTCCTCGCTCTCCTCCTGCGGAAGCTTGAGACGGTCCACGAGCAAATATACCTGCTTCGGATAATCCCCGTCCATCTGCATCACATCCTCTATCCGGACTGCCTTGCCATCGTGGAACAGCCTTGAATACCCCTCCTGCTTCAGGGAAAGCATCAGTTCGACCTTGTCCTCCCTTTCGTCCCAGCGAAGGTCGGAAAGGATATAGGCAGCCTTCGCCCCGTCCTCCAGTATATATGATATGACATCGGTGACAGTGCTGCAACGGACCTCCTCACCAGTCACAGGCGAATAGGTCCTGCCTATACGGGCGAAAATCATCCTGAGATAGTCATAGATCTCCGTGCTTGTGGCGATTGTGGAGCGTGGATTCCTCGTGTTCACCTTCTGCTCTATGGCAATAGCCGGGGGTATTCCCTCGATGAGGTCCACATCCGGCTTGGACATCCTTCCGAGAAACTGTCTGGCATAGGAGGAAAGGCTCTCGGCAAAACGTCTCTGACCCTCGGCGAACAATGTATCGAATGCAAGCGAGGACTTGCCCGAACCGGAAATGCCCGTTATGACCACGAACTTGCCCCTTGGTATCTCCACGGTGATGTCCTTGAGGTTGTTCACCCTCGCTCCCCTGACCGTTATATTTCCTTCTTCTGCCATTTTAACCACTTTAGACCCGTATTTCGATGCCAATTTGGCAGTTCAGAACGGGAAACTGACAAAGGTAACAATTTTATGGATAAAAACCTCGTTGGTACGGATATTGACTATTCCATGGATGTCTGCATGAAGCAGACGAAAATGATATAACAATGGTCAATTTAATTATAGGAGACAATATTATGGTACCGGTTAGAAAAATCAACGGTCAGAATTGGTTGCCGGATTTCTTCAACGATTTCTTCGACAACAACGACTACGAAAGAATCAATGCCAATGCACCGGCTATGAATGTGATGGAAAACGAGAACTCATACACGATCGAACTCGCAGCACCGGGAATGACCAAGGACGATTTCAAGATTCACATCAACAAGGAAGGCAATCTTGTGATTGAAATGGAAAAGAAGGTGGAGGAAAACGATGAGAAGAAGAACGGACGCTATCTTCGCCATGAATTCTCATACACGAAGTTCCGTCAGACACTTCTCCTTCCGGAGCATGTCATGAGGGACAATATCACAGCCAAGGTGGAAAACGGAGTACTTTTCGTAGAAGTTCCTAAAGTACAGTATGTTAAACCTGAGGAGGACAGACACGAGATTGAAATCAGGTAATTCAGCTCGCACTTTTTCTTCAAAAAATCCCATTTTCCGCAACAAAAATTTGGAGAATGGGATTTTTTGCGTATCTTTGCATCCGCGTTCGAGAAAAACGCATAAGACTGAACAAATTGGTGCGGTAGTTCAGCTGGTTAGAATACCGGCCTGTCACGCCGGGGGTCGCGGGTTCGAGTCCCGTCCGCACCGCAGAAAAAACGGTTCTGAA
>JBJEBR010000006.1:84362-85590 GCA_051870255.1 Candidatus Cryptobacteroides sp.
AACGAAGAAGTCCCGGATACCATTCATATCCGGGACTTCTTCATCTGAGCCAGCTATGGGAATCGAACCCACGACCTTCGCGTTACGAATGCGATGCTCTACCGACTAAGCTAAACTGGCAACCTGACTCCTTCGCATCGGAATCTCCATAAATGGGAGCGCCAACCCTTGCAAAGGGACTGCAAATATAGATATTTTTCCGTAATTACGCAGGGATTTTCCTGAATCTTTTGAATTATGGCCAATATGGAGTGCAAAAATGGGTATTGGTGCCAGGCGATGCGGATGGATGTCAGTCTGATGACACTGAAAAACAACAGAGGTAGTTTCTGCCTGCAGTGCCATAAAACGAGAAAAAGGGGCTGACTGAAAGAATCAGCCAAGCCCCTTGGATGAAATTCACTTATCTTATATCCTTATTCTTATTCTAGATAAGTTTCCCAACCAGTATAGCTTCCATACGAGACACCTTTGGCTATCGTGATGTTGGTTGAGGCACACGTTGCATATGCAGACTCTACGACAAGGTTTCCATTCAATGTTCCGCTGTTGACTGTCAGGAAGATATTGCTCTTTTCGTTGTTGCCGCCGAACTCAACCCTACCGTTGATTGTACTATTGTCAACTGTAACTTTCACTCCATCATAAGAACTGAAAGAATATACATCGAAAGCACACTTGTCTTCTGCTGCGGTAATTGTTGAATTCTTGATGTCGCAGGATCCGTTGTTGTTGCTGACAATATAGCCACAATTGGCATTGCCAGTCAATGTGACATTATCAAGCGTAAGCTTGCAGTAATTCTGGATGAGCATCTTGCCGGCAATATCATCAGGCACGGTAATCGTTCCATTCTTGAAAGTTACGGCTGTATTGTCATTTGTACCTTTCTCAAGATGGAAATACTGGCTGACCGTCCCGGTAGAACCGAACAGAGGTTCATCATTAAGCTTCCAGGTATATCCACCAAGATCGATGTCAAGGACGGCATCATTGCCATTGCCAGCACTGAAAAGGCCGAATCCCGGACCATTGTAATCGGCCGCAAGCTTGATATTTACATCAGCTCCCTCAGCAAGATATGCCAATGCCGATGGGTCACTGTATGTTCCGCGATTAACAAATCTCTGATTGTTCTGAGAGTAGATGGCACCGTTGAAGGTTCCGTCGTTTACAGTAAGTTTAATCGTTTCTCGGGACAATTCATTCTGAACATCCTTTTCCCAGA
>JBJEBR010000007.1:0-83641 GCA_051870255.1 Candidatus Cryptobacteroides sp.
CAAACACTTTAGCCTTTTTTATTTTATAAATTATTCACTTGCGAAACTTGAGTCAATATAAGAGCAATCTTACAGGGAGAATCTATCATTGGGGTAAGATTCCTGCATCCATAGGCGAATTGAGCCATCTGAAAACTTTGATCATCGGAAACGTGAACTTAGGGATGACCGAACCTATTCCTGCTGAAATCGGGAATCTGGAATCATTGGAAGTCCTGTCAATCGGTGGTGTCAACATCCCCGGTCCGATCCCATCCGAAATAGGGAATCTCAAGAACCTCAAAGAATTGACTCTCTCGACAAGTCTTTCCGTTATGAACCTGTCCGGAAAGCCTTATGACCCCGATCCTTTCGTATCGAAAAGCCCTCTTCCCGAAAGTATCGGAAATCTTACGAATCTGGAGAAACTCTTTGTCTCCTGGCTCATAGAAGGAGACCTGCCGCAAGGACTGGGTAATCTGTCAGAACTCAAGGAACTTGAAATATATATCAATGATTATTATTTGCTGAACGACTATGAAATAGTTGAAATATCAAGGGAACCAATAGGAATCATACCGGAATCAATCAACGGTATGAAAAGTCTCCAGAGATTGGCCCTGAACGGAGGATTCTCCGGAGTGCTGCCTGAAGGGATTGGAGGGCTCTCTTCTTTGGAATACCTTTCGATAAGCAGTCCTTTCCTCACAGGAAGCATCCCGTCTGCCATCTGCAACCTCAAGAATCTTAAATCTTTCTATTTATCTGCCCGGGAGATGTCCGGCGGTCTTCCGGAGAATATCGGGAACCTTTCTTCACTTGAAAGCCTGGTACTGAAAGGTCGGTTCTCGGGACCGATTCACGAATCAATCGGAAACTGCAGGAATCTGTGTATGCTTTCCGTTGATGCAGATTTCACCTCCTTCCCTGGTTCATTGAGCTTTATACTTGACAATAAGGACAATTGCAATACCAACGGAGACGTCGGAAGGTTCAATATAGGAGGCAACAGGATGAGCGGCAAGATACCTTCGGAAATCGTAGATCATAAGAATTTCTATCTTTTCGCCCCTAACTTCCTGCAGCGCCAGCAAGACGGATACGGATTCGACCTTGACGGCTTCCGTATTCCAGCCTGCAGGGAAAAATATACCGACCTCATCGGCGGAGGCACAATAGACTTCGACAAAATATATAAGGAGAACAAATACACCCTCGTGCTCAGGTACGATGACCTCAACATGGATTTCGCCAACCCGCTGATAGAGATTGTAAAACGCCTCGCACAGAAATATCCGGAACTGAAGGTCGTGTGCAGCTATGTGGGCAATCCTGACGCCGCGACGGTAAAGAGTTTCGCGGCAAGGACCGGCATGAGCCAGTTCCCTCATATCAAGGACGCTATGGGATTTGGCATCACAAACAACCTGTTCTACAACGACACAGACAGCTGCCGCCAGAGTTCTCCGACATTGGGAGTTATCGACTCGGAAGGGTATTATAAGCTGATATGGTGCAACGGATGGTACCCGAGGATGACATCCCAGTTCGACCAGCGCATCCAGGACGAATATTTCGTCGATACAGAACACCTCGAAGAGGCCGTCTCAGCCCTGTTTGAATAATGTTTGGTCAAATAATAATGATGAATTATGGAAACAAGACAGAAAACCACCTACCTTACGCCTCAGGTCATGGTCCATGGCATCGAAAGTGAAGGTATATTGTGCGACTCGACAAAAGGGTTTAACATTTTGCAAGGGACCGAGAATATTGGGAATGGAGGTGAAATAGAGTTATGAAACAGATATCTTGCATCGTTGGACTGAGCATGGCGGCTCTGTCCATCTGCTCCTGTGCGATTGAGCTTCAGGAGGATTTCCCTGCCGGGGAATATGAATATACATTCACAGCCGGTTCCTATGACTCATCTGATACCAAATCATATATTGCAGACGGCCATGTCTGCTGGGAAGAAGGGGACAAGGTAGGAGTGTTCGTAGAGCGTATCCATGGCAATCTCGAATATTATGAAGGTTCGGTCAACCCTGCGGAAGGAGAATCACCGGCTACAGTGACTTTCAAGAGTGCTTATGCCCTCGAAGAGGGGGACATCCTTGTGGCCAGGTATCCATATGTGGAAAATTGGAATTCCGGAGGACTTTCATTGCAGAGGGTGACGGTACCGGACAGCCAGACAACCGAAACGGAAATGCAAATGGTGAGCATACCGTTTACCGTCACGTCCTCATCAGCTGAAGGTGATCAGATTTCGGGAGATTTCCGATTCTGCAATATGGGGGCCTTGCTGAAATTCCAGATATACTCATCCGATGACGCCCTGAAAGGCGAAAAGGTCATCAGTGTCAGCATTGCAAATAGTGATGATATGGCCGGAGTACACGGTTACAACTTCCTGAACTTCCCGGAATCTTTCGGATACACTCACAACTTTGGAGGTAGAAGAACAGTAACAAGCTACAACACCGGAACTGAATACACAGTAGGAGGAAAGAACCCTGATGGGAATACCATTCCTATGATTGTACTGCCTTGCACTCTGAAAGAAGGCATGTGCATCAGCATCAGGACCGACAAAGCATTATATCAGAAATGGACTACATCCGATGTGCAGATACAAAGGTCAATGTCATATACTTTAGGGATTGACCTCTCCTCGATGGGAAGGAGTGAAATGAGTCTTGACGAGGAAAAGGTATCCAATGACAAAGCAGCTCTCATTGCCATTTACAATGCTTTGGGCGGAGACAAATGGAACAACAACCAGAACTGGTGTTCAGACCTGCCTCTTGATGCCTGGTATGGCGTGAGTACCAATTCAGACGGAACTGTTTACAGAATAAACCTGCGTAACAACAACCTGACAGGGACATTGCCGGCAGAGTGCGGAAAACTCACCGCCATCGCCTACCTTGATCTGGCATACAATTCCATATCATCCGACGAAGTGACTACAGCACCATCCACTTTGGTTTCGGTGTTCATGTCAGGTAATCCATTGTCATCCTTCCCATCATGGATACTTTCCGCTGGCAGTCTGGAATCTCTGGCGCTTTATGGCTGCAACATCAATGGTGAAATCCCTGAGGAAATCGGAAATCTGACACAAATGGGTTATCTTGACCTCGGGAGCAACAATTTCAGTGGGACTATTCCGGAATCAATCTACAATCTGACTGAACTTGTTTCGCTGTTTCTCAGCAGCAATCAGCTTACAGGAGGAATTTCATCATCCATAGGAAACCTTACGGAACTGAGGATTCTCAGTCTTGAGCAGAATCAATTGAGCGGACCATTGCCTGAGGCAATCGGGAATTGCACCAAACTTGAAGACATATATCTGTTCTCGAACAAATTCTCTGAAAGCATTCCTTCATCGATCGGTAACCTGAAAGACCTACGCACACTTTGCTTGTATAGAAATGAACTTTCCGGTACCATTCCGTCAACTATAGGGAATTGCATCAACCTCACCTACATTGGATTGGACAACAATAAGCTTTCAGGCGAGATACCATCTTCCATATCGGCTCTGTCCAATCTGATAACACTGCATCTCCACAGCAACGAGCTGGAAGGGAACATCCCGGCAGAATTCTCGACAATGCCTGTTCTCCAAAAGTTTTCAACATTCGGCAACAAACTCTCCGGAAGCATTCCGACAGAAATCAGGAATTCCAGATTCTGGAACAATGACTGGGGCTACATAATAATGGGCAATGACCTGACCATCGAGAATGCCATGCCGTCCCATCCGGAATTCACGAGCCTGAGCACCACCACGAACGAGACAATCACTCCTGAAATCTTCTCGCAGAACGAGCTGACAGTTTTGTTCCAGTGGTCTTCAGATTGTATCTTTACCGATATGCCTATGATGCAGGAAATATATGACCTTTACAAGTCCAAAGGACTCGATGTCATAGGATATGCTCCTAAAGATGAAGCATATATGCAGACTACGCTCTCCGCCAACGGGATAACATTCCGCAACTTCTCACATATGAAGTCAGGCAACGACATCTGCGGATACCTGGAAAACGGTGACAATCGCTGCATCACGACACCGCTTTTGTTCCCATATATGACAACACCGGAAATCACGGTCTATGACAAGACGGGGACCCTCGTATTCTCCGACCTTCTTGAAAGCAGGTCCAATTTCACATCATTCGTGGAATCTTATTTCAGCGACGGCTATGTCTCGACAGATTTCAGTGCAGACAAGAGTGTCAAGACTTTGCAGAGTGCATCTTCAGGCAGCGGCATAAACATCGTGCTCATGGGAGACGGATTCAGTGACCGTCAGATAGCAAGCGGAGAGTATGAGAAACAGATGAACAATGCATACAATGCCCTGTTCAGCGAAGAGCCTTTCAAGTCATACCAAGGATGCTTCAATGTGAAATATATCGTGGCTGTTTCAAAGGACGAAGGCTTCACGGATGGAGGAGAAACCGTATTCAGCACCACATTCGGAGAGGGTACATATATGTGTGGAGACCACGATAAAGTATTTGAATATGGCAAGGCAGCCATTGGTGACGATGACAATGCCATGCTGATCGTGCTTGCGAACAAGAGGGTCAATGCAGGTACATGTTATATGTATTCGAGCAGCAAAGGCACTTCTGCAGGAGACTACGGCGAGGGAGCTTCGGTTTCCTATTTTGCAAGCGGCACGAGCAGCACGATGTTCACGAACCTCATCCTGCACGAGGCTGTAGGACACGGATTTGCAAAGCTCGGTGACGAATACAGCTATGCTGTGAACGGCACCATTCCTGCAGAAACCGCTGAGAACTATAAGAAAATGGAGCCATATGGATGGTGGAAGAACATCGATTTCACCAACTCGGATCCAGGTATGGTGAAATGGGCCCAGTTCATTTCCGATGCCACTTACAGTACCGATGAGGCAGGCGTATATGAAGGAGGAATGGAATATCCTTACGGATTGTGGCACTCAACCGAAGACAGCAGGATGAACACCGGTTACGGACATTTCAATGCCGTGTCACGTCATGCAATCTGGTACAGGATAAACAAGCTTGCAAACGGAGAATCATGGAACGGCACATATTCCGATTTCGTGACTTATGATGCAGTGAACCGCACCTCTGCCGCCATAACCAGCCGACAGGGCAGCAGAAGCAAGACTTCCAAGGAAGAGAGAATCATCTTCACCCCTCCTGTCCTGATGGGTAAGCATTAGTCGTACGGCCCTTCCGGGAGCGGAAGGGCTGAAAAATACCAATTTTTCGGTATTTCATATGATTTTGGGTCGGAATAACTTTGCGGTCGTAAAAAAACGACTTGCAGATGAGACATATTCTTATAATTCCGGCTTTATTGTTGATTGGTTTTCAGGGATGGTGCGGAGAGACTGATTCACAAGTCGCTCCGCTCCCTCTGAATGAAGGCAAAGACACTTCCGCCGTCAATGCGGAAAAGCCGAAGAAGAAATTCCTTGAACGCTTCCAGATAGGCGGTTACGGGGAAGCAGTGGCAACATACAACTTCTTCAGCGACTCATACATCCGCTATACGGACTCCCAGACCTACGCCAACGCGAAAGGCCACGGACGGGTTGACATCCCACATTTCGTAATCTGGATAGGATTCGACTTCGGCAAGGGCTGGAGCCTCGGTACGGAAATCGAATTCGAACACGGCGGCACAGAAAGCGCGATGGAAATCAAGGAGGAGGAAGGAGGCGAATACGAATCCGAGATAGAGCGCGGAGGCGAGGTGGCGCTGGAGCAGTTCTGGATTCAGAAATCATTCTGCAAGGCTGCCAACATCAGGGCAGGCCACATAATCGTACCTGTGGGCGAGACCAATATGTACCATATGCCTACGGAATTCTTCACCTGCTTCCGTCCCGAGGGAGAATACACAATACTCCCCTGCACCTGGCACGAGACAGGCATAAGTTTCTGGGGCCAGAAGGGAGGATGGAGATACGAGGCCATGATACTTCCAGGCCTCGACTCAGACCGCTTCAGCCGTCAGGGCTGGGTGAAGGACGGAGCAGGAAGTCCTTACGAGTTCAAGATCGCGAACACAATCGCCGGGGCATTCAGGGTGGACAACACATCCGTGAAGGGGCTCCGCCTGTCATTGAGCGGCTACATCGGCAACACTTTCAAGAACTCCCTCAAACCATCCACAAGCAGCAAGTACGAAGGTGTGAAAGGCACTGTGATGATAGGTGCTTTCGGACTGTCATACAACGGGCACGGACTTCTGGTCAGAGGTAATTTCGACTATGGACATCTGACTGATTCCGACAAGATCACGGCTTTCAACATGTCCCTCCCAAAGGCATCGCCCTCGCCTGCCCAGGCAGTCGGCTCGGACGCCATCGCAGCCGGAATCGAGGCTGGATATGACATATTCTCCGGCATTGCCAGGCTCAGATCGCAGAAATTCTATGTGTTCGGCAGATATGAATACTACGATTCAATGTTCCGGACCGCTCCGCAGATACTCGACTACGGATGGTGCGGGAGACAGAGAATCGCAGCCGGCATCAACTACTTCCCGCTCAAGAGCATAGTAATCAAAGCAGAATACAGCATAGGGCTGCTGAAAGGCTACAACAACGAGCCGAGCATATCCCTCGGCATAGCATTCAGCGGGCTGTTCACCAAATAGAAAGACAAAACAAATGCAGAATATGAGAAAATTTATCGGACAGGCAGCCATTGTGGCTGCAATGCTGACTTTGTGCGCAGCGTGCCAGGACAACAGGACGGCAGATGAAGGCTTCGGGCTTTCAGACAAGGAGAAATCATTCAAGGCCGCGATGCAGCCATATATCGACCACACGGTGGTGCCGACCTACAAAGGCATGGCAGACAATGCGATTGCATTGTCGGACGCTTGCAACGACATCTACGGGGCATTCCTTGGCGGAAGCCTGACATCCGACAAGGTTGCACAGGCAGGTGACCTCTGGAAGGCCTGCAGGAAATATTGGGAGCAGAGCGAGGCTTTCCTCTACGGTGCGGCGAGCGACTACAAGATTGACCCGCACATCGATTCCTGGCCTCTTGACAAGAACGCGATGGAGCAGCTTCTTTCCAACATCCGCAAAGGTCAGGAATGGTCGGTGGACCTGCTCGGGTTCGGGCTCCTTGGCTTCCACAGCGTGGAATACATGCTTTTCGAACTCAGCGCCGACGGCAGGACTTCCCTGCCCCACAGCCTTTCCTACTCCGACGAGGAACTCCAGTACCTTTGTGCCGTGGCTGAGGACCTCAGGAACTACTGCGTGTATCTCTATGCCTCCTGGGCAGGGGATGTGAATTCCAGTTACGCCTCGATTCTCGAGGAAGCAGAGCTTGAATCCCCATATTGCTATGGCTGGGGTATGATAAACGCAGGACAGGCCGGAAGCAGGTACAAGACATATCAGGAAGCGGCTGAGGACCTTGTGCAGGGTTGCATAGACATAGCCGACGAGGTTGGCAACGTGAAGATCGGCACTCCGAACAAGGCTGAAAGCGAGTCCGACAGGAACTACATCGAGTCGCCATACAGCCTCAACTCCATCACCGATTTCGTGGACAACATCATCAGCATCCGCAGATGCTATCTCGGCAGCGAGGACGGGGACGCCTCGATCAGCGACTATGTGAAATCCTGGAATCCGGACCTCGACACCCGTGTGAGGAACATGCTTGACAAAGCCGTGGAGGCCATTTCGGCAATCCCTGAGCCGTTTGCCCTCTATGCGACCTCGGCTGCGGCAGACAATGCCGTGAGCGTGGTGGGGACGGACCTGGTGAATGTGCTTGAGGAAGTATATTCAGGACTTTCACGTGAATAGACAATCTAAATCATTGACGGAAAATGAAAACGGAAAGATATATCATCGGCTGCCTCGCGGTGGCCCTCATGGCCGGATGCCAGCAGACAGGACCTGACGACAATGGAGGAACCCTTGCGGAACTCCCGGAATGGTATTACACGGGAGGGGAACTCGGCACCACGCACCTGAACACCTACAACGCCTTCGAGCAGCCTACGGCCGCCATCGAATCGCAAGGAATGTTCCAGTCTTTCAAGAACGGCGAAGCCCTGTTCGAGAAACCATTCAACTCCAACAACGAAGGCACCCGCCACGGACTCGGTCCGGTCTATATCCGCACATCCTGCCTCCACTGCCATCCTGGCTACGGACACGGAGAACGGGTAGAGAGATTCGAAACCAACACCCAGGGCAACGGATACCTGCTCGTGGTGTACGACAAGGACACCGAAGGATATGTACCTTGGCTCGCCGGAATGCCTCAGACACACGCCACAGCCCCATTCAAGGCACCTGTGGACGAAAGCCGCATAAGCATACAATGGCTGCCATATACTGACGAATGGGGGAACAGGTTCCCTGACGGGGAGACCTACGAACTGATTTACCCGGTGGTTGAAATCCCTGCCGACGCCATCTATGTCCACAACAGAGGATATGACAAGCTCGGCAACTACGGAGTGAAACTCGAATCCACCATAGGGATTTACGGAACAGGCCTGCTCGACGCAATCAGCGATGAGGACATAACAGCGGAATGGAAGAAGCAGGAAGAAGACGGGCTCATGCAGAACGGGCTGAATACCAATTTCTTCGAGAACGGACAATGGAAAAGCTGGTATGCCAACACGGCGCAGGGAGGCGACGGCACCAAATACGTGCGCCGCTACACCTACGCCCTCAGCCGCGGCCCGCTTCAGGACGGCGCCGGAGCCAACGCGTTCTGGAACATCACGAATGCGACGAGAAGCGACAGGCGCTTCCACTACCTCGATGCGGCAGGCACCTATGCGCTGTATTCCTCACAGGACCCTGAAGTCCAGGCCGGTTTCACGGATTACATCGAGGCCCTCGACCCTCAGCACCAATGGCCTCAGTGGCACACGGGCGACCTCGAGGCCGACATATATGCCTACCTCACTGCCAAGGACCTCCCTGTCGAAGTCTCCGACGATGAATATACCGATTTCATGGTATGGCACAGAGGTCTCGCGGTGCCGGCAGCAAGGAACTGGGACGACCCGGATGTCCTCAAAGGACGCGAACTTTTCAGCGAACTGGGCTGCGCCTACTGCCACAGGCCATCCTGGACAACCGGGGATGACGAGATACGCGACCCGGCAAGGTTCTTCGACGGCGACGAACTCCCGCGCTACCCACATCAGAAGATCTGGCCATATACCGACATGGTGCAGCACAAGCTCTGCATGGTCAATGACATACGCGGAGGATGGTGCCGCACGACCCCTCTCTGGGGCAGGGGCCTGCACAGAAAGGTAAACGGCACGGACTCCGATGACCGCCTGCACGACTGCAGGGCCCGCACCGTGACGGAAGCCATAATGTGGCACGGCTCACAGGAAAGCGACGCGAGATATTCCGTCGAGCAGTTCCGCGCCCTGAGCAAGGAGGACAGGGAAGCCGTCATCAGATTCATCGATTCAATCTGACAAAAGTGTGAGAAAGGTTCTGAGATATGCCGTCATAGGGCTCGGCTCCGTGATTGTCATCCTGCTGGTGTGCGCCACCATTGTCGGGAAAATCCACGGGAACGACTATGCCTGCGAAAAGATATATACAAGTGTGCCGATGATCTGCCTGTGGGGTGCGCTTGCTGTCTGCGGAAGTGCTTTCCTGCTGACTTTCAATCTCAAAGGTAAATTCGGGACAGTGGCGATACACGCAGCCTTCGTGCTGATCCTGTGCGGTGCGCTTGCAACCCACATAGGGGGCATCCACGGGAAGATCCATCTGAGGATGGAGGACGGCTGGTGCGCTGAATATGCCGGGAATGACGGAAACTCGCGCACCCTGCCCTTCGAGGTGAGGCTCGACGATTTCCTCATCGAGAGGTGGGAGGGTTCAGGCAGCCCTATGGACTATGTGAGCGTCATCTCGATAAGGGACGGTATCGAAACGCAGGAAGCGAAGGTGTCGATGAACCATATATTCAGATACAGGAATTACAGATTCTGCCAGAGCGGGTTCGACAAGGACGGGGCGGGAAGCACGCTCTCAGTGAACCACGACCCCGTAGGGATAGGACTCTCATATACGGGTTACGCCCTGCTGATTGTCGGGATGCTGTCATTCTTCTTCCAGAGGAAAAGCCGTTTCAGGCAGCTTCTCGCACATCCATCATTGAAGAAAATTTACGCCATCATTCTTATTTGTTGCACATTTCCCAAGGCCGCTTCGGCGGCCGGGGATGTGCCTTTCTCAATTCCAGAGGAATGTGCGGAGGCATTCGGCAATCTGTATGTGAGCTGGAACGGGAGAATCTGCCCGATGTCCAGCCTTGCGGAGGATTTCACGCTGAAGGTCCACGGAAGGAAGACCTACAAGGGGCTGTCCGCCGGGCAGGTCGTGACAGGATGGTTCTTCAGGTATGACAGCTGGAAGAACGAAAGATTCATAAAGGTAAAGGGAGACTATGTAAGGCAGGTGCTCGGGGCGGAAGGAGGCTATGCACGCATCTCCGATTTCGTACAGTCAGGACGATGGAAACTGGATGAAGACCTCGGGGAACTGGACGGGGCTACGCTCAGGAAGGTGTCGGAGGCCAACGGCAAGCTGGACCTCGTGACAAAGCTCTGCAGCGGGAAACTGTTTGCGATATTCCCCTGCACCAACCCGGAGGACGGAAGCATCGTCTGGCTTTCGCCAGGAGACAGGACTCCACGGTACATATCATATGATGAATGGGCATTCATAACGGGAAGCCTGAACCTCGTGGCCGAGAAGGTCGCCCTGAGGGACTGGGACGGGGTGACGATGCTGCTCGGGAAGATAAGGGAATACCAGCTCAAGAAATGTCCGGGCGGGCTTCCGGACGGATTTCATTTCAAGGCCGAGAAACTGTACAGGAAACTGGATTTCACGAAACCGGCGGCAATGGGATGCGCCTTCCTCGGAATCATAGGATTCCTGTTGTTCGTGCTCTGGGGTGCGGTGTGGAAGAAGACGGAAATCGGGTTCAGGATTGCTTCGGCCGTGGTGCTGGTGTGGCTGAGCGTGGAGACAGTGCTCAGATGGATCGTGTGCGGCCACGTGCCTCTGTCAAACGGGTTCGAGACTATGCAGTTTGCAGGCTGGTGCTGCCTTGCCGCCGGGCTGTATGCAGGCAGGAGACACCCATTGGGGACAATCTTCGGGCTCGTGTGCGGCGGGATGGCCCTCATGGTGTCGATGATGGGGATGTCCAATCCTGACATCACCCCTCTCGCACCTGTCCTGCAGTCCCCTCTCCTGAGCTGCCACGTGATGGTGATAATGATAGCATACACCCTTCTGGCTTTCACGATGACCTCAGGGGTCGCTGCCATCGCCATATATCTGAAAGACAAGGAATCCGCCCTCATCGGACAACTTGCATCGACGAGCAGGATCCTGCTCTATCCGGCGGTATTCCTTCTTGCGTGCGGAATCTTCATAGGAGCAGTGTGGGCCAATATGTCATGGGGAAGATATTGGGAATGGGACCCGAAGGAAACCTGGGCCCTTGTCACGATGCTCATATACTCCATCGGCCTGCACGAAGGCTCGTTGGTGAGCCGGTGCAAGCCGATGGGGTTCCATATTTTCTGCATCGCCGCTTTCCTTTGCGTGCTGATGACATATTTCGGAGTCAATTTCCTGCTCGGAGGAATGCACTCCTACGCTTGAGGCTTATTTGTTGGCTGCAGCCTGCTTTGCCTCCGGACGGATCAGGAGGGCACAGAGGATTACGCCTATGAGGGCTCCTGCGGCCACCGTGAGGTTCGCAGCATTCCAGCTCATCGAGCTTGCCACTCCGCCGACAAGAATCTTGGAGCAGATTGCATCGCCGATGAAATATCCGAACAGTCCCACGAATCCGGCTGCTGTACCGGCTGCATTCTTAGGCACGAGGTTCAGAGCCTGGACACCTGTCAGTGCCACAGGGCCGTAGATGAAGAATCCTATCAGGCAGAGGGCCACATAGACTATGGTCTTCTGCATTGCCGGTGACATATCCACATAACCGGCACCCACGAACCAATACAGGAGAACACCTATCATGCAGGCTATCATGCAGATGACATTCATAGGAGCGCACCTGCCCTTGAAAATCTTGGATGTCGCAAGTCCGCAGAGGATCGTACCGACGGCACCTACGATATTGTGCACCGAGAATGCCATCTTGCTCTCGGCCTTGGTCATGATTCCAGCCTCATTGAGGAAGGTAGGAGCCCAGTCGCCGATACCGTAGCGTACCATATATACGAAGATGTTGCTGAGGGCGACGATCCACAGGAGCTTGTTCTTGAGCACATAATCCACGAAAAGCACCTTGAATGGCAGTTTCTCGCCTGCTGCGCCCTTGCTCTTGACTCCACTGTAGTCGTTCCTCCACTGCTGCACGGACGGGAGTCCGCAGGATTCAGGAGTGTCACGGATGGCCCACCAGCAGAATACGGCTATCAGCAGGGCTATCACGGCTGGGAATATGAAATTACCCCTCCAGGCCTCTGACGCATCGAATCCGAAAGTTGGCGCCAGGGAGACGAAAATCGACACACCGGCGATGGCAAGGATTCCGAGTGCGAAGCTGCCCACCGTATGGGAGACATTCCATACGCTCATCTTGAAGCTGCGTTCATTCTGGGAGAACCAATGCGCCATTATACGGCCGCAAGGAGGCCAGCCGAAACCACTGAGCCACCCCACCACAAGCATCAGGGCGAATATTATGGCAGTGTTCAGAGCGGTGTTGGCCCCGAACGGGATCACTCCGACCAGAATCATTGTAAGCGCGGACAGCACAAGGCCTACGCAGAGGAACTTGCGTGAATCGGAACGGTCCGACACGGAGCCCATTATGAACTTGCTGAAGGCATAGGCTATGGATACTGCCGACATCGCAAGGCCTACCTTGGCAGCGTCAAGGATGCCGTTCTCAATCATTTCAGGAGCGGCGAGGGAAAGATTCTTCCTTACGAGATAGTAACCTGCATAACCGAGGAAAGCACCGAGGAAAACCTTGATTCTCATTGACTTGTAAGTCTTGTCAACCTTTTCTTCCGGAAGCTGCGGCCTGGCTGCAGGCGGGTCAAAAAATCTGCTCATCTTCTATTTGGTTATCTTGTTGTCGTTTGCCTTGACCGTTGCCTCCACATCGAGGGCATCGGCGATTATGGATATAGGGTTCTCCACCGTCGCACCAGTGCTCATCTCGATCTGCCATTTGCAGGTCTCGCAGTCGGTGGCGACGATATCGGGTGCAATATCGGAAATTTGTCTGAAAAGTCCATCACCTATCTTCTGGGAATATGGATAATTTTCCTTCTTGAACCCGTATGTGCCGGCTATTCCGCAGCATTGGGAGTCCATAAGGAAGAACTCCACTCCTGGTATCATCTTCACCAGGGATGTGGAATAGATGGCCCAGCCGAGCTTCTCCATATGGCAAGGGGTGTGATAGGCAATCCTCTTGCGGTAGTCGTTCCTGAACACAAGCTTTGCCTTTCCGGAATCCACGAGCCTGAAGATGAAGCGGGTGGCGAGCATGATGGAGTCGCGTACATCGCTGTTGTCCAGTCCGAGGACATGCTCGTATTCGTCACGGATGGTGAACGAGCAGGTCGAGCTCGTGGAAAGTACAGGCTCCCCTGCCCTCACGGCCTCCCTTATGGCTTCCAGGTTGGTGGAAGCCTGCCTTGCAGCCTTCTTCTTGAAACCGTTGGATATGAGGGCGACGCCGCAGCATTTCTCCTTGTCCATCAGATGCACGCCGTAGCCGAGGGCGTTCATTATCTTCACGAAATCCTTCGCCAGCTTCGGATAGTTGTAGTTGGCATAGCATCCGTGGAAATATGTCACGAACCTGTCATACTGCTCCTGCTTCTTCGCAGCGTTCTTTTTGAACCAGGTCACGAACTTCTGTCCCGAATATGCAGGGAATGTGCGGTGCTTGTCGATCTTCATAACCCCGTCCATGACTGACTTGACCACACCAAGGCGGAGAGTCCCGTTCACTATCGGGGCGAACGATGTGGCCACCGTGCCCATCAGGTCGGTGTTCGCGAGGGCGAACTCCCTCAGTCCCGGTTTCTTGGTGCTGTATTGCAGGCGGGCCTTCTGGATGATGTCCCCGATTTTCACGTTCGAAGGACAGGCTACCTCGCAACGCTTGCAGTTCATGCAGTATTTCAGAGCCTCGTCGAAGAAACCTGGGTCCTTCAGACGATATCTCTCCCCGTCAGGTCCTGCCTGCTTCGGTCCGGGATATGACGGATTCACAGCCATCACAGGACAATATACGGTGCATATCGTACATTTGATGCACTGCTCGAAATTGTTCTCACTCGTATTGATTTGCTTTGTCATAGTCATATCAGTTTATTTGGCCTGAGCCTGCCGTGAAACGAAATCCACCACCGCGAGCGCAGTCAGGATGGACACTCCTGCGCCGCACCCTTCCTTGATGCCGTTGAATCCTGAGAGAACGGAGCCGCAGGCAAGGAGATTCTGCATGGTCCCGCCTTGCCTTGATACACGCAGGGAAGAGTCTGTCCTGACACCGAAGCCCATATAAGGCTGGCTGTCGAACATATTTGCCTTGTACCATTCAGGACGCGCCTCGATGCTGTCCACATCGAGTCCGAACACAGGTTCGAATACCCCGTCGATCAATGCCATCACTCCCCTGCTGAAGAAACTTCCGGAAGCAAGCACGAAATTGTCAGCCTCGAAGAAGGTGTCCCCGTGGTTCACCGTCCTTATGCCCTTCAGGCGGTCGGATTCGAACTCTCCGGAGATGACTGAGTCCCCGAGGATGTATGTACCTCCGAGCTTCTGGAAGCAGGCACGGAGCATGAGCTGTGTCCTGATGCCAGGGACTGAAGGCGGAAGCGTGGCGACATATTCGACAGGAACGGCGGTGCGTGCCTTGAGGGACTGGGCGGCCACAGGGTCGTTGAGTCCGAGGACGGCAGGCACGAGCACGGCGTCGCATCCTTCGGCAGCCTCGGAAAGCCTGCTTGCAAGCTCTCCTATCAGATTGCCGGAAAGGGTGCGGGCTATGTTGGTCGAACGCATCTCGGTAGGGTTGGTCCTCAGGTGATCAAGTTCAGGCATCGAAACGGTGCAGACCCTGGATTCCACACCTTTGGCAGAGAGTCCTGCAGCAAGGAAGCCCGGATGGAAATCGAGGAATCCGTCTATGTTGGCGATCGCCACCTTCTTCCAAGGCATCTTGCCGTCGGACGGAACGCTTGCATAGCCCTCAAGTGTGAGCCAGGCCGGTTTCAGTACACCCATCGGAGTAATCCTGAAATGGTTGCGAATCCCCTCTCCTGAGAGGTTTATGCCCGCCTCCTGGAAGAACGCAGGCACTTCAGCGGCAAGCGACAGCACCTTCCCGACGCCGAGCTTCGAATATGGATGGCACGGGTCGAGACCTGCAAGGGCCTCAGCATAAGGCTTGTCGGTATTGTACAGTTCGAAGGAGCCCGAGAAGAAATGCAGGGCGCTCTGCCCGGCTGAGACGACGAGGCAGTTCATTCCCTTCTTCTGGAGACCGATTCCGGCCACGAGGCCACTGAGGCCTCCTCCTATTATTATCGAGTCGAATTTCATACTATCAACAATTTATTAGACCTCACTATATGGCTACAGTATCTTTCGAGAAAGTATCAAGACCACATACGCCTTCGTATATCCACGAAGTGAACTGGGCCTCGCACAAAGTCTCACCCCATGCAACCGGATACATTCCCTTCCATCTTTCATTCATGAACGAAGCAAGGTCCTCCTCCGCCTTCACGGCACATCCGTCCGCCTTGGCGAGCAGGCCGGCGGCCCTGCAGGCGCAAAGCTCTCCCTGGCAGGTTCCCATACCAACCCTCGTGCGGCGGCGGAGGTTGATAAGGTTGTATGTATCAAGCTCTTTAAGTGCATAATTCACCTCTCCCACGGACACTTCCTCACATTCGCACACAAGGGATGCGTCCCTCTTGTCTTGATTGCTTATCTTCGAGCTCATCGTGCCGTGACGGCCCTGGGCGGCGCGTCCGCCTATGCCTCCGACCTGGAATATCTTCTTGTCCGGCTTCTCCTGCGGAGCCTCCTCCGAACCAGGGAGGCATACCTTGTCGGTAGTGCAGGCCACATTCCTGCCGAGCTTCCTGCAGGCAAGGTCGGTGGCCCATTCCGCCATCAGACGGTAAGTCATCAGCTTGCCGCCCGTGATGGTGATGAATCCCGGAATCCCGTCCCTCGTCTCATGGTCGAGGCAGACGATTCCACGGCTGATGCTCCTGCCTGAAGGGTCGTTGTCGGCAGCCACGAGCGGACGGACACCGGCGTAAGCCCTAAGGATGCGGGTGGTGGCGAGGGACGGGGCGAGTTTCTGGCCCTCCCGCAAAAGGATGTCCACCTCCTCCGGAGTCACCTTCATATAGTCAATCTCGTCGTAAGGCACCCTGCTCGACGTAGTTCCGATGAGGGATATGGTATCGCCAGGTACAAGGATGTCGGCATCGGCCGGCTTGCGGCATCGGTTGATCACCATATTGTTGACCCTGTGTCCGAAAATCAGCAATGCACCCTTGGCTGGGAACATGTTCACGGTGGCACCTGCCATTGCGGCGATCTTGTGTCCCCATATACCTCCGGCATTGATAACGATATCGGCATATTTCTTAGTCATGGAGCCGTCGTGGTTGTTCAGCAGTTCAACTCCGACTACACGGTCGCCGTCCTTGATGAATCCCGTGACCTCGTGATAGGTGAGGATGTCGGCCCCGTGCAGTCTGGCATCCACGGCGTTGGCGGTGGTGAGCCTGAACGGGTCAACCGCTCCGTCCGGCACCCTGACCGCACCCACAAGAGCAGGGTTCACTGAAGGTTCAAGCCTTATGGCCTCCTTCGGGTCTATGACATCAGCCCTGATACCGGCCTTCAGGCAGGCATCCACGAATGTGGACTGGAATGCAAGGTCGTCCTCCGGAAGCGTGATGAACAGTCCGTCCGTCTCTTCCACACAATGCCTTGCAATCTTGCGCAGGGTCATGTTCTCCTTGATGCACTCCGTGGCTGACTCCCTGTCTGTCACGGCATAGCGTGCGCCACTGTGCAGAAGCCCGTGGTTCCTTCCGGTCGCCCCTGCCGTGAAGTCGAAGCGCTCCAAGAGCAAGGTCCTGAGTCCCCTGACCGAACAGTCGCGGGCCGTTCCGGCACCCGTGATGCCACCTCCGATGACGATGACATCATAATGGTTTTGGTCGTTTTTGGTCATATCTGTCAGAATTTCATTTCCTTTTGTTTTTCCTCAATAAAATTCCAAAATCAAACTTATTGAAACAATTTGCTAATTTAAGACTAAAAAAGCAAATAGCAAAGTATTATATGAAAATCTTTGAAAGGAAATAAAAAAATGATATGGACTGAAAAGCGCGCTTTTCAGTCCATATCATTCAACAGCCCTCGAGGCCTTATGGTCCGGAGACTGTTATTTCACGTTTTCAACGACTCCTTTCTCGCCGAGGACAGCCCTCAGGTCGAGAGGATGGTCGGTGGTTATCTGATCGACTCCGAGGTCGATGAGCTTCTCCATAGCCTCTTTCTTGTTCACCGTCCAGACATTGACGCTCATCGAATTGGCGCGGGCCTGGTCGAAGCGCTGCCTGTCGCCGAGAAGCTTCTTGTACTCGGTGTCAATACCGTTCACGCCCTCCGCGAAGACCTGGTCGGAGGTGTAGTCGGTGTCGAGATACTGCACAGTGAATCCCGGGGCGAGCCTTGCGAACTCCTTGCAGATGTTCATGCTGAACGAGATGAACATTACCCTGTTCTTCTTGAAGAGCTTGTGGGCACGGAGCCTCTCGATGACAAGCTGGACAGCCCTGTCCTCAATCTCCTTTGAGGAATGCTTCTTGAGTTCGAGCACGAGCATTGTCTTCTTGGATTTCGCTCCCTGGACAAGATATTCGTCGAGGGTAGGAATCTTCTCCCCGTTCTTCAGACGGTAGTAGTCGAACTCGGAAGCAGGATTCTGCTCGATTCGCTTGCCGTCGATGGATGAATCGTGGAACACGAGGAGCTGCTCGTCCAAAGTCATGTTCACGTCGAACTCGCTGCCCCAGAAGCCGTTGGCCTGTGCCTGGGTGAGGGATGCGATGGAGTTCTTGGCATAGCCAGATTCATCACAGTTCCAGAATCCGCGGTGAGCCACCACTGAGACTGTCTTTCCCTTCGGTTTTCCGGCGGAAAGGGTTACCGGAGCCACTGCTGCCACAGAAGCCGCAAGAAGCATGATTGCCATAGTTCTTTTCATAATACAATAAATTATCTATAATTCAGTTTATTCAATATTCTGATATTTCCCTTCCAGATATGGCCTCAGATCCGACCAACGGTAATATGGTCCGTACAATGGCTCAAGGGCAGGAATGACGGTCTCCTGCTCGTTGTAGAGCATCTTCACGAGGACATCGCCTTTCTTCGACCTGTAGAACACCATCTGGAAATTGGTCGCCATCGGAATCCTGTCGTAAGTGGTCCAATGCTCCCACGAGCCGTCGGAAGGGTATCTCACGGACATTTCCTGTATTCCTATCAGTCCGAGCAAAGGGAGGATACCTGTATCGTGACCGAATCGCAGGTCCGCCGCGCGGGTGCTGCCATTGGCAAGGGCCTCGTCGGCCTTCTCCACGAAATCCTTGACGAGGGTGTCGGCTGCGGTGTTGCTGCGACTGCCAAATTCGGCTGAATTGCCATATCTCATATACATCCTCGCAGA
This sequence comes from Candidatus Cryptobacteroides sp., assembly GCA_051870255.1. Lineage (GTDB taxonomy): Bacteria > Bacteroidota > Bacteroidia > Bacteroidales > UBA932 > Cryptobacteroides. The sequence continues at coordinate 18,801 of JBJEBR010000007.1, forward strand.
ATTGACCTCTATCTGCTGCGCCAGCTCCTGAGGGTCGAAATACGAGAATATGTCGAGTCCGAGGAAATCGAGGTCAGGGCAGATGGCACCTGCCATATAGAGGGCATATGCGAACTGCTGGGGATCCGGAACCGCCTTGGCCGCCGCCTCAGGGGATACGAACAGGCTGGCGAACAGCTTGTCGTATCTGCATATGGCGTTGCGCAGGGAGTCTGTGAAATCATGCACCTGGGAGGAAATCTCCTTGCCGTAAGGGCAGTCCTTCATTATATATCCGTAGAATCTCTTTCCTGTGTAGAAGCTGAAATCGAGGGACGGCCTGCAGGATGCCAGGCTCTCAGAGAAATTCGCCATAGAGACAAGGCAGCGCGGGATTATGCTCGACACGCACTGCACCTGATTCCTCGTGCCAGAAGTGAACACCTCAGGGAAACGGTCATACATCCTTTCCGCTATGGCCTTGTGCTCCCTGCCTCCGAGCGGGCTCAGCTCACCAGTCATTCCCTCATGCTCGTCAACAAGGATGGTAAGTTCCTCGAAGAGACGCTTGCCCTGGACGGTCAGCCCGTCTGCGGCAGCAGCGGCAGAAAGTCCTTCGACGGCAGGCGCGAAATATTTTTCATTGGTGTGATAACGGGAACCGTGCCGTCCGAAATGTGAGATATAGAACGGCTTGTAGCCCTTCGGCGCCGGAGTATCAGTGAGGTCTCCGTGATGATATGGATGATATACGCCACAGGCAATGTCAGGACATTCGGCCACGCGGGTTTCGAAATCCTGTGAATATGAGACGGTTGTCAGGAGGAAAAGGGGCACAAGGGCCGCAGAAATCCTCGTCAGATGGTTTTCCTTCATTTGAGTGTCATTTTATGGGCGAGGGCAAAGATAAGAAAAAATGAGTATATTTACCCGAATTTTAGAATATGGGTAAGACTAAAGGCAAAATACTCGTCGTGGACGACAACGGAGGCATAAGGGCTGCGCTCGAAATCCTGCTTCCCCTGCATTTCACCGAAGTCAAGGTCATATCTTCGCCCAATGGGCTGATCAGCAGGATGGCGGAGTTCAGGCCGGACGCGGTGCTGCTCGACATGAACTTCCATACGGACATCAACACGGGGAACGAAGGCCTGTTCTGGCTGTCGGAAATCAAGAGACGCTTCCCGGACGTGCAGGTAGTGCTGTTCACGGCATATGCCGACATCGCTCTTGCCGTGGAAGGGATGAAGCGTGGGGCATTCGACTTCCTTGTGAAGCCTTGGGAGAACGACAAGCTTGTCGCCACATTGAAGGAGGCCTGCAAAGGCGGCAGAGACAAGGCCGTACCCGCTCCGGAGAAAGTGATGGTCTGGGGAGAAAGCCCACAGATGGGCAACATCCGCAGGACCGTGATGAGGATAGCCCCCACTGATGCGACCGTGCTCATAACAGGGGAGAACGGCACGGGCAAGGATGTGCTCGCAAGCCAGATCCATAAGCTTTCAGACAGGGCATCGAGGCCGATGGTATGCGTGGATGCAGGCGCGCTGACAGAAACCCTTTTCGAAAGCGAGCTCTTCGGCCATGTCAAGGGTGCCTACACGGACGCCCATGCGGACATGCCTGGCAAATTCGAGCAGGCTGACGGAGGCACACTCTTCCTCGATGAAATCGGGAACATCCCCCTCCACCTGCAGGCAAAGCTCCTGAGGGTGCTCCAGGACAGGTCTGTCACCCGTGTAGGCGACACCAGGTCCATCCCGGTGGACATCAGGCTGATATGCGCCACCAACAAGGACCTCGAAAGGATGGTCGCGGAAGGGAGCTTCAGGGAAGACCTCTATTACAGGATAAACACATTCCAGATACGGCTTCCCGCCCTGAGGGAAAGGGCCGAGGACATCGTGCCTCTTGCGGAAGTGTTCGTGGAAAGGTTCGCAGGGAAATACCACAGGGATGTGGAGGGCATCAGCCCGGAGGTGGCAGGCATCCTGAAAAGCCAGAGATGGAGCGGCAACATCAGGCAGTTGCAGAACTGCATAGAAAAGGCCGTGATACTGTCGGAGGGGCGCAGGCTCGAAGCCTCGGACATAGAGCTGCCGGCCTTTGACGGCGCACAGGACCAGCCGAACGGGGAAGATACGTTGGAGATGGCCGAGGAAAAGGCCATAAGGGCTGCAGTGACTCGGTTCGGCGGCAATCTTTCACTCGTGGCGAAGTCCCTCAACATAAGCCGCCCTACCCTGTATGCGAAACTGAAGAAATACAATATCTGACGATATGACCGACACCGCCCTGATACTCTCCGCCCTGGCAATCATCGTCGTCACAGCCGGCATCACCGCCTTAGTGACGGCAATGAGGATGCGCAGGAAGGTGTCGTATATGCTCGACGCCCTCGAGGACAAGGAACTGAACTTCCGTTTCGACGAGCGCAAGCGCATAGGGCGGGGGTTCAACAGCACGCTGAACCGCCTGCGCACCATATTCGACAAAGAGAGGAAGGAAATCAAGGAGCAGGAACAGTTCTACGCCAAGATGCTCGACCATGTGCAGACTGGCGTTGCCGTGATAGACACATCGGCAACCGGTACGGCAGCCGATGGAAGGGTAATATATTGCAACTCCACCGCTCTGGAGATCCTCGGACTCTCGACATTCTCCAACATCCGCCAGCTACGCAATACCGGTGAACCTCTCTACGAGGCATTCCGCAAGGTCGCAGGGGACAACGAGCAGAAAGCACGCTGGTACAATGAACGGGGCACCAAGGCCATCGCCCTCACGGCTTCCGACGCGACAATAGGAGGACGCAATGTCAAGGTGGTGGCATTCAACGACATAAGCAACGAGATTGCCGAGAACGAGCAGGAGTCCTGGACAAAGCTCATCCGTGTCCTCACCCACGAGATAATGAACACAGTCACCCCTGTGGCATCGCTCAGCGAGACGCTTGCGCAGATATATGACGGCAGCTCGCAGGAGATGAAGACGGGTCTGGACACCATAACCAAGTCATCGAGGGGACTCATCAGGTTCGTGGAGTCGTACCGCAACCTCACGAGGGTGGCCGCCCCCGTGAAGAAGGCCTTCCTGGTAAGGGAGATGATGGAGAGGGTGATGAAGCTCTGCGAGAGCATCCTCGGCAGCACCGGAGCCACCTGCACATATACGGAAAAGACCGAGGACATCCTGCTCTATGCCGACGAGGGGCAGATTTCCCAGATTGTCGTGAACCTTGTAAAGAATGCAGTACAGGCAGGCGCGACGAAGATAGACATCGTATCGGAGATTGACGCAGGAGAGAATGTGGTGATCAATGTCACCAACAACGGAAGACCTATCACTAAGGAGAACAGCGAGGAAATCTTCGTGCCTTTCTACACCACCAAGCAGGACGGGACGGGAATCGGCCTGAGCCTTTCGAGACAGATAATGAGGTTGCACAACGGAACCCTCGACCTGACCCGCAGCGACGCTCACGGCACTGTGTTCACGATGCAGTTCAAATAATTGACTATGCAGCAGACGGAATCACATCCCCTTGAGCCTTTCCTCCCATCGGGAGCACGGATACTGATGCTCGGGAGCTTCCCGCCGAAACGGGAGAGATGGTCCATGGAATTCTTCTATCCGAACTGGATAAACGATATGTGGAGGATCATGGGCATCGTGTTCTTCGGCGACAAGGACCATTTTGCCGACAACAAGGAGAAAAGATTTGACAGACAGGGAATAATGGATTTCTGTCAGGAGAAAGGGATAGCCCTTTACGACACCGCCACAGAAGTCATAAGGCTCAGGGACAACGCCTCTGACAAATTCCTTGAAGTGGTCAGCCCGACCGACATCATCGGACTTCTGGACAGGATTCCCGGATGCAGGGCAGTCGTCACGACAGGACAGAAGGCCACGGACATATTGACAGGACTGTTCGGATGCGAGGAACCTGCCGTCGGTTCGATGAGCGAGGCTGTAATCCCCGGGACCGACAGGACGATCAGGTTCTGGAGGATGCCATCGTCATCCAGGGCCTATCCCCTGCCCGTCGGCAGCAAAGCCGAGCATTACAGGAGGATGTTCGGATATGAGAATATGGTTTGACCAATATATATAATTATGAATATCAGAAAATTACAATCAGTCCTGCTATGTACTGCGATGATATGCGCCGCCTGCCCGAGGGCAAAGGCCGATGAAGGAATGTGGCTTCCGTCATTGATAGGGAGCCGGATCGGGGACATGCAGTCCAAGGGCTTCAGGCTCGATGCCGAGGACATATACAGCATAAACGAGGCATCCCTGAAGGACGCGGTGGTGCTGTTCGGGGGCGGATGCACAGGGGAACTCATATCCCCTGAGGGGCTTCTGCTCACAAACCACCATTGCGGCTACAGGTACATACAGTTCCACAGCAGCGTCGAGCACGACTATCTCAGGGACGGTTTCTGGGCGATGAACCGCAGCGAGGAACTTCCAAACAAGAATCTGACGGTCAGATTCCTTGAAAGAATGGAGGATGTGACGTCCGCCGTACTGAAAGGCGCTTCCGAAACCTCATCCGCGCAGGAAATCGCTGAAATCGTGAAGCGCAACTCCGAGATGATCGTCAGTGAGGCGACCAAGGAAGGCGCCGGCCTGAAGGCGAGCGTGGAGGCCCTGTATTACGGCAACCAGTATTTCATGTTCGTGTTCAGGGAATATTCCGACATCAGGCTCGTCGGGGCTCCTCCTTCTTCAATCGGCAAGTTCGGAGGGGACACCGACAACTGGATGTGGCCGAGACATACGGGGGATTTCTCGATTTTCCGTATATATGCCGACAAGGACAACAACCCGGCAGGGTATTCGGAAGACAATGTCCCGTACAGGCCGAAGAAATATTTCAATATTTCCACCGCAGGGGTGCATGAGGGGGATTTCACATTCATATACGGATTCCCTGGCAGCACGAGCGAATATCTGCACTCCGAGGCCGTGCGCTACATCGCACAGACAGGCGACCCGCAGAAAATCCGTCTGCGCACCCTCAGGCTGGACATCCAGAAAAAATATATGGACAGCAGCCAGAAAATCCGCATCCAGTATTCATCCAAGCACGCGAGCGTGGCCAATTCCTGGAAGAAATGGCAGGGAGAGATGCTCGGACTCAGGAAAATGAATACCGTGGAGAACAAGAGGGAATATGAGAAACGGTTCTCTGCCTGGGCTGAAGGGACCGGGTATGAAGGTGTCTGCGACAGGCTTGATTCTCTTTACAGGGCAATGGAGCCATATTCATTCGCGAGGGATCTATATATGGAGACCGCCAGGACGGTGGAACTCGCGAGATATGCCTCAGGCATAGAGTCCTGCTTCAGGCAGGAGGACGGAAGCACGGTCTTTGACAAGGCCCGTGCCGGGAATCTGTCGGAATCATTCTTCAAGGACTATTGCCTGGATATCGACAAGGAATGTTTCGTCGCCGTAATGGAAGAGTTCGGCAGGAATATGCCTGAGGACTCCCAGCCGTCGTATTTCAAGGAGATGATGGAAAGGTTCGGTTCTGTCTCCTGCTGGGCGGAACACATTTTCGGAAGTTCATCGTTCATCAGTGAGGATTTCGTGTCCTCGCTCTGCGAAGACGACATGGAGAGGGTGAAGTCCGACCCTGCAGTAGTGTTCTGCAACGAATTCCAGAAATGGTACAATTCGGAGATAATGCCGGAGGCATCGAAGCTCGGGAAGGCAATAGCTGCGGAATGCAAGACATATATGAAGGGACAGATGGCCTGCTCGGAGGAATGTGCCGACGGAAGGGTGTTCTATCCTGATGCCAACCTCACCCTCAGGGTGGCTTACGGCCATGTGAAAGGCTACTCCCCTGCCGACGGCATATATTACAAGCCATCATCCACCATCACGGGTATCATAGAGAAAGACGATCCAGATATTTTCGACTACAACATACCCCAGTCCCTCAGGGACATATATGCCTCCAAGGATTATGGCAGATGGGCTGATGAAAACGGGGAAATCCCGGTATGCTTCCTTGCCGACAACCATACTACGGGCGGCAACTCGGGAAGCCCGGTGATAAATGCGGACGGGAACCTTATAGGAATAAACTTCGACCGTGTCTGGGAAGGTACGATGAGCGACATCGTATTCGACCCTGACAGATGCAGGAACATATCGCTTGACATAAGATATGTCCTGTTCATCATAGACAGGATAGGCAAGGCCGGATGGCTGTTCGACGAGATGACCTTCGTCGGACAGCCATAGCCTACGTCCTGCTACCTCTCGTCCGGAGCGTATTTGAACGGATCCAAAGGCGAGGTGTACTCGAAATAATCCTCAGGCTTGAAGAATCTGTCAAGCTCTATCGCGGCATTCTCCAGAGAGTCCGAAGTGTGGACCACATTCTCCTGTGCGCTCAGGGCATAGTCGCCTCTGATGGTGCCCGGGACAGCCTTGCTGCCCTTGGTTGCACCTGCCATGGAGCGAACTACCTGGACTGCATCGTAACCTTCCCAGCAGCAAAGGATTACAGGAGCAGCCTTCATTCCGTCCCTCAGCCAAGGGAAAAACGGTTTGTCAAGAAGATGTGCATAATGAACCGCGAGAATCTCGTCATCAAGCTGGGCCATCTTCATCGCAACGAGCTTGAGTCCCCTCTTTTCGAAACGGGAGATGACTTCTCCCACGATGCCTCTCTGAAGGGCACCAGGTTTGAGGATAACCAATGTTCTTTCCATTATCTATAGTGTTATTCTGGTTAATCCCATAAAATTAAGCAGTTTGTCATTCAAAAGCAAAAATTCGGGGATTTTTTGGTGGAATCCTTGCCACTGATGCCATCTGAGGCCAGCGTCCTGATTATTTAATCGGAACCCAGATAGCCTCGATTACCGAGCAGTTGTTGTTGATGTGATATACATTCAGGCCACCTTCTGCCGCCTCGATACGGACTGCTGCGGAAGCACCGACACCGGATTCCTGTGTGAAGCTGTGGGTGGTAGGCGCGGCAACCACGCTCATGCTTGATGCATCACAGATGTACATGGCAGGCACGCACCACTCAGGGAAGTAGCATCCACCGCTCACTGCCAGGTATGGTTTGCCGTTGATTGTACGCATATCGAACGCATTAGCTGCATTGTTGCTGTCAAGAATAGGTTCTTCCACAAGTTTCGTACATGTGAAATCAGCCCCTACCTTATAAAGGACATTCTCATCATAGCAAGCGAATACGGCTCCGTCAGTGAGATTGTCACTCAGAAGTGCGAATCCAGGGAAATTGTCAGGAGACTGGTACCAATAACCCTGCATCCAGGCGATTCCTACGAATCCCGTCAGGGTGCCTTTGACATAGGATTGAGCCTTTCCGTCAATCACCTGCCAGCAAAGTACCATATTCTCTCCGGTAACACCTTCAACACCTTCCCAAGGTGCTGCTATGGATGCTTTCTTGGTGACATCACCGCGTACAGACAGACCGGCACCTATATATGAAGGATAGTATTCCTCGTCATCGGTTGAGACAAGTTTCTTGACATCTTTGGTGCCCGGAGTGATATAATATATCGTAAAGAACTCATAATCAACCCAATAATTCCATACTCTGTTGCAGAATACGAGGTTGCCTGCATCATCGTTCGTAATATATCCAGGTTTTACGTTTCCTGTGTTGAGTTCACCTTTCTTTGCACCGGTAGCCTTGTCAAGGATTACAGGATAATTTCCGTCTCCTGCACATACGACCACATCACCGTCAAAGAGAGCCATCGAAACATTCGTCGGAACTACCTCATCGGTTGCATTCGTAAAGGAATTGACCCTTGCCAATACAGAAGTCATGTCAATGCTCCAAAGCGTAGCCTTAGGACCATTCTGGGTGATGGTGAAGATTCTTGGAGCGAATATGCCTCCCTCTACGGAGATTTCAACGCTGCGCACCTCGTCAAGTTCGTCATAAGCTGATACCGTGAGGGTCTTGGTCTGCTCTCCGAATGCCTTGGTGTCAGCGACCTTCACCCAGTCGCAGTCCGCAGGGACCTTGACAGTCCAATCTACATTGGTCATGACCTTGACGGTCACATTACCGCCATCAGGACCGATTTCGGCACTTTCCTCTACAAGGTTCAAGGCATCTATCTGTCCCTGTACAAGGGCGATTTCCTTGACTGCAGTCCTGGCTGTGATGACGAGAGTCACCTGGCGCGGGTCGTTCAGGGTCGTGGCGGTCGCGATGACCTTGACCTTGGCATCACCTGCATCTCCTTTCTGAGGAGTGACCGTACACCAATCATTCGTCTCCTTGATGGCTGCTGTCCATTCGACATTGGAGCTGAATTCGACGAAAAGTTCATCTACATCAGTTCCAGCCTGAGGGATAGCCACTTCGCTGGTAGCACATACGATTTCCGGAGTGATTTCCGGAGTCTTCTCACAAGCAAGCACGAGGGCTGCCAATGGGATTACTAAAAATGACTTTTTCATAATAACTGTTTGAAGTTGGTAAAATTGTTTATTGTCTTGCTGATATTTCATCGAGTATCACATATATCTGGTACAGGGCGCGTGGGACATGGAAGCATCCTTTCCATTTCCCTCCCTTGAGAGGAAGCAGGACCTCTCCCCGGCGGTTCAGGTAGCCGAACCATTCAGGATATTCGGAATCCTTGAAATGAGTCCAGAGATAGTCGTGGAGCCTGTAGAACCATTCGAGGCATTTTTCGTTGCCTGTGAGCTGGTATCCCTTTATCATGGCAATCGCCGATTCGAGATGAACCCACCACAGTTTCTGGTCCCATTCCAATTCCTGGGTCGGGTAGCCCTTGCGGTCCATGAAGTAGAATATACCGCCGTACTGCTTGTCCCAGCCATATTCGATTACGCTGAGGGATATATCCACAGCCTTCTGTATCAATGCCTTGTCATTCCTGCGGATTCCTATGTTCATAAGGAACCACATGGCTTCGAGGTCGTGTCCTGGATTTACCTTCCTGCCCTCGAAGCAGTCAATCATACTGCCGTCCGGGGCAAGGTTCTCCAGGATGACTCCGACTTCCGGTTTCCAGAACACATCCACGATTTCGTGTACGCTCTCGTCGATGGTCCTCTCGATGAGCTCCGGATTGTCGATTATGTCCTCGACTTCCAGGGCCATGTTGCAGATGATCATCGGAAGGGCGAAATCCTTCATCGGCCTTGTACCGGGATATGCTTTCAGCCACTGTCCTTTTGGATTGCCACGGCGTTCGAGTATGCGCTTGAATGTCCTGCGGGCTATTTCGGCATATTCAGGTTCACCTGTTGCCTTTGCAAGCTGTGCGAAGGCCATGCAGGCGAAGGTGTTGGAGAATATGTTGTACGGGTGTACAAGGGGCCTTCCGTCACGGGTGAGGGAGAAATAGAAGTCATAGTTGCCGTCATGACCGTATTTCTTCAGGAACTCCGCACCCTGCCGCGCAGCCTCGAGCCATTCGGGACGCTTCTCGAAACTGTTGTACAGCATCGCGAACATCCATACTTCCCTGCCCTGAAGCCAGATGAACTTATCTGTGTCGAAGACGCTGCCGTCCCTGTCGAGACAGGAGAAATAGCCCCCGTATTCCTTGTCCTGGGATTTCTCCAGCCAGAACGGGAGGACATTGTCAAGCAGTTCGCTCCTGTATTGAACTGCAAGTGATTTAAAGTCTTTCGGTTTCATTTTTTAAATATATTCTTATATATAGATTTCCCGACCCCCTTCGGTCGCTCGAAATGACAAGTCGCGGTCGCCCGAAATGACATTTCTGCCATCTCCACTGAGCGAAGCGAATGGAGAGATCTATTCAACTGTTGCCAGATATTTGTCAAAGGCCTTCTTTATGTCATCCCAATAGTCGAACATACGGATATGGCATAGGTCAAAGAAGAACATCCCGTCAGTGCTGGAGTTGATGCAGGCATCAACTATGTCAGGCATAAGCGATCCTTTTCCTCCATTCTCAAACCCGGAACAGTTGCCGATGTCGGGACCTCCGCTGAAAGGGACATCTCCCTTGAGAAGTGTCGCAGCCTGTTTGCAGAATCCCTGCATCGTCCATTCTCCATTTCCATATATACTTGAGGATGAGGCATATGCCCCTATAAACATATAGTCACAATGGTCGGCATATCCGAAGTCCCTGTAATTGTCCCCTGCCCAATAATATCCGTCGGCCTTAGGGTCGTATTGAGGGCTCGCCCAGTTCACTCCGGAATAGTAATAGCTTGAATACCAACCTCCCACATAGCACCCGAAACGGATTTCAGGATTGACCGAATGAACTTTGTCGGCAGCTTTCACGACAAAGTCATGGATCACCTTCGCCCTGTATTCGAGCCATTTCTTCGTAATGTCACTCACAGGTTTCTTCAGTGCGTCCTGACCCGGGGACATCACCTCACCCGGCCAGTCGGTTACCTGTCGTCCTATATACTCTTCAAAACCGGCCCTTGAAGCATCGGAGAAATCGCTCTGTAGACTGTAATCGTCGAAGCGGCAGCGGTCGAGGATGATGCCGTCAACATCATATTTCGCAAGGTCGCCAATAATACCGAGCACATAGTCCTGGGCCTCAAGATTTGCAGGCGAAAGGAATTTAGCTCCGTAGTCAACACTGTCGTCACGCAAGTCCATAGTGTTTTTCAAGCCATCGGAGGTATTGACAACCGATGCCCAGGCCTTCTTTGAAGGGTCGCTGAAAAGCATTCCGTCCGAGCCGAGCCCGTACGGGCACAGGCATCCCCCTACGAAGGTATTGATGACTGCGTTCACCCGGAGTCCCTGTCTGTGTCCTTCGTCAACGAAGGTCTGGAGATAGTCGAAATCCGCCGTCCTGTCGATGAACACATATCCTCTGTCAGTCCAGCAGTCCATTTTTTTCTGAGGTTCGGCATAAGATGACTTGAAGAGCACTCCGCCGTTGGTCGGGCGGACATCCACCACAAGATCCGTGAATCCGCAATTCTTGATTTTGCCGATTTCCTCAATGATCTTCGCCTGGTCGTTGGCATATTCCTCCCAGTTGCCCTCGCAGCTCACCCAAACATACCTTGCCTTTCCCTTGAATTCAGGATCGGGTTCAGGGTCAGGCTCCGGCTCCGGCTGGGGATCGTATTTATCCCATTCGGGATTCCATGGGTATTCGTATGGTCCCTTATCGCAGGAGGACAGGAATGTTGTGCCGACCGTCAGTAGGGCGGCGAGGATCAGGATTATATTTGGTTTTATCGTCATTATACAATTAATATTTAATTTAGATGTCTCGACTCCTTTCAGTCGCTCGACATGACAAAATCGGTCGTCTGCATTTCAGTCGCTCGACATGACAAAAATGTCATCTCGGCTGAGCGAAGCGAATGGAGAGATCTACCTGAACATCAATGTACTGGCAACAGCCCTCTGTTTCCCGTCAGACACCTTAATGGTCTCAGCACCTCCGACCAGCATGCAGCTGGACCCGCCACCATCAAGGTTGATTGCCTCGGTACATCCATGATTCTTCATAATCTGAGCGACTTCTGCTGTCGTAAAACCAGCCACACCCTCGGTCATCTGCCGCCCTTCGCACACCAGGAACATTATCTTTCCTTCAGGCATATATCCCACGGCGGTACGAGGCTGTGCAGAATCCGGTGATATGCCGGTGGACCCGTTGAAGAGTTCCGCGACAAAGCTGTCCACGACCTTGCCGTCCTTCACAAGAACCGGACCTCCACCGATTGCAAAATCCGTTTCCATCTTCACCGCACCTTCCGGATAGGAAGCCGACGGAGTCTTCTGAGGCGAGTCTCCCCATTTGTTCTGGGCAGGAGAAGGATAGAGCCATGTCGTAGCCTCCGAGTTGTTGTAATAACTCCAGCATGCCGTGAACGAACCGTCAGAGTTTTTTACGAATGCCGCCCTCGTAGGATAATAGATCGTCTTCCAGTCCTGGGAAGCATAGTTGATGTTGTGGGCGAGCTGCACCCCGTCACGCACCGCGAGCGAAGCGCTGTAATATTTCCCTCCGTCGGCATAGAAGAAGCCCGCATTGATGACGACAGGATAATTGCCGTCCGAGCGTACCTCCGATGGCGTCCTGAAAGGCTCGGAGCTTCCCGCCATATCCCTGTCATCGATGCACCACAGGTCCAGGTCAACCTTGGACAGGTCCGCAATCGCCAGGAACACCGAAGCCGGTCTGGAGAGGCAATAATTGCAGTTGATGACGGTAATCCCTTCAGGCAGGGACGGATAGTTGGATGTCACATCCGTCCATTCCTCCTTGGGCTCGATTTCTTCCTGCACGCCGTCATCCTCCTCCCACGGCCAATCCGGAATCAGGGAGGATTTCGAGGAGCAGCCACACGAAGCGACGGTGGCTGCCACCATAAATATCAGGAATCGTTTCATCGGTCTTTCAGATATCACGGATTACATCTTCTTTATGCAGTCGGCGACATATCCTCCGATCACTCCGGCATACTGGTCGAGGTAATAGATGAATACCTTGTAACCGTCTGCGGACGGAACGATGACCACATCACCGCAGGAGTTGGAGTCATCAGCATTGACGAACTGGAACCATTCGATTTCAGTCCCGACCACGATGGCGTCAGAAGTATCGAATTCCCCGTTGAAATTGGTCTTGTCCGTCACATCATATACTATGAGCGTAGGAGCGACACCCCATGCAGGGAAATGGCTCAGTATGAGCAATGCGAGGTAATCGGCATTGTTATAGTTCTTGCAGTCGAGCTGGTTCACGTTCCAGGCCCATGCCGTACCGCTGGAAGTCGAGCGGCTGAAGGCAAGGGAACCGTCCGGTCTGATCCAGGCCACTACAGGAGTGCCATCGCCGTATGTCGCATAGAACCATCCATCCTCACCTGTTCCGGATGCTGGAGCCACGGCTCCGGCATTCACCGGCACGGCACCCCACTGGATGCCTGCTCCGGACACATCTACATCCTTGGCCTCGACCACGGAACCTCCGGAAACCTTTATCGAGATGAACTTCTGTGCCGCAGTCACGCCGGAAACTCCTTCATAGATGACAGTGATCATCGCATCGCCGTCAAGGTTTCCGCTCACTTCCATCTTGCCTCCGCGAGGAAGGACTGTCTCCGTATCGTACTCATAGAACAGGACAGGGGCGGCAGTCACCGAACTTGTCTTGTAAAAGCTGAGTATACCAGAATAAGGGTCATCGGATATATGATTGCAAATCAACATGTTCCCGGCCTCATCGCTGGCAATGGAACCAGCCTGTGCGCTTCCGAGTACAATCTCACCCTTCTTGGCTCCGGTCTGGCCGTCGAGATAGACAGGAGTGGACCCGTCACCCATGCAGACCACCAGATAGCCTTCGAGAGATGCCAGTGAAGGATTTGTGGCGGCGGTGTATGCAGGCGTGCCGATGCGGCTTGAAGGCTCGAAGTTGAAGAGCTGACGCACTGAAGACTTGTTGAAGCCGTGTGAAATCTTGGTAGGTATTGCCTTCTGTGTGGTATAGACAATCTCATCCTTCTCGTTCGGAGCAAGGAGCACGACTTCCTGAGGGTTGTTGTAGTCGCGCGGCTTGGTGAGGTCCGTGGACAGGCTTGCGTGGGCGCTAACGGTTGCCGAAGCGGTGCAATTCGAGAGGTCGTCGGTGGTGAAAAGGTATATGGTCTTTTCATCGTCGTCGATGAAACCCTCGATCGGAGGATTGTCAAGCACGAATGAACGCAAGGTGGCTGTCGATGACTTCACCCTTTTCCCGGTTATCACTATCGGCCTTGATTCCCCCTTTGCATCGGTGAACGTGAACTGGTTCTCCTCATAGAGGTTCATCACCGTAAGTGGAGGCGATATGCGGCAGTCGTCGGCCAGTTCGGCCTTGACGCGCACATTCGTCATATACATCGTGGTCTGGTCGTCGGACTCCTCCGGATAATAGTAAGGTACCTCTATCACGAAGCGTCCGTCAGACGGGAACTCCCCGACCTCAAGCCTCGCAAGCAGCAGGCCGTTGTAATCCCCGGAATTGAAATAGGCCGATATGCTGGTTATGCTCTGACGGTCCGCTGTCGGAAGCACATACTCAGGCTTCTGGCATGATGCGAGGAAAGCGAGGGCGCAGAGGACAATCAAACTGTATTTTTGTTTCATGACTTTCATAATTAAGTTGTTTCAACCATTATTTCCACTCCTGGAACTGCTCGACCTTCGCATTGCTGCTCAGTTCGGACTGAGGAAGAGGAAATGTATTGAGAAGTTTCTCAGGGTAATTCCTGTTCTTGTCATCCACGGACACATATTCGTAGGTGAACTCTCCCGATGCCTCATCGAGCGTAATCTTGAGTCCATGCTGCTGATAGCCTGTAAGTCCTTCAGGATAAGCCTTCTGGGCCACTTTCCAGCGGCGAAGGTCCCAATACCACAGCCCCTCGTAGGCAAACTCCACCTTTCTTTCCTGACGGATGGCAGCCCACAGTTCAGAGCCGGACTTGTCGGTATATGGAAGGTTCACCCTGCCTCGGACAGCCTTCACGGCGGCGTTTGCTCCGGACTCGTCTCCAAGGCGGTAGCAAGCCTCGGCTTTGTTCATGAGCACCTCTGCGTAGCGGATGACAGTCAGAGGCTGAACGCTCCCCGGCTGGGTTATGACATCGTGTCCCTCGTCAACCCCTTTGCGCAGATAATATCCCGTGGTCGTGCGGCCTTTAGGCTCCTGCTCAATCCTCCACTGGCAGAAACCGTCGCGTCCACCTACGAAAGGCTCGATGGTGCGGCCTTTCCACTGCGACCCGTTGTAGAGGATTGAAGCCTCGAAACGAGGTTCGAGCTGGTCGTAAGGAGGTGTGTCGGTGGTGGTTCCGTGCCAAGGAGTCCAGTCCGGGAATCCGCCGGTTGCAAGTTCGTAGGACTCGACCATCTCCTGGGTAGGAGCTGCATATCCGCCTCCTGCCTCACCCAAGGCGTAATAGTCGCCTCCCGGGGTATAGTAGAAATCGAAACTGTGAGTGACGTCGTTCGAGCGGTCGAAAACATACTGGAGAATTGCCTCGTTGTTGCCGTCGGCAATGGATTTGCCCCAGGCATCGGCATAACTGTCCTCGAGGGAGTAACCGAGTTTCTCCACTTCTTCAGCGGCAGCCTTGACCTTGTCATAACGCTCCGCATAGAGCATCGCACGGGTCATCAGGGCCCAGGCCATGCCCTTGTTTATGCGTCCGTTGGCGGATGCCTTTGCTGGAAGCACCTCCGCGGATGCTACAAGGTCGTCATATACGAAATTCCATCCTTCTTCGCGTGAAGAAAGTTCCTTGTCCTTGACGATGGCTTCGAGATTCTCATCGTAGAGGATCACACCGTCGTAGCGTTTGAGAAGCTCGAAATACATATAGCCCCTCATGAAACGCATCTCGGCCCTGAGCCTTGCCTTGTCGGCGGCATCCATCGTCCCGTATGCTTCGAGATAGGCAAGTCCCTGGTTGGTCTTGCGGATTGCCGTATAGAGGAATTCCCAGACTCCCATGTAGGCGTCCACATAGCCCGGGGTCATCGTGACCTCGTCGCCATAGGAGAACTCGCTCGGAATCAGTCCGACGGACACGTAGTTGTATGAGCCGTACTTGAACTGGTCCGTAAGAGCCTCCGTCAGGAATCCGTAGGAGGACTGGGCGTTGTAGATGTCAAGCACATAGCTATAGATGTAGTTCACTCCGTATTCGGCAGTCTCGGTGGTCTGCCAGAGGACTTTGTCGGAAACGCGGTCGGTCGGAGTCATGTCCAGATATGAGGTACAGGACACCCCGCACAGAAGAGCGGATGCGAGAATGAATTTTGATATATGTTTCATGTTTTCGTCCTCCTGATTAGAATGTGATTGTAAGGCCGCCCATCAGCAGACGCTGCTGCGGATAGTAACCGTTGTTGACTCCCGGGGACTCAGGGTCGATTCCGGCAGGGAGCCCGTCGATTGTGAAGAGGTTCTGTCCCTCCACGAAGATGCGGAGAGTCTCGATCCTCGCCTTCGACATCCATTTGGACGGGAATGTGTAGCCGAGCTGGGCGGATTTGAGACGGATGTATTTGCCGTCGCGTATCCAGAACGTGCTGCAGAGTCCGTTGTCGCCGCCGTGACCCGTTCCGCCGAGTGTGAGGCGAGGGAAGGTGCCGTCAGGATTGTAGATGCTGTAGGCGTTCTCCACGAGGTAGAGAGGCGAATTGGCGTTCTCCTTGAAGGTCTGGGTCCAGATGGTGTTGTCGTCGTTGTCGTTGTAATATGTTCCGGTCATGGAGACGTCGAAAAGGGCTCCTCCGGTGAACTGGGCGTTGAAGTCGATGCCGTTCCAGGCGAAATTGATGTTCAGGCCGAATGTGAGTTCCGGCATGTTCGGACGGCCTATGATGGTCTTGTCCTGATTGTCAATCTTGCCGTCTCCGTTAATATCCACATATTTGATGTCGCCCACGCAAGGACGGGTGCCGTACCATGCCGAATTGTCGATTTCCTCCTCGCTGCGATAGAGTCCGTCGGCCTGCCATGCCATGAACGTGCCGTAGGTGGTGCCGACTCTCTTCTGACCTGAAGGGATGTTCGGGTCGTCATTGTATCTGAGCCAGCGTGTCTTGGAATATGTGAGGCTGGCGCTGATGCCGTAATAGAACGGATGGGAGCCTGCCATGAACTTGTTCCTGTGCGACAGCATTATGTCTATACCTTTGGAATCCAATGCATTCTGGTTCACCCAGGTCGGATAATATCCACCCATCGAAGAAGGGAATCCTGAGGATTGGTAGGTCAGGATGTCGTAGGTGTAATTGTAGAAGCCGTCCACTTCCATGCCGAGTTTCTCATCCCACATCGAAAGGTCGAAGCCGACATTGTACGAAAGCGTCTTTTCCCAGCTGAGGTCAGTGTTCGGGACGCCGGAAGGTCCGTAGGCAGGATTGGAAGATATGGAGCCGCCGGAAAGCGGATAGGTTATCTTGCTGCCATACAGGCCGTATGATGCGAGGAACATATATTCGGACACATTGTCGTTTCCGAGCAGACCTGCGGACGCCCTTATCTTCAGGTCGTCGATGCAGGCCACATCCTTCATGAAGTCCTCCTTCGAAATCCTCCAGCCGATGGAGCCTGAAGGGAAGAATCCCCAGCGCGTCCTGAGCATACCTGCGAACTTGTAGGAGCCATCGACACGGCCCGTGAACTCCGCAAGATATCTCTCGTCATAATCGTACCTTGCACGGAACACATATCCCGCAGACCTTGAAGCCCCGCTCGAACCCATCACCGGGCTCTGCTCAGGGGTTCCGTAGGACAGTTCAGGAAGGGATGCGAAAGGGATTTCCTTTACATATGCTGACAGGTTGTTGGACCTGTAGTCACGCATTTCGGCGAGTGCAAGCAGGTCGAGATTGTTCTTCCCGAATGAATTTGCATATGATATGGAGGCCTGCCCGACGAGCTGCTGCCAGTATGAGGAACCTTCGCCGAGGTTCACTCCCGAACCGTTTCCGCGCGGGTCGGATGTCTTGGTCCATTGCCCTCCGGAATAAGCCATCAACTCATAAGGAGTGTTGAGGTTCTTGTTGTATGATGTACCATAGTCGAACACTCCTGACACCTTGAGCACCAAGCCCTTCACCCAAGGGAGTTCGTATGAGAGGGAGGCGTTGGCCGACACGCTCATACCCCTTGTCTTCTTGTAGCCTGACTCGTAGATCGCGGCGAGAGGGCTTTGAGGAAGGGAGGTGTTCTTCTTGATGGATGCGGTGTAGAGACCTTCGTATTTTTCCGGAAGATACGGGTGCATCTGGATGGTCTGGTTGGCGATGGAAAGCCATCCCGTCTCGCCAAGGTACGAATTGGAGTCGGTTCCGCCTGAATTGAATGCAGGGGTGCGCCTGTTGGACAAGACTCCAGAGAGGCCGAGGCTGAACTTGAAGTTACGGGCAAGTTCGGTGTCGATGTTGGCCCTGACATTGTACCTGTCATAATTGAAGTTGTCGATGTTACCCTTCTGTCCGAGATATCCGAAAGATGCAAAATACTTCGTCCTGTCGGAACCGCCCTGAACCGTCACGTTGTGCTTCTGCGTCAGACCGGTGCCGAACACCTTGTCGATATAGTTCACATTGTCCCATCCGTCTGTCGGGTCGTCGTTGAGCATCATCTCCACCTGTGACTTCTTGAAATACGGTACATATTCCGATTCGTCGGCAATCGCCCCGCTGGCGAGCTGGTCCATCATCTGGGCCACATTGTAGTAGTATGCGAACTGAGGGCCGTCCATGAATTCAGGGAAATTGGCGTTCATCGAGGCACCCACTGAGGCGCTGTATGAAATCTTAGGCTTGCCGGACGCTCCCCTCTTGGTGGTGACGATGATCACTCCGCCGGCACTTTTCAGACCATATACGGCGGCGGAAGCTCCGTCCTTCAGCACGGAAATGCTCTCGATGTCGGCCGGGTCGATGTCGTTGAGATTGTCAACAGGGAATCCGTCAACGATGTAGCTCGCACCGTAAATCGAGCCTCGGATGCGCAGGGATGCCTGGTCGAGGCCCGGTTCTCCGGACTCCTGGACTGACGAAATTCCCGGCAGTTTTCCGGCAAGAAGCTGTGAGACATTGGTGGAAGGCGCCTTCAGGAGCTCTTCACCCTTCATCGCCGAAACGGCGCTTGTCAGGGAAGACTTCTTCTGGGTGCCGTAGCCCACCACGACCGTCTCCTCTATGAAATTGACATCCTCCCTCATCACGACATTAAGCTGTGCCGTCTTTCCGTCCCATACGAAGGACTGCTCAGCCATTCCGAGGCTGGAGAATACGAGGATGACACCTTTCTTCAGACCTGACATCGAATAGAAACCGTTGTCGTCGGTCATCGTACCGGTACCCGTGCCGCTGATCATCACGGCAACTCCCGGCAGAGGCTGTCCGCCTTCATCCGTAACCTTGCCGCTGACGCGTGTCTGGGCATTGAGGATGGAAGCCCCCCCCAAGACAAGAATCAGAGCCGCAAGCAGATGCTTAAAGAATCCTTTCATTGTTGTTATCGTTATAGTGTTATTATCGGTTGTTCCGGGGATGCGAGCCTCATCTGCTGCCCATCGCCTGCTCCAGGACATCCCACAGATGGTGCTTGTTCAGATGGACTATGTCGAAGACCATCACCCCGTCGGTGCTCTTGAGAGCCTGCTCCACGGCAGGTCCGAAAGGAGTGAAATCCCCGAGGTACTGCTCCACGTAGATGGAACCAATCACAGGCACGACACCTTTTGTTATGCTCCTGGCAATCTCGGCCCCGCCTTCCACGCTGTAGCAGTATGTCAGGCTGTCGTCCATACCTGCCTCGCTCCTCTGCCCGACGACTCCTGTCGCCCTGTCCACATCATCCTTGGTGATGAACGAATAATAGAGACCCGTCATATATACATCCAGTTCCTCCGCATAGCCAGTCTTATGATAGTCCTCAGTAGCCCAATATTGATATTCAGGCACTTGCGAAGGGTCATAGTCACGGCTTGCCCAATTCACGCCGACCTGGTAATAAGTCGGATACCAAGCACCCGTATAATCCCCTATCACAAGTTCCGGATTGATTTGCTTCAGTTCCCTGTGAGCCTCCACCACGAAATCGTGGATGACGCCGGAGCGCCACTCCACCCATTTCCTGAAATGCTTCCCGGGAACCCAGGTATCGCGAAGGTTACCGTCAGCGTCATACCAGCTCAGGATGTCCTCAGGGAAGTTCTCCACCCTGATACCAGAGTATTCCTCGAACAGGCTGCGCGAAAGGTCGCTGAAATCAGCCGTCATACCGTCGTACCTCACCCTGTCGAAAATCAGTCCGTCACAGTCCGGATATCTTGACACGAATTCCTTCAATATGTCCAATTGGTATTGGCGGACCTGAGGGTCGGCAGGATTGAGCATTCCGTTGTAGTTGGTCTTGATTGATGAAATCGGGACGAGCCTGCCCTTCTCGTAGCATATGCTCTGCCACTCGGGATGCTCTCCGTAGATTATGCCACGGTCGAAATAGTTGTGGCCGCCGGCGAACACATTCAGGGAGGCGAAGACCTTCATCCCCCTGGCATGGCCATAGTCGATGAAATACCTCATCATGTCATAGTCGCGGCTTCTGACGACTCCTTCCCAATCTCCCATATATGGAGCTATCCGGCTGTCGTACAGGACTTCTCCCATTATCGACTTTACATCCACCACGACATTGTCGAAACCGATGGCCTGGCACCTGGACAGGTAGAAATCTATTGAATCCGGATGTGAGAGGGTGGAATAATTGGCCTCGCAGTCGAACCACATATAATTGTTGTTCAATTGTCCTGCCTTGTTGCAGCCGGCCAGCAAGGATATCGCAACCGCGCATGCAGAAAGTATGGAAATCTTCTTGTCCGTCATTACAAATCTTGTTTGAATGCAAATATATAAATTATTTGATACAAACAAGCTATGTTAATAATATTTTTTATTAACTATGAAAATTTATTAAACTAAAGATAAATATATATCGACTTAAAGGAAAATAATTTTAACTTTAAGTATAATGAATATTCATTATTTTGAAACAATTTCATATCTTTGAGGGCACCATATATAAATATAGGTAGATATGACAGACCGCAGGACATTTTTGAAGACGGCAACCGCAGCGGCTGCCGCAATTGCAACCCCTGGCATCATCGAAGCCATGGGAGGTAACG
Source organism: Candidatus Cryptobacteroides sp. (assembly GCA_051870255.1). Lineage (GTDB taxonomy): Bacteria > Bacteroidota > Bacteroidia > Bacteroidales > UBA932 > Cryptobacteroides. The sequence continues at coordinate 39,501 of JBJEBR010000007.1, forward strand.
ACAGGATAATCCGCAAGGAATCAGGGAACATCTTTTCCGAGGCATCCGAAAGCACCCTCATAGTCCCGAAGGGCAACGGACTCAGGATTACCGGAACCTTCCTCGATGAAATCTCCCACGACATCCCACACCAGAACTGGGGTGAGAAGGAATGGGACAGGGACTTCGCCTATATGAAGGCAATCGGCATTGACACTGTAATAGACATCAGGTGCGGATACCGCAAATTCATAACCTATCCGTCTCCATATCTGCTGAAGAAAGGATGCTATATGCCGTCAGTGGACCTTATCGACATGTTCTGCAGGCTGGCGCAGAAATACGGGATGAAGTTCTATCTCGGACTGTATGACTCCGGTGTATATTGGGACACCAAGGACATGAGCCATGAAATCGAGGACAACAAATTCGTAATCGACGAGGTGTGGAAGATGTACGGCGAGAAATACGACAGCTTCGGAGGATGGTACATCAGCACCGAGATTAGCCGCAACACGATAGGGGCGGTCGAGGCATTCCACGCGATGGGAAAGCAGTGCAAGGATGTCTCAGGAGGGCTTCCGACATTCATTTCGCCTTGGATTGACGGCAAGAAGGCCATAATGGGGACCAACGCCAAGGTCAAGGACGGCGTGAGCGTGGAGCAGCACGAGAAGGAATGGAACCAGATATTCGCCGGAATCCACGATGTGGTGGATGCCGTCGCCTTCCAGGACGGGCACATCGACTACGATGAGCTGGATGCCTTCTTCAGCGTGAACAAGAAGCTCGCCGACAAATACGGGATGCAATGCTGGACCAATGCGGAGACCTTCGACCGCGACATGCCAATCGATTTCCTCCCTATCAAGTTCGACAAGCTGAGGATGAAGCTGGAGGCTGCCAAGAGATGCGGCTACGACAAGGCAATCACATTCGAATTCCCTCATTTCATGAGCCCTCAGTCGGTCTATGGGGCTGCCGGAAACCTTTATAACAGATATAAGGAATATTTTGACATAAAATAATGAAACAAGAAAGCAATATGGGATACGTCCTCTTCATGGCGGCGGTGGCCGCCCTCGGAGGCATCCTCTTCGGCTATGACACGGCCGTCATATCCGGGACCACAGACATAGTCAAATCGCAGTTCAGCCTCTCCGACATGATGGAGGGATGGTATGTGGGCTGCGCCCTTACAGGCTCGATAGCAGGAGTGCTCGTGGCAGGGACGCTGAGCGACTACCTGGGACGCAAGCTCACGATGCTCATTTCAGCGGCCCTCTTCAGCATATCGGCAATAGGATGCGCCCTCTGCCCGGACTTCAACTCCCTCGTGGTGTTCAGGATCATAGGCGGGGTAGGCATCGGAGTCGTGTCAATAGTCTCACCTATATATATATCGGAGGTGTCGCCCGCCAGGATCAGGGGAACCCTCGTTTCCCTCTACCAGCTTGCGGTGACGGCAGGATTTCTGCTCGCATACATCGCCAACTGGGCCATCGACGCCAACATCGACCCTTCAGCCCCGGCTCAGACCCTGTGGACGAAGATGTTCAATTCAGAGGCCTGGAGAGGGATGCTCGGAAGCGAGACACTTCCGGCCCTGCTTTTCTTCTTCATCATATTCTTCATCCCGGAGAGTCCGAGATGGCTTGTCACCAAGGGCAGGACGCAGAAGGCATCCGCCGTTCTGTCAAGGATTTACAATTCGCCCGAAATGGTTCAGGAACAGATCAGGACTACATCCCAAAGCCTGTCCGACGGCAATGAAGGATCCTGGAAGGATCTGCTCCGTCCCGGCATTATCATAGCAGTGGTGGCTGGAAGCGCCATCGCCATCCTCGGCCAGTTCATGGGCGTGAACGCAGTCCTCTACTACGGTCCTAAGATATTCGCCGAAGCCGGATTCGACAATCCGATGTTCTCCACGGTGCTCGTGGGCATAGTCAATTTCGTCACCACAATCCTCGCCGTGTTCATAATCGACCGCGTGGGACGCAAGAAACTAATATACTGGGGTGTGACGGGAATGATTATCTGCCTCGTATGCATAGGCATATATTTCGGATGGGGTGAAAGCCTTGGACTCGGCAACGGGTTCATGCTCACATTCTTCCTCGCCTACATCTTCTGCTGCGCAATCTCAATATCGGCGGTCGTCTTCGTGCTGCTGTCGGAAATGTACCCGAACAGCATCCGTGGCAGGGCCATGTCGATAGCCGGTTTCGCCCTCTGGGTGGGAACATACATCGTCGGGCAGCTCACTCCTGTCCTCCTGGGGTGGAGTCAATCGGGAACTTTTCTTATCTTTGCAGCCATGTGCATCCCTTATATGCTCATAATGTGGAAGGTCATACCGGACACCACTGGCAAGACACTCGAAGACATCGAAAGATACTGGAACAATTACTGACAAACGACCTGACCGCACAATGAAGACATCATTCCTGAGCCACATAGACGGCAAGAACTCCATTCTGAAGCAGCGAATCCTCGGCCTGTGCATCAATGAAGGCGACTACAGCATCGCCGAGCTCAGCAAGGACCTGAACACGAGCATCCCTACAATCACTAAGCTCGTGCAGGAACTCATCGAGGAAGGCTACCTGATGGACATGGGCAAGATAGACACCAATGGAGGACGTAGGCCGAGCATATACGGGCTGAACCCGTCGGCTGGCTACATAGTCGGCACGGAGGTCAGGAGACACCATATCTGCATTGCAGTCAGCAACTTCAAGGGTCAGATAATAGGATACAGCGAAGACATCCCATTCATACTTGAAAGCTCGGAGGCGTCGTTCAAGGCCCTCTGCGCCCTTCTCCTGAAACATCTCGCGCGAATCGGGGTGGAGAGCGACAAGGTGCTGGCTTACGGAATCAACCTCACGGGAAGGGTAAACAACGTCACAGGTTACAGCTTCTCGTACTTCATAGGCGAGGACCGCCCCATATCCAGCATAATGCAGCAGGAACTTGGATGTCCAGTCTTCATCGAGAACGACTCCAGGGCGATGACCTACGGGGAATATATCAGCGGGGTATGCAACAACGAGAGGAACATGCTCTTCCTGAATGTGAGCTGGGGTCTGGGAATGGGAATGATGATAGACGGCAAGCTGTCCTACGGCAAATCCGGATTCTCAGGCGAGATAGGGCACTTCCCTCTCCTGAACAACGACATAATCTGCCAATGCGGCAAGAACGGATGCCTCGAGACAGGGGCTTCCGGCTCTGCAGTACACAGGATATTCATGGAGAAGCTTCGCGAGGGCAGGACTTCCCTGCTGTCAGACAAGTTCAACAAGGGAGAAGCCATTTCCCTGGATGACATAATGAAGGCCCTCCTTGAAGAGGACGTGCTCGCGATAGAGGTCGTGGAGGAGATAGGCTCCGTGCTCGGAAGGGCGATAGCGGGCCTCATAAACATATTCAACCCCGAACTCGTAGTCATCGGGGGCAGGCTTGCCATAGCCCAGGAATACCTGATGCTCCCTATCAAGAGCGCCGTTCAGAAGCACTCGCTCAACATCGTGAGCAGGGACACATCCATCAAATTCTCGAAACTCGGAAAGAAAGGCGGTCCTATAGGAGCCTGCATGCTCTCTCGCAGCAAGCTCCTCGGACTGCTATGATGAACTGATTTTCCTCCGGCTATCGGCGCGGAGGGAAGAGGAGATCCATGTCGGCGTCGAGCATCTTCTGCGCCAGGGCGGAAGGTACGAACTCCCAATGGCCTATGACATCCGGATTGCCGATCAGCTTCTCCGTCAGGCTGCCGTTTGCCTGGATATAGTCGTAGAGGATATTGCGGATTTCAGGGAAATACTCCACCACCCTGTCCTCTATTCCTTCTGGATCTATTCCGGCGCCTTCCCTCATAAGGTTGCCGCCACCGCTTGCACGGTATGATGTCATCGCCACATTGTAGTCAGCATCCATATCGTATGGGGTGCCATCCGCGAGTGATACTATGCCTATCCTTTCTCCAAAAGGTTTCGTGACATCCACATCATACACTATTCCTGCAGCGGAATCGAAATTGTATGAACGGTTTACGAATGACCATCTCTTCTGGCTCGTGCGAGGGTCAGGGGCATCCTGGATCTTCAGAAGATGGGCTTGCCCTGCACCGACGGTATTTATCCATCCGTCATACGAATATTCAAGGTAATCCTTGATTTCCCTGCCCGTCATCCTCACGACGAACAGCTGGTTCTCATAAGGATAGATGGTGAACAGGTCGTTGTACAGCAAGGTGCCGTGCCCCACGAATCCGTTGAATGTGAGAGGTGCTGCGAATGAAATCTGGGCAGGCTCGCAGGACAGGCAGACAGAATGTACGAGATTCATATAATCGGACATCCCCCTGTATGCGTCGCGGGTACGCAGGTCAGTTTCAAGATAGCCGACCTCACGGAGCGTGAATGCCTTGACAGCCTCATATTCAGGACGGAACATATCCCTCATCCTGGTATCTATCCTGCCTTTGTCAACAGGTATCAGGTCCGCTTCAAGTGTGCGGGAGACCACCTTGCCGTCCTTTACCTCAAGGGTGATCGTACCGTTGCCGATGTTCCTGGCGTGGCTTCCCGAATTTATGAGGCATATGCTGTCCGAACAATGGACTACCGGCCTGTGGTCGTGTGAGCATATCAGGAAATCCACACCTGAGAGGGATTTGAACAGGTCAAGTCCCTGGCTTTCGAGGATCTTCCCGTCGCCGTCACCTGTACCTGAATGGACGGCCACAATCACCACGTCCGGTCTTTCCTTCCTGCGCAGCCTGTCAACTTCATCCTGGACCGCAGGGATGAGCGACTCGAATTCAATCCCTTCCCACAGTTTCGGAGAAAGCCAGTTCCTGATGTTGGGATTGGTGAATCCTGCTATGAGAATCCGGATTCCCTGCCTCTCAATCAGGACATGGCTGCGGAAATAAGGCTTGCCTGTCTTGGTGGATATGGCATTGGCAGCAAGGAAAGGCACCTTCATCTCGCGTGCGAGCTTGTCATATACAGGATGGCCCGTCTCGATGTCGTGATTTCCCACTACGACGGCATCATATCCCATATATTCCGCCATCCGGGCGTAAAGATGCTTCGAGGTGACATCCTCATAATTGTAATAATAGGCTGCGTTGTCACCCTGGAGGCAGTCACCCGCGTCCACGAATATCACATTCTCCTTTCCCACGGCCGTACGGATGCTGTCGACATACCATGAGACTGATGTGAGGGAATTCCTCGAAGTCCCACCGACATACACCGAATCGAAATACTGGCCGTGTACGTCATTGGTCGTCAGGAGCCTGAATACATATGTCCCGTCCTTCGGGCCTGTGCAGGAGATTGCAAACAGGGAAATCAGCAATGCGATAGCCGAATTTTGTAATGTGGATTTCATTGTCTATGGTTATTCTTTATAGTGTTACACGATTATTTACGGAGCAGTTCGCTGAGGTTGAAACGCAGGGCGACAATCTGCTGGAATCCTGAATACCCTCCGTTGAAATGCACTATGGCGGATACCCTTATGGAAAGGTAATTGCGGATCCTCGGTTCATAATATGCCTCCAGCCTGTCATAGGTTCCCCAGCCCTTGCTTGAGTCGTCGAATACGCGGAAGAACGGGTCTCCCATATAGAGGGTGCTGCCGTATTTTATCCCACCCTGGTCAAGGTTGTTGTAATATGGCATCATATCCGTCCCGAAGAATAAGGTATTCCTTATCCCCACATTCCATTTGCGGATGTCGGTGCATATCTCCCCTCCGCAAGGGAAGACATATCTGCCAATGTTGAGCCTGTCCTGCTGGAAGGACTGGAGCCACCCTACCCTGATTCCGAGAGCCTGGAACGGCGTCATGGAGGCAAAGTCCGCCTTGACATAAGGATTGAGCAATATGTTGTCAACCACTCCCTTGACTTCCTCGGAATTTGCGAAATGGTACATATATCCGGCATAGCCCAATGAGAGCCAAGGAGTGAGGTTCCCATCTCCGGAGAAGAAAATCATGAACCTCTCCCTCCTGGAGCCTTCAATCATCCCCATCCAGTCGCAGCCCACCTCGTAACGGGCGTTGGGACGGCGGAATTTCAGCAGGAGTCCCTCTATGTTGGTGTCATAGAAACGGAGGGAATCGGAGAAGAAGGCCGTGGAATATGAGCCTTCCATGAAACGGCGCGGGAAGATTCCGGCATCGAGTGTCAGGTCGGTCTTCCCCAGTTTCTTGCGGAGCTGGTAATATATGGTAAGTTCCCTGAACAGGTCCACGCTCTCCGCCCGTCCGAAATCCTTCATTATGTCGATGCCGAGCATCACCTTGTGGTCCGTGCCGTCCTTCTGGCGCACATCTATGCCGACGGCAGGGGTCAGACGCGCCCCGAACACCGTCATCGAAGTGGAGAAATTACTCTTGTAATACTCCCTGTTGTCGAAGTTGAGTTCGAAATCGACATCGTATGCGAAACGGACCTTTGCCTGGCGGGAACCTGTCCTGGCCACGACAGCCGTAGAGTCCGCAGCCATATCCTGGGCCGAAACCGTCCCCCACTGCGAAGCGAGCAGAAGGATGGCTATGGGCAGAATCAGGTATCTTGCATATTCCGTATGTCTCATAGATCAGCGTGTACTTTACCGGTCTGCGGGTTCAGCCGGCGGATGAAATATTTCCCAAAGTTAATACTTTTGCCGGTGAGATTTCATATTTTTGTGGAAATAATTCTTTTGCAGATGAAACTCCAGACTCCCGTTGCCGACCTTCCCTGCAAGGTCGGAATATCATACAAGGACAGCATAATGATGCTGGGAAGCTGCTTCGCAGACAATGTCGGCTCCAGGCTGCGCGACTGTAGATTCAAGGTGATGGTGAATCCTTTCGGTACATTGTACAATCCGAAGTCCCTCCTCGGCAGCGTCCGCAGGCTTGTCAGCGGGGAGCATTTCACCGAGGCCGATTGCGTCCAGATGGGCGCGGGGGCAGGACTCGTCTGTTCGTTCAGCCATCATACGACCTTTGCCCGCGAGTCTGCACGGGAATTTCTCGAAGGGGCCAACAAGGCATTGGACGAGGCTTCCGCATTCTTCAGGGAATGTGACAAGGTCGTCATCACATTGGGCACGAGCTGGTGCTACAGGTATCTGGAAAGCGGGCTCGTCGTCTCGAACTGCCTGAAGCGCCCTGCCAGGGAGTTCGCGAGGGAGAGGATGAGCGTGGAGGAAGTGGCGGATTGCCTGAGAGGGATGATGGAAATCTGCGAGGCGGCTGAAGGCTCCGGTTCAAGGCACAAAGATTTCATATTCACCGTAAGCCCAATCAGGCATCTTGCCGACGGGGCGCACGGCAACCAGCTGAGCAAGGCCACCCTGCTGCTGGGCATAGAACAAGTGCTGGAGCAGGCTGAGGGGCAGGCCGGGCAGGGTTGCGCCGACTATTTTCCAAGCTATGAGATAATGATGGACGAACTTCGAGGCTACCGTTTCTATGCCGAGGACATGTGCCACCCTACCGCCCAGGCCGAAGAATACATCTGCTCACGGTTCCTCGGATGGGCATTGCCGGCCGGCGAGCAACAGGTTCTCGAAGAGAACATCCGCCTTCTGCGCCGCTCAAGGCATATACCTCAGCAACAGCGGCATCCGTCGGACCGGTAAGGAAAGGCCCGGGTAGGCAGGACACAAAAAGAGCTGACTCAAAAGGGACTTCTGAGTCAGCCTCATAACGAAGAAAGACGCCTCCGGGCGTCTTTCTCATTTACTCAAGTTTCGCAAGTGATCAGTTATTAAGGTTCTGAGGGTTGTACCATTTGCGAAACTTCGGTCATTTATCAATAATTGGTAGCGTGAATCTTGAAATAGCTCTTTGCATGCTTGCAGACAGGGCAGATTTCCGGAGCCTTCTGGCCTACAACGATATGGCCGCAGTTTGAGCACTCCCAAATCATATCCTCATCACGTGAGAACACGATACCTTCTTTCACATTTGCAAGAAGCTTGCGATAACGCTCCTCGTGCATCTTCTCGATGGCAGCCACCCTCTCGAAAAGAACTGCGATTTCCTCGAATCCTTCCTCGTGAGCCTCTTTTGCGAAACCAGCGTACATGTCAGTCCACTCGTAGTTCTCGCCCTCGGCAGCATCGAGAAGGTTTACCTCTGTTGAAGGCACCTCACCGTCGTGGAGAAGCTTGAACCAGATCTTTGCATGCTCCTTCTCGTTGTTTGCGGTTTCCTCGAAAAGCTCGGCTATCTGAACATATCCGTCTTTCTTTGCCTTTGAAGCATAGTAAGTGTATTTGTTGCGAGCCTGTGATTCACCCGCGAATGCAGTCTGAAGGTTGGCTTCAGTCTTTGTACCTTTAAGATCTTTCATAACTATATGTTTTAATGAGTAATATCGTGCGGCAACGTGATTTCCGGCCTTGAAGCCACCGGAAAGCCTTGCAAATTTAAACCATTTTTTGAGTTTCGGAATGATTTTTACGAATAATTTTATAACCGGTGGCAGCCACGAGTATCGACATCAGAGGCGATATCAGATTGAACAGGCAATAAGGCAGATATTCCACTGTCGCGACCTTCAGCACGGTAGCCTGAGTCATGCCGCAGGAGTTCCACGGGATGAGCACCGACACCACCGTTGCGCTGTCCTCCACGGAGCGGCTCAGCAGGCGGCTCTCATATCCCCTGTCCTTGAACAGCTTGCGGTAAAGGCTGGAAGTGAGGATGATGGAAAGGTACTGGTCGCCGGTTATCATGTTCGCGAATATTCCCGTGGCAACCGTCGAGCCCACTATGCTCACCCTCCTGCGCATATATCTCGTCAGCAGGTCGGTAAGGCTCTGCAACATTCCGCTTCCGACCAATGTCCCGCCGAAGGTCACCGCGCAGAAAATCAGGAAGACCGTATTCAGCATCCCCGTCATACCCCTCGTGGAGACGAGTTCGTTCAGGGCGGCATTGCCCGTGTCAACGGCAGTCTTGTCGTAATAGGATATGAAAAGCCCCTTGAATCCGTCCGTGAAGCTCAGGGACGAGAATGAATCGGGAGACATCCCCGTGGCTATCGAGTATATGATATGAGGCTGGAAGACAAGGGCGAAGATGCCGGCAAGCACGGCTGCAATGAAAAGGGTTATGACGGCTGGAACCTTCCTGGCAATCATCACACCTGTAAGGACAGGCACAAGTAGAAGCCAGGGCGATATGCGGAAACTCCCTGCGAGGTCGTGGGAGAAATCGGATATGGACGCCACATCCGGGGTCTCATGGCAGAGGCTCACTATCAGGAACACCACGGCTGCGATGCAGAACGAAGGCACGGTGGTGAGCATCATATACCTGATATGTGTGAACAGGGGCGTACCAGCGGAAGATGAGGCGAGCACCGTCGTATCCGAGAGAGGAGACACCTTGTCACCGAAATATGCACCTGAGATTATGGCTCCGGCAATCCATCCCGCTTCATATCCCTGGGCGGTCCCGATGCCTATCAGGGCGACACCAACTGTCGCTATCGTCGTCCACGAACTGCCCGTCATCACCGAGACGAGGGCGCAGATCACGCAGGTGGCCAGCAGGAATATGGAAGGATATATGACCTTCATACCATAATATATCATCGTAGGGACCACACCGCTTACCATCCAGGAGCCGGCTACGGCACCTATGAGAAGGAGGATTATGATGGCGGAACCGACCGAGCTGATGTTGTCCACGATTGCCGCCTCGAAGTCTTTCCAGGGAATCCGATAGAAAATCATCGAGATTGCCACAGTCACTCCGGAAGACAGCAGGAGCGCCACCTGGCTCCCACCGCTGAGCGCATCCGCGCCAAACACCTTGATGACGATCGAAAGTGCGGCAATCAATATTACGAAAGGGATAAGGGAAACAACCCAGGATGGCTTTTCAGGCCTTGTGAACAATTTCATTCCTCTGTCAAGTTTCGTTCAGCGTGCAAAGGTATAAAAAAAATAGCGGCCCCGAAGAGGGAGCCGCCTTAAAATCAGGTATTGCAGAAATTATTTTGCAATTACGCGTGCCATTTCGCAAACCTTGTTTGAGTAACCCCACTCGTTGTCGTACCAAGAAACGACCTTCACGAAAGTAGGATCAAGCTGGATACCAGCCTTCTCGTCGAAGATTGAAGTGCGTGCATCGTTGCGGAAGTCTGTAGAAACGACAGCCTCGTTGGTGTATCCGAGAACGCCTTTGAGCTCGCCCTCTGAAGCCTTCTTCATAGCCTCGCAGATCTCAGCGTAAGTAGCTGGTTTCTCGAGTTCTACAGTCAGGTCAACAACTGATACGTCAGAGGTAGGGACACGCATTGACATACCGGTGAGTTTGCCGTTGAGCTCAGGAAGAACCTTACCTACAGCCTTGGCAGCACCTGTTGAAGATGGGATGATGTTCTCGAGGATACCACGACCACCTCTCCAGTCTTTCTTTGAAGGACCGTCAACAGTCTTCTGAGTTGCAGTGGCAGCGTGAACTGTAGTCATGAGACCTCTCTTGATACCGAATGCCTCGTGGAGAACCTTTGAAATCGGTGCAAGGCAGTTGGTTGTACAAGAAGCGTTTGAAATGATCTTCTGACCAGCGTAAGTCTTGTCGTTGACACCGTAAACGAACATTGGAGTAGCGTCCTTTGAAGGTGCAGACATGATGACTTTCTTTGCACCAGCCTCGAGGTGAGCTGAAGCGAGCTCCTCTGTAAGGAAGAAACCGGTTGACTCTACAACTACATCTACTCCGAGAGCGCCCCAGGTGATGTTCTTAGGGTCCTTCTCAGCGAAGACCTGAATCTTGTTGCCGTCAACGATGAGGTAGTTTTCCTCAACCTTGATGTCATGGTTGAATGCACCGTGTACTGAGTCGTACTTGAGCATGTATGCAAGATAATCTGCATCGAGGAGGTCGTTGATACCTACTACCTGAATGTCGTTTGAGAAGTTCTCAACAGCGGCACGGAATACCATACGGCCGATACGGCCAAATCCGTTAATACCAAGTTTAATCATTGCTTTAATATTTTTATTTAAAGTTATACTTTAATTTATTTTTATCTATCTTCACAAAATCGGCTGCAAAGATAGAAAAAATATTGAGAATTACTATTGTTTTGTCGATATTTTTAGGTCGCCAGTTTTGATATGAAAGTTTCATCGCCTCCCCTCCCTTCCGGAATGGCAGGACCATCCCCTCCAGCCCCCCAGCAAACCAGTAATTCCGAGCCCCACCCGCCTGTCATTCCGAGCCCCGTAACCCTGTCATTCCGAGCCCCGCAAACCTGTCATTCCGAGCCCCGCGAGGAATCTGCGGGAGATGGCGTCAATACTGGGGGAATGATATGGAAAGAGAGGGGCGGGATGTCAAATAAATTAGTACCTTTGCAAATCATCGAGCCCCCAGGGCATAAAGCAAAACATCGAGAAATGCAGATCCTGATTACCAACGACGACGGCTACAGAGCCAAAGGAATAGAAGTCCTTGTGAACATAATGCGCAAATTCGGAGAAGTGACGGTCATCGCCCCCAAACACCACCAATCGGGGATGTCAATGGCAGTTTCATTGGGCTTCAAGCAGATAGCATACAAATCATTCGGCACCGAAGACCCCAACCCTTTCGCGCCTATGATCTCTGACGGGAAAGGCTACCCTGTCAGATGGTCTTATCTCGACGCCACCCCTGCGAGCTGCGTCAAGTTCGGCCTCAACGAAATCTTCAGGGACAGGTTCCCCGACGTGATCGTCTCAGGCATTAACCACGGCTCCAACGCCGCCTCGGCATCCTGCTATTCCGGAACGCTCGGCGCCGCCGAGGAAGGAGCCCTCAACGGCATACCGTCCATTGGCGTATCCCTCTCCATCCTCCATCCTGACGCCGACTTCAGCGCCGTGGAGAAATATTTCGGAGACATATTCACGAAACTGATGGAGAACCTTCCTGAAAAGCCGGGCATATATTACAATGTGAATTTCCCGGATATCCCCGCTGAGGAAATCAAAGGCGTGAGGACAGGCTGCCAGGGAATGGGCCGCTGGGTGCGAGAATTCAAGGACTGGGACATAGAGACTTACAGCAAATACGGGATAACCCCTGAACTGCTCGGCCAAAGCTCCCACCCTTCCGTAGAGGAAGGAGAGGAACTCTACATGATGGTCGGTGAGTTCCTCGACGACCCGCGCAACAGCGACCGAGCCGACCACAGGCTGATGGATGAAGGATATATCAGCATAGTCGCCCACAACGTGGACTGCACAGACTACGAGGAAGTCGGAAGGCTGAGGGACAAAGGGTTCGACATAAATTTCCGATAAAATGAAGTATTACATCATAGCAGGAGAGGCATCCGGCGACCTTCACGGCTCCAACCTGATGAAGGGAATCTATGCCGAGGACGCAAATGCCGACATAAGATTCTGGGGAGGCGACTTGATGAAGGAGGTCCACGACGCCAACCAGAAAGGCGTGGAAGGGCTCGTGAGGCATTACAAGGACGGAGCCATCATAGGCTTCGTGGAAGTGTTCGTCAAGGCCAGGCAGCTTCTCGGGAATGTCTCGATGTGCAAGAAGGACATTCTTTCCTGGAATCCTGATGTGGTGATACTCATCGACTACCCGGGCTTCAATTTCAAGATTGCCGGATTCGCCCACAAGAAAGGCTTCAAGGTATTCTATTACATAGCCCCGAAGGTGTGGGCCTCGCGTGAAGGCCGCATCAGGAAACTGAAGGCATATGTGGACCGTCTTTTCATAGTGTTCCCGTTCGAAATCCCGTATTTCACGAAGAAAGGCATTCCGTTCATCTACAAGGGCAACCCTCTGGTGGACGCGGTAGATGATTCCGCGGCGATGAAACAGACCTGGGAGGAATTCATCAGGCTGAACGACCTGCCCGACAAGCCGATGATCGCGATGCTGGCAGGCTCGCGCAAAGGGGAGATCAGCACGATGATGCCAGTGCTCACAAAGTTCGCCGCCAAGATGCATTCAATCCCGGAATATGCTGATTACCAATTCCTGATAGCCGGCGCACCGGCCCGTTCATACAAGGATTACGAGCCGTGGATGCAAGGCCCGTGGAACGGATATGTAAAGGTGCTGTTCGGCCAGACGCAGTCCATAATCAGACATGCACAGGCCGCAGTCGTGAACTCAGGGACCGCCTCTCTCGAAACCGTCCTGTTCAACATCCCGCAGGTCGTGGGATATATTGGTGCAAGCAAACTCAGCTATCTGATAGCCAAGAAGATAGTCAAGGTGAAATATATCAGCCTCGGCAACCTGATAATAGACAGGTGCGCCTTCAAGGAGTTCATCCAGGACGACTGCAACGCCGATGCCCTTGTAGATGAGGTCAGAAACCTGATCGAGAATGAAGGATACAGGCAGAAGATGCTTTCCGAGTATGCCGAAATCCGTTCACTTCTCGGAGGGTCCGGAGCCTCCGCCGCCGTGGCACACGCGATGCTGGAAGAGTTGGAAAGCGTTGGATGACAACAGATGTCCCGACTGCGCTCGGCATGACATATAAAAGGACAGATGTCCCGACTGCGCCCGACATATAATAGGGCAGGGTCTTGATGACATTGCAGACTGTCAGTATTGGCGTGGGCCGAATATCAGGGAACCTATCCTGACCATAGTGGAACCCATTCCGACTGCAATAGGATAGTCATCCGACATACCCATGGAAATCTCGTTGCAATTCCATGAAGAATTGTCCTTCCCGATTGTGGAATATAAGTGAGGCAGGTTCGGACTCTCCCCCACCCAGTCCGCAAGCAGGTCATGGATTTCCAACAGGCGGGAAAAGTCCTCACGGATAATGTTTTCATCATCTGTAAGGGATGCCATTCCCATCACTCCCCTGACATGGACATAAGGATATTCGGTACCTGAAGACAGGAATTCTTCAATCTCAGCGCGTGTGAAGCCCTGTTTTGTCACATCCCGGCTTATATGGCATTCCAGAAGGATGTCTGTAACCTTATCATTCTGCCTGCCCCATCTGTCGATTGCTTCAAGCAGATGAAGCGAATCCACCGACTGGACGAGCGAGGCATAGGGCAGGACCATCTTCAGCTTGTTGGTCTGAAGATGCCCGATGAAATGCCATTCTATATCATCGATTCCCGCTTCCTGTGCTTTGGCGACCTTGGCGGCAAGCTCCTGGGGACGGCTCTCCGCAAATACCCTCTGCCCTGCATTATAGGCCTCCAGAATGGATTCGAAAGGGTGGAATTTGGAAACTGCCACCAACTTTACAGTTGCTGGCAGTTCCGATTTCAGTCTAGTGAGGATATCACTTATCATGTTATCTGCGTTTTTTCTGCTGCTCGCGCATCATCTGCTCCTGCATCTTCTGCATTTCCTCCAGCTTCATCTGCCACTTCGATTTCTTCTTCGGCTTGTTCTCGTTGGCAACCATCTGGGCGCGTACCTTGTCCTCGGTCACAACGAACTTCCTGATAACCCAGGTCATCAGCATGGTGATGAGGTTGGAAAGCAGGTAGTAGTAGCTGAGCGCCGAAGAAAGGTTGTTACAGATGAACAGCATCATAATCGGCATCAGCCATACGCTCATGAACTTCATCGGAGCCATGTTCGGGTCGTCGGACATCTGTCCGGAAGTCATCTTGGAATAGATGAACATGGAGACAGCCATCAGCAGGGCGAACAATGAGATATGGTCTCCGTAGAGAGGAATGTTGAACGGAAGGTCGAGGATTGAGTCATAAGCACTCAGGTCATCAGCCCAGAGGAACTTCTGCTGGCGCAGCTCGATGGATGCCGGGAAGAATCGGAACATCGCAAAGAGCACAGGGAACTGGAGCAGCATAGGGAGACATCCTCCCATCGGACTGATTCCGGCCTTCTGGTACAGGGCCATCGTGGCCTGCTGCTTCTTCATGGCATCCTTCTCGTTCGGATATTTCTCGTTCAGCTTGTCAATCTCCGGCTTCAGCACGGCCATCTTGGCAGATGACTTGAAGGACTTGATGGTCAGAGGGGATATGACAATCTTTATGAGGATGGTCATCAGCAGGATTATGAGTCCGTAATTGTTGATGAACCTTCCGAGGAAGTCGAAGCAAGGGATGATTATGAAACGGCTTATCCAGCCTACGAGCCAACCTCCCAGAGGAATGATCTTCTCGTATTTGAGATCATACTGCTTGAGAACCTTGAAATCGTTAGGCCCGAAGTAGAAGTTGAAAGGAATCACGGTCTCGGATGAGCCTGAACGGAACTCCGAACGGAGCTTCGCGGAGCAGGCCATCAGGTTGTGTGACGGGTCGTTCTCCTCGTAATACTTGATTCCGAGGTCAGCCGACGCGAACTCGTCTCCCGCCGTAAGGATGGCGGAGAAGAACTGCTGCTGGAAGGCGAACCATTTCATCTTCGAGTCTATCCTCTTGGAACCGTCGCGTCCCCTGCCTATCTCTTCAGGTTTCTTGTCATCCGTGAAATAATAGTCGAGCTTGGAATACTGTTTCTCGTTCTTATAGCCTTTTTCAAGCCTTGGGATAACGACATTCCAGTCCATGTCGAACATCGACACGTTGCGCGGTATGACATTCTCCATCCCCACGAACGAAAGTTCATCGGCAACCATGTAGCTGCCTTCGGACAATGTGTATTTCTGCTGGATGTATCCACCCTGAGCGAAAGGCAGACGCATGACTACGCATGAGTCGGAGTGCTCGGCAACACTGAAAGAGAAATC
This sequence comes from Candidatus Cryptobacteroides sp., assembly GCA_051870255.1. Taxonomy (GTDB): domain Bacteria; phylum Bacteroidota; class Bacteroidia; order Bacteroidales; family UBA932; genus Cryptobacteroides. Next base: position 55,219 of record JBJEBR010000007.1, read on the forward strand.
CTTCGTATTGATGTATTCCCCGGCATATAAAGATATGTCGAAAGAACTCATCTGTGGCTTGATAAGATACAGGTCCGTACTGTCGTAAGCCTTGTAATCCTTTATCCTTACTGAATATGGCTGCGCTCCCTTCGTGGTGAACACTACCTCCAACTTGTCGTTAGCCAATGTAACCAACTCAGAGTCAGCGATGCGTGCAACTGAAAGGAGGCTATCCTTGTAAGCAGGCGTGTTAACCTTCACGGCCTGGCCGTCTGCCGGGAGCGTCCCCTCGGCCCTTCTGACGGAATCCAAGGCAATCTCTGCCAGGTATTCCACCCTTGCGGCGGAGTCAAGCTGGGCCTGAATCTCCATCCGCTCACGATATTCTCTGTTCTGATACCATGTGAAACCAACCATTATCACACCTATCAGAACGAAACCGATGATTGAATTCTTATCCATCTAACTATTCTTTTTCTTCTGCGTTAAGCTGCCTTATCTGGTCGGCAAGCGCGTTCAACTCTGCCTTTGCATGGGCGATGCGTTCCTGCATCTGCCTGATGAGAGGCTCTGCGTTCTTGGACATTGCGAAGAAACCGATGTTGTTCTCGTATGTCACGATGTCCTGCTCGAGCGCATTGTATTTCTGAATGAGCCTGTCCTTCTCGGACCTCGGCTCCCTTGCACCGCCACGGGTGCGGCGCTGTGACTTTGATGACATTCCAGGGAATTTTTCCTGCATCGCATCCTTGTAGGCCTGGGCAATCCTGTCCTTCTCCTTGAACGGAACGAAGCCTATCTGCTGCCACCTTGCAGCGAAGTCCTGCATTGCCTCCAGGTCTGCTGCCTTGTCCCCAGTGAGGGTGTAGGCGGCAATCTCCTCAAGAAGACGCTGCTTCGCCTTCAGGTTGCCGTAGAAATCATTCTCAGGCTTCACATTCTTGTCCCTTTCGGCGAAGAACTCGTCGCAGGCTGCACGGAACCTCTTCCAGAGCTGGTCTGACTTCTTGCGTGGAACGGCACCTATTTCCTTCCACTGCTTCTGGAGATTGATGAAGCGGTCGGTGGTCTTCTTCCAGTCGGTGCTGGTCTTGAGCTGCTCGGCCTCCACGCAGAGGGCTATCTTCTTCTCAAGGTTGGCGTTGATGCTGTCCTTGTATTCCGTATAGAAATCGCGCTTGCGTCCATAGAACTTGTCGCAGGCTGCACGGAAACGGTCATAGATTTTCTGGTTGTCCTTCTTGGATGCGAAGCCGATGGTCTTCCACTCCTTCTGGATTTCCTCGATTTCCTTCGAGAAGGAATTCCACTGGTTGGACTCGGTGACTTCCCTGTCGGCAATCTCCTCGACCTTCTCGCAGAGGGCGGTCTTCTTCACGAGGTTCTCAGCCTGCTGCTCCTTCTGGGCCTCGAAATGTGCCTGATATTTCTTGTTTATGACTGAAGTGGCTGCCTTGAAGCGGTCCCAGATCTGCTCGCGGTATTCCTTGGCGACAGGTCCGTACTCCTTCCACTGCTCGTGCAGCTTCTGAAGTTCCTTGAATGCCTCCACGACATTCGGATTCTCGGCAAGGGCCTCTGCCTCGAGACAGAATTTCTCCTTGACTTCCAGATTCTTCTTGAAATCGAGGTCGCGGAGCTCCCTGTTTATCTTCACCATGTCATAGAACTGCTCGACATAGAGCTGATATGTCTCGTTCAGGTTCCTGTAGTTCTGTGCAGGGACAGGGCCTACTGCCCTCCATCTGTTCTGGATTTCGCGGAACTCAGGGAATGTGGCGTTCACATCCTCCTGCTTGTCGAGAAGGGCCTTCAGGTCATCGATTACGGCCTGCTTCAAGACGAGGTTTTCCTCGCGCTCCTTCTCAAGCTGCCTGTTGTATTCGGCACGCTCCTTCCTATATTTATTATAGAGGTCCTTGAATCCTCTCTCTATCTCGGCAAACGGGTTGTCGGAAACTGACTCCGGTATCTCGGCAGGAGTTTCGGCTACGGTTTCCTCAGGAGTCCCAGCCGGTGCATCTTCAGAGGTCTCGTCGCCAGGGACTTCCTGGGACGGCTCCGTCGAAACCGGTGTCTCGATACCTGCATCCGCCTTTTCCTTCAGAAGCCTGCGGTAGAACGATGCCTTGATGGCCTCAGCCTCCTTCAGCATCTTCATCCTCTGCTCATCGGCAACAAGCTGCTCGAATGCCTGGACAAGCTCTGCGAGGGTCATTTCCGAGTAATTCACGTTGTTCTCGTTACTTTCAGCTACATCTGATGTCAGTTCAACATCAGGGATAATCTCTTCACTCATAAAACTAAAGATTTTGCGTTAAAAATCATACAAACTGCAAATATATCATTTTTTTAGTAAAAATCCCTAAATTTGCATTTATTCTACAATCCAGACAGAGATGAGAATCGACATTATCACAGTTGTACCCGAGTTGCTCGAGAGCCCTCTGAGCCACTCCATAGTGGGAAGGGCTATCAAGAAAGGGCTCGTGGAAATCCATGTCCACAACCTGCGCAAATACGGGAAGGGCCCGAGGCTCCAGGTGGATGACTACAGCTATGGCGGGGATGCCGGAATGGTGCTGATGCCGGAGCCGCTGTTCAATATGATAGAGGAACTGAAGGCCGAAAGGAACTATGACGAGGTCATCTATCTGTCTCCCGACGGGGAAATCCTGAACCAGAACATATCCAACGAACTTTCACTCAAGGAGAACATCATTCTCCTGTGCGGACATTACAAGGGGATTGACCACCGGATCAGGGAGCATCTTGTCACAAGGGAGATTTCCGTCGGGGACTATGTGCTCAGCGGAGGTGAGCTGCCTGCTGCAATACTCGCGGATTCCATAGTCAGGCTCATACCGGGTGCCCTTACGGACGAGACCTCCGCATTGAGCGACTGTTTCCAGGACGGGCTTCTGTCAGCGCCCATCTATACCCGTCCGGCGGAATTCAACGGCTGGAAGGTTCCGGATGTGCTTCTGAGCGGCAACCCGAAACTCATCAGGCAGTGGCAGGACGAGCAGGCTTTGGAGCGCACCAGGAGACTCCGCCCACACCTTCTGGACGAATGATAAGGTCATATACATGATAAAATGTAACCCAAAACGCGCCCTCGCGTGAAATCATTAACTTTTTCTGGATTTTTGATTCATTTATCAAAATTAACGGAAATTTATTTGCAAATTTCAATTTAATATCTATATTTGCATTCGACATAACGATTTTATGTCATCAAGATGTTTCTAACCACTAATAATTAATCATCCCAAAAGGGAATACACTACACTACTAACTAACCGAAAAATCCCGCAGTGATGCGGGATTTTTTACATTATTGTCATTCCTATAGTCCCTATTGACGCTCTTGCCCGCAGATTCCTCGTCGCTTCGCTCGCTCGGAATGACAGGGAGGAGCGCTATGTGAAAGCGACGAGGAATGACAGGGAGGAACGCTTCGTTGATGGGACTGAGGGCAGTGCTTGGTTGGTGAGACGAAGGCAGTGCTTGGTCATAGCGACAGAAGGGCGTCATAACTGTCATTCCGAGCCCCTGCGAGGAATCTGAGGGTATTGACGCTCTCACCCTCGGATTCCTCGTCACTCCGTTCCTCGGAATGACAGGGAGGCGGTGCTTCTTTGAGTGACAGGGGGCAGCGCTCCTTAGATTGACAGTGGAACAACGATCATCAGAATGACACCTCCTGTCATCCCGAACGAAAGAGAGGGATCTGCGGGAGAAGGCGTGTTACCTGTCAGAGGCAGGAGGGAGAGCCTGGAAGTTGCGGGTGCAGATGGTCTGAACAAGATATATGAGGGCGAAGATCACCCCGGCCTTGTAAGGAGCCGTGACACCAGGGAAAAGATGCGCAGTCCATCCGATGACAATCGGAGAGAGGAACTGTCCGAGGTAAAGCGAGGCGGAAATCAGAGGCATCACCGTAGTGGCAGCGTTCCGCCCGCCCTTGATAGAGGCAATCGTGTTGAGATAAGGCACACCGGCTCCCGTCGCGATGCCGACGAATGCAGACCCCGCCAGCAGAAGTGCAAGCGATGTCCCGCAGGAGAAGAACGCATAGCCCACAAGGAAGCATACCGGCGCCACATATTTCATCTGCACACGGAACCAACCCATCAGCCTGCCGAAAAGCAGCCCGATGAGGAATGCCACCACATCCAGCCCCACCATCACGAGAGTGACAGCCTCGACTGACATTGACGGATTGCTGGAAGCGGTCACCGCGAAATTGGTCGGATAGATAAAGAACAGGAGCATAAGCAGCAACATCCCCGTGACCGAAGGATGGAACCGCCTCAGCAGCCTGAAAGGATTTTCCTCCCCGGCGCTCCCCTGCCCTGAAGCAGGATCTCCTGAAGCCGAAACAGAGGCCTCTGAATCCCTCGAAGCCTTCACCAGGCTCTCGTTAGGCAGGAACGCCACCACGAGCAGAAGGGCGATGAAGCCGAGCAGATATACCAGGAAGGCACTGTTCCAGCTCACCGTGGCGAGTATTCCGCTTATGAATGTGGCCACCACACCGCCAAGCTGGTTCATCGCGGCGGAAAGCCCCATAAGCCTCGACTGCTCCTCAGGAGGGAAATAATATGCCAGCAGCCCCGTGGAAAGAGGCATCACCATACCCACGCTCACGCCGAGCAACGCCCTGAACACAAGGAGCAGATGAATCTCGTCCACGAAATAGGCGCCCGCACCTGAAGCCACATAGAGGACCAGTCCCACGATGGCGAGGGTCCTCGTCTTCATCAGACGGCACAATGAAGTGAAACACAGGTTGGTAACGATGATGAAAAGTGCAGGGAGGCTCACGATGAACTGCACCATGATAGGGCTGCACTCAGAGAAATGCTCACGGATGACGCCAAGCGCAGGCGCCATAGCGGCCCCGGCCATCACGGTGAGCAGGGAAATCGACAGGATCGTGCAGGTCAGCCTGCGCGAAACCCTTCTGCCTTGTTTTGTTGTATCCATTTCCGAAATGTTGAATGTTCATTGGAGTTTACAGCTCTTCCAGGCTGCGAAAACCGACGGACACATCACATTCCAGATGGCACCCAGATTTTTTCGCGGTGCAAAAGTATATAAATTTTCCTCAACTTGTAACCCCGCCCTCCTTCAAAAAATCGGAATAATCCCTGAATCACCACGCTCCGCAAGCCGTGGAATCACATCATCATATCCTCCTTGCGGTACTCCAACGGACTCTGCCCCGTAGCCTTGCGGAAGAAGCGACCGAGATAGGACTGGTCCGGGAAATTGAGCCTGTCGGCAATCTGCTGGATGGAAAGGTCGGAAAATGTGAGCAGAAGCTTTATCTCTGATATTATATGCCTGTCTATTATGGCTTTAGGTTTCTCTTCCGATACCTCCCTTACCACGGAGCAAAGGTATCTCGGGCTTATGCAGAGACGGTCGGCATACCAAGACACTTCCCTGTGCATCTGTCCGTGTTCGTTTATCAGGGCCATGAACCTGTCGAAAAGCACCTTCTTGCGGCCTCGCACCATGTCCTCGTCCACCGACTCGTACCTGAGGATCTTGTCATAGATGGTGAGCATAAGGCTCCTGAGCAGGTTCGTCACAATTATTACATTGAAACGGTTGTTCCCGTCCATCTGCAGATCCTGGATGATGTTCAGATATGACAATGTATATGAATATGTCAGGGATGTCCTGTGCCTGTATATGGGGTTGCTGCGCATGTGCCTGAAGAACAGGGGATCGAACTTTCGCATGGCCTGAAAGGCCATCTTGCGGGAGAAAGAAAGTATTTCAATATTCAGGTCATCAGTACATCCCGTTATGAACAATGAACACTCATTCAGAAGTATCACTTCATAACCTTTCTCCACCACATAGCGTTTGGTTCCGATTATGACATCGGCACTTCCGGCAGTACACAGACAGACGGCTCCACCTTGCACGTCAGTGGTCCCCTGCTCGAAATCAGCACGGTTAATCTTTGAATAGCGATATGTGAAATCTTCTTCAGGAGAATCCTGTCCAAGCTGAACCTTGAGTTCATCAGATTGGTTTTCCATATTATGAATCATATTTCCGCAAATATCGCAATTTTGTTCCGATAATGAACAACATTAAACATTTTTTGAAACTTCGGGGGTCGATTTATAGGATTACCTTTGCCACGCAAAAGAAAAGAAGAGTAAATGAAGAAGATTTCAACCTTGGCAGCATCGGTCGTATGCTGCCTTTCTGTGCTCTCCTGCAATCAGGGCGCACAGCATCAGACCGGAACGGAAGACTACTCGGCTCTGAAGACAGCCGGAAGCGACATCAGCATTTCGGAAAGCTACCCTGCATCCATAGAAGGATGCCAGGACATAGCGATCTATCCCCAGGTTTCCGGAACCATATCCCAGGTTTGCGTGAAGGAAGGACAGAAAGTCCGCAAGGGACAGTCGCTGTTCGTCATAGACCAGGTGCCATTCCAGGCAGCCCTGAACATCGCAAAGGCGAATGTGGAGGCAGCCAATGCAGGCGTCGCCACCGCGAAGCTCACCTACGAGAGCAGGCAGAAACTCTACGCGCAGGAGGTGATATCGGAATATGACCTCCTGACCGCAGAGAACACATATCTCACGGCAAAGGCACAGCTCGCCCAGGCAGAGGCTCAGCTCGTGAACGCCGAGAACAATATGAAATACACCAGGGTGGAAAGCCCGGCCGACGGAGTCGTGGGAGTGATACCTTACCGCGTGGGAGCGCTTGTCTCAGCCGGTATGCCTAAGCCTCTCACCACGGTGTCCGACAACTCCCGGATGTATGTCTATTATTCCGTGTCCGAGATCAAGCTCCTGCAGATGACCGCCTCCCACGAATCGATGGACGAGGTCATCGCATCCCTGCCACCTGTGAGCCTCAGGCTCGCCGACGGTTCGCTCTACGGAGAGCAGGGCAAGGTCGAGACAATCAGCGGAGTGATAGACCCTTACACGGGAAGCGTCTCCATACGCGCCGTGTTCCCCAACAAGGGCGGACTGCTGCACAGCGGCGCATCCGGTGACATACTCATAAGCAAGGAGTACAACGATGTGATCGTGATCCCTTGCAAGGCCACCTTCGAGATGCAGGACAAGGTCTGCGCGTGGAAGGTCGAGGACGGAGCCACGAAGAGCACCTTCCTCAAGACGATCCTCAGCGACGACGGCAAGTCATACATCGTCCTCTCTGGACTTGAGAAAGGAGATGTCATCATAACGGAAGGTGTCGGAATGTTGCGCGAGGGCGCACACGTCAATCCTGTCCTGGACGGGAAGGCTGAAGGAGGTGCGCAGTTATGAATCTGAGGACATTCATCAACCGCCCCGTCCTGTCGGCGGTCATCTCCATAGTGATCGTGCTCGCCGGTATCATCGGCCTGTTCACTCTCCCGATAGAGCAATATCCGGACATCGCCCCTCCTACCGTGATGGTGATGACATCATATCCGGGAGCGAGTGCGGAGACAGTCCAGAAATCGGTAATCGCCCCGCTTGAGGAATCAATCAACGGAGTGGAGAACATGGACTACATGAAATCCAGCTCCACCAACAGCGGTTCGGTCTCCATATACATATATTTCCGTCAGGGCACCGACCCTGACATGGCGACGGTCAACGTGCAGAACCGAGTTTCAATGGCCTTGGGTTCCCTTCCTGCCGAAGTCACCAAGATCGGCGTGACGGTGCTGAAGAGGCAGACCTCGATGCTGAAGATCCTGGACATCCACAGCCCGGAAGGCACATACGACGAGCAATTCCTCGCCAACTACATGAAACTTAACATCGAGCCGGAGATCAAGCGTATCAAGGGCGTGGGCGATGTCGTCCTGCTCGGAGCGCAGTATTCGATGCGAATCTGGTTCAACCCTACGGCGATGGCCCGTCACCACCTCGTACCGTCAGATGTGACGGCGGTGCTCGCGGAGCAGAACATCGAGGCGGCTACCGGAGCATTCGGCGAGAATTCCGGTTCGACCTACCAGTACACGATGAAATACAGGGGCAGGAAACTGACTCCAGAGGAATTCGGGCAGATGGTGATTTCAGCCGACAGCAACGGCGAAATCCTCAGGCTGAAGGACGTGGCTGACATAGAACTGGGTATAGAATCATATGGCTACCAGTCCAGGATGAACGGCCACCCAGGCATCCAGATGATGATTTTCCAGACGGCAGGCTCCAACGCCACCGAGGTCGTGAACTCCATTGACGCATTGATCGAGGAAGCATCCCGGAACCTTCCGGATGATGTCAGGATCGATACGATGATGTCCGTGAACGACTTCCTCTACGCCTCAATGAAAGAGGTGTTCAAGTCCCTCATCATAGCCTTCATCCTCGTCGTGCTCGTGGTATGGTTCTTCCTCCAGGACTTCAGGGCGACACTCATCCCGGCAATCTCCATAGTGGTTTCGCTCGTGGGTACGTTCGCATTCATGTCCGTGGCGGGATTCACGATAAACCTGCTCACGCTGTTCGCCCTCGTGCTTGCCATCGGAACCGTCGTGGATAACGCAATCGTGGTCGTGGAGGCCGTGCAGGCCCGGTTCGAGGTAGGCTACAGATCCTCGTTCCACGCCACCAATGACGCGATGGACGGAATATCATCGGCAATCATCACCTCCACCCTCGTGTTCATGGCGGTGTTCATCCCTGTGTCAATGACAGGAGGTACGTCCGGAATATTCTACACGCAGTTCGGTATCACGATGGCGGTTGCCGTCGGCATCTCAGCCGTCACCGCGCTCACCCTCGCCCCTGCCCTCTGCGCCATCCTCCTGAAACCGTACATCGGGGAGGACGGCAAGGAAATCGACAATTTCTCGAACAGGTTCAGGAAGCGCTTCCAGGTAGGATTCAGCGCCGTGGTCGAAAGATACAAGTTCGGGGTGCTCTTCTTCATCCGCAAGAAATGGGCTATGTGGACCATCGTCGCAGCCTGCATCGCACTCCTTGTATATTTCATGTCAACCACCCCTACGGGACTCGTGCCTGACGAGGACATGGGCGTGATAATGGTGGATGTCACTATGGCTCCGGGAAGTTCGCTCGACAACACATATGCCACCATCGAGAAAGTCTATGACAGGGTCAAGGGCATAGAGCAGATCGACAAGATTGCGAGCGTGGCAGGATATGGAATGATCGGTGGAGAGGGAACCGCCTACGGACAGCTCGTCATCAGGCTCAAGAACTGGAAATACAGACCTGACAAGGAAGAGAAGGTGCAGGCCCTCATCGGTCAGATAAGGGCTATGACGGCGGACATCAAGGATGCCCAGATAATGCCTGTCGCACCTCCCGTCATCACTGGTTACGGTACCACCAACGGTTTCGAGATGCACCTCCAGGACAAGAACGACGGAGATGTGCAGGAATTCTTCCAGATTGCCCAGGGCTTCCTCGCGGAGCTGAACAAGAGGCCTGAAATCGCGATGGCATATACGGCCTTCAACCCTAACTTCCCTCAGTACATGGTGGATGTTGACGCAGCGAAATGCAAGAGGGCCGGAGTGTCGCCTTCGGTGGTCCTGAACACATTGAGCGGTTATTACGGAGGTCAGTATGTGTCCAACATCAACCGATTCTCCCATGTTTACCGCGTGATGATACAGGCTGCGCCTGAATACAGGATGAGCCCGCAGACGCTCGACAGGGCATATGTGAGGATGAACAATGGCGAGATGGCACCTCTGAGCCAGTTCGTGGAACTGACGAAGGTATATGGGCCTCAGTCACTTGCAAGGTTCAACATGTACAACTCCATAGCCGTGAACGGCTCGGCTGCAGCAGGATATTCCTCTGGAGACGCCATCAAGGCCATCGGGGAGGTCGCAAAGCAGACTCTTCCGAGGGGTTACGGCTACGAATTCGGCGGCATCACGAGGGAGGAGGCCAGGAGCAGCAGCAGCTCGCTCATAATATATGGTATATGCATCATCTTGATATACCTTATATTGTGTGCATTCTACGAAAGCTTCCTCATTCCTCTGGCAGTCATCATCTCAGTACCTTGCGGACTTATGGGTTCGTTCCTGTTCGCAAAGTTCTTCGGACTTGAGAACAACATCTATCTCCAGACCGGAGTCATAATGCTCATCGGACTTCTCGCCAAGACAGCCATCCTCATCACGGAATATGCAGGCAAGAGAAGGAAGGCCGGAATGAGCCTCACGCAGGCCGCCATAGGTGCAGCGAAGGTGCGTCTCAGACCGATTCTCATGACTGCCCTCACGATGGTGTTCGGAATGCTTCCTCTGATGTTCTCCACCGGCGTGGGTGCGAACGGAAACTCGTCCCTCGGAACAGGTGCCGTGGGAGGTATGCTCGTGGGTACGCTCGTGCTGCTGTTCCTTGTGCCGGCGCTCTTCGTGGTGTTCAAATGGGTTGAGGAGAAATTCAAGCCTGAGGAGTTCGAGAAACAGGACTGGCAGATCCAGACCGAGATCGAGGAGGTCCGCCAGATGAAAAAAGCCAAAGGCGAACACGACAATACAGTACAACTATGAAGATTAAACAATTGACAAAGACAATGCTGCTTGCGGCCGTGGTCATCATGACCACCGGCTGCGGCATATACAGGAAGTATGAACGCCCTGCGGAAGTCGTGAGCGACAGCCTCTACGGCGTGGAACATTTCACCACCGACACGGCCAGCATCGCCGACCTGGGATGGAGGCAGCTGTTCACGGATCCATACCTCCAGGGCCTGATAGAGAAAGGCCTTACAGCCAACACGGACGTGAGGACGGCAATGCTCCGGATAGACCAGGCCGAGAGTGCGCTGAAGACAGCCCGCCTGGCATACCTTCCGTCATTCAACCTGGCACCTGAAGGCTCGGTAGGAGGGTTCAACAACTTCAACAATGTGAACACGGGCGCATCGTGGACATACACCGTCCCTGTAGCAGCAAGCTGGGAAATAGACATATTCGGCAAGAAGACCAACCAGAAGCGTCAGGCCCAGGCGTCACTGGAGATGGCGAAGGACTATGAGCAGGCCACAGAATCGGGACTTGTGGCAAGCATTGCCACCCAGTATTACACCTTGCTGATGCTTGACGAGCAACTGCGCATAGCCGACTCCAACGCCGGAAAGTTCAAGGAAAGCGTAAGGGTGCTGAGCGCTATGAGCGAGGCAGGGATGGCAAACGAGGTAGCCGTGGCACAGATGAGGGGTGCGTGGTACCAGATCGAAGCCGCCAAGGAGGACATACGCCACAGCATCACGGAACTTGAGAACTCCATTTCCACCACCCTGTGCGAGACTCCTCACCATATCGACAGAGGCACGCTCGCCCAGGCATCGTTCCCAGAGGAACTGCGCACGGGAGTCCCAGCCGCAATCCTTTCGAGAAGGCCGGATGTACGCGCTGCGGAGAACAACCTCGCATCAGCCTACTATGCAGTGAACATAGCCCGCGCAAGCCTATACCCTTCCCTCTCCCTCAGCGGAGCGGCAGGATGGACCAACAGCCTCGGAAGCACGGTAGTGAATCCTTCCGGACTCATCCTCAACGCAGCGGCATCCATACTCCAGCCGATCTTCAATTCGAGGGCCCTCAAAGGCCAGGTGGAGATGGCCCGTGCCGACAGGGAGGCTGCGGAACTGTCATTCAGGCAGACGGTCCTGAACGCCGGGGCAGAGGTCAACAACGCCCTGAGCCAGTACCAGAGCGCAACCGACAAGGCACAATGGAGAAGCAGGCAGGTGGAGGCCCTCAAGGAGGCAGTCACCAAGACGGAACTCCTGATGCAGCACAGTTCCACCACATATCTCGACGTGCTCACCGCCCAGCAGTCCCTGCTCTCGGCCGAGACCTCGCAGGCACAGGACACCTACGACAGGATAGCCGCAGTGATCTCGCTCTACCACGCCCTCGGAGGGATGTAACCGCCCTCGGACGGATGTTACGCCCTGAACGGGGTGGCAACACCCACGGCGGGATTCAACCCACCGAGGGATGCAGCCGCCCCTGACATAGCCCTGCCGGGATGCGATGTACGGAATTGAAGAAAAATCGCTATATTCGTGCGGACAACAATATCCGACAAGATGACAGACAACACGGCTGACAACATCAAATACATCGCAGAGAACCGGCAGGACATAAAATGGGGCCTTACAGTATGCTCCCTCGGATTCCAGAAGGTGTCCCCGGGAGAGGAATATCCTCCCCGCAAGCACAACCGGGAATATATGTTCAACCCTGAGAACGGGAGGATCCTGTCGGAATACCAGCTTCTGTACATCTCTGAAGGACAGGGAACCCTCGTAACCCGTCACGGAGGAAGGCACGAGGTCAAGGCAGGCAACATGTTCCTGATATTCCCAGGGGAATGGCATTCCTACTCGCCCGACCCGTCAACAGGCTGGAGCGAATACTGGATAGGCTTCAACGGAGCCAACATAGACCACAGGGTCGAGTCAGGCTTCTTCTGCGTGGAACGCCCGATATACAACATAGGCTACAACGAGACGGTCATCGAACTGTACCGGGAGGCCATAAGGACGGCCAGGAGGCAGGAGACATATTTCCAGCAGCTCCTGGCAGGAATAGTGAACCATCTTCTCGGACTGATGTTCATGACCGACCGCAACAACAGCCTCCAGCCCGACGAGCAGGGCAAGAAGATAGTGGATTCCGCGAGGGCATATATGCAGGAATCGGTGGAGACCGACCTGAAGATGCCCGATGTCGCGGAACACCTCGGCATAGGCTACGCCACTTTCAGACATCTTTTCAAGAAATTCACGGGACTCTCCCCCGCAAGGTATTTCATAAACCTGAAAATCCACAGGGCCAAGGAGATGCTCAGGGGCACATCTGCCTCGATAAAGGAAATTTCCATAATACTTCATTTCGAGAATCCGGAATATTTCGCCACCCTCTTCCGGAAGAAGACAGGATTGTCACCTACGGAATTCCGCAACCGCTGACATTTTGTCCTGTTTTTCGCAAGTAATGTAATTTTTGTCTTTCGGTACAATTTCGGCACATTGTTAGCTATTATTTATAACTTAGTCGGAATTTTCTGAAAGACGGAAAGAATGAAAAGGATTGCACAGATAATTTGTCTTGTTCTTGTATCATCGACCTGTTGGGCCAGGGAGTTCAGCGGCAAGGTATTCCTCAGGGACACCACCCTTGCCGAAGGGGATTTCGTGATGGTCTATTGCCCTTCCATAGGGACAGGCACGCTCACGGACGACGAAGGCAACTATCGCCTCAGGATACCGGACTCCACACACGACATAGTCCTGGAATATTCGAGGATAGGCTATACGACACAGTACAGGGAATTTGCAGCCGGGAGCGAGAACATCGAAGTGGAGGACATAGTGATGGTGCCTCAGGCACTGATGCTCACAGCCGCGTATGTGACCCCGGACGGGATGGACCCTGCCAGATTCGTGCTTACGAAACTGTGGGCACAGAGCAAGAAGAACAGGAAGAAACAGCTCAACTACAAGGCTGAAATCAATTATGATGTTGCCTCACACGGACTTACGGTAATCAATGAGGTACTGCCGAAGGGCACGGTCGGCCTGGCGAAATTCGCTGCGTCCGTGAACGGCTTCGGTCCTTTCGTGAAATATTGCCTGAACAACGACGACCTGTCGGCATCCGCCGAGCTGAAACGCCAGGTGCGCAACGGCAAGGCGAAGGACTATGACCACAGGCTGATAAGCACCGGACAGCCCCTTCCCAAGAATGTGGAGAAGAACATACTGTCAATCTTCGAACTTATCGACCTTTTTGAAATCATCTATGGAGAGACCACCAACTGGGGAGAGAAATTCTCCAAGAATCATGTATTCACCCTTGAAGGGACATACGAATATGGGGACAAGCTGGTAGATGTGCTCAGATGGTCGGACTCAAAGGAAAGAATCAGTGCGAATGTGCACATAGTCGAGGATGACTGGGGAATCCTGAAGGTGCAACTATTCCATTGGGAGGGAGAGGTGCTAAGGTGCGAGGCCCGCAATGCCGGAAACGGGGTCTATATGCCGATCAGCTTCGTCCTGAAACCGAGCGTGACGATGATAAGGGCAGAGCAGATACCGGGGCTGATAGAGGAGGTCAGGAAGAACAAGGACTTGAAGGACAAGACAAAGGAAAAAGCCATCAAAGTTCTGGAAAGGAATCTCGGCCATGATTTCAACCCTTATATTTCATTCGGATTCAACATCAGATATTTTTATGACTGAGGGGAAAAAAAATTCCCGTCCATTGTCAATATGATTTTTTTATTTAAATTTGCAAAATGTAACAATTTTGAAAATTTCAAATTTATCAACATTTAAAGAATAAGGATTATGGCAAAGAAATTCAGATGCAAAGTTTGCGGTTATATCCACGAGGGTGACACCGCACCGGCAGAGTGCCCTATCTGTCATGTAGGACCGGACAAATTCGAGGAAATCGTCGAGACAGAAGGCGACCTTACCTGGGCTGACGAGCACAAGATCGGAGTTGCGAAAGGAGTTGACCCTGAGATTGTGAAAGGTCTGCGCGAGCACTTCAACGGAGAGTGCGGCGAAGTGGGAATGTATCTCGCAATGAGCCGCCAGGCAGACAGGGAAGGCTATCCTGAGATTGCAGAGGCATTCAAGAGATATGCTTTCGAAGAGGCTGAGCATGCTGCAAGGTTCGCAGAACTCCTCGGAGAGTGCGTATGGGACACCAAGACCAATGTAGAGAAGAGGATGCTTGCAGAGCAGGGCGCATGCGAGGACAAGAAGAGAATCGCAACGCTTGCAAAGCAGCAGAATCTTGACGCCATCCACGACACCGTTCACGAGATGTGCAAGGACGAGGCTCGCCACGGCGCCGGTTTCCAGGGACTCTACAAACGCTATTTCGCAAAGAAGTAGGAGTCTTGCAAGAATACAAATGGTGGTTGGACTTTCTTCCAACCACCATTTTTTTTGTCATTCCGACGGAAGGCTCAAAGTGCCGGCACCGGGGAATCCGAGGCTATACTTCGTCATATCCGTAATCCGGATCATCCTCCTCATCGTCGAAGCCGAAATCCGAAGCAAGCCTCTCGGCGATGTCATCAGGCACATCGAAATCCAGGTTGCCCCAAAGCGACTCCATCTGACGGCGGTCCTTCTTGGTCGGGCGGCCCGCTCCCCTGTCGCGTTTGAGGAAGAAAGTCTCCACGGGAGCCCTCAGCTTGTCGAGTTCCTGCTGCGGAGTCTGATTCTCTGCATATTGAGGGACCAGCTTGGCGCCCTGCCTCTTGTCAATCAGTTCGAGGACCTTGTATGTATAGAGGACGGCACCCTTGCGCGCAGTGATCACATCTCCCCTCCTGACACATTTTGACGGCTTGATGTCGGAGCCATTCACCCTTATCTTGCCTCCCTTGCAGGCATCGGTGGCCTCGCTGCGTGTCTTGAATACGCGGATGGCCCACAGATATTTGTCAATCCTTACCTCGTCCATATCTTCTGTCAACTGTATATTGGTTCATCCGGTTCCTCGGAGTCATCCTCCAGACCGTCCGTCTCATCCTCGACTCCGCCGTAGTCCTCGCCTTCGAGAAACGGCTCCGTATCCGGGTCGATATATCCGTCAACATCCTCGGCAGGACGGGTGACGGCTTCAAGCAGGACGGTTGAAGTGCTGCGCGGCACAAGCAGGAAGTCAGGCAGTTCGGCAGGAATCATCACGGCCTCGTTCCGCCTCAGGACAATGTCCTGCGTGAGGTTTCCGCCGGACTCCGTCGGGCTTGAGTATTGGATTGAGGCTTCGCCATCCACACATATATATATTATATAGCTTTCGAACTTCTCGGTATATATGTGCAGAGGGGCTGAAAGGTTGATTTTCGTGACATTGAATTCCGGGCGCTCGACCAGGATCGTCGCTATCGGGCCTTCGTCGGCGACTGCGCTGCTGTCCCCTGCCTTGCCGAAGTCGATGAAATCGAGAGCCTCTCCTATCTGGAGCATCTGGATTTCCTTGTCCTCCTGAGGCAATCCGGGGTCGCAGAGCGTGAAATTGGCATCGGATGACTCACAGATGCAGACCAGTTTCAGCCTTCCGGTTGCGGAATGCACCGTGCCGGGGGCTATCATGTAATGCCCTCCCTTGCGAGGGACGATTTCCTGAAGCAGGTCATCCACCGTGCCGTCCATACATCCGGTGTAGAATTCAGATGCGGTCACATCCCTCCTGAAGCCTATCCGCAGCCTTGCATCAGGTGAAGCGTCAAGGACATACCAGAGTTTCGCCATTCCGAGGGAATCATAGCGTTCCATCGCCACAGCGTCGCCGGGATTCACGGTCAGGGGCATGTCAGAGTCGATTTCGAGGAATCTGACCATGACAGGGAACTGTCTTCCGTAATACTGATACACATTCTCCCCCACCACCCTTTCGAGGTAGGTCTCCATAAGGTCGGAAATGGTATTGCCACCGAGCCAGCCTCCCTCGATTTCAGAGTCGGCGAAACCCAGGTCGGCCACTGTCCAGGTCTCCCTTCCCCAGGACCTGTCGAATGTAATCGGCAAGAATCGGAAGGGATAAAGTTTCCTATTTTCTGTCATATTGTCGTTTTCATTATCATATATATGCGAAGATACTTAATTTCCATTATATAAACACAAAGAAAACAATAGTTCTACTCCAAAATAATCTTTGGACCTCCAAGGAATATCATAAAGAAGCGGCAGGGATTTGGGGGATGTTATTAATACTTGTATTGACGGAATTGTTATTTTTACTAAATTTGTTAAAATAAATGTACTGACTATGATAGAGAATGTCATCATAAGGAATTTCAAATCGATCAGAGATATGGAATTGCCATTGCAGAAATTGAATGTTCTGATTGGATCAAATGGTGTTGGAAAGAGTAATTTCATATCATTTTTTGAAATGACTAAAGCTTTATTCGAGCAGCGTCTGGGTAGTTATACATTGAGTAAGGGTGGAATAGACAATCTTCTCTATAGAGGTCGTAAATTTTCAGATGAAATTTTTGGCCTGATGGATTTCAGCAATACCAATGCGTTCTTTTTTGCAATAAAACCTTCCCAATCAAACAAAGGATATATAGAAAATACAGGTGATTATTTCAATTATCATAAGGATAGCAGCAAGGATTATTTTGGACAATGGAATAGGACATATTGGGATTCCGGTGTTGAAGAATCTTCGTTGGTAACTCAAACAAAATGGCGAGCGAATTACCTGAAATCCTATCTGCGCAGTTTTACAGTATATCATTTTCACGATACCAGTGTGTCTTCTCCTATGAGAGGACAATGTGATATCAATGATAATTTGTTCCTTCGTGACAACGGATCAAATCTTGCCTCTTACTTGCATTTGCTACAAAAGACTGATGAAAAGGCATTCCGAATGATTGAAGGTACGGTTCATTCAATAGCCCCTTATTTCAAAAGATTTAATCTCGGGCCGGATCGAGTGTCTGCATCAAAGATATCTTTAGAGTGGGAAGAAGTGAATTCGGATATGTATTTGAATGGTTATAGTTTTTCTGATGGAACAATCCGATTCATCGCATTAGCTACGCTTTTGCTCCAAACAAATCTTCCGGATATCATTATTATTGACGAACCGGAATTAGGTCTTCATCCAGCAGCCATTGATAAATTGGCTGCTCTTATCAAGAGAGCAGCGAAGACTAGTCAGATAATTCTATCCACACAGTCAACAAATTTAGTCAATTGTTTTGACCCTGAAAATATTATAGTTGTCGATCGGGAAGATGAACAGACTGTTTTCAAACGTTTGAAACCAGAGGATTTATCTATATGGATGAACAATTATAATTACTCGATCAGCGATATGTGGGAAATGAATCTTATTGGGGGGCAGTTGTGATGAAGAGGTTGATTATTGTTGCAGAAGGACAGACTGAGCAAGTTTTTATAAATGAGGTACTGGCTCCATATATGTCCAAGTTTGGTTTTCGCTCAATCACTCCAATACTTATCAAGAAGAAGAATGGGCATGGAGGTTTAGTCAATTATCAGCATCTTTTTAACACTATACGTGGATTGCTGGCAAGTCAAAAAAATGATTTCATTGTTTCTACTCTCGTTGATTATTTCCGTATCCCGAATAATATGCCACACTATGATGAAGCAATGATTCAGAGCAATGATCTGTTGAGGGCGGATTATTTGCAAAAATCTTTTCTTGCCGATATCAATGACCGCCGGTTTATTCCATATATCCAATTGCATGAATTTGAGGCGCTGCTGTTTTCAAACAACAACGGATTTGCAAAATACTGGAACGACGACATGTCAAAGCTGACGAAAAGCATTGTCGACATGTATCAAAATCCCGAAGACATAAATTCTTCTCCTGAAACAGCACCGTCAAAAAGACTTTTGGCAATTAATAAGAAATATGATAAAGTCATAGATGGCAATCTGATAGCTATAGAGGTAGGAATCCATGAAATGATAAATAAATGTCCTCGGTTTGCAAAGTGGATTGATTGCTTGATTTCTGAGTGCAAAGATTAAGTATATTTCAGGATAGGCTTTTATCATCCGAAAACCGAAGATTATCCAAACAGAAAGAGTCCGATGGAATAATAATTCAATCGGACTCTTTATTATCACCCTATAATAACAACTAAACTAACCGAGTCAGTCTGATTGCAAAGGGTATGCCAGACTATTTGGCGAGTCTCTCCTGGAGGGCCTTGGCCTGAGCCTCATATCCAGGCTTGCCAAGCAGGGCGAACATATTTTTCTTGTATGCCTCGACGCCAGGCTGGTCGAAAGGATTGACTCCGAGGATGTAACCGCTTATGCCGCAAGACTTCTCGAAGAAATAGAACAGACCGCCGAGATTGTACTCATTGATACGCTCGATGGAAACGGAAAGCTGAGGCACGCCACCGTCGATATGGGCGAGCTTGGTTCCAAGTTCTGCCATCGCGTTGCACTCCTCGATATGCTTGCCTGTGAGGAAGTTGAGTCCGTCAAGGTTCTGAGGGTCATCGGCGATTGTCATGCAGCGGTTGCTGTTCTCGACAGTCACCACTGTCTCCATGAGCATACGGACGCCGTCCTGGATGTACTGTCCCATTGAATGGAGGTCGGTGGTGAAGCTTACGGAAGCAGGGAAGATACCCTTGCCATCCTTGCCCTCTGACTCGCCGTAGAGCTGCTTCCACCACTCGCCGAGATACTGGAGCTTAGGGCTGAATGAAACAAGGATTTCTATGGCCTTTCCATTGTCATACAGAAGGTTACGCATAGCTGCATACTGAACGGCAGGGTTGCTCTCACATCTCTTTGCGCAAACTTCCTCCATCTCGGCAGCGCCCTTGAGCATTGCCCTCATGTCGAAGCCTGCAAGCACGATTGGAAGGATGCCCACCGGAGTAAGCACGGAGAAACGGCCTCCGACATTGTCCTCGATGACGAAGGTCTTGTAACCTTCCTGGGTAGAAAGGGACTTGAGGGCGCCCCTGTGAGCATCAGTCACTGCGACGATGCGCTCGGAAGCCTCCTTGGCCCCGTAAGTCTGCTCGATATACTGCTTGATCAGGCGGAAAGCCACTGCAGGTTCTGTGGTAGTGCCGGACTTGGAAATAACTACGGCTGCACAGTTCCTTTCCTTCATCAGGTCCATCAGTTCGCTGATGTATTCCTCGGAAAGATTGTGTCCGGCGAAGACAATCTGAGGACCTTTTCTCTGTTCTTTCAGGCTGCTGGCGAAAGAATGTGAAAGGGCTTCGATGGCGCATTTCGCTCCGAGATATGAGCCGCCGATTCCGATGACGACCACCAGATCGACGCCTTTTGCCTTCCAGATGTCACGGACCTGCTCGCACTCTGTGATGAGTGACTCAGGTGTGCCTGTAGGAAGGTGTTTCCAACCGAGGAAATCGTTTCCTTTGCCGGTTTCAGTCTCAAGGACATCGAGGGCTGACAATGCTTTTTCCACATAAGCCTTGTAATCTGCATCTTTTACGAAGGAGCTGCAACCTCCCAAATTTACTTTTACCATAACAATATATTTGTGTTTAAACAGTTTACTTTCTCGCTCAGATTCCTCGCTGGGCTCGGAATGACAGTCAGGGGCGGCTGTTAACCGTGGCTCGGAATGACAGGCTGGCGGTGTCGTGAGCCTATGCTGTCTCGCTTGCCGATGGTCGGGATGACAGGCTGGCTGGGTCGTTGCCGGAGTCATTGACTTTGCGAAGTTAGTAAATTTTGTTGCAGTTACAAAGTCTTTTCGGATTTGTGAATCACTGGGAAATTTTCATGGACATAACCTTACAATATACCCTTGTGTATATACCACTGATAAAGATTGCTGGCGAAAGAACCATCAAATTGCAGGCGTTTCTGGCCAGAGTTGTAATAGAGATAATTGCCATCGGCATCAATAAGGTCCACGTAATCCTGAGTGGATGAGCTCCAGTCTGAAGATATATAAATCAGGGTGGCAGCAGACTTGTATGAAGTCAATGATACTCCATATCCCCAAAGGTATTCAGTCCGTTTAAGATAGTAGGAGATCCCGCTCCCGGTATCAATCACTTTGAAGTAGCAAGATGCAACATTGGCATAAGGAGATTTTGTCGCACCGGTATCAAGGTCCTCAAGATAGAAAAAGCAGGACTTCAGGAAATCCGATGTCGGGTCAGCATTCTCTTCAACACCCACAGACATGGAAGAACCTGAACCATTTACGCACAGGAACCGATTGACGGAGTTCTTGAAGGTGAAAATGAATGGATTCGAAGTATCAACCCCCATTGTGGTCTGGATATCACCACTTCCATCATTGCCGGTTGCCTCATAACGCTGATAAGAATCCCAGGATGAGTTTGACAGAGGGATCAACATGGTCTTGGACATTCTGGTCGTGCCTTCATTCTTTACAATGAACTTCACCTTCAGATAATTTGGCCCGGAGGCAAATTCCCTGATTGTGATAATGCTTGTCCCAGTCTTGTCGGAAGACAGGGAAATGGTACCACTCGGGGCATAATTACCATCCGTCGAAGCTTCATCGGAAATCCTCGCTCCTGTATGATCAATATACTCATACTCAATGGAGAATTCAAGATTGTTCAACAAATCATCCTTGACGCCAACAGCCTGTACCGAATATGACAGATAGGCATTGTCGCCAACATTGTAAGAGTCCTTGTCCAGAGTCATCTCAATCGAAATCGACGCAAACGCCTCATCCTTCACACAACGAATACTTCCTGCCGTCCTTCTGTTCGTTTCGTCAAGCACATATAGGTTGGCTGCTGAATATGAAGCATTGCCACCGTCCGTTCCTGTTTCTGTCCAGGAAGTTGCAGAAGAAAGGTACACCCTGCTCCTGTGCCCGCTGGACGCCACCGACGAAGACATATAATCACCTTTTTCTCCTACATATTTCCATGCACAGGAAAGAGAGGACATACCCCTGTCAACACCTTTGTAGCCGGAGAACGGGAAGAAAACATTGTTAGTCCCTTGGTTTACATAGATGCCTACGGTCTTGCCCAGATTGGAACTGCTTAGAAGATATGTACGTATATGCTGGTCACCATTTGAAATCGAGGCGCCATCCTCCGTGATGGTATCTATGTATGTTGATGCCGAAAACAAGGATTCAATCTCGGAACCGGGCACTTTATATCCATAAGGACAAGGGTCATATATGGTTTTCAGGCCATCGGAGCCATAAGACCACAGATTGTTTGCAGAATTGTACAGCCAGTCGTATTTGTATCCGACAGCAATGGAAGAAGGCAGAATCAGGGATGATGGATTCTCTATTGCATCCTGAACGGTTGGCTGGGACAACATCAGCAAATCCCAGCTATTGTTCTCAAAGGCGTAGGCGTCATAGTAAATGGACGTCTCCGTTGACATAGGCCTGTAATCACTTGAAGGAGGCATCATTGAAGGGTCCTTTCTACCCCACTGGTAATAAGTTCCGTAAGTACCAAGGACAGCGGCCTCGGCATCCGTGCTCCAGTTCGCATCAGTATCAGGAGCATAGGTACTTGAACCCAGGTTCCTGTTCATGACGGAGATTGTCGCAGATCCCAGATTGAAATCCACCAGCTCCGGAGCCTTGTTGGTAATCCATATATGCCAGCTCCACAACACCGTACCATATTTGTCGAACACTCCCACCACCGCATTACAAGGTCGGGAACTGCTATCATATGCAGAACACTTGAACCTGACATAACCATACATCAGTGACACCTCGGTGATGGTACCTTCTATTTCCTCCCAGATAAGACCTGCCCGTACAGGTTCTATATCAACAGATTGCGGATGATATCCCGTGTACTGCATTCCATTGCCGACCTTTGTCGCAGAAAAGCAGAAGCCGTCATAAAGCTTGTCATCCAAATTGTCACCATCTGAATCATATTTGATTCCGCTATGAATCACATAGCAATTGGCATACTTGTACGCTACATGGTTCACTCCGGCCACATCGAAAGTTTCACCTGTAGTGAGGTCATAATACACACCACTGGCATCATCAAGGACTATGGCTGCGATACTTCCTGTAGTCTCAAACTTGAGTTGCAGGGTATGGATTGTGCCGGATTCAAAATTGGCTT
Source organism: Candidatus Cryptobacteroides sp. (assembly GCA_051870255.1). GTDB lineage: Bacteria > Bacteroidota > Bacteroidia > Bacteroidales > UBA932 > Cryptobacteroides. The sequence goes on from JBJEBR010000007.1 coordinate 77,823, forward strand.
TGTCAACCACGACACGGTAGATACCGGAATCCGTATGCACATCCAGCTTGAGGTCGTATCCTGGCGCTATGAGCGCATAGCCAAGATACAGCATATTGTCCTTGTCATGCCCTTCCAATGTAGGGTTGTCGGGTGCTTGCAGATGATCATCCGGATCAGTAGAGTTCGGATCTCCTCCAAATATTTCAGTCTTGACTATATCGAAATTGCAAGTTCCTTCGAACTCTACTTCATCAGAATGGGCACTACGGTTGGTTCCTCCATCCAAAGTCTGCGGAAGGGCGACATAGCAGGTGGATGGCTGGTCGGCTACGACTATCTTGTTGATGTGACCCCACATACTGATAACCTGGGCTGTATTTTCCTCACTGTAGCCGAAAACCCGGACAGCTGAAAGATAGTGCTTGTATTCGAAAGTATTGTCATAAGCGGGTGCATTCTCGTTGTATCCGAAAGGATCGCGGTGAGGACCGGGGCTCAGCGAAGTTTCACAAGGGATGAGGCCGTCTTCTGTATCCTTATGATATTGCTGGGCTTCAATCATGTCACTGACCATAATGTCTTTCTCTCCGTTCAGGTCCTCGAACTTGATGAAAACTTTGCCACTTTCGGCTTTGTAGATTTTGTCCGCTCCCATGCTGTTCTTGAATGCATTGAACATCGTAATGGCGGCCTTGTCTGCATCATCCTTGATCAGTTCGCAAGTCTTTGGATACCAGCCCACCATTCGCGAATGATGATAGATGGTATTGTCGTCATCAGAGCCGTCGGAAGTCAGCTTGTATGCCTGGACGGGATTCAGATAGATGGAACGCCTTCCCTCACGGTCAGGAGACGAGATGACTGTTCCCTCTATGATATATGATTTCTCCCAATTGGTAGTTCCGGCATATGCAGCCTCATCATAATCAAATTCATAGTTGACTGAATTCTCCTGTGTTTCCTCATCTATACGGAGGAAATTCGCATCCAGGCTGACAGTGGTCTTATTGTTCACGAGAGCCTTGGTGACAGGTTGTCCTCCCTGTATCCAATAACCTTTGCAAGAAGCATCGATAGACGCTGGGGAATCCCCCGGATGTGGTATGACCACATCCAGCTCCCTGGAAGTGCATGATCCCAGGATAAGAATTGACGAAAATATGCAGAAATATCTCTTACTCATGATAATCTATTGTTTTTGGCAGCGAACAGGAAAACCGAATGAGGTAGGGACACCATTGTAACCGGAAGATGTCATGATATTTCCCGTACCATCTGAATTGTAGATGAAACTGCGGGCACCCTTGCCGGCAGGAGTGGAAGTATAAAACTGTCCTTGGAGTCTGACTTGCTTGAAAGTCGGGGCCGTCTGAGAGGAATTGACCTGAGGATCCAGATAACCTGAGAACGGGTACCAGACGGAATCGAATCCCGCACCGGAAAAACGGCTCGGGTCAAACAGGAAACCATTGTTGGCTATTCCTTCCGTATAGCTGGAATCAACAGCCCTCCAATAATGGTCAAAAGATGAATAATAGTCACTCCCGCTATTTCTGTCCGCTGTCCTCCACAGAAGATAATAGCATACGACATAACCTGGAGGGCAAGGATCGTACATTGTCTTGGATGTGGTAAGGCCGAAACCGCTGGCTGAATAATATCCCCACAGAGCTTCGCTAACGGTAGTATTGGTTACATTGACTGCACGACTTGCCAGATTGTTGGTTTCCGAAAATTCAGATCCCAGCAGATACGCCGTGACATCAGGATAAGTTTCATCACAATAACTGAAAGTGGTTGGAGATGCTGTAATGGAAGAAATTGTCTGGTCATCCCCATCGGCAACGGCATCGAGAGAGGTCTTTTCAACCCAGCTTCCGTTCTCGTATTTCCACCAGGTATTGCAAACAGTTGTGGTGTTACTGCTCAAAGACGTGATTGATGGCCCCGGGAACGGGTCCTTCCGCCCCCACTGGTAATAAAATCCTAAGGATGCAGCAAGATTCTCATCGGAAATCGAATTCACTTCCGACAAAGCCGTTACATGGTCCTTGGAAGGAGCATAAGTCGCACCCAGGAAACGGTCCATGATGACATAATCATGACACTTCATAAGTTTCGGATTGTCCGTGAACCAGAAATGCCAGCTCCACAGAATCTGTCCTCTTCCATCGTAGGCAGCCATTATCAAGTTCCCTTTCGGCAACTCAGCGACATTGAACTTCACAAATCCGTCAGAATCCGGCTTCCCTGAGTTGACCAGGGAGATATTTTTTACCGGGTCCAGTTCATTGCCGTCAGACATATCACCCTGCCACCACAGGAAGTCCACGTGGTCCAATTCACTCTTTATGCTTATCGGAGAACCTTCCCGGATATCCAAGGATGAAGAACCGTCATAACCGACAAGCTGCCCGACACCATTGCCCTTGACCGATGCATTGAATTTGTAATAACCCGGAGAACTGATGATATATGAATTGGCAGTCTGAGCCTCGCTCAGATTCATTACATGCGCTCTTGAATTGAGTTTTATGCACCTGACAGACAATGCTGCACCTCTTAACGAAACATTGTTTGAGGCACTGACATCCAGAGACAGACTGCCATCAGTATTCTTCTGAAGCAGTTCCAGGTAATATGCACAATCCTCGGTCTCGTTATAGGTAGATGACCATAGGAAGGATCCTGCCTGTTCAGGAACGACAGTGCCAACATTACCGCTCCAGAAATAATAGTCTTTCAGGTCACTGCCGTCCACACGATACAATCCTGCCATCGGATAATATGTTGCCAAGCCTGATTTCGGAGTCACAAGGAATTCATGAGAATGGGAATCTCCCGGGAGATTGTCCCTTGTTTCGGAGAATCCAATCTCCGTCCAAATCTTGTTGGAAGACACACGATATCCCGGAGGGCAAGGGTCATATATGGTCTTGGAGTATTCATCGGACTCCGAGGTCCATCCCCAAAGGCGCTTTCTTTCGCCAGTTTCGTCATATGCCCCATGTTCGTAAAAACAGGTCGGATTGCCGATGGCAGTTTCGACAGTCATATCCTGGACACCTCCAGGATTGACAGTTATATCCAATGGCGAAGCAAGGGCATTGCGCATAGGGAAAGGCGTCGGCCTCCCCCATTGATAATAAAGTCCATCAGAGTCTTCACCTCCTGCATTCTGACAATCCAAGGCCCCCAGATTGCGGTCCTGAACGATGAAACCGTTGTTATAGGTCTGTTCTACCGGTTTGTCTGTAATCCATAGATGCCAAGTCCAGAGCAATTGGCTCTTGGTCTGATCAGAATATACCCCTATGAGTACGTTCCCCTCCGCCTTGAGGGCATGCCCGGTCACTTCACCGAGTTCGTTGACAAGGTCCGGATTCCTCACTGAAAAAATCACCCTCCCTTCCGACAGATTGTGGCTTCCGAGTTCAAAAGTCCCTTCGAGAGCACTGTCCATCCATACCACATCCACATAATTTGGAGAAAGATTGATATTCTGTCCATTGTATGCTCCCAGTTCACCATTGCCTTTGACATTGGCCATGAAGGAATAATTATAATTCGAAGACGAAACCATATAGCAGTTGGCGGTCTCGTCGGCACCAAGGTCATAGAATATTTCACCGGTAGCGATTTCCGTTATCGCATCCTCATCGACCAGCCACTGTCCGACCTCGACTGTACAATTGATAAGACCATGGTCAGAAAAACGCAGGACAATATCATAGTGATGTCCGGCCTTGAAGTCTCGCGCGATTGTAATGCCTTGATATGCAGACTTGTTTGCAGTTTTGATCTGCATTTTCAACACCCCGTCGGAAGGTGGCGGCGCCATGAACTGACCGAGGATCTGCCTGTAGCTCCACCCTTCGGAAAGTTTATCCAATAAATTCACACCCTCTCCAAGAGAGCGAATCTGCGTAAGGTAGAAGCTCTTTTCCTTTTCTTCCGAATTGGAATAGGATATGGTATAATCGGAAGATGTTCCGCTTGTCGGCAGACTGATGTAGCACTCACTCGGGAGTTCTGTGAAAGTAATCTCCTGGATGGCCCCCCAATTTTCAACCGTATTGGTAATACGGTTGCCATCGACATCATAGGCCTCCATTGCATAGGCCTGAATCCGGAACTTGCAGAGAGCGTGATTGAATTCTATTGTCGAGAAATCCTTGTTCCTGCGTCCTTCCGTCACGGTTCCGTATAGAATATCTGTGGTTCCGTCAATGTCCGGATATGTTACCTTCGCTTCAGATTTGTCATATTTCCAGTTTCCGCTGCTCTCTTCGGAAGCTTCTTCGTACCACGGATACCAGGACGCATACTTTACACCATCCTTGTCATTGTAGAATGTCTGATAAATCTCGTTGAAAGTGATGGGTTTGATCAGTTCCTCGCCTTCCATCGTCGCCGTGAGCGGACCCAAGGCAGCACCGGCCTTGAAGCCAGCCTCAGGATAAGCTCCATCAGACTCATCAATTCTCATCAGGCCAAGGTACATCTTTCCGGAATAATCCGGACTGAGGACACCGTCACCCTTGGTGGACAACTGAATCCGACCCACCTTGGCCTTCAGTTCAATTCCATTGCCCCCATTCTCAAATCCGTCTTCCTTCATGCAGGAAAGAGCGAGACCGGTCAGCAAAAGGACAGTTATGTATCGTTCCAATCTCATTTCCAAAGCGTAATTTATTCGATATTCGGCAATACGACGCCTTCTACATATTCAACATCCACCCAGTCAACAATGGTTCCGGTAAGTTCTATTCCGTTGCTGATGCATAACTCATATTTTACCCTGTGACCACTCAGCCAGGCGAGAGTCACGGCAGAAAGATCAAATGCCTCGATATAGGTATTGCTCAATGACTCATCTGTAATGGTATCGGACACCGTGACAGTATATTTCACCGTCAATTTGTACCGGTCATTCGGAAGCATGTCGGTGTTGGTCACCGGAATCGAAATAAACCTCATCATCGGCGCGAGAGCGAGTGCCTCCTCCCTTTCCTTTATGTCATCATCCGGAATATTCGTAAGGCTGTAATCCACGCTTCCGCTTTTGGACTGGACAGACCAGGCATTCCGTTGTTGGTTGGTGCTCAGATAAGCATGGGAATTACAACTCATTTTAGCCTTGTTGTAAATCTTCCCCAAGGTCAGCTCATCAATGACGACATCTACACTCATATTCAGGGATGGATTGTCTGTCATTGACTGTTCCCTGTACAGGTAAATGTCAACCATGGTCAGGGCATGCTCGAAAGCAAGAGGTATGGACTTTCTGTTGTCAGTGGAACTGGCAAGGGCCGGTTCGCTGTGGATGTATGAGAGCAGATAATCGACATATCCGCCACCGGACGGATAAGTGGACGGCTGGGTCACTTCGATTGTCGTACCTGCATCAGATATGGATATATCGCTGCTCCCGGCAGGAGAATATGCCCATCCCCAGAACTGGTAGTCAACATTCCACGTATCCCCCCAATACCAGTCCCCTTGAGGAAGCCATCTGCCTGAATAATCGGAGCCGTTATTTTCGGGAAGAAGTGCAATACCGGAAGTGCCGAACAGGGTCTGTCGGGACTCATAGACATAGACGCTCGTTTCAGAAGTCTCCAGTATGGTTTCATCGGTGACTTCTGCCCTGGTGGCCAGATCCATAGGGGTATAGACATGGAAGGATATGCGATTGTCCGACTCATGGGGCTGTTCCTTCCGGCAGGATACTCCCAGAAGAAATATAGCGAGCAATATATATAAAGGTCTTCTCATCATAACTCAAGTTTCGCAAGTAATAACTTATTATGGTCCTGAGGGTTGTGCCGCTTGCG
>JBJEBR010000008.1:0-1514 GCA_051870255.1 Candidatus Cryptobacteroides sp.
GTAACTATTCAGCGATTAGGCTACATCCCAGATAATGTCATTAAGCAAAACTCCGTGCAGCTATAATTCCGTATAGAGGCACGGCCATTCTGTTTGGATGAAATCTTTTAGCGTAGATTTCTTCAACTACCTGATTGTTATATGTTTTTATCAAAAATAGTTGCAATATAGTTTTGCAGTCTCAGATATTTTTTGTATCTTTATACCTGTGAATCACAAGGTTACGGACATATCGGAAGCACTGCAGACCATGACGGAGGAGATGCGGTTGATGCGCGAGACTATTGACTCGCAACATGCGGAAATCTGTAATCTCAACCGTAATATAGAGGCTCTGCACAAGGAGATTCGCAACTTGAGGAAAGAAAACAAGATGCTTCGCGAGGAACTTGCCAAATATGAGAGGCCGGGGAAGAACTCCGGCAACAGCAACACTCCTCCTTCGAAGGAAACCATAAAAGCTGAGGCCATCCGCCGCACCAAGACTTTGCGCAAGCCTACAGGCCGTAAGCCTGGTGGGCAGAAGGGACACGACGGCAGCACACTGAAGATGACAGACAAGCCGGACGAGACAGTGGACATATCCGCCAACTATTGTACCAAGTGCGGTGAGTCGCTTGAGGATTGCGAGCGCATTCTGGACTATGTTGCACAGGTGGTGTCCATTCCTGAGCTGAAACCCGTCGTGAAGGAAATCCGCCATTACATCACCGTCTGCAAGAAATGCGGCGAGCGTGTACAGTCACATGCCGCCCGCAAGCGCGGTTCCAATGCCGTGGTCTATGATGCATCGGTAAAGTCGCTGGTCATCTACCTGAGCGTGGTGATGTTTCTCCCATACGGTCGCATAGAGAGTTTCTTCAAGGAGGTGTTCTCTCTGGAGATAAGCCAAGGCTCCTTCGTCAACTGGGTAAACGAGGCAAAGAAGAATGCTGCCCCAGCCATCGGGAAGATAAAGGAATGCATCATGAAATCCGCTGTCGTCGGCTTTGACGAATCCGGGCTCTACTGTAATAAGAAACTCGACTGGACATGGATTGCGCAGACGGTCTATTTCACCCTCTTGTTTCATGGGAGCGGACGCTCGCATAAGGAATTGGAGAGCCGCTTCGGAAACTCGCTTGAGCGAATGGTTGCCGTCACCGACCGCCACAGTGCCTATTTCACGCTCAATTTTCTGGACCATCAGGTCTGCGTGGCACACCTGCTACGTGAGCTACAATATCTAAACGAACTGGACACGCAACAGCAGTGGTCGAGAAATGTCGAAAAATTGTTGCAGCAGGCCGTCCATGAACGAAACGAGAATCCGCAGGCCGTCATCGACAAACAGCCGTGGCTGATAAAGCTTGACAGGCTGCTGACCGAGAACCTTGAACACATGGCAGAGCAATTCGGACAACTCAGGAGAGGGCTTATCAAGTGCAGGGACTACATCTTCAACTTCCTTGAGAATCCGGCTATACCTCCTGATAACAATGCAAGTGAAAGAGGTATCAGAAAGGTCAAGATAA
>JBJEBR010000009.1:0-23719 GCA_051870255.1 Candidatus Cryptobacteroides sp.
TTTGTGTCCCAGACGCACAAATAATGCAAATCAACCGGGATTTTACGTTGAGCCTGATGTTCGGGGAGTGTGCTGTTGTTGAAAGGTGGTGCATACCCTAAAAAAAAGACCCGGATGTTATCCGAGTCTTTTTTGGTGGGAGCAGAGGGAGTCGAACCCCCGACCCTCTGCTTGTAAGGCAGACGCTCTGAACCAACTGAGCTATGCTCCCGTTTCGATTGGGATTGCAAAGGTACTCAAATTTTCTTTACTGCCAAATTTTTTTTCGATTTTATGCGAATTTTTTTGCCGATTCATGGCCCTGGGATATTCCTGAAAGCGGGAAATCATTGTGAATCAACCATCTGGCATATAGTACCACAATTGCCGTAAAGTGTTAAAAGATGATATTGGTTATTGGTTGAAGATTCCTAAATTTGTAGAATAAATGATTTACCCGAGATGGCAAGAACTATTTTGACTTTCATGGCGGCACTTGCAGTGGCAATGACTGTTTCCGCCAAGGATTATTCAGTGAAATCCCCTGACGGCAGGATAGCCGTGGATGTGTCCACAGGAAACGCGGTGGAATGGTCATTGACCGTTGATGGCAAGCAGGTGATCTCCTCCTCGCCTATATCGATGACATTGTCAGACGGCACGGTCTGGGGCGGACCGGCAAAGGTGTCCAAGGCCGTGAAGACATCAACTGACAAGACCTTGCCTGCAGTCCTTTACAGGAGCGCACAGGTACGCGACAGACATAACTCATTGACGCTCATGTTCAAAGGCGGATGGAGCCTGGAGTTCAGGGTCTTCGACGACGGTGCGGCATACCGCTTCGCCTGCAGCGGATCCGCAGGATTCGAGGTGGCTTCTGAACAAGTAAAGGTGAATTTCCCGTCGGATTTCCCGATATACACCCCATATGTCAAAGGGGGAGAGGGACGCACCTTCGACCAGCAGTTCAAGAACTCATTTGAAAACATCTATACCGAGACTACCATCAAAGGTATGGACCCGACCCTGCTGTCCTTCCTGCCTGTGATGGTAGATGCCGGCGACGGCCTGAAGGTCTGCATTTCCGAGGCCAACCTGGAATCATATCCCGGACTTTACCTGTACAACCCTGATGCATCTTCCTCCCTTGAAGGCGTTTTCGCTCCGTATCCGAAGACGCAGGTCCCCGGAGGCTACAACAATATTCAGCTTGTAGTCACGCAGCGTGAGGATTATATCGCCAAGGTTGACGGACCGAGGGCGTTCCCGTGGAGGATATTCGTGACGGGAAGCGATGTGCAGGTCGCAAGTTCCGACATGACCTGGCTCCTTGCCGAGCCTTCGAGGATAGAGGACACTTCCTGGATACGCCCTGGCAAGGTCGCATGGGACTGGTGGAATGACTGGAACATAAAGGGAGTGGATTTCCCTGCCGGCATCAACACTCCAACCTATGAATATTATATTGATTTTGCCGCTTCCAAAGGGATTGAATATGTGATATTGGATGACGGATGGGCTGCAGGAAAGGGAGAAGACCTGATGGTCATCAACCCTGACATCAATCTTGAGGAAATAATCTCGCACGCCACCGACAAAGGTGTCGGCATTATCCTCTGGGCCGGTTTCCTTGCTTTCGACAGGGATATGGAGAATGTCTGTGCCCATTATGCAAAGATGGGTGTCAAGGGATTCAAGGTGGATTTCATGGACAGGGACGACCAGTTCATGACGGCATTCAACTACAGGGCTGCCGAGACCGCCGCCAGATACCATCTCGTCCTCGACCTCCACGGCTCGCACAAGCCGGCAGGCATCAACCGAACCTGGCCGAATGTACTCAACAACGAAGGCGTGCACGGACTCGAGACCGTGAAATGGACCCCGATAGACAAGGACCAGGTGCATTACGATGTCACCATACCATTCATCCGTCAGGTTGCTGGTCCTATGGACTATACCCAGGGAGCCATGCGCAATGCCGCCAGGAGGAATTTCGCCCCGATAAATTCGGAACCTATGAGCCAGGGCACGAGATGTCATCAGCTCGGACTCTACATGGTCCTCGACTCGCCTCTGAACATGCTCTGCGACTCTCCGAGCAACTATCTCGACGAACCGGAATGCTGTGATTTCATCGCCGGGATCCCTACGGTCTGGGACGAGACCAAGGTGCTTCAGGGAGAGGCCGGGAAATACATCGTCACGGCAAGGCGTCTTGGTGACGAGTGGTTCGTGGGAGGACTTACGGACTGGAACGGTAGGGAAGTCTCCGTCGACCTGTCATTCCTCGGGGATGGAACTTATGAGATGACCTTGTTCCGCGACGGTGTTAACGCCAACCGCAAAGCCTCTGATTTCAAGGTGGTCGAGAAGGACGTGAATTCCTCTGACATCCTCGCCGTCACCCTCGCCTCAGGAGGCGGATTCGCGGCAAAGTTCGTCAGGAAGTCTCCAGCGCTGACATTCAACGAGGACGGTACATTCAAGATTGTCCAGTTCACCGATACCCATTTCATCCCGAATGACAGCCGCTCCGACATAGCCTTGGAGAGAATCCACGAGGTACTCGATCTGGAAAAGCCTGATTTGGTGGTAGTCACAGGAGACATCCTCTATGGACGCCCTGCTGATGAGGCCTACAGGATAGTCCTCGGGGCTATTTCAAGCCACAAGGTGCCGTTCGTCATTACTTTCGGCAACCACGACAGGGAGCATCTGCTTTCCAATTCCCAGCTTTACGACATTGCGAGGTCCATCCCATACAACCTCCTGCCGGAGCGCGGCGACAATCCATCCCCGGATTTCGACCTGCCAATATATTCCAGGGACGGAAGCCTGAAAGCCCTGCTTTATTGCTTTGACTCGCATACATATCTGTGGGACAGGAAATACTATGAGACGATATATCCTGAACAGGTGGTTGACTACAGGAACAGGAGTGCTGCATATACGGCAGGGAACGGGGGAGTTCCCGTACCTTCTCTTGCATTCCTGCACATTCCTTTCCCTGAATATGACATCGTCGCTCACAGGCCGGGGCTTGTCGGCAACAACCTCGAACAGGTATGCTGTCCTGAACTGAACGGAGGCCTGTTCAACTCAATGTATGAATCGGGTGACATAATGGGCGTGTTCGTCGGACACGACCACAACAACGACTGGGCAGCCATGTACAAAGGCATAATGCTGGCCTACGGAAGATATACCGGAGGCGACACCGTATATAATGATTTGCCAAACGGGGCGAGGGTAATCGTGCTGAAGGAAGGCGAGCGCAGTTTCGACACCTGGGTTGTCCTGAAGGGGGGCGAAAAGGTTTTCCCTCTGAGGTATGCCGACGGGGATATGTCGGAGTTCTAATGCCAGACCTTCAGGTATTGCTGGAGAGCCCACATCTCGTCGCGATATTTGGCGGCTGCGGTGAAATCGAGTTCCGCAGCCGCTTTCTGCATGTTCTTCCTGGCTGATTCCACGGCTTTTTCCACCTGCTCCCTGCTCATTGACCTGATTACAGGGTCCTGGAGGACGGCTGCGAGGTCGGCCTGGATGTAGCCGTCCACATAGGCGGAGTTGCTGTCCCTCTTGGAGTCATGGCCGAGTCCCACGCTGACAGAACCCCTTCCGAGGTCTGAAGGGTCGGGGATGTAGGTAGGGGCATCGTACGAATTGGCCGCGCTCACCTTGCCTGTGACGGTGTTGGCAAGCCTTGGATTGCGTCTGCTTTCCTGTGAGGAATCCGTCGAGCTGTCCGCGAGCACATTCCTCTTAACGCTCACCTGCGTAGGGACAATGCCGTGCAACTTGTTGTATTCCATCTGTTTGCTGCGTCTCCTGTCAGTCTCGTATATGGTCTGCTGCATGGATTCCGTGACGGTGTCCGCATACATGATTACAAGGCCGTTCACATTCCTCGCGGCCCTTCCGGCAGTCTGGGTGAGCGCCCTGCCGCTACGCAGGAAGCCCTCCTTGTCCGCATCGAGGATAGCCACGAGGGAAACCGTAGGGATGTCCAGTCCCTCACGCAGGAGGTTGACTCCCACGAGCACGTCGAACAGACCGTTCTTGAAGTCCTCGATAATCTCCACCCTTTCCATAGTATCCACGTCGGAATGGATGTAGCGGCACCTCACTCCCATCTTCGTGAAATATTTCTCCAGTTCCTCCGCCATCCTCTTGGTGAGGGTGGTCACGAGCACCCTTTCGTCAAGTTCCGCCCTCTTGCGGATTTCTTCGAGCAGGTCATCGACCTGATGCTCCACAGGGCGCACCTCGATAGGAGGGTCGAGCAAACCGGTAGGCCTTACGACCTGTTCCACGACAAGCCCTTCGGACTTGTCCAGCTCATACTCTGCCGGAGTCGCGCTCACGAACACCTTCTGCCCGGTGATTGCCTCGAACTCCTCGAATTTGAGAGGCCTGTTGTCAGCCGCAGCAGGAAGCCTGAAACCATAGTCGATGAGGACCGACTTCCTTGAATGGTCGCCCCCGTACATCGCCCTGATCTGAGGCAATGTCACATGGCTCTCATCTATGAATGTGATGAAGTCCTTTGGGAAATAGTCGATGAGGCAGAAAGGTCTCATACCCTCCTTCCTGCCGTCGAAATATCTCGAATAATTCTCTATCCCTGGGCAGTAACCCATCTCCTTGATGAATTCCAGATCATATTCCACCCTCTGCTTCAATCTCTTGGCTTCCAATGTCTTGCCTATTGAGTTGAGATATTCCACCTGGCTCACCATGTCGTCCTGGATCTGGCTCACGGCCTTGGCGCTCCTTTCCTTGGTAGTCACGAAGTTTCCGGCAGGATATATGGAAATCCTGTCGAGCGAATCTATGAAGGCCCCGGTCACCGGGTCGATTATGGAGATCTGGTCAACCTCGTCCCCGAAGAATTCTATCCTGACGGCATTCTCGCCATAGCCTATGCAGACATCCACGGTGTCACCCCTCACGCGGAACGTACCTCTCTTGAAATCGGTCTCCGTCCTCGAATACAATGCGTCCACCAATTGGTACAGGAGCCTTGTCATGTCGCGCTGCTCTCCCTTTACGACCGTCACGGTCTGGGAATGGAAATCCTCAGGGTTTCCTATACCGTAAAGACATGATACGCTGGATATTACAATTACATCCCTCCTTCCGGAGAGAAGGGCTGACGCGGCGCTGAGCCGGAGTTTCTCGATTTCGTCGTTGATGCTCAGGTCCTTCTCTATATATGTGTCGGTAACTGGGATATATGCCTCCGGCTGGTAATAGTCGTAATATGATACGAAATATTCCACGGCATTGTTCGGGAAGAATGACTTGAACTCTCCGTACAACTGGGCGGCGAGGGTCTTGTTGTGGCTGAGGATGAGTGCCGGACGCTGCAGCCTCTCTATCACATTCGCCATGGTGAATGTCTTTCCTGAACCGGTCACACCGAGAAGCGTCACGGCGTCCACACCGTCATTGAGAGCGGAGCAGATGCCGTCTATCGCCGTCGGCTGGTCGCCTGAAGGCTTGTAGTCTGATACTATCTTGAAATTCATAAGGATATGTCTAACCGCGCAATTCCCCGTTTTGCTTCATGTTGCTGATGCAGGCTTTCAGGGAATCCGTCCAATGCGGAATCCTGATGCCGAACGTCTCCTTTATCCTGGTCTTGTCGAGGACCGAGTACGAAGGTCTTGTCACACGGGATGGAAATTCATGGCTATGGCATGGAATGATGGCGCAATTGTCATGGCCGCTCAGTTCCGATATCATTCTGGCAAAGTCATACCAAGAGCATACGCCCTCGTCGCTGAAATTGTATAACCCTGACTTTTCATACCTGCTTTCCCGTCCCGGGCCATTCATCCAGACGGAATAATCGTTCAGGATTGTCATGACTGCCCCGGCAAGGTCACGGGCGTAGGTCGGGGTGCCCACCTGGTCGAAGACGACCTTCAACTGAGGTTTCGAGGCCGTGAGGGACAATATCGTCTTGCAGAAGTTCTTCCCATATTCGGAATACAGCCAGGCTGTCCTGAAAATCACATTGCTGCATCCTGATTCTGCCACCTTCCTTTCCCCTTCGAGCTTGCTCCTTCCATATACCCCTAAAGGCGAACCTGCATGGTCTTCCCCATATGGAACATTCCAATCCTCTCCTCCGAACACATAATCAGACGAGAAATGGACCAGAAGCCCTCCTGCCTCCTTCATGACGCCTGCCAGGATTCCGGGAGCCTCGACATTCAGCTTCCAGGCCCCCTTGATGTCGGATTCCGCACCTTCTACATTGTTGTATGCGGCGCAGTTCACGATGGCCCCAATCCCATGTTCCTGAACCATCCTGCGCACGGCCACGGAATCAGTGATGTCCAGATGTCCGACACCCTCGGAGACGGCAATGTCCGTGAACACGAAGCTGAAGTCCGAATCATCGGCCATCCTTCGCATCCAATTGCCCAACTGCCCGTTGGCTCCTGTTACAAGAATCGTCATGGATTATATTGTTGCCTGATAAAGGTTATCCCCGTATGTGAAAGGGCTGTCGATGTCTTTCAGGAACTGATGCTTGCGGTCTTTTTCGGAAAGGATTATACTTTCTGCAGGTACTTTCCAGTCAATTCCAAGGTCTGGGTCGTCCCAGGCTATGGCGCCTTCGCAATCTGGTGCATAGAAATCATCGCACTTGTACTGGAACACCACCTCATCCGACAGGACCACGAAACCATGTGCGAATCCTCTCGGAATGAAGAACTGCCTGTGGTTGTCCTCGGTCAGTTCCACGGCTACATGCCTGCCGAAAGTGGGGGAGCCTTTGCGGATGTCCACGGCCACGTCGAGGACGGAACCCCGGACCACCCTCACGAGCTTGCTCTGGGAGTGAGGCGGTTTCTGGAAATGAAGCCCTCGGAGCACTCCGTAGCACGACTTGCTTTCGTTGTCCTGCACGAAGCGCACCTCCCTTACTGCAGCATCGAAATCCCTTTGGGAGAAAGATTCGAAGAAATAGCCCCTATGGTCACCGAATACTTTCGGCTCTATGATTTTGACGCCTTCAATGGCCGTATCAATGACATTCATCAATTTCCTTTTTTGATTTGGCAAAGATACGAAAAGTCGGGGGCAGAGACAAAAATAATTTTGATTGAACCGGACCTATTGGACCACCCAGGCCAAAAGCTCATGTTTAGGCGACTGATCACGAGGTGGAGTCATATAGTCCCCGTAGAGAGAAGTCAGGTAATGGTCCCATTCCCGTATGCAACTGAGCTCCGTATCTTCGAATCTCAGACGCGTATAACTCTCGAACACCTCCCGCGGCATTGCTTCCCTTTCCTTGTAGAGTCCCGTAGCTGCACCTGCCGTACCTGACTGCTCGAACGGATACATCCGACACGTCTCCTCCGCCTTCCGCTTCCAGTACTCGAGGGGCCTCATCTTTGCCTCTATCCTTGCCAGCATCGGACCGTTGTGCCTGATACTCGGCATCATGGATTTCTGGTTGAGGCTGAGACGGTGCTTGTAATGCCACGCCTTGCGATAGAATTCCTTGCGTTCCCGTGGGTCGTCAGGGGCTCCGTCTATGGGGAACACATCCACGCTGATTCCGTATCTGTGATGATATTTACGGCATCCTTCCCTGACCAATGTCCGGCTGTCGTGAACCTTTATGTGGGTGTTGATGAAATTGAATTCGTTCTTGTCCGGCTTTATGCCCTCGAAAGGGACTATCGAAAATCGGGGGCCCCCATATGTCCGGATGAATCTTTCGTAGTCCGGGCGGGGCATCATTATGTCCGCATCGTCATCCCAGGGAATGAAACCTTTGTGCCTCACGGCTCCGAGCAGGGTTCCTCCGGCGAGTGAATATCTTATGTCGTTTGCTACGCAGAAACTGTCTATGTCCTTCAGGATTTCCAACAGGATGCCATGGATGTCATCCAAGTTCAGTTCTTTCATCGTCTTGTTGCTGTTTTATGGTTTTCCATAGGTTATCGTACATTGTACCTTGGGGCCTCCAACCGAGACCACCAAGTTTAGATGCAACAAAGACTGATTTCGTGACAGGATTGTATCCTTTTTTTTCATTTTCTTCAGGAATCTCCATCCTGACCTTCCTTCCGGCGATTTCCGCAGTCATCATCGCGAGTTCCCGGATGCTTGTCGGATATCTGCCGTCGCAGATGTTGTATGCCTGAGCCGGACTTCCCTTCAGCATTATGTACAATATGGCAGAGGCACAGTCCACTACATAGCACCACGACCGCATCTGGCTTCCGTCGCTCTTCATCACTATATCTTCCCCTGCCAGCACATTGCGGATGAACTGGGCATAGACACGGTTGTCGCTTTCGGTGAATTTAGGCCCGAATATATGGGCCGGACGGGCAATGCGGCAGTCAACGCCATATTCATCCCAATATGCCACGCACAGGCTTTCGCACGCTCTTTTCGATGAAGGGTAGCATGACCTTACGGCGGTGCAGTCAACATATCCGCTGTCGCTTTCGGCAATCAGGTCCTTGTCCAGCTGTCCATAGACCTCGCCGGACGAAACATATATGAAACGCTTCAGGTTGTGCCTGATCCCGTATTCCAGGAGGGCGGTGGTACCTTCGGTGTTGGTCCTTATGACCTCCACAGGCCGCGACGAGTACAGGGCCGGATTCGAGAAGCCCGCCGCATGGATGATGAAATCGAAGTCCACGCTGCACGGAAGCGGCTTGGTTATGTCCGCACACAGGATGTCGAAGCCTGGTGTCCCGACATATCCTGCAAAACGCTTTTCCAGCCTCTCGCGGTTCCTTCCGCAGGCCCAGACGTGGCATCCGGCACCGGATTCCGCAAGGAACTCGGCCACGCATCCCCCTATCAGCCCGGAGGCACCGGTTACGAGGACATTCCTCCCTTTCAAATCGTCCCAAGGAAGGCCTTCGTCCCTTGCAGCATTCCTAATGTCTTCTATGTAGCTTTCTCCTTTCATATCTTGAATTCAGGATTCAGCATCAGCATGGCCTTGAACAGTTCAACATCTTCAGGATTAGTCAGTTTCAAACCATTGATTTCAGATCCGGTGACAAGGTGCTGGTCATCTATACCAACCTGGATTGCGAGCATGCATGATGCGACCGTGCCGCAGATTCCCTTGGCATCCGCCATGTCGTGCATCTTCCTGATTATGCCCAGTCTGTATGTGTGGGGAGTCTGTGTCCTGACCAGTTCCTCACGGGTGTATTCGATCCCGTGCAGGGCTCCGTCGGACACTCTCATTATGGCTTCCTTGCATCTGAGCCCGGTTACGCAGTAACCGTGTTTCATGCAGGTGGATATGTTATCTGATATTATGCGTGCGCTTACAAGCGGCCTCACTCCGTCGTGTACCAGGATGACGTCGTCTTCGCTGCATCCCTTTTCGATGAGTCCTGCGACTCCGTTGTGTATGGATGCCTGGTTGTTTTCTCCTCCCGTGAAAATCCAACGGAGCTTGTCTATCCCATATTTCCTTGAATATGAGTCAAGTCTGTCTGTCCATCCTTCAAGGCAAACAACTGCTATGGCATCTATTTCAGGATGCTTCTGGAATGCTGACAATGTATAGATTATGGCAGGGACGCCATTGATGGGCATGAATTGTTTGGGGATGTCGTTCCCCATTCTTGCCCCGACACCGCCGGCAGTAAGAAGTGCAATGTTCATGACTGTCTGTTCTCTTAGGTTTCGGGGCGCAAAGATATGAATAAAATCGCAGCCAGAAAAAAGAATGGGGATATTTGTTTGAAACGGAAGAATAACCGAGGAAAATCATTATATTTGCACCGATTCGGAAGAATAGTTTTATAACTCAATAATTATAGACGATATTATGGTTTATTCACATGAAGTGCAGCAGATGTGCTGCGTCAAGAAAGGACCGAATCACGGTCCCGCTCCTATTCCTGAAGAGGGAAAATGGGTGAAATCAAAGGAAATAACCGACATCTCAGGCCTTACTCACGGTATTGGCTGGTGTGCTCCTCAGCAGGGTGCCTGCAAGCTCACCCTCAATGTGAAGGAGGGCGTCATCCAGGAGGCTCTCGTGGAGACCATCGGATGTTCGGGCATGACTCACTCTGCAGCAATGGCTTCAGAGATTCTTCCTGGCAAGACCATCCTCGAGGCTCTCAACACCGACCTCGTATGCGATGCCATCAACACTGCAATGCGCGAACTCTTCCTCCAGATTGTCTATGGTCGTACCCAGTCTGCCTTCTCAGAGGGCGGTCTTATGATCGGTGCTGGTCTCGAGGACCTCGGAAAAGGTCTCCGCAGCCAGGTCGGCACCCTTTACGGCACTCTCGCAAAGGGACCTCGCTACCTTGAGATGGCAGAGGGCTACATCAAGACCCTCGCCCTTGACAAGAACGACGAGATCTGCGGTTACGAGTTCGTACACCTCGGCAAGTTCATGGACCTCGTGAAGAAGGGTGTTGACGCCAACGAGGCTCTCAAGCAGGTGACTTCTTCATACGGCCGTTTCAGCCAGGAGGCCGGTGCAGTTAAATACATTGACCCAAGAAAAGAATAAGGAGGACAGACTATGATCAGAGAAGTGAAATTCGAAAGCCAGGACCGTCGTATCAAACAGATCCTCGCCGCTCTCAACGCCAACGGTATCAAGGATATCGAAGAGGCAAACGCTATCTGCGAACAGTATGGTCTCGACCCTTATAAGACTTGCGAGGAGACTCAGCCGATTTGCTTCGAGAACGCAAAATGGGCTTATGTCGTAGGTTCAGCCATCGCCATCAAGAAAGGCTGCAAGAACGCTGCCGAGGCTGCCGAGGCAATCGGAATCGGCCTCCAGTCATTCTGCATCCCTGGTTCTGTAGCCGATGACCGCAAGGTGGGTCTCGGGCACGGCAACCTCGCCGCTATGCTCCTCCGTGAGGAGACCAAATGCTTCGCATTCCTCGCAGGACACGAGTCATTCGCTGCTGCAGAAGGAGCCATCAAGATTGCCGCAAAGGCCGACAAGGTCCGCAAGGAGCCTCTCCGTTGCATCCTCAACGGTCTCGGAAAGGACGCCGCACAGATCATCTCCCGCATCAACGGCTTCACATATGTACAGACCCAGTTCGATTACTATTCAGGTGAACTGAAAGTCGTTCGTGAAATCGCTTACAGCGACGGTCCTCGCGCAAAGGTTAAATGCTACGGTGCAGACGATGTACGCGAAGGTGTAGCCATCATGTGGCATGAGGGTGTCGATGTTTCCATCACAGGTAACTCAACCAACCCTACCCGCTTCCAGCATCCGGTTGCCGGCACATACAAGAAAGAGCGTGTCCTCGCAGGCAAGCCATATTTCTCAGTTGCATCAGGTGGTGGTACAGGCCGTACCCTTCACCCGGACAACATGGCCGCAGGTCCTGCTTCATACGGTATGACCGACACCATGGGCCGTATGCACTCAGACGCTCAGTTCGCAGGCTCATCTTCAGTTCCTGCACACGTCGAGATGATGGGCTTCCTCGGAATCGGCAACAACCCAATGGTAGGTTGTACGGTTGCTTGCGCCGTCGATGTTGCTCAGGCTCTCAACAAGTAATCTGGGAATGTCATCCCGGGATATGTTCGGAGACATCATCCTTAGGAATTATCGGGGAATGTAATCCCAAGTATTATAGGAGAAATGTCATCCCGGGCGTAGCGAGGGATCTGTTACCAGAAAACAATCAGAGACATCCTTTCGGGGGTGTCTCTTTTTTATGCCTGCCTTGGTTCCTGATCAGCCGTGGCCTGACCCGATATCGCGTGGAAACCGGCAACCATATAGTCAGAAATACAATAAAATCCTCTCAAAAAGGTCGTAATGAGATATAAAAAGCTAAATTTGATGGGTTGAACTCAGAAATATTGGGACTGCCGCAGCTGAACGCAGAAACTTGATAGGGACTGCCGCCATGGCAGGACGATATTTCATCAAAAAGTTGGAGGATGGATATGAATAAGATAGGGCTGATCCTGACGGCACTTTCTGTCTGTGTGGCGGTTTCCTGCCAGGAATCCGGTGCGGCTGCCGTTGCGGAACCGGTTGATTATGTCAGTACGCTGGTAGGGACGATGTCCAGGTTTGAACTGTCCACAGGAAATACCTATCCTGCCACGGCCCTTCCTTGGGGAATGAATTTCTGGACACCGCAGACAGGAAGAATGGGCGATGGGTGGACATATACCTACACGGCTGACAAGATCAGAGGCTTCAGGCAGACCCATCAGCCGAGCCCGTGGATCAACGATTACGGCCAGTTCGCAATCATGCCTGTGACAGGAGGCGAGTTCTTCGACCAGGATGAGAGGGCCAGCTGGTTTTCACACAAGGCCGAGACAGCCACCCCATATTGCTACAGCGTATATCTTGCGGACCACGATGTCTATGTGGAACTTGCTCCCACGGAGCGTGCCGCCGCATTCAGGCTCACATATCCGGAAGGCGATGACTCATACCTCGTGATCGATGCCTTCGACAAGGGATCATATGTGAAGGTCATTTCTGAGGAAAACAAGGTGGTAGGCTACACCACAAGGAATTCCGGTGGTGTCCCTGACAATTTCCGCAACTGGTTCGTCATCGTGTCGGACACTCCTTTCGACAGTTACAGGACGGTATCAGAAGGCACTCCCGGGAATGAAGCTGAAGTCACGTCAAATCACGCAGGTGCCATCGTCGGTTTCAAGACCAAGGCCGGCCAGAAGGTGAATCTCCGCGTCGCATCCTCTTTCATCAGCCTCGACCAGGCTACCCTCAACCTTCAGGAACTCGGTGACGGCGATTTCGACCGCATCAAGGCCCGGGGACGTGCAAGATGGAACGAGGTACTCGGACGTATAAAGGTGACCGATGACGATGTTGACGATCTCCGCACTTTCTATTCCTGCCTCTACCGCTCAGTACTCTTCCCGCGCAGCCTCTCGGAGATTGACGCTGACGGAAGGACCGTCCACTACAGCCCGTTCGATGGAAAGGTACACGAAGGGGAAATGTTCACTGACACAGGATTCTGGGACACGTTCCGATGCCTTTTCCCTCTCCTGAACCTTGTATATCCGGAGATGAACGCCAGGATGCAGCAAGGTCTTGTGAACACATGGCTCGAGAGCGGTTTCCTGCCTGAATGGGCAAGTCCGGGACACAGGGGATGCATGGTGGGAAACAATTCCGCATCCGTCGTCGCAGACGCATATATCAAAGGTATAAGGGGATATGACATCGAGGAACTATGGAAGGCCGTCGTAAGCGGCAGCCACAATGTCCATCCTCGAGTTTCTTCGACAGGCCGTCTTGGTTGGCAGGAATATGACGAACTGGGCTATGTCCCATGCGACATCGGTATCCGCGAGAGTGCGGCGAGGACTCTCGAATACTGCTATGACGACTGGTGCATATACACTCTCGGGAAGGCTCTCGGCAAACCGGAGGCAGAGATTGAGCCTTATCGCGGGAAGGCTCTCAACTACCGCAACCTCTATAATCCGGAATATTCCCTCATGTGCGGCCGCAAGGCGGACGGGACTTTCAACGAGCCGTTCAGCGAACTGAAATGGGGTGGAGACTTCACGGAGGGGAACAGCCTTCACTACACATGGTCCGTGTTCCACGACCCTGCAGGCCTCATCGAACTTATGGGCGGCGACGATGCCTTCAACGCCAATATGGACAGGGTGTTCAACATCCCACCTCTCTTCGATGACAGCTACTATGGACAGACCATCCACGAAATCAGGGAGATGCAGGTCATGAATATGGGCAACTACGCCCACGGAAACCAGCCTGTGCAGCATATGATCTATCTATATGACTGGAGCGGCCAGCCTTGGAAGGCCCAGCAACGCATCCGTGAGGTCATGGACAGATTCTATACGAGCGCTCCGGACGGCTATTGCGGAGACGAGGACAACGGCCAGACCTCGGCGTGGTATGTGTTCTCGGCAATGGGATTCTATCCTGTATGCCCGGGCTCAGGGGAATATGCCATCGGAACCCCTCTGTTCGACAAGGTGGAAGTGAGCCTGCCTCACGGGAAGACAATCGTGATAGAGTCCAGGAACAATTCAGCCACCAATTTCTACATCAAGTCGTTGAAAGTGGACGGAAAGACCTGCACGAAGAACTACCTCACCCATGAACAGCTCGTCAAAGGTGCCAGGCTGTCTTTCGTGATGTCCGACACTCCGGAGACTTCCAGAGGAACCTCCCCTTCAGACCGTCCTTATTCCTTCTCGGCAGAAAACAGATAACCGATATGAAGAAGATTTTCCTGGCCTTGACGGCCATTGTTGCGGCAGTGCCTGCATTTGCACAAGGATATGTCTCACAGCGTCCTGCGGAGTCAGAACGGCTTTTCCGTTCCGAAGCCGTGGAAAGGAAGATTGAGGAAGTGACCGCCATCCTCACCAACGAGCGGCTTGCCTGGATGTTTGCGAACTGCTTCCCGAACACCCTCGACACCACTGTCCATTTCAAAGGGGAAGGCTCCGACGGACTGTATGACACTTTTGTATATACCGGAGACATACACGCGATGTGGCTCCGTGACTCCGGGGCGCAGGTATGGCCTTATGTCCAATTCGCAAACCAGGATGAGCATCTGCGCGAGATGCTTGCTGGCGTAATCAGCCGTCAGTTCAAGCTGATATGTCTGGACCCGTATGCAAATGCTTTCAACGACGGTCCCACAGGCAGCCCCTGGGCGTCCGACAAGACAGGCAGCCCAGCAAATCCCCAGGTGCACGAACGCAAATGGGAAATTGACTCCCATTGCTACCCGATCCGTCTTGCCTACCATTACTGGAAGACCACGGGAGATGCCTCCATCTTTGGAGATGTCTGGCTCAAGGCGATAGAGTCCACCCTCCAGACTTTCCGTACGCAGCAGAGGAAAGACGGCCCCGGACCTTATCGTTTCCTCAGGATCACCGACCGTCAGCTTGATACCAAATGCTCGGATGGCTGGGGCAACCCTGTCAATCCTGTAGGTCTCATCGTGTCTTCGTTCCGTCCTTCTGACGATGCCACCACATTCGATTTCCTCGTTCCGTCCAACTTCTTTGCCGTGACTTCCCTGCGCAAGGCGGCGGAAATCCTCGAAACGGTCAACGGCGAGAAGGCTCTTGCCAGCGAATGCCGCGACCTCGCATCCGAGGTGGAGAAGGCTCTTGCGGAATATGCCGTCGTGGAACATCCCAGATACGGCAGGATTTACGCTTTCGAGGTGGACGGATTCGGCAACCGCTTCCTGATGGATGACGCGAATGTCCCGAGCCTGCTTGCAATGGCATATCTTGGAGATGTGGATGTGAAGGATCCCGTCTATCTGAATACGAGGCGTTTCGTGTGGAGCGAGGACAATCCTTATTTTTTCAGGGGAAAGGCCGGAGAGGGTATCGGAGGACCTCATATCGGCTACGATATGATATGGCCCATGAGTATCATGATGAAGGCTTTCACCTCCACTGACGACAAGGAAATCAAGGAATGCATCGAGATGCTCATGACCACTGATGCTGGCACCGGTTTCATGCACGAGTCCTTCCACAAGGATGATCCTGCAAGATACACCAGGTCCTGGTTCGCCTGGCAGAACACACTGTTCGGCGAACTCATCCTGAAGATTATCGAGGATGGCCGTCTGGACGTACTCAATTCCATAGAAATCAAGTAACTGGAGTTTGCTGGTCATTTTCTCGTGTGCCGGTGACCTGATTGTTGATGAATAAGTGCCTGATCGATTTTCATGTATTTTCCTTAATTTTGCCGAAAATTCCGTCATGCAAGAAATATATCTCGATACTGTACAGCAGTTCAATGACCTTTACGGCTTTGAGACTTTGCATCCAATGGTGAGCGTGGTCCGCTCAGACAAATTGCAGCAAGTCGAGGAGAGGATTGTGCATTATGGCCTGTATGCGATTTTCCTGAAGGAGAACAAAGGATGCATACTCTCCTATGGGCGCACGAAATATGATTTCGACGAGATGACCGTGACGAGTTTCGCTCCTGGGCAGACCGTGCATGTGCAGCCGGTCCCGGGAGTCCCTTATCCGAAATGGACGGCCCTGGTCTTCCATCCCGATTTCCTTGCCCGCACATCGCTCGGACGGAATATCTCAAGGTACGAATTCTTCTCCTTTACGAGCAATGAGGCTCTGCATCTGTCTGCAGCCGAGGTCACGGTTTTCAGGAATGTACTGTCCATGATTTCGACTGAGTTGCACCATTCCATAGACAAACATACCAAGGAACTGATAGTGAGCAATATGGAACTGCTTCTCAATTATTGTCTGCGTTTTTATGACAGGCAGTTCATCACCCGTGGCGAACTCAACCATTCAGTCGTAGTCCGTTTCGACTCGCTTCTCAAGGAATTCATTTCCAAGAAGACATCTTCCGAAGGACTCCCGTCAGTAAGTTATTTTGCGGACAAATGCTGCCTTTCGACCGGGTATTTCGGCCAGCTGATAAAGAACGAGACTGGCCGCACTGCCAAGGAATACATCAACGACTGCCTGCTTTCGGCGGCAAAACAGAAACTCAGCGACATGAACCTGACCATATCGCAGGTAAGTGACAGCCTCGGGTTCGAATATCCCCAGCACTTCGTCCGTTTCTTCAAGACCCGCACCGGAAAGACCCCGACCCAGTTCCGCCTCGGCTGAGGCAGGGCATACGCAGGCCGACGCCTTTAAGCAAAAATGGTAAGAATCCCCGAAATCTGTATAACAGGGTTTCCGGGGATTTCCCGTAATTTTGCTACGGTTAAGGAAATGTAAATATGGACAGAAGACAGGCATTGAAAATAATGGGGACGGGGCTTGCTGCATCGGTAATCTCAAGGATTGCTTTCGCCACCCATGCGGCCGTAGTGAAGGACAGGTCCTCCAGGAAGAACCGCCTCGTATTCTACTTCACTGCGACAGGAAACTCATTGTTCGTCGCCAAGCAATTGGCTGACAATCCTCTGAGTATTCCCCAGGAATTGAAGAAGGACTCTCTTGAGTATTCAGCCGATGAAATCGGTTTCGTGTTCCCGGATTATGCGGCAGCCGCCCCTGTAATCGTGAGGGATTTTCTTCTGAAGGCAAGATTCAAGGCGGAATATATGTTCTCCGTCATCACTTACGGCAATGCTTCGGTGTGTGTAAGCGAATGGTGGGACAGATTTGCAAGGGAAAACGGGGTGTCATTCGATTATGTCAGGCCTATCCTGATGGTTGACAATTACCTTCCGGTATTCGACATGAATGAGCAGAACATGATTGACAAGCACACCGACGAAAGCCTTGCCGCTATCATCTCCGACATTTCCTCCCGCAAATCCTATGTCGAGCCGTCGGATATGGGGCGTTTCAACGAGGAAATGCTTGACGGGATGAGGGAATTCCATTTCACTATGACGAGCGACAGGCTGCTCAGGCTGGATGCCGACAGATGTGTGGGGTGCATGACCTGTTCGAAGGTATGTCCGCACGGTAATTTCTCAATGACGGACAATGGACTTTCGTTCAGTGGCAGATGCGAGTTCTGCCTTGCCTGCGTCCACTCCTGCCCTCAGAAGGCGCTTCATCTCGAACGCGAGCGCAACAGGGAGGCGAGGTTCAGGCATCCGGACATCTCCCTGAATGAGATAATCCGCTCCAATATCCAATAACCTGCTGGAATACATCAGGCATCAATGATCTGCCCACCCTGTGACTTGGGATGGGTTGGCGGTGATGGGCATTGTAAGAAGGCATCATTGAACAGATTGAAATGAAGAAATTGATTATCGCCGTTCTTTCCGCAGCATTTTTCCACTGTGGGATGGCGGCTCAGGACAAGAATGATATGAACGAAATCCATATGACCAATGAGTGGGACAAGACATTCCCGCAGAGTGACAAGGTTGCACATTCCAAGGTGACTTTCAGGAACCGTTTCGGCATTGCACTTGCCGCCGACCTCTACGTGCCGAAGGGCGTGGAGGGAAAATTTGCCGCCGTCGCAGTGAGCGGACCTTTCGGGGCTGTCAAGGAACAGGCAAGCGGCCTATATGCGCAGACATTGGCGGAACATGGGTTCCTTGCCATCGCCTTCGACCCTTCGTTTACCGGAGAGAGTGGGGGAGAGCCGAGATATTCCTCATCGATGGACATCAACACCGAGGATTTCTGCGCCGCCGTGGATTACCTCTCCTGCAGGGAGGATGTGGATGCGGAGAGGATAGGAATACTTGGAATATGCGGCTGGGGAGGAATAGCCATCAATGCCGCAGCTCTCGACCCGCGCATAAAGGCGAGCGTGTGCGTCACCCTGTACAATCTGACCCGTGTGACGCAGAAGGGATATTTCGACAGCATGGATGAGGATGACCGCTACAGGTTGAAGCAAACCCTTGCTGCAAAGCGGACAGAGGAATTCCGCAAGGATGAGATCCTTCCGCAGGGAGGACTCCCGGACGTGGTCCCGGACGATGCCTCCGATTTCCTCAGACAATATGTGGCCTATTACAAATCAACCTCCCGTGGCTATCATCCCCGTTCCCTCAACTCGAATATGGGATGGAACATCACCACCCAGCTTATGCGTCTGAACCAGGACCTTTGGACAGCCGCATCCGAGGTACGCAGCCCCGTGCTCGTGGTTCACGGAGAAAAGGCCCACAGCCTCTATTTCGGCAAGGAGGCATACGGCAAGCTGACAAGCGGAAGATATGCGGAAGGCAAGCGTCTGCTCATAGTTCCGGGAGCCACCCACTGCGACCTTTATGACGGAGGAGACGGGAATTACATCCCTTGGAACGAAATCGTCGGTTTCCTGGAGAAATCAGTCGCAACTGTTGGTGCAGCACGTTGAGGAACCTTCGAACTGTATGGTGGTATGAACTATGCCGTATCTGGCGGCGATGTCGATAATCTGTTTCTTGACAGGTTCGATGTCGCCGTCAGTGACTACATGGACGGTCATTATGTGGGATTCTCCGTCCATGCTCCAGATATGCAGGTCGTGGATGGAGCAAACCCCGCTTACATTGCAGATCTCTTCCTTCAGGGTATCCAGAGGGACATTCTCGGGAACGCCCTGCAGGAGTATCCTGAACACCTTCACAAGGTTCGACGCCACATTGTACAGCACCCATATGCTTATGCCGAGGGAAAGCAGAGGGTCGAGCACGGGCACATTGACGAACATCATCACAAGGCTTGTCACCAGCACTCCTATCCACCCGAGCACATCTTCCATTATATGCAGGAACACAGACCTCTCGTTCATCGAGCTGCCCCTCTTCACGCTGAGGGCGGAGGCTCCGTTGATGATTACTCCGAAGACCGCCATTATTAGCATGCCCTTCGCACTCACTTCCTGAGGCGAGGATATGCGTTTCACGGATTCGATTATCACGAAGGTTGAACTTGCCACCAGCACGAGCGACAGGAAGAGGCTTCCGAGAAGGGAGAACCGCCTGTAGCCGTATGAATATTTGTAGTCCCGTCCCTTGGCGGCCTTCTTTTCCAAGGCCCAGGAGACAGCCAGCGACAGACAGTCGCCGAAATCGTGAACTGCATCGCTGAGGATTGCCATACTGTTGGTAATCAGACCTCCGGCCAGTTCGAAAACCACGAAGAAGGCATTCAGGAAGAAAGCCGTGGAGATGTTCCTTGTCGCCTGATTATGGCTGTGTGAATGATTGTGTCCCATATCGTCCTTTGTTTTCAGCCCATCTGGATGTCCTCGATGTTGACAAGCTTGTTGGCTATTGCGTAGATCGTCAGTCCGGCAGTCGTGTGAATCTGCAATTTGTTGGAGATGTTGCGGCGATGGGTGGTTACTGTATGCACGGAAAGGAACAGAGAATCTGCAATCTCCTTGTTGCTCATCCCCTTTGTAACGCAAGCCACGATTTCCTTCTCCCGTTCGCTGAGCGCCTCGATCTTGTCCTTCTTGGCAGGATTGTCCTTGTCCACATAGACCGTGTCCCCTTTCTTCCTCAGCTGCTGCTCGATGTGCTTGACGGCGGGCACGAACAGCTCGTCCTCGATCCTGCAGTGCAAGGTCAGGTCCTGTTCGCACATTATGATTTCCAGCAAGGCCGCATTCAGCATGTAGTTGTTCTTCTCCGGGTAACAGCGGATTATGACGTCCTTCAATTCCTTGAGCTTGTCGCCGATGGGCGCGTGGCGGCTTGCAAACTCTGAAATGGTATAGTCCCGCTGCAGATGCCCGGACGAGAGCTGCTCGACATAGGAGAACACCACTTCATTCTCGTACTCCATATGTTTGCGTACAGCCATTACATATTCGTCATAGAAACGGATGATGAGCATGGCGATGTCGTTGGTGCCGGAGCAATCGATTGACTCTATCAGCTTGCGGCGGATGCCCGGGAGATTGAAATCCAGGAAATATTCGTGAGACTGTTTAAGGTAGCGTATCAGGCTGGGCAGGGACACGTCGTCGAACCTGTATTCCCTGCCGGTGACATAATTCACGACGGCAAGGAATGTCTTCTCGTCCACATCATGTGAACGGCATACCTCCTCTACCGTCTTGTCGCCGAAACCAAGTGAGATGCCGAACCTCCCCATTATGAGAATCAATGCGCTGTCCTCCCTTACAAGGTCGCGCATCTTGTCGTCCGGCTTATAGCTTTTGGAATCATTCATCCTTGTATGAATATCTTAGTTTACGACTGCAAATATAATCACTAAACCCCAAAAAATCCAATACTCAAAAATAGTGAGAACCACCATATCTGTCTCGCTTGCGGAATCAGCCCGTTATCTGTATATTTGTATCCGAATCAAACATTTGACGATATGGACTGCGGAAATAACGACTATATTTCATCTGATTCCCAGGTCTGGGAAGATATGCTGTCAGGCAAGGTGTACGATGCGTCCCATCCGTCCCTGCTCCAGAAACTGAATGTCACCAAGGACAGGATATGGGAATACAACAGGCTGAAACCTTCCATGCTCAAGGAGAGGAACGAACTTCTGAGGGGCCTCCTTGGCAGGAGCGATGAGGACACCTTCATCAACCAGCCTTTCTATTGCGACTACGGATGCAACATCAGGGTCGGCAGGAAGTTCTTCGCCAACTTCAATTTCATCGTCCTCGATGAGGCTCTCGTGACAATAGGCGACGATTGCTTCATCGGTCCGAATGTGAGCATCTACACGGCCTGCCATAGCACGGACCCCGTGGAGAGGAACTCCCGCAAGGAGTGGGCGAAACCTGTCACCATCGGGGACAATGTCTGGATAGGGGGCTCCGTAACCATCCTGCCGGGTGTGACTATCGGGAGCAATGTGACGATAGGGGCGGGAAGCGTCGTAGTGAAGGACATCCCGGACGGTTGCGTTGCCGTGGGCAATCCCTGTGCTCCTGTCAGATTCCTCGGCAAATAAAACTTATTCGGACACATCCATAAATTATTGACTGACAAGATGGAAAGACTTGTGATCATCGACTCCTGCATGAGGGAGGAATCAAGGACGAAGGTCATACTTGAGGCAGCCAAGGCCGTCCTTTCTGAAAGATATGAAATCGAGACCATCGATGTGAACGCACTGGCCCTGCCTCCGGTGACTCCGGAGACCCTGAAGGAAAGGACTGCCGGGAAGGTTCCTGAAGAGACGGTTGCCATTGCAAGGAAGATAGCCTCCGCCGACAGGATAGTCATCGCGACACCGTTCTGGGATATGAGTTTCCCTTCCGTCCTCAAGGCCTTCTTCGAGAATCTGTCTCTCTACAATGTGACCTTCACGGATGACGGAACCACCTGCACGGGGATTTGCAGATGCCGTAAGGTCCTGTATATCACCACACGAGGGATGAATATCCCGACCGGTGACTACCGTGACCAGGGCAGTTCGTACCTGAAGGCACTCTCATCCCTCTGGGGACTTGGTGAAGTGATAACCGTGGCCGCCTGGAACCTCGATTATCTTCCGGAGCAGGAAGTGAAGGAGCGCCTCAATCAAGCCTGCACCCTTGCCGGAAGCATCGCATCATCTTTCTGAAATTTCAGGATTCAAGGTCTCAGGACCCAAGGATGGAAACTCATTCGTGATGGGCTCGGTATTTTACGATGTGGCGGGAAAGCGGTTTGAGTTCCGGAGCCTGCTTGATGCGCTGGACTACGAACGTGGCCACCTGGAGGGCACCTGCATATACGGTATGCGTATTGTCGTTGCGTCCTTCCGGATAACATTCTTCATATTCCCCGGGAGCAAGCTGCATGAAAAATGGCTTTGAAGCCTCGTCTCCAAGCGATTTCAGCCAATCGCGTGTATCAGAATAGACATCAAGGAGCACGACTCCTTTTTCTTTAGCCACGGCCTCCATTGCCGGCACATAGTCCGTGTGGCAGTTCTCATCCAGGACCCCATTCTTGAACCAGCGGCGGCTTACAGGTGTAAGAAGCACGGGAGTGGCACCCTTGGCGCGGACTTCATCGATGAAACGGCGCAGGTTGTCGCTGTATGCACCATAGGCAGGGGCATAGCGCAGGGTATCATCCTGCTTTGCGTCATTGTGCCCGAACTGCAGGAACACATAGTCTCCCTCCTTGAGGGCCCCCATCATCCTGTCCCAATGTCCGAGAGTGCGGAAACTCTTGGTGCTCCTGCCATTGCGCGCATGATTCACGACATTTATCTCATCATCGAAGAAATTCGGGAACACCATTCCCCAGCCCCTCTCAGGGCTGCCTTTGGACATATCCTTCGGCGCACAGGTGCTGTCACCGCAAAGATGGATGGTAACCTTGCTTTCAGATTTGCCTTTGGCATATGAGTCAATTGAAATGGCTCCAACCAATAATAAGCAGAGCCCGAGAATGTTATAGATTTTCATAGACATTAGTGTTATTCAAGCAAAGTTAATCAAAATCGCAATAACATTGCTCGCTGATTCCTTAGAAATATGTTCTTTTGTGAAATCCATAAGTCTACGCATCTTAGGCTCTTGTTGTTTCTTCTTTACAAATCTAAAGAAATCCGTAGGCTTTTCTTTATCTCACCATAGTCACACTTTCTGGAACAGTCTCCCTACAGCGCAAAGTTGCTTTCTAATGCCTTTCCAATAGATAAAGATTGCGAGATTGCCGGATTGACGTCTGACTGACTCAATCTGCTGGATTCTGGGATATGGAATCCTTTAAGAACAAGATACGGTAATATGAATATCCCGGTTGCTTCGACGATCTGAGCAACCGGGATACGTGTCGTAAGAGCATTCCTGGTCTACTTGAGTCCTTAGCATATGGGGAACTCAATGAATAATGAAATGATGCTAAGCAATGATGATAAGGCTGTCAGTGCCAATGCAACAACTGTTATTCGGAATGAATGCTTCAAGCCTGGTTCAGAGTTCATCCAATGATAGGAGAACCATCCTGTCGGAGCAACTGTAACGTTATTATTGCCTCCAAGCTCCGCGCGGGAACGGTATCCCAATGAGATTTCATCTCCCTTGATTCCACAATAGGCGCGACATTTACGATAGATTTTCTTCCTGCCAGCGCTTATCCTGACATATCCATTCAGTTTGTCCCGGTCATCCGTTTGTTTGAGTTGCTCACCGTTGATGTCAGCTATCGACTTGGAATATACGAGCGCATAAGTCTCATAATCGAGGCAATTCGCACAAAAATCTTTCGGATGTGATATTACTCTCATTTTTAGGTCACCTGGACATTTGGGGTGATGGATTTCTCTAAAAAAGTTCCATGTGGAC
>JBJEBR010000010.1:0-23061 GCA_051870255.1 Candidatus Cryptobacteroides sp.
AAAGACCCTCCCTCAAAATCAGGTGGTTAGATCTCTATTAGCTGCAATGTGGGTTGACTCCGTCAACCTTCCTGTATGTGAGCAGGTCCTTCCTCTTGTCGGAAGCGTCATAAAGGTTGTCAAGTATCTCCGTCCTTCCTGAATCATCGCTGAGGTTGGCGACTGAATACCATGCGCCGTGTCCTTCACCCTGGACAGTCTTGTTGTATTTCACGGCGAAAATGATTTCCTTGTTGTCCTTGTTGGCGACGTCGAAGACATCGGCGACATTGTCGAGCAGTTCGTATGTGCCTATCATTCCGGAAAGTACGTCTGCTGCCTTGGATGGCTGTCCGAATGTGAGATAGGCCTTGGCAAGGAGAGCCTTTGCTGCTCCGCTCGTCACCCTGCCGGCATCGGCAGCCGCATATGAGGCAGGAAGCATTGCATCGTTCACGATGGTTTCAAGGTCACCGACTATGAAGTCGTACATCTGTTCCTTTGACGCCCTGCCTATCTGCAGAGCCTCGGCAACCGTGACGACCTTCCTCGTTACAGGGACACCACCCCATAGCCTGTACATGTTGAAATATGTATAGGCCCTGATGAACATGGCTTCGGCCTTGTACTGATTTCTGAGGGACTCGTCGAAATCGGCGTCATCAATCCTGTCCAGCACCATGTTGCAGCGATAGACTCCATTGTTGAAATTCGCCCAGGCTTCCTCGATGATGCCGTTGGAGGCATTGTCCTTGAACTGGTCGATGTCATATCGGTCCTGTGTTCCGGCCGTAGGTGCGGACAGACGCATGTTGTCGCTCCTGTACTCACAAAGTTCGGTATAATAGTTTGCCTGTCCCTGGAGTTTTGAATAACATCCCATCACAGCGATGTTGAAATCATCTGCACTCTTGTACAGATTGTCCACAGGGACCTCGTAATCCGGTGTCAACGTGAAGAACTTCTCGCAGGAAGTCAAAGACGCAAGGACTACCAAAATCAATATTGAATATATCTTTCTCATTGTCTTAGAATGTTAAATTAAGTCCGACCATAAATGTCCTTGCGAGCGGATAAGTACCATAGTCCTCACCAGGGGTAAGCGCACTTGAACGGTTGCTGACCTCAGGGTTGTAACCTGAATAATTGGTCCAGGTGAAAAGATTCTGCGCAGACACGTAAACACGGATCTTCTCAATCTTTGCAGCTTCCGTTATCCTCGAAGGAATCGTATAACCGAGGGCGAGATTCTGGAGACGGAGGTATGAGCCGTCCTCAAGATGCCAGGTAGAGGTCCTTCCATTGTTTCCCTTCTGCTTCCTGTTGGCCCTGTTGGTCAGGCCGTCTCCCGGGTTCTCGGGACTTACCCAACGGTTGCGGGCTGCAATGGTACCATTCACGTTTCCCTCCATGTTGTCAAGATATCTCCTGTTCAGGTTCAATATCTCATTTCCATATACTCCCTGGAAGGCAATCTCGAAATCCAAGCCCTTGTAGTTGAAGCTGCCGCCGAAACCATAAGTGAAATCAGGCATATAGTTTCCTACGACGGACCTGTCCTTGTCAAGGTCGATTTCTCCGTCACCGTCAATGTCCACGAACCTGAAATCTCCTGGCTGGGTGTTCGAGAAATGAGGATATGCATTGAGTTCCTCTTCGTTCTTGAACACGCCGTCAACAGTCATCAGATAGTAAGAACCTATCGGATAGCCGACCTGGGTGATATAATATGCGTGAGCCACGCTGCCGGATGTAATGATAGGGGTATCGTTGGCTCCAAGGGCTTTAACTTCATTGATGTTCTTTGCGAAATTGGCAGAGAACGAATAACCTATCCCGTTGGCGAACGAATGTGAAGATCCCAGCTGGAGCTCGACTCCCCTGTTGTTGACCTTACCGATGTTCATCAGGGTCTGGGTATATCCTGTCAGATGAGGGATAGGAACCTGGAGCAGCATGTCCCTGGTATTGGAATAATAGTATTCTGCGGTCAGTGTCACATAGCCGTTGAGGAAGTTCGCATCCACTCCGACGTTGAACATGCCTGTCTTCTCCCAGGTCAGGTCAGGATTCTCGACTCCCGTCGGCTTGTAGCCGCTTACGAGGCTGCCTCCGTTCGTTCCGAGAATATAGTCGTCCGTATCCATCGTGGACAGATGCGTATAGTTGCCTATCTGGAAGTTACCGGTTATACCGTAGCTGGCCCTGAGCTTGAGGTCGGAAAGCCAGGAGGATGAGTTTTCCATGAAATCTTCGCCGGAAATCCTCCATGCTGCGGATACGGACGGGAACAATCCCCACCTGTTGTTCTTTCCGAAGCGTGATGAACCGTCAGTACGGACAGCCGCAGAGAACATGTATTTGCTCATATAGCTGTACTGTACACGGGCGAGGAAAGATACGAGTGACCATTGTTCAGTCATCGAGTCACCATTGTTCACCACTCCGCCGCCTATCGTCTGAATATAGTCGTTAGGATAGTCCGTAGCAGTGACATTCATGCTTCTCTGGGTATCCTTCTGGACTGAATGTACGAGGACTGCATTAACCATATGCTTGTCCTTGAAGGTCCTGTTGTAGGTGAACTGGTTTTCCCAGAGCCAGTTGTACTGGAAGGCCGAAGAGGCATAGCCGACAGGATTGGATTTCTGTCCGTAATTGGCCTTGCCCAACGTCTCGAGGTCCTGTGACGTGTATTGGTTGTTCGATGCTCCATAATACGAGCCACCGAGGGATGTCTGGAATGAAAATCCGTCGAAGAACTCATATGATGCAAACACGCGTCCGGTCATGGCAACCCTCTCCACGATGTCTTTCTTCAGTGTTGCGAGGGCAACTGGATTCAGGATTTCATTGTGCTGATAGTCATTGCCTATTCTCCAATATCCGTTGCCGAGGAAATTGAATGAACCGTCTTCGTTATACACGGGCCACATCGGGTTATAAGCCAGGGCGGACTGTACGACACCACCGCTGCTGTATGAACCGGAAGCGTTGACCCTGTTGGACTTTGAATAAGAAGGAGCGAAGTTCACTCCATATTTGAAACGGCCCCTTTTGCCGTCCAGATTGAAACGCAGGGCATATTTCTTATAATCCGAATTGATTATGACACCCTGTTTGGAAAGGATGTTTCCGGAAATGAAATAGTTGATGGATTCGGTCTTTCCGGAAAATGAAAGGTTGTGGCTGTGCGTATGGGCCTTCCTGAAAATCTGGTCCTGCCAGTCAGTGTTGGTCAGCCCAGTCTGGCCTTCGAGATATGGTATTATCTCCACTGGATAGTTGGCCCAGGAATCGGCGCGGGAGCCGTTGGGTTCGGTACCTCCGGGAACTGCATCATAGTAGGCATTGTCGTGTCCGTCCTTGACAAACTGAGCATATTCATATGCATCCATCATCTCGATCTTCTTGGAGACCATGTCCAGGGCATAATAGCCGTCATAGCTGATTTTCAACCTGTCTGATGTTCCCTTCTTCGTGGTCACGAGGATTACACCATTGGAACCCCTGGAACCATAGATTGCAGCCGATGAAGCATCCTTGAGGACCTCCATGGACTCGATGTCATTCGCATTGAGGTTCGCTAGCCCGTTCTCCATCGGTACACCGTCGATGACATAGAGAGGGTCATTGCCGGCAGTGGCGGAGCCGATACCGCGGACACGCACCATCACGCTGCCTTCAGGGTCACCGCTTGTCTGCATGACCGATACACCCGGCATCTTTCCGACCATGGCCTTACGGAAGTCCGCTATGGAATGGTTGGCGATATCCTCTGACTTGATGGATGAAATCGCTGTGGATACATCTCTTTTCTTCACGGCACCGTAACCGATGACCACTACATCTGAAAGCACCAACGAACTCTCCGTCATCACGACCTTGATATTATCCTGTTTTCCGACAAGGACTTCCACATCCTCATATCCTATACAGGAAAAAACAAGAGTCTCCTCCGGGGAAACCTCGATGGAAAAATCTCCGTCCAGACTGGTGCTCACACCACGTGTCGTGCCCTTTACAAGCACACCGGCTCCGATTACCGGAAGTCCGTCCTGGTCCACTGCGACACCTTTGACCAGAGTCTTGGGGCTTTCCTTCTTTTCGGATTCCTCTGTCCTTTCCTTCAGATAGACTTTCGTCCCTTTGATTTCATAGGCGATTCCGGATCCTTTGAACAGTTTGTCGAGAGCTTCCTTCAAGGAAACATTGTCGACATCAAGAGAGACCAATGCATCAGGATTGACCGCAGGTCTGGAGTGGAGGAAAGTGTAGCTCGTCTGATTTGAGATCTCATCCAAAACAGTCTCAAGCGCCACTTTGTCCTTGTGTATTGTGACATTCTGGGCTTGCATCGCAATGCCGAACCCTGTCATCACAATCACTGTCAAAATAGTTCTGAACAGTTTCATAATGATGTTGTTAATGGTTATTAATTTGGTATTCTGGATAAAGTCCTTTCTATTGATTCAAGTGTCATTTCAAGTGTCAGCGCTATAAAAACACGCAAGTCCGAAATAAATGTGAGGCAGAATTCACATTTTTTTCAATTTTACGTGTTTATTATAAAAATCTCATAAATTTGTGGAGACCAAATCCACATCAATGAGATTCGATATGACTGACTGCAGAGGGCTGGGCGACATGGAGCTGATTGTATTGCTCGGGCGCGGGGACAAATCCGCGTTCACGGAGATATACAACAGATACATATCCCAGCTATATACCCTCGCATACAGGTACATAAAGGACGAAGATGTGACCAAGGACATCCTGCAGCAGGTGTTCGAGAAATTGTGGACCATCAGGAAGGGGATTTCCCCGTCAGTCCAGATCAGGTCATACCTGTATGCGATGACCAGGAATGCAGTGATGAATTATATCAGGAACAACCGCACGGCATTGCAGCACAACTATGTCATTGCACAGTCAAGGGGAGATTTTGAAGATGACATCTATGAAAAGGCTGATGCGCAGGGCAGGGTTGATGAACTGATGAATGCGATAGGGAAACTTCCGGAACAACAGAGGAAGGTGGCCCTGTACAGATGTGAAGGACTGTCAAATTCAGAGATCGCCAGGATTATGAGCCTCTCGCTCAACACGGTCAATTCGCATTACATGCAGTGCCTGAAGAATCTCAAACGCATATTGAATACATTTGTTGATTCATTGATAATATTTGTACTTTTGAATTTATGAATCAGATGGATAAGATGAATCCGATAGTTGTCAGAAGGGTCCTCAACAACAAAGGAACCAGGCAAGAGGCCGAAATGGTGGCGGTCTGGCTGTCTTCTCCTGAAGGACAGGCTTGGTTGGCAGAGGCCATCGACTCGGATGCCGGGTTGATTGACAAGAACCTGATACCGACTGCCGGGGACATAGCGGTGGACGAGATACTCGAGCGCATAATGGCAGGCATACGCCGGAAACAGATCAGGAACATCGTCCTTTCCTGCGCCGCAGTGCTGATTCCTTGTATAGTGATGCTCACCTTATGGCTGAACCTCGACAACCGGATTGGTGGGGCTTTGATTTCCGATGCCGGGACCGAGACCATCCATACTGACAGAGGCGAGCAGAAAGAAATAATATTCCAGGACGGGACATCCGTGATTCTCAATGGGGAATCCACGCTGACATTCCCGCACCGCTTCGGAATATCAAGGAGGACGGTCACTCTCGAAGGAGAGGCTTTCTTCAAGGTGGAACCCAACAGACGCCGTTCATTCATCGTCAGAATCGGCGAAGAAGCTTCGGTCAAGGTTCTTGGAACATCATTCAACATAAATTCATACGAAGATAATCCGACCATAGATGTGACATTGATTTCAGGTCTTGTGGAATTCAGGAACGAGGATGACATATACAACATGAATCCTGACGAATGCCTGACATACAACAAGGCTACAGGCGAGGTGAAGATAATTCATCTGAAGAACTCGAACATGAAGGCACTCTGGACCGAGAATGTCATTGCATTCCAGGACAGTCCTCTTGAAAATGTATTGCAGACCCTTTCAAGGAAGTTCGATGTGGATTTCGAAATCATGGATGAGAGGATCAAGGATTACTCCTACTCGATCAAAACCACCAAAGGGTGCGATTTGGAGGAAATCATCCGGGATTTGGAACAGATTTCTTCGGTAAGATTCGTATTGAAAGATGGCAAATACAGAATATATTCAACCGCAAGGAAATAATTGTCAGGTCGTATCCGACTTAACACTTGCGAAACGTGACTGAAAAATATTGGAATATGATCAAAGGAATTGTTTTTGATATGGGCGGGGTGCTTATAGATTTATTCTATGACAGGTGTGTTGCTGCATATAAGTCCATAGGTTTCAATGAAATATGCGATTATCTTGACCCTTGTCACCAGAAAGGGATCTATGGAGACATGGAGGCAGGCAAGGTCGGTGAGGATGAATTTTATGATTTCGTCATTGCCCATTGCAAGGAAGGTACTGTCCGCGCGGACATTGATGCCTGCATGAAAAGCTTCTACGACGGACCTTCTCAGGAGAAGGCATCCTGCCTCCGTTCACTCAAGGAGAGGGGATACAAAATCTATATGCTCAGCAACAACAATCCGATAATGATGAGAATATGTGCCGAGGATTTCAGCCGTGTCGGGATAGGACTTTACGATTTCTTCGATAAAATATTCATCTCCAGCACGATGAAACTGATGAAGCCCGGCCAGGAAATCTTTCTTGAAGCCATCAGGCAGACAGGCCTCTATGCCTCTGAACTGCTTTTCATCGACGACTCACCACGAAACACGGAAGCCGCCCGCAAGGCCGGCATCACATCAATCGATTATGTCCAGGGCAGCGACCTCGCTTCTGCCATCGAACAAGCTTTATAATCATAAATGACGTCGCAGGAAAGGACTTCACAGCCGTTTTGAGTAGGATGTCATACTATCAATTCCACGTTCAATTTTATATAAAATTATATGATATATTTTTATATTAAATAAAATTATATAATTTTGTATCAGAAAATATGCATGAATATGAATATCCCATTCTCATTTGGAAAGATAGTCCGGGACGATGATTTCACTGACAGGACAAAAGAAACAGAAAAGCTTCTGGATAATATCCATTCATTGACAAATACCGCGATTATTTCCCCTCGCCGATGGGGAAAGTCTTCATTGGTAGCCAAAGTTGTGACTATGGCTTCGGAGGATAAAGATTTCCTGATAGTCAGAATGAATGCTTTCAAATGCGATGATGAGCAGGAGTTCTATGCATTGTATGCCAAAAATGTAATGGAACAGATTTCAACTTCAGCCGAATCTCTCATCAATAATGCCAGAGAATTCATTTCTACACTGCTGCCAAAAGTGTCGTTTTCAGATCCGCTGTCAAGATATGAGATATCATTCGGACTGGATGTTGTCAAAAATCCGATATCAGATGATATTCTGGACTTGCCCCAGAGCATTGCATCAAAGAGAGGAAAAAAGGTGGTTGTCTGTATTGATGAATTTCAGCAGATAGGAGAATTCAGCAATACACTGAAATTTCAGAAGATTCTCAGGAATCATTGGCAAGAACATTCAGATGTTGCCTACATCTTGTATGGAAGTAAGAAACAGATGATGATCAATATTTTTGGAGATTACAAAAGTCCATTCTACAAATTTGGAGATATCATGTTTTTGCCGAAGATAACAAACGGAGATTGGGGAATCTATATTAAGGATCGTTTCAATGATTCAGGAAAGAAGATTGACAGGTCTGTAGCGGCTTATTTAGCACAATGCGTTGATAATCACCCTTACTATGTACAACAGCTTGCTCAATTAAGTTGGTTGCGTACTGAATCTGTGTGTACTGCGGAAATAGTTGACGGAGCGTTGTCAAACTTAATGGATTCGCTCAACTTGCAATTTATGAACATAATGGATTCTATAACAGACAAGCAGAAAAATTATTTATGTGCTTTGGCTGATGGGGTTACAAAGATGACATCTTCTCATATATTGTCATCATATAAATTGGGTACGAATGGTAATGTGCGTATTATCAGAAATGCATTAATGAAACGGGACCTGATAGATGCAGAGGGGAAATCCGTACAAATTCAAGATCCCGTTTTCAAACTCTGGATTCAGAGACAATATAAATTTATTTAAGCTGTATCAAGAGGCTTAGATGGATGTCTCAAATTCCTTGAGGAAGCGGAGGTCGTTCTCGAAATAGTTGCGAAGGTCCTTGACCTGCCATTTGAGCATTGCGATACGCTCGACTCCCATTCCGAATGCGAATCCGCTGTATTTCTTGCTGTCAATGCCTGAGGCTTCGAGTACATTCGGGTCCACCATTCCGCAGCCCATGATTTCGAGCCAGCCGGTTCCCTTGCAGATGTTGCATCCCTTGCCGTGGCAGATATTGCAGCTTACATCGATTTCTGCGGAAGGCTCCGTGAACGGGAAATATGAAGGCCTCATGCGGATCTGTGTCTCCGGTCCGAACATCTCGCGGGCGAACAGGAGGATGGCCTGCTTCATGTCAGCGAAAGTGACATTCTCGTCAATGTAGAGGCCTTCCACCTGGTGGAATATGCAATGTGCGCGGGCAGAGATGGCTTCGTTGCGGAAAACGCGTCCCGGGCAGACTATGCGTATAGGAAGCGGCATCTTCTCCATCGCGCGGACCTGGACGCTGGATGTGTGGGTGCGCAAGAGGACAGGGTTGTCGCTCTCGGAGATGAAGAATGTGTCCTGCATCTCGCGGGCAGGGTGTTCAGGCGGGAAGTTGAGGGCTTCGAAGACATGCCAGTCATCTTCGATTTCCGGACCTTCAGCTACATCATAACCGAATTTGCGGAATATGTCAACGATTTCCTCGCGGACGATAGAGACGGGGTGACGGGATCCGAGGGCTACAGGGTCTCCCGGCATTGTATAGTCGAAGGATGTTCCCTGGGACTGTCCTTCCTCCTCGGCAGCGTTCTTCAGTTCCTCTATCTTGGCCGTCGCAGCGTTCTTGAGGATATTCAGCTTCTGGCCGAATTCCTTCTTGAGTTCAGGGGCCACTGTCCTGAATTCTTCGAAAAGTTTCGTGATTTCACCTTTCTTTCCGAGAAGCCTTACGCGGGCTTCTTCAATATCTTGCTCTTTCTTGCATTTCAGATCATTGATTTCTGCCATCAAGGCATCAATTTTCTCTTTCATATCGTTTGTCTTTTATTGTTTTTTTTCTTTGGACAGATTCCTCGACTCCCTTCGGTCGCTCGGAATGACAGTGTTCCACTTACGCTCGGAATGACAATGTCATCTCGACAAAGCGAAGCGCGTGGAGAGATCTAAACAGCCGGGCAGCCGATGGCCACGGCACAATAGATCCTCAAGCCCTCCTTGACGCCGAGCAGCTCCCTAACATAATCCTCAGCCATCGCCCCTTCAGGCTCGCTCTTGAGCCTTGGGCGTCCGTTGATGTGTACCCAGCAGCTGCCGAGGTCCATGGCTGTTGCGGCAAGCTGTATGAATGTCGCGGAAATGGCGCAGTTGTCCACCCACAGGTCGGTTTTGCTTTCGTCTCCGAGGACGAATATGACTGCCGGTGCGTCTTTCATGAAAGCCGATCCGGAATCCCTCATCTGTGAAATGGCAACGATGGTGTCCTTGTCATCCACGATCATGAATTCAGAGCTTTTGCTGTTGCGTGAAGACGGAGCCGTGCGGGCCACCTTCACGATAGCATCAAGGATTTCCCTTTCGACAGGCGCATCCGTGTATTTCCTCACGCTGTGCCGTTTCTCTATTACTTCTAAAAAATCCATTATAAAAATATATGTTCAGATTTCTCGACTTCGTCCTTCGGACTTCGCTCGAAATGACATCTCTGTCATTTCGACTGAGCGGGGCGAATGGAGAAATCCATTATTTCATATTTGCCGCACGGCGTTTTGCCCGTGCCTTCTGTTGCTTGGCGGCCCCGCTTTTCAGGTATGCTGCCCACTGTTCCTCGTTGAAAATCTTCATGTATGCGGAATCCGTCTTCTCCAACCACTTGTCCTGGACGGCGATGTAGAGGGAAGTGTTGGTCACTTTCTCCGACGACAGTTTCTCAAATTCAGCCTTCATGGCCGGGAAATTGTGTTTCAGGGTAGAATCCACATAGAATACCTGCCAGTCTTCGAGATTCAGGACTCTCTGGAGCCTGTCGGCCTCCTGCTCTGCCTGCTCGTAGATGTCCGGTTGCTTCTGCTGCTCCTGAGCTGCCAGTTTCAAAGGAGAAAAGAGGGCTGCGGAGACGGCAAAAACGCAGATATACAAAAGAGACGGTTTCATATCTTTCAAAAATTTTATAGTTTTGCAAACTCGCATTGCTTCAAGACGGCAAAAATAAATAATATTAACAAAAGAACAAAATGAGAAAAACTCTGACAGTGACAATCTTCCTGGCGGCCATGGCTCTCGCGGCATCGGTTGAAAGCCTTGCCTGCACCAATGTCCTGGTCACAAAAGGCGCAAGTGCCGACGGTTCCAACATGGTATCTTACGCGGCGGATTCCCACCAGCTTTTCGGGGAATTGTATTTCGCTCCTGCCGCAAGATGGGAAATCGGGGCCATGAGGCGGATAAATGAGTGGGACACAGGAAAATATCTTGGAGAAATACCGCAGGTTCCATATACCTTCCAGAGGGTGGGCAACATGAATGAGCATCAGCTCATAATCGCCGAGACGACTTACGGAGGCCGTCACGAACTGGAGGACACCACCGCCATAATGGATTACGGCTCCCTCATATATGTAGCCCTGGAAAGGGCCAGGACAGCCCGTGAGGCCATTGGGGTGATCGTCGAGCTCGCAAACACATACGGATATTATTCAAGCGGAGAGTCATTCTCCATAGCCGACAAGGACGAGGTCTGGGTCATGGACCTCATCGGAAAGGGAATCAAGATGGAGAACGGGACCAATGTCCGCAAGGGAATCGTATGGGTGGCACGCAGGGTGCCTGACGGATATATATGTGCCCATGCAAATCAGGCCCGCATCAGCACTTTCCCTATGGACGACCCGGACAACTGCATGTATGCTCCCGATGTGATTTCCTTCGCGAGGGAGATGGGATATTATGAAGGCCCTGACAGTGGTTTCAGCTTCTGCGACGCTTATGCACCCCTTGATTTCGGTGGCATGAGAGGTTGTGAAGCCCGCGCCTGGTCTGCATTCAACATCCTCTGCGACGGCAAGTTCACTTTCGAGGACGAGTCAGGAAACCTTGTCACCAGAGATGCTTACGACTATGTGGAGTATGCGCTCGGCCATGACAAGACCAAGAGATTCCCTCTGTTCGTGAAGCCGTCCCGCAAAATCACCGTCAAGGATGTAGCCGATGTGATGAGAGACCATTACGAGGGGACACCTATGGATATGACCACCGACATCGGGGCAGGCGGAAACGCGCTCCCTTACCGTTGGAGGCCTATGGGATTCGACTATGAGGGCAAGCACTACACCAACGAAAGGGCAATCGCTACCCAGCAGACCGGATTCTGGTTCGTGGGTCAGTCCCGCGGCTGGCTGCCTGATGAAATCGGTGGGATTGACTGGTTCGGATGTGACGATGCGGCAACCTCATACCTTACTCCTATATATACTTCCACTTATGAGGTCCCAGAGTGTTTCAGGGTGGGTAATGGAAATATGATAACCTATTCGCCGACTTCCTCTTTCTGGATGAACAACCGTGTCACCAACGCCTGCTACAGGATGTACAACATCATGGCTCCTACCGTACGCGCCGAGATTGACGCCTGGGAGAATGCGATGATGGAGGCCGTGAAGGAGGCTGACAAGGAGGCCCTTGCCCTTTACGACAAGGCTCTCGCAACCCCGAGGAAGCAGATAAGGAGGAATGACAAGGCAGGAAAGGTGGTGGATCCGTTCACAGGGGTCAGGAAATATCTGACGGACTTTTCAGTATCCAACGCCCAGAAGATCTTCGAGAGATGGACTGCCCTGGAGCAGCTTCTTCTCGTGAAATACATAGACGGGAATGTCAAGGCGCAGAACCCTGACGGATCTTTCGTGACAAACGGTCACACGGACTGCATACCTGCGGGGATAACCCAGCCGGGCTACACTGAAAAATGGAAAGCTGCCGTAGTGGCAGACCATGGGGAGACAATCGTAGAATATTGATCGTATTATTCGCAACAAAGTGCTTGAAACAGGGCCTTTGTTGCGAATTATTTGTAAATTTGCGTTCCCCTGTCCATCGGTGGACACGAACAGAATAAACCATCAACATAAAATGTATAGAACTCATACCTGCGGACAGCTCCGCATTGAAAATGCCGGTCAGGTCGTGACTTTGGCCGGATGGGTACAGAAATCCAGGAAACTTGGCGGAATGACTTTCATCGACCTTCGTGACCGTTATGGTATCACCCAGCTCGTAGTCGATGCTTCAGCCGCACCGGAACTTATTGAAAAAGCTTCTTCAGTGGGGCGCGAATGGGTGCTCCAGGTGACAGGAAAGGTCGTAGAGCGTCAGAGCAAGAACCCTAAGATGCCTACGGGAGACATAGAGATAAGCCTTGATGCCATAAATGTGCTCAACAAGGCCAACACGCCTCCGTTCACAATCGAGGACGAGAGCGACGGCGGAGAGGAACTCCGTGCGAAGTATCGTTACCTCGACCTGCGCAGGAATCCGCTCCAGAAGGCCCTCAGGCTCCGTCACAAGATTGCGCACGAGGTCCGCAACTATCTCGATGCACAGAATTTCCTTGAAATCGAGACTCCGTACCTGATCAAATCGACTCCGGAAGGCGCACGCGACTTCGTCGTACCTTCAAGGATGAATCCGGGACAGTTCTATGCGCTTCCTCAGTCGCCTCAGACATTCAAGCAGCTGCTCATGGTGGCAGGATATGACCGTTATTTCCAGATTGTGCGCTGTTTCCGTGACGAGGACCTGCGTGCCGACCGTCAGCCTGAGTTCACCCAGATAGACTGCGAGATGTCTTTCGTCGAGCAGGAGGATGTCCTGAACACATTCGAGGGCATGATGAGAACCTTGTTCAAGAATGTCCTGGATGTCGAGATTCCGAACCCGATTCCGCGCATGAGCTGGTATGATGCGATGGATTTCTACGGAAGCGACAAGCCTGACATCCGTTTCGGAATGAAAATAAAAGAGATAACCGACCTTGTACAGGGACATGGGTTCTCGGTGTTCGACAGCGTTGAATATGTCGGGGCCATCAATGTCGGAGGTGCCGCCTCATATACACGCAAGCAGATTGACGAACTTACGGAGTGGGTCAAGAGACCTCAGGTCGGTGCAAAAGGACTC
This sequence comes from Candidatus Cryptobacteroides sp., assembly GCA_051870255.1. Classification (GTDB taxonomy): domain Bacteria; phylum Bacteroidota; class Bacteroidia; order Bacteroidales; family UBA932; genus Cryptobacteroides. The sequence continues at coordinate 13,322 of JBJEBR010000010.1, forward strand.
GTATATATAAAGGTGAACGAGGACGGAAGCATCAAGTCATCCGTTGACAAGTTCTTCACCCCTGATCAGCTTCAGGAGGTCGCAGGGCGTCTCGGCGCGGCAAAGGGCGACATGATGCTCGTGCTCTGTGGTGCAAAGAGGAAGACCCAGACGATGCTCGGCGTGCTCCGTCTCGAGATGGGCAACCGCCTCGGCCTGCGTGACCCATACAACTTCGCACCTCTGTGGGTGGTGGATTTCCCTCTTCTCGAGTGGGATGACGAGACGCAGCGCTTCTATGCGATGCACCATCCGTTCACGGCTCCTAAACCTGAGCATCTCGACTTGTTCTACAGTGACAGGAAGGAGGACCTTGAAAGGGTATGTGCGAATGCCTATGACTTCGTGCTCAACGGAACTGAACTTGGCGGAGGATCAATCCGTATCCATGAGGCTGACATGCAGCAGAGGATGTTCGAAGTCCTCGGTATCAGCAAGGAGGATGCGGAATACAAATTCGGATTCATCATCAATGCCTTCAAGTTCGGCGCTCCGCCTCACGGAGGTCTTGCCTTCGGTTTCGACCGTGTATGTGCCCTTTTCGGCGGACAGGAGACCATCCGCGACTATATCGCATTCCCTAAGAACAATCAGGGACGCGACGTGATGATTGATTCTCCATCCTATATCGACCAGGAGCAGATGGATGAACTTTTCCTCAACTCCACTGCGGAGCGTAAGGAATAATCCCTGAGATACAATGAAATACCGGGCACCTCTGATATTGCTGTTCTTCTTCTGCATTGTCTCAAATGCGGCTCCCCTGTCACAGGGGGTCAAGGAGGAACTTGCTAGGCTTGACGCCATCCTGAATGAATCCGAGTTCTATATGAGGGCTCACAGGCAGAAGATAGAAAACATATCGGAGGCGCTGATGTCCGGTGACATGGATGACAGACACAGGTACGGGCATTACAAGGATTTGTACGGTGTCTGCGTCACTTACAACTTCGACAAGGCGATGGATGCAGCCGAGAATATGTGTCGGCTGTCCGAGTCCATCGGAGATTCCGGATTGCTGGCGGATGCTTCCATCAACCGTGCGATGCTTCTGACGACTTCCGGAATCTTCCTGGATGCCATACAGGTCATAGAACAGTGCATAGATACGACCAGCCTCAACAGGAGCCAGCTCATATCCTATTATGATCTGATTCAGCGTTTCTGCCAGGATTACAGCGAGTACAGTCACTCAGCCCAGGTCAGGGAGTCCCTTAAAGCGCGTGCCGGTTATTACAGGGGACGGGTCATAGACAATGCTCCGAAGGATAGTTGGCTGCGTCGCAATACCATAATCATGGACCATCTGAACAATGGTCTTACGGCTGAGGCCCGCGACTCCTGCCTTGCATTGATTTCCGACCTGGACTGCAACTCCCACGAATATGCCATCACGACATATTATGCCGCAAATGCCTGTCAGATCCTCGGACTTGACGACGAGGCTGTCCATTGGTTCATAGAATCGGCGATATGCGATGTCAAGAATGCCGTCAAGGACAATGCCTCGCTCTGTTGCCTTGCTATGGAACTGTTTGAAAGGGAGGAGGTTGACCGCGCGTTCAGATATATCCAGATTTCCATGGACGATGCGCAGTTCTACAATTCCAAGGTGCGTCCATGGCAGATTGCCAGAAGCCTCCCTGCCATCGAGAAGGCATACAACGATGCCCAGGTCAGGCATAACCGTTTTGCATGGGTGACGGTGGTCGTCGTGTCCGTCCTTGCGACTCTTCTGCTCGTCGTACTTGTGTTCATGATTTTGCAATATGTCAGGAACAACCGCTATTCCAAGCAGTTGGCTGACCTGAACATTCGCCTCCAGACCGCTCTGTCAGACCTTTCGGAGGCCAATGCCGCCAAGGAGGAATACCTCGGACTGTTCCTTTCAATGTGCTCCAACTATCTGGGAAAACTGAAGAAAATCTATACAATGGAGCAGATGGATGCCGAGCTCAGGAATTTCTATTCGACATTCGACAATGCCTTCATCCAGCTCTATCCGAATTTCGTGGAGAAGTTCAATGCCCTTCTCAAGCCTGAATTCCGCATAGAGCTCAAGAAAGGGGAGGTCCTGAACACGGAACTCAGGATATTCGCCCTGATAAAGCTCGGCATAACCCAGTCGTCCCATATAGCATCTCTCCTGAGGTATTCGGTCAATACCATATACAACTACAGGGCGCAGATCAAGAATTCAGCCCTCGAGAATCGCGAAAACTTCGAGGAACTCGTCAAGAAATTATAGGAAAAATCCACTTTTTTAGTTTCGAAATCATTTTGTAAGTTATTGCTATATAGATAATTATATGGCAAAGGACCACCTTGTCCCCACTATTTTCCGAGCGGATGTTGTCCGTGTCGGTCAATTGCGTACATTTGCAATAGGCTGATTCGGCATGACTGCATCAAGCCTGCGATGACCACAAGACCACTATTTTTACTAACCAATAATAACACAAATCAATGAAGAACCTTATCAGACGATTTGCCCTTATCATGATGGTAATGGGTATGAGTTGTGCTTTTGCGGCAGCTCAGCAAGTGAAAGGTACTGTCAAGGATGTCAATGGCCAGCCTGTAATAGGCGCGGCTGTTCTCGTTCAGGGAACGGCTATGGGCACGACCTCCGACATTGACGGCTCGTTCCTGCTTTCAGGTGTGCCGTCGGATGCTGTCCTTGAAGTATCATCGATCGGTTATCAGACTTTGACTGTCCCGGTGCAGGGGAGGGCTTTCCTTGACCTGGTGCTTGAAGAGGATGCCCTTCTTCTGGACGATGTCGTGGTCGTCGGCTACGGCGTACAGAAAAAGAGCGTTGTCACGGCTTCCATCGCCAAAGTGTCTGCGGATGAATTGAGTACTACTGCACCTTTGCGTATGGACAATGCCCTCAAGGGTCTCGCTGCCGGTGTCGCAGTCACTTCTTCTTCCGGACAGCCTGGTGCTGCAGCCCGTATCCGGATTCGTGGAACAGGTACCATCAACAATTCCGACCCTCTGTACATCGTGGACGGAATGCCTATCGAGGGCGGTATCGACTACCTGAACCCGAGTGACATCGAGTCAATGGAAGTCCTCAAGGACGCCGCTTCCGGAGCCGTTTACGGTGCCCGTGCAGCAAACGGTGTCATCCTCGTGACTACCAAGAAAGGAACCGGACGCACCAAGGTGTCATACAACTTCACTTACGGATTCTCAAGCCCGTGGAGGGAGAGGGATGTGCTCAATGCCACCGAGTATGCCATCATGATGAACGAAGGCCGCATCAACGCCGGAATGACCCCGCTGTATGCCGACCCATATTCATATGGGGAGGGCACGGATTGGCAGAAGGAAGTATTCAACTACAATGCTCCGAGCCAGAACCACGAGGTCAGCGTAAGCGGTGCCTCCGAGAAAGTGAACTACTACCTTTCTTTCGGATACAATGACCAGGAAGGTATCGTCGGCGGAAATTACGGCAGGTCAAACTATCAGCGTACCTCAGTCCGCAGCAACACTACCTTCACTCTCTTCGACAATTCCGAGGACCGCAACTGGCTCAACAAGGCCACCCTCGGCAGCAACATCAGTTACGCCTATATCAAATCAACAGGAATTGCCACCAACTCCACATGGGGTTCTCCTCTCGGTTCCGCACTTGCACTCTCTCCGATTCTCGGAGTATATGCAACCGAGGAGGAGGCACAGGGATATCTCGATGTCGCCGACTATGTACACATGTACAGTAAGGACGGCAAGATCTTCACTCTCCCGGGAGCCGACTACAATGAGATGGTCAACCCTGTGGCAAGCCTCTCCCTTCCGGGATCTGTCGGCTGGAGCCACAAGGTGGTGAGCAACTTCAATGTCGAGCTCCAGATCTGGGACGGACTCAAGTTCCGCAGCAGCTTCGGCGCCGACCTTTCATTCTACGGCAGTGACGGATATACTCCTGTATATTATCTCGGCACCAACAACAAGGCTACATATTCCTCAGCTTCTTCCGAGAGCGACCGCGGTCTGGTTTGGCAGCTTGAGAACATCCTCACCTACAACAAGACAATCGGCAAGAACACCTTCTCCATTCTCCTCGGACAGTCAATGAAAGAGTCCAGCGGTAACTATCTCGGAGCAAGTGCGCGCTATCTGAAGGATTACAACAAGCCTTATCTGGATTATTCAGACTCCATTCAGGAAAACGGCGACTACAACGCCTGGGGAGCACCTTACGCAAAGGCAAAGCTTGCATCATATTTCTTCCGTGCAAACTACAACTACGACGAGAGATATATGGCAGAGGTCACTGTCCGTCGTGATGGTTCAAGCCGTTTCGGTGCGAACCACAAATGGGGAACCTTCCCTTCATTCTCCCTCGGTTGGAACATCCACAAGGAGCCTTATATCAACATGCCTCACTGGTTCAACACCGCCAAGGTGCGTTTCTCATGGGGACAGAACGGTAACGAGAATATCGGTGATTTCCGTTACACCGTCCTCACATCCTCCAACAACAACTACATCTTCGGAACTGACGAGAATGTCACCATCGGAACAAAGGCCAGCGGACTCGCAAACCCTGACCTCCACTGGGAGACCTCGACCCAGACCGACGTCGGAATCGACCTCGGCTTCTTCGCCAACTCACTCACATTCACCGTTGACTGGTTCAAGAAAGTCACCACGGATATGCTGATGGAGATGAACATCCCTACCTATGTCGGCGAGTCCAAGCCTATAGGAAACGTCGGCGTGATGAACAACTCCGGAGTCGAGATGGAACTCGGATACAAATACAGCAAGGGTGACTGGAACTTCCGCGTGAACGGTAACCTCTCATACCTGCGCAACCGCCTCATCGAGTACGGAAACGAAAGCGGATGGGCCAACCTCGACTCGTTCCAGGGTACGGGTGCCATATCCCGCGCACAGAACGGAATGCCTTTCCCTTATTTCTACGGTTACAAGACCGACGGTATCTTCCAGAACATGGAGGAAGTCAATTCATACCGCAATGCTGACGGCGAACTCATCATGCCGGACGCAGTACCGGGAGACGTAAGGTTCGTGGATGTTGACGGAGACGGCAAGATCACTACCGACGACCGTACATACATCGGTGACGGCACCCCTGACTGGACATGGGGTCTGAACCTCAACCTTTCATGGAAAGGCATCGACCTCTCGATGCTCTGGCAGGGCACCATCGGCAACGATGTATATGACGCTACCCGCCGAAACGATATCAGCAAGACCAACCTTCCTTCATATATGCTCAACCGCTGGACCGGAGAAGGCACTTCCAACAAGTATCCGCGCTTCGTCCTCGGCGACAGCGTGAACTGGCAGTCTTCCGACCTGATGGTGTATGACGGTTCTTATGTCCGCCTGAAAAACATCCAGCTCGGCTATACATTGCCGGAGAGGATAACCAAGAAGATTTTCATCAGCAAGCTCAGGGTATTCGTAGCTGCGGAAAACCTGCTCACGCTCACGAAATATCATGGATATGACCCTGAGATTTCTTCAGGTGGAACATCCCTCGGCATCGACTATGGTGTCTATCCTCAGGCACGTACGTTCTCGTTCGGTGTAAATGTGGCATTCTAAAAAATGGAGGAAAATACAATGAAAACATACAAGATATTATCAATTTCCCTTGCAGCCCTTTTTGCATGCTCTTGCACCGAATGGCTTACCGTGGACAATCCTACGGCCCAGCCTATCGAGGAGTATTTCACTACCGAGGCCCATCTGACCGAGGCCCTCGTGGCAGCTTACGACCCTCTTGAGTGGACTGACTGGAGCTGCGGACAGTACAATCCGATAAACATTCTCTTTGAAGTCCTTGGTGACAATGTATGGGTCGGCGGTTCAGACCGTACCGACATGAAAATCTGGCACGAGGCTGCTGACTTCGACGCCCGCCCGGTTGACTGTGTGGCATCCATCTGGACCGAGGCATATTCCGGAGTGAAGAGATGCAACGACTGCATACAATACATCGATTGGGTTCCGAACCTTCCAGAAAGTGTTGCAAAGTCTTACGAGGCACAGTGCCGTGTGCTCCGCTGCTTCTATTACAGCTGGATTTGGAAACTCTGGGGCAGTGCAGTCTATTATGAGACCAACCTTTCCCAGCCTTATATCGGCGAGCAGTTCAGTGCTGACGAGATGTATGAGAAGATCATGACAGACCTTCAGGGTGCAATCGACCTTGGTGTGCTTCCTCTCAGATGGGAGGCCGCTGAAATCGGAAAGGCAAGTCTTTCAATGGCCTATATGCTTTATGCTGAACTTGCCATGTACCAGAATGACGCAGCCCGTCTTCCAAAGGCTCTCGATTACATGAAGGAACTCATTTCCAGCGGAAAGTTCAGCCTGAATCCTGATTATGCCCAAATCTGGACAAGGGAGGGCGAATGGTGCTCTGAGTCCATCTTCGAGATCAACTACAAGAGCGAAGACCAGGTGAGGTCATACGACTGGACAATGGGAGCCGGCGGAACATGGCTTCCACAGCTCATCAGCCCGAACAACTACAGTGCTGACGGCTACCTCGGTGGATGGGGATTCTGCCCTGTACGCACCAAGACCGTTGAGATGTTCAGCGACAACGATGCCCGCAAGGCCGCTACCTGCATGCACGCGACTGCTTCCTACAATGTCCGCTACCAGGACACCGGATATTTCCTTGAGAAATATGTGGCAAAGGAAGTGTACCACGGCAGCACCGGTGCATCTGACTGCGCCTTCGGCAACAACATCCGTTACTACCGTTATTCTGAGACCCTGCTCAACGCCGCGGAACTCGTACTTGCAGGCTATGGCAGCGGCGAAGCTTCCAAATGGCTCAATGAAGTCCATTCTCGCGCCATCCCTGGAGAGACCGTCGATGCAACTCTCGAGAACATAAAGAAGGAGCGCCGTCTTGAGTTCGTGGGCGAGGGCAAGAGATATTTCGACCTCGTACGTTGGGGTGACGCAGCAACTGTCCTTGTGGCAGAAGACGATGCCAACTTCACGACATCTTCCGACAAAGGCCGTCTGGGCAACTGGACTGAGTCACACAAGTATCTCCCTATTCCGCTGTCCGAGATTGATGCCTCCAACAACACTCTCCAGCAGAATCCGGCTTACAATTAATCCTTAATCCAACAGAAAGATGAAAAACATATTCAGATATTTAGGTGTTTCAGTGCTGATGGCCGCCGTCGTGGCAGCCTGCTCACCGGAGGAGTTCACTCATCCTTCGGAGGCCGGAGTGCCTGACGCTACTTCCATCGAGCCTGTCATCACTGTCGACCAGGAAATCAACCAGGTCACATTTGAACTGCCGGCAGGTACCAAGGCCTTGATTCCGGTATGGCTTTTCCAGGACAGCAAAGGCAACTGGACACAGTATTCCGCCCATAACGGACTGAAGAAGATATTTGCCGCCGCCGGAGACTATGCGGTGCGCATGCAGCTGATGAACAGCAACGGTCTGTCTCCTAATTATGTGGAGAAGACTTTCCACATCGACAACACGATGATGGATTTCAGCAAGTACAACACCATGCTTACTGGAGGTTCAGAAAAGACATGGCGTATTGACAACAGCGTGGCCGGCCACATGGGCTGCGGTCCTTCAGGTACCACCGGTACGGAGTGGTGGGCTGCAAATCCGGACGACAAGAAGGACTGGGGCGTATATGACAACCGCATGACCTTCGCCCTCGAAGGCAATGTCTATACCTTCGATCCGGGCGATGCCGGAACAATCTATGTCAATACAGGCATTACCGACAAACCATACGGAGACTACAACACAAACGACGGTCAGGACTATCTCTATCCTGTTGAGGTTCAGACTGCGGAGTGGAGCTGGGAAGTGGTCGGGGAAGACCTTTTCCTCGTGCTTCCTGCCAAGACCTACTGGCCATATTACGCCAACATGGAATTCATCGCCGACCCTCGCTTCAAGGTTGAGAGCATAACCACGAAGGCTGCCGAGCTCGTAATCGACAACGGCGGGATTGCATGGCATTTCTCCATCACTTCAGGTGCTGCCGAGGTCAAGTTCAACGGCTTCAAATATGACAGCGGCTTCAACCTCTGGAAACCTGTTGATGACAATAACTCGTTTGAGATTGTAAATATGTTTTATGCTCATGGAGGAGCTTGGGAAGGTTATCCGGAAGGATCCATGACTTACACCCATTCGGGCAACAAGTGGATTGTCAATCTTCCTTATGAGAGCGACCAGATGTGGCAGGCCCAGTTCCATATAGCTGCTACAGGCATTTCGCTGAGTGCTGACAAGACTTATGACTTCTCCTGCATCGTCAATTCAACAACTTCATTCGAAGGTGTTGAAGTCAAGGCTACGAACTTGGATGACAATCTCGCCCTTTTCGAGCAGAGGCCTGCTGTGACAGCATACGAGGACTGCATTCTCTGGGCAAGCGATGTTCCTGGTGCCGATATTGCAGATGGAAACTTCAAACTTGTATTCGACTTCGGAGGATGTCGTGAGAATACGGAAATTACCATCACGAACATCGTGATCAAGGATCATGCGAACGATGACGGTACCGTTCTTCCGGTCACTCCGGACGAGCCTGTGAAAGTGGCTGAGGAGTATAAATACGATGCAGCTTCCAACTTGTGGAAAGCCGCCGATGCAGATCACGAATACAAGTACTTCTATGCTCCGGGATGGGCTCAGATTGCCGACCCTGTGACTGTTCAGAACGGAAACGAGTACACCCTCACTCTTCCAGAGGCCACTACTGACCAATGGCAGTGCCAGTTCCATATCATTCCGACTGTGGCCATTCCTGTCGCTGCTGCAAACTCTTACGACTTCTCAGTAGTGCTGAATGCAAGCAATGACATTAAGGGTGTGACCCTCAAGCTCACCGAAACCACAAGCGACGAGAACTTCCTCTTTGCAGAGAGGGTTGACCTTACAGCCTTCGAGGACTGCATCTTTGATATTTCCGACGTCAAGATACCTGCTGACGCTGCCGGTGTGAAGATGGTGTTCGACTTCGGAGGAAACCCTGCGAACACTGACGTCACCATCAAGAGAATCGTCCTGAAAGACCATTCATCTGATGACGGCACACATGCAGGTACAGGTGAAGGCGGCCTTGACACAAGCGGAACTGACATCTGGGACAACTCCAAGGTTACATATACATGGTGGTACAGCGATGCTACCTGGAGCGGCACGCTCACCCCTGAGATAACCGAAATCGACGGAGGATGGAAAGTCGTAGTGCCTGAAGGAATCGGCGGAGGAGAATGGCAGGGACAGACCCACTTCACTCTCGATGCTCCTGCATCTGCTGCCAAAAATTATGACTTCTGCGTAACCATCAACAGTTCATCCGACTGCGTCTGCACGGTGAAACTCGCATGGGAAGGCAATGACAACGACCATGCTTTCTTCTATGACGGCAATGTAGAGCTTACCGCATACGAGGACATCCAACACATACAGAGCGGAATAGCTCCTGATACTGATTATGACAAGATAGCCCTCTTCGTTGACCTTGGCCGTACCCCGGCAGGTTCCGAGGTGGAAATCAAAGCCATACATCTCTATGAACATTAGAAAGGATGTCTTCATGCATTCGCATGATTGACTCCCGATAAAGCCGGACGGACCTGACCGTCCGCCCGGCTTCCAATTACCACATAATGTCAAACCTGAAACGATAGTTTTCATA
>JBJEBR010000011.1:0-76047 GCA_051870255.1 Candidatus Cryptobacteroides sp.
TTGGATGGGGTGAAAAATTTTTCAGATGGGGGATTAGCTGCAATGTGGGTTAATGTCAACAGGCTTAGAGAGTTTCATCTTCTCAGTCTCGTAAGTATTGTTCTCCGGACTATAAATGTTAGGATAAGATTTGCGGTAGTACTCTGCACTTGCGAAGATGAAGAGTTTGTTCTTCACGATTGGCGCACCGATGGTGAAACCATAGGTCTGGGTGTTCTGGGAATCATATTTCTTTCTGTTCTCGACATCTGCTCCAGGAGTGGTTCCGATGAAGTCCTGGTTGTTGAAATATGCGTAGGCAGAACCCTTGACGGTGTTGGTACCTGATTTGGTGATGGCATTGATTGCACCTCCTGTAAATCCTGACTGACGAACGTCAAAAGGAGCTACGACAACCTGGATTTCCTCGATTGCATCAAGGGCAACTGGGTTGGCGCCCGTCTGACCACCGTTGGTTCCTGAAGCTGCAAGACCGAAAGAGTCGTTCGCAACAGCACCGTCAATCTGGAAACTGTTGTAACGGTTGTTGGAACCTGCGAAAGAAATACCTCCGTCCTTGTTTACGGATGCCTGAGGAGTATATTTTACGATGTCATATATACTTCTGTCGATGGTCGGCATGTTCTCAACCGCACTGAGGTTGAAGTTTGCGCCGGCACCTGTCTTGGAAGCGTTGAATGAACCTTCAGCAGTGAGAACTACCGCATCAAGTTCATTTGAAGCCTTCATGACGACATCAATTGTGTAAGGGTCACCGAGAGTAAGGATCACGTCGGTAAACTTCACTGTTCCCATTCCCAAGAAAGACACTTCCACTGTGTAAGGACCACCGGAACGCATACCGTTGATGTTGAAGCGTCCCTGTGCGTTGGCAATCGCAGCATACTGCGTACCTGAAGGAATGTGGACAGCTACAATCGCAGCGCCGGTCAAAGGATCCTGATTTTCATCAGTAACACTACCTGAAAGAGCTGAGGTAGTGACTTGTGCAGATGCACTAAAGACAGTCAATACCCCCCCCCAGAAGGAGTGCTAAGAGTTTAATGACTTGTTTCATAACCGTTTAGTTATAGTTAATTAGAAATTTACGGCGCGAAGATAGTACAATTTAATCAATTCCGAAAGACTTAACCGTTTTTTAATGGTTTACGCAGGGATTGACAGGAAAGTTTTTGGACTATAACATTAATTCCATTTCATCTCTTGTTTCAGCAACTCGTAGATATATGAAGGGCTTTGTATATATAAATCACCATCCATATCTTGTAATTGCTGATAAACTTTGGAGTTGTACACTATTTTCAGGGCATCTGTAATGTCAATGGCAGAATCAACGACAAGATACTCCGTCAATTTGTCCACAATCCTGTTAATGAGGAATTCTTTCTGATTCTTTGCTATCATATACGCTTGAGACATTGAAGTGATTTTTCGGTGCCAAAGAAGAATTGGCTGTTCAATTCCTTATATGTCAATTCACGACTGAGATCATCAATAGTCAACGTGCCCTCTTCATATCGGCCCAGAAGATATGCAACACCATCATTGGCAATTGGTCCTATAATTATATCGTATTCATGAGTATAGTTCAGTTCACGATTACGATTCTTGAATATGAAATCAGCCCACTCTCTGCATGGTTTGTCAAACCTTAGAACTTTGAGCTCACCATTATCCAATAGTTCTTCATTAAATTCATATTCCTGAATAACAGGATAACCACCGAACAATTTTGCCTTCTTTGCAGCAAGCTGTTCTGCCTGTGAACGGATGTCTGTCAGGTAGAAGCCCTGACCGAAGTCTTTGTATTTGTTAGATTTCTCAAGATTAATTGTCTCGAAATCTACATTTGTTCCATGATACAGTATCATCGCAGAGTTCCTCCATTATTAAGGCAGCATACGATAAGATCATCTACAGCATCATCGAGGGACAGTAAGTGTTCAATCTCATAGAACTCAACGAGGAAATGGATACCTTTGAAGTGATACAAGTATTCAAAAGCAGTTTGCACCGAAAGTCGGAACCGCTTAGCGAATGCTCTGATACAAGCATTTATGTAAGGAATTTGATACTTGCTACCCATAGGGATTACCATTTACTATTTATGTTATGGCATTCCAAGCGCCATAACTCAACAAAGATATAATATTTTTGTCAATGTCACGATGAATATTGTTTTAATATTTCAAACTCACAATCGATTTTTGGCATGATTCATAAGAGAATGCTTAACGAAATACGTAGGGAATTTTTGAAGTTATGATTTTTGTGCGTATATTTGCGGGCTGAAATCGGGTGCGTGGTGCACGAGGAGTGCGGACGACCCTGAATGTGGAGAGATTTGGCTGCTTGCAACCACACTAAAAAATGCTAAAATGTTGACTCGGGGTCATCTGTTCAGGATGCCCTTTCCATATCAATGTTTTTGTGTTTTTATGACGGCTCCGCATTTATGTGGGGCTTTTTTATTGTTGTAGATGTCTCGACTGCGCTCGACATGACACGACATCCCGAACAAGGCGACAGCCGAATGGAGAGATCTGTTTTGAATAATATACATATAATATATAGACAATGAACTATCTATTTACATCAGAATCAGTGTCCGAAGGACATCCGGACAAAGTGTCGGACCAGATTTCCGACGCAATACTCGACGAATTCCTCCGTCAGGACCCGGAGGCGAAGGTAGCCTGCGAGACATTCTGCAGCACCGGCCTCGTGGTTGTAGGAGGAGAAGTCCGCTCGGAAGACGCCTATGTGGACATCCAGACCACTGCAAGGCGAGTGATTAACGGAATCGGCTACAACAAGGCCGAATATATGTTCGACGGGAACTCCTGCGGCGTGCTATCCGCCCTGCATGAGCAGAGTGCCGACATCAACAGGGGCGTCGTGGTTGCCGATGCCGACGAACAGGGAGCCGGAGACCAGGGAATGATGTTCGGCTATGCCTGCCGTGACACCGAGGAGTATATGCCTCTGCCTCTTGCTCTCTCACACCGCATCCTCCAGATTCTCGCAAAAATCCGCAAGCAGACTCCGGAGCTGATGCCTTACCTGCGTCCTGACTCGAAATCGCAGTTCACAATCGAATACGACGGGGACACTGGAAAACCGGTGCGCGTACATACGATCGTAGTTTCAACCCAGCACGACGAGTTCGTTCCGGAAAGCCTCGGAAGGATGAGCTACGCCGACGGCATCGCCCAGTACGGACAGAACCGCGTGGACAAGGCCATGCAGGAGAAAATCCGCGAGGATGTGAAGAATATCCTCATACCTATGCTCATCGAAGAACTGCCTGCCGAGACTGCCGCCCTGTTCAAGGACGACTACATCCTCCATGTCAATCCGACAGGCAAATTCGTAATCGGAGGTCCTCACGGAGACACCGGACTGACCGGACGAAAGATCATCGTGGACACTTATGGCGGAAAGGGAGCACATGGAGGCGGAGCATTCTCAGGCAAGGACCCGTCCAAGGTTGACCGTTCGGCTGCCTATGCTGCAAGGTACATCGCCAAGAATATGGTGGCTGCAGGAGTTGCCGATGAGATGCTTGTGCAGGTGTCTTATGCCATCGGAGTGGCAAGGCCTGTCAGCATATTCGTAAATACTTACGGGACAGCCGCCAAAGGACTGAATGACAGCATTATTGCGGAGAAGATAAACGAGCTGTTCGACCTCAGACCAGCCAAGATCATCGAGAAATTCGGGCTGAAGAAGCCGATTTACGAGGCTACGGCCGCATACGGTCATGTGGGAAGGAAGCCGTACAAGGCCACTGTGACGATGATGCGTCACGGCGTGAAGACTCAGGAATATGTGCAGTTCTTCGGATGGGAGCTGCTTGACAGCGTGGATATGGTGAAGAAGGCTTTCAGCCTCTAAATTCTCTCCATTTCACGACGGAGGTCTTTTTCCTTGATGGAGGCGCGTTTGTCGTACTCTTTCTTACCTCTCGCAAGGGCTATGAGAAGTTTCGCATAGCCCTTGTCTGATATATAGAGCTTTACTGCGACTATGGTGAGGCCTTTCTCCTTGACCGACCTCTGGAGTTTGGTGAGTTCCTTTCGGGTAAGAAGCAGCTTGCGGTCGCGGCGCGGGTCGTGCTTGCCCCATGTGCCCCACCAATATTCCGCGACATGCATGTTCTTGACATACAGTTCGTTGTTATTGAAATAGCAGAATGCATCCACGAGGGAGGCCTTGCCCGCCCTGATGGACTTTATTTCGGTTCCCGTCAGCACAATACCTGCCTGGAAGGTCTCGATGAACTCATAATCGAACGAGGCCCTCCTGTTCTTTATCTCCACACTGCTTTTTGCTTTCGGCATATTTTTCAATTTTGGTACAAAAATAGTCATTTTTTGTCACTCTGTTGCAAAACGACCCCAGTTGGTATATCTTTGCAGAGCTGTTATAACGTTCAAAACAGTTTATTTCATCATCCGGTTGGCTCAATTATCATGGTAGGAAAGGTGTTATGATTCCCGATGATGTTGAAGAGAATTACTGATTTTAAAAATTATTTGATAGATGAAGTTTCTTAGGCTTTTGATTATTTTGGTGATGGCGGGTCCAGTTTTCCTGATTTCATGCGAAATGGGCAGTGACAGACAGGACATGGCTGTAGTGTCTGGAAGAAAAATAAAATCCGTGACATTGGGACTTGCCCATACATACCACTATTCGTATGATCAGTACGGAAGATTATCAGCAATGGATGTTCCCAATTACCACGAATATACATTCGATTATTCGGATGAGGAATATGTTACGGCGAACAACAGATTCTTCCCCGTCAGGATTTTCCCGGATTCGAATGGACGGGTTGACTACTATGAGGTATTATACGTTGATGGAAGCAAGAGATTCGTAAAGTTTGACTACACGGCTGACGGGCTTGCAAGGCAGGTTGACTGCTTCAAGTCAGACAGCATCGACGGAGAGAGGGAGATATATTTCTCTCAATCATTTGAACATTCCGGAGATATGATAATATGTACCCTGAACGGGGACGAGAATGTTAATAATTTTCCCGCATATCTGCACGAAAGCAAGACTTTGAACAATTTCAACATCCCGATCGTTACATTTGCCGTGCCGTTCAGAATTGAAGACGTCATTACACCCGTTGCAATTTTCAGCCATTATCTGCCTGATGTCATTGAAATGACGGATTCTTATAACAATGAGGTTGAATCACATCAGGTAATGTATGGCAGAGATGACAAAGGTGACATTTGCAGCATATCGGTCATCGGAACCAACATGCAGTTCAACATTGAATATTACGACTGACGACTATGGGCAGTAAAGCATTCATACCGATACCGCCGATGGCACAGTTGCCTCCGGCAGAACAGATTGACCTCGAGGGGATTGTTCGGGATTATCTTGACGGGTGCATCGACCTTATATGCATCCTGGGGCCTACGGCTTCCGGGAAGACTCGGTATGCGGTGGAACTGGCTTGGAGGATCAATGAGATTTCTCGACTCCCTTCGGTCGCTCGAAATGACAGGGAAGGGTCTTCAGTCGCTCGAAATGACAGCGCTGTCATCTCGACCGGAGGAGCGAAGCTCCGCAGTGGAGAGATCTGCAAAGTGGAAATCATTTCAGCAGACTCCAGGCAGGTGTACCGCGGGATGGACATAGGCACCGGGAAGGATCTGGATGAATATGGTGACATCCCATACCACCTGATTGACATAGCGGACCCAGGCAGCAAATACAACATCTTCGAGTACCAGAGGGACTTCGAAAAGGTTTACAAGGAAATCCGCGAGCGGGGCAACATTCCGATATTATGCGGAGGTTCAGGACTTTATATCGAAGCCGCGACCTGCGGATACACCCTGCCGGAAGTTCCTGCCAACCCTCAACTGAGGGAAGAACTCGAAAAGGAAAGCACGGAAGACCTCGTGGCAAGGCTCGCAGAATTGAAGCCGCTTCACAACACCACCGACTACGACACGCGCAAAAGGCTTATAAGGGCTTTGGAAATAGCCATTTACGAGGCTGAACACCCGGTTGCGAGGACATCATATCTCCCTAAGAATACATATTATATAGGAACACTCGTAACCCGGGAGGTACGCAACGCCCGGATTGACCGCCGCCTCGATGCCAGGCTCCAGGAGGGAATGGTAGAGGAAATACGGAGCTTGATTGACGGAACCCACCCGGCCATAGTCCCGGACAAGGACGGCATAAGGCATCCCATACCTGCGGAAGACCTTATATATTATGGTCTCGAATACAAATTCGTGACTCTATATCTGACCGGAGAACTCACTTACGACCAGATGCGCACCCAACTCGCCACAGCCATCCACCAGTTTGCCAAGAGGCAGATGACCTGGTTCCGAGGGATGGAGCGCAAAGGCATCAGAATCCATTGGGTGGAGGTTTGAATCCACCTTGAGGAATGTACCCTTCCCTGAAAGTGGAAGTTCACAGAATCACTTATGCTTCAGTCCTGATAAAATTTGGATTTGACGGACACTCCTGAAGGAGTAAGGAAATGGTGGTTTTCATCTTTCCATCTGTCTTCGTCCCACCTCGGGCTGACATAGTCCCCCTCATGGTCCGCAACGAAAGACAGATAAGTGATCTCTATCCCCTGGGCAAGATATTGCGACTCATAGAATGTCTGCACTTCGAAAAGAGCCTCGACGGCAGTGCGCCCGCATACCGAACTGAGTTCGCTCTCATACAATCTATCGTGATCCTCCCCGTAAATATCGGTAGCACAGGCAAGTATCTTCAGGCCGTTCTGCTCCGCCATTGCACGTGAATATTCGTGTAGATAGCGGCTGTCAGTCTTGAGGTGGACAATCCCCCCGGGCTTGAGGAAACTGCGGTATCTGTTCATGAAGAGGGGGCTCGTGAGCCTTTTCTTTTCCCTGCCGATCTGAGGGTCCGCAAATGTAATCCAGATTTCCGATATCTCTCCAGGAGCGAACAGGGATTCCAGGAACTCGATACGGGTACGGAGGAAAGCGACATTGGCAAGCGAGTGTTCCTCGACATATTTCGCCCCTTTCCACAGGCGGGCCCCTTTGATGTCTATTCCTATATAGTTGCATGACGGGTTGCGCTCCGCAAGGTCCGCTGTATATTCACCCTTCCCGCAGCCAAGCTCCACGACTATTGGATTGTCATTCCCGAACATATCAGCCCCCCAACGGCCTTTGAGAGGGTGGTCGTGACCGAGAACCTGGTCGGTGGAAGGCTGCACGAGGCATTTGAAGGTTTCGTTCTCCTTGAATTTTCTGAGTTTGTCCTTTCCCATTCCCGATTATTGATGATTAGTTTTCAGGATGACTCCCATTCCATACAGTCCGGGGATGTCCGGCAACGAGAGGTACATTGTCCATTCTCCGCCCTCCACCGGGACCGCACCTGTGCGATATGGAGCACAGAAATCGTGGACTGTGCCGTCATTGATTTCGAATGAGTCCAACGGCACATAGACTGTCTCCGAATATATATTTCCAGATGGGGATACGAATTCAATCCCGACAGGGAACTCCTTCAATCGGGAAAAATCCTTGACAGAGCAATCCAGACGGGAATACAGGGAGATGTCGTAGCTGGCAGTAGTGTCGGAAAGATCGAGCCCGACCTGAAGACGGCCAAGCGAATCAGCCTTGCTTACAGGCACATACGACACGACCGTGTCCACAGACGAACACCCGCCAAGGATGGTCGCTGCGGACAGGACGGCCAGGGTTGCCGCCAACCGTATCTTTCCTGAAAGAGATGACATCCGGATCAGTTGCTTTCCTCCGGCTTAGCGGCGGTGTCTTCCATACCGGCAGGCTGCTGAGGCTTCTGCCTTCTGTCCCGTTTCTGCCACTGACGCTTGTCGGTGCGCCTCTGACCTCCATCCTGCGGCTTTTGAGAACCGTCCTGGGCCTTCTGGACGGAATCCGTATCGGCACCGGCATTGTTGTTCTTCTGGGATTTCTTCTTCTTGCGGCGTTTGCGCGACTCGTCGAACCTGGTGATGCTGTCATCGCCGACTGCGGTGACGAACTCAGGGACCGAAGGCTCCGGCTCGGTCTGAAGAGACTCCGGCTTGATTCCGTTGCGGTTCATCTTTATGATTTCACGGACCTCGGAAGCATCGAGGGCATACAGGTTCGAAAGCGAGGACTGGTCGTATGAGAAATACATTATCTCCTTGAGGATGTCCGTCTTCATCAGATAGGCAAGGCCGTCCTCGAATTCGAGAGGCCCGGTCACCTTAGGAATCCTTGTCTGGGCATCCATATAGGCCGCTGTCTCATAGTTGAGGCAACATTTGAGCTTGCCGCACTGTCCTGCCAGCTTCTGAGGGTTCAGGGAAAGGTCCTGGCAGCGTGCCGCAGATGTGGTGATGGACTGGAAGCTCGATATGTAGTTTGAGCAGCACAGTTCCCTACCGCAAACACCGAGGCCGCCTATGAGACCAGCCTCCTGGCGGGCACCAATCTGCTTCATCTCTATCCTGATGCGGAATTCGTCGGCAAACACCTTGATAAGCTGCCTGAAATCCACACGCCCGTCGGCTATGTAATAGAAGATAGCCTTGGTGCCGTCTCCCTGGAACTCGACATCGCCAATCTTCATCTCGAGTCCGAGCTCAGCCGCAATCTGGCGCGAGCGTATCATCGTCTCATGCTCCCGCGCTATGGCCTCCTGCCATTTCTCCACATCGAAAAGCTTTGCCTTGCGGTATATCCTCTTGAATTCGAATGTATCGGGATTGATTCTCTTGCATTTCATCTGGCGGGCCACCACAGGTCCCTCGAGCGTCACGATGCCGAGGTCGTGGCCGTTGGTAGCCTCTACGATGACGAGGTCGCCCGTCTTGATGCTCTGGCCTGAGGCATTGCGGTATATCGCCTTCCTCGTATTCTTGAAGCGGACCTCGAAGAACTCCTTGTACTGTTCCTGGCTGACTCCCTGGAGCCAGTCATAGACCTCCAGCTTGCAGCATCCGAGGCGGTAGTTGCAATCGAGTTCCCCGCTTTCGCTGCGCTCCACCGTACAGCCTCTGGAGCAGTCATATTGTTTTGATTCTATCATATATCGTATTCGCGAATTTATTCAAAAACTTACGCTCGGGGCGTCATTTCACATTCAGGAACATCCGGTTGACAAGGTCAGTGAATATTATCTTGGAATTCACATTCCTGTCTATGAGGGAGACCGCCTTCCCCAACTCCGGAAAAATCCGTCCGGCGAACGATGCCGGGCAGCCCGAAGAAACCCTGTCAAAAAATTCCCTGTACCGGTCCTCTATGTCGGCTATCTCCGGCATTCCCTGCTGAATCAGGAACATCTTCCTGAGACAGTCTGAGACAAATATACAAAATGCTTTCTGTTTTTCACGCGACTGCGCGGCAAGTTCATTCTCGGCACATTCCAAAGCCCCGAGGAGATTCCTTGAAACCAGGCAGTCCATCATTTCCGAGAATATGTCCATGAACGCATCAGCATCCTCGTCCTCTCCCTCCGGTCTGCGTGACCTGACCAACGCGGCCTCGTCCTTCCCAAGGGGAAGCACCCTTATGCTCTGGCATCTCGAGAATATCGTCTGGAGGACATTCTCCGGGGAATGGGTGATGAACAGGAACAATGTATTCTCAGGCGGTTCCTCGACAAGTTTCAGCAGGCGGTTCGCCGTTTCCTGGTTCATTTTCTCAGGAAGATAGAAGACCACCGCCTTCCATCCGTCTGATACGGCAGAAAGAGAAAGTTTTGCAAGAAGATTCTTGGCCTCCTGCACTGCTATCAGCCCGTTCTTGCTCTCTATGCCTATGGCCTTCTGGAGGTCCGCCTCGGTAAAATACGGATTGGCGCAGGCGAGTGAACGCCAGTAACCTATATAGGAATCGGATGTCGGCTTGTCATCCGAAGTCTTCGGCCCCTTGTTGACAGGGAATATGAAATGAAGGTCCGGATGGATGAGCTTCGTCACCTGACGGCAAGACGGACATTCCCCGCAGGAGTCCCCGTCCTTATGATCGTGGCAGTTGAGATATTGCACGAAAGCCAGGGCAAGCGCCAAGGCTCCGCATCCGTCATTCTCGTACAGAAGAATGGCGTGAGGCACCCTGCCGCTGTCCGCCATTGCCTTGAGAGCTCCGGCGACCTCCCTGTTTCCTATGGTATCTGCAAACCTCATGTGTCAAGTCCGATATTGGACAGGCTCTAACTGTTCCTGTCCGCCACGAAATGTGCGAGCTGCACAAGCGTGGTCTTCTCAAATGAATCCGGAAGCACATCCAAGGCGGCGACAGCCTCACGGATATACGAATCAAGCATCTGCTCCGCCCTGTCCAGGCCTCCGTTCTCCTTTACAAAGGTTATTATCTCGTCCCTGGAGGCAGGATTCCCGACAATATCCTTCACCATCTGACGCACACGACGCTCCTGCTGCACGTCAACCTGTGAAAAGGCCCCGAGCAGCGGAGCCGTTATCTTCTGTTCGGCGATATCCACGCCCAGAGGCTTTCCTACCGCCTCCCCTCCGTCATAGTCGAGGATGTCGTCCTTGACCTGGAACGCGAGGCCGAGGGCCACGGCATAGTCGGCTGCCGCCTTCTCGAACTGCGGAGAAGCACCGACGGACACCGCCGCCGAGATACAGGCCGCCTCGAACAAGGAAGCCGTCTTGCAATATATGATCCTGCGGTAATCCTCCTCCACGGTATCTCCGCTCATGGCTTTCTGGAGCTGGAGCATCTCTCCTTCGGCAAGGTCGCTGAGCGTCTTGGAGAAAATCTTGATCACCCTCGTGTCCGCCCCCGAATCGCCGATTATCAGATCCATGGCCTTGACAAGCCAATAATCCCCGACGAGAACCGATACAGCCGGTCCCATCAGGGAATTTATCGTCGGAACTCCGCGCCTGCGGTCGCTTTCGTCAGCCACATCGTCGTGGAGCAGCGTGGCATTGTGCAGAAGTTCGGAGGCGGCAGCATATCTGACGGTCGCCTCCGTCGTACCCTTGCCGCAGGAACAGGCTCTCGCAACGAGAAGGGCGAGCATCGGGCGAAGCTGTTTGCCGGAATGTGACAGGATCTTGCCGTTGGTCGTATCCAGCAGGTCAATGTCGCTTTTCAGCGCATCGTGCATAGTCCTGACTACAGCCGTCCAGTCGTCGCCAAGATGTTCCCTGACAAGAGCTATATCCATTCCTTAAAAATAGAATGCAAGGGAAAGGGTCACTCCCCCGAAATTCTTGTCCTTGAAAGCATTTATAACCGTGTCGGAAGCCTGGTTGAAGTCAGCTTTGGCCAGGGATCCGAAATTCCAGTTGTACCTTGCGTTTACCTGGAACCTCCAGATGTCGATGCCGGCACCCAGACCAAGGCCATATTCCCAACGGTTGAGGTCAGTCCAGTCCTTGATGTTGTTGTTGAGTCCGTATCCTACGAACGGCACGAACTCCACGAAAGGACGGCAGATGATCAAATCCGGTCCCCACTGAACTGATACAGGGATTTCAAGAAATCCAGCACTGAACTTTGAGAAATCTTCCTTTATGCTTGACAATCCGTCGAACTGGACTCCCTTTACCTGATACAGCACAGAAGGCTGGAGTGCAAACCCGAGAGGCAGCTTGAACTTGAAGGCGACTCCGGCATGGTACTGGGTAAGCGTCGAAGTTTTTATATCCTTGAATCCGGTGGAGAAAGTACATCCACCGATAACTCCGACATTGTGTTTGGCGAAAGTTACAGTCTCACCGGCGCAAAGGGCGAGAATGCAGGCGGCGATTGCCGCAAAAAATCTCTTTCTCATGATATTATTGGGTTAAGAATTCAAAGCAGTGCATTGAGTTTTTCCGCGATGGCTGCCTTGGAGGCAGCACCGACGAGCCTGTCCACAAGTTCCCCGTTCTTGAAGAAAAGAAGGGTAGGGATGCTCCTGATTCCATATTTCATCGGAACATCATCACACTCATCGACATTGCATTTGCATATTACAGCCTTGCCTTCATATTCTCCGGCAAGTTCCTCGACTACAGGCGCGATTGCACGGCAAGGGCCGCACCATGTTGCCCAGAAATCCACCATGACCGGCATTTCCGTATTAAGTGTCTCAGCGAAATTCGCATCCGTGATAATTTTTGCCATAACTTTAAATTTTAATAGACCAAATTAAAAGACTTCCTCTTTGTCGGGATGACAAACCTGTGCCAATCCCCCATAAGACAGAGAAAATCCGGTCACAAATATAAACATTTGCAACCGGAAATAAAAATTTTCATTTTGCGGGCTAATAAGACTTTTCTATCGGCCAGCTGAAGGCCCTCAGTCCGAGGGCCGGTGTCTCTTCATCCTTGGCCTTGATAGCCTCGAGGATGGCATCGAGCTTGTCGTCAGGCACGAATGTGAGTATCGCATTGTTCTGGGTAGGCCATGCGTGGTTGCCGAGGTGAGGCTCTCCGGTCTTGCTTCCGCGTCCACATATATCCTGCCACATGGTCATTCCACGGCAGCCGAGCTGCTCGATGGTGTCTGCGATTTCCATGTTGTATGCCTGGTTGTATGCTATGAATATTGCTTTCATTTCTTTTTGTTTTAGATCCCTCGGCTTCGCTCGGGATGACAGTCATTGGAGTTACTCGGGATGACAGTCATCAGGTCAATACCGGGTGGCAGTCATTGAGTCCGCCAAGGGATGTCTTTAATGATCTATTTCGTTGCAATGGCGGCTTTTGCTGCCTTGGCAGTCTTGCGGTTCTTTTTATTTTCCTGCCATGTTGCGAATGAAGCATAGATGGTAGGTATGATGATCAATGTGACAAGTGTCGAGATTGAAAGTCCCCAGGCAACCACCATACCGAGTGAGCGCCATGTCTCTGCACCTTCTCCTGTTCCGAGTGCCATAGGAAGCATACCGAGCACAGTGGTGAGTGTCGTCATGAGGATAGGTCTCAGACGGGATTTGGCTGCTATCACCGAAGCCTCAATGATGCCGATTCCCCTTTCACGCTGAAGGATGGTATAGTCGATGAGCACAATACCGTTCTTCACCACGATACCCATCAGGATGAGGATACCGATAAGTCCCATCACTCCAAGAGGCGTTCCGGTGACAACCAATCCGATGATAACACCGACGAATGCGAACGGAATGGAGAACATGATTACGAACGGGCTCATGAACGACTCGAACTGAGATGCCATCACTATGTAAACCAAAATGATGATCATAACGAGCAGAGTGATGAGCTGTCCGAAAGTCTCCTGCTGGTCCTCGAACGAACCGCCGATCTTCACAGCAAAGTTGGAAGGAATCTCCGTAGCATCTATGCACTCCTGAGCCTGTGCAACGGCATCTGAAAGTGCTACACCGCTTGCGACGACGCCTTGAACGGTAATCATCCTCTCACGATTCTTTCTTTCGATGGTAGGGGGAACCTGAGTCTCTACCACGGTTCCAAGGTCCTTGATACGGATACCCTTCCCCTGACTGTTGTAAACAACGATATTCTCTATATCTTCAAGACTTGTCCTGAACTCAGGCGCCAATCTTACGCGGATATCATATTCTTCACCGTCTTCCCTGTAATATGACTGGGTTGAGCCATTGATGGCTGCCCTGACGAAAGCAGCTGCAGTAGTACTGTTGAGACCGTTGACGGCAAGCTTCGTCCTGTCGAAATCCACCTGATAGCCAGGGATATACTCATCACGGCTCAATGTTACCTGCGAGCAAAGGCCACCATCGATCATCTTCTCTTTGATATCATTTGCAACGCGGTCAGTCTCATCAAAATCGTAACCGTAAATCTCAATATCAACAGTTGATGCACCACCCATTCCGCCACCACCTTCGGTAACTTTCACCTTCTTGAACTCAGGATATTCTGCAAGGATTCCTCTGATAACATCAGCGATTTCCGAGCAAGACCTTACACGATCCTCCATACTTCCGATGTTGATGTTGAATGCCATAATATGGGTACCGTTGCTCTGCATTGCTGCATAGGAGTTGTCTGTATCCGCTTCACCGAGAGAATAAGAGCAAGCTTCTATTTCCGGAATAGCCTCAGTGAAACGTTCATAAAGTTCGTGACCGAGAGCTCTTGTTATATCCTGACCTGTTCCGGCAGGAAGCTCAAGGTTCAAGGTGATTCGTCCCTGGTCATTCTTTGCAAAATACTCGGTCTTCATCTTTGGACCAAGCAGGAGGATTGTAGCTGCAAATATTGCAAGAGCGCTGCATACAACGACTGTCCTGTGGTGGACGCACCAATTGATGACATGTCCGTAACCGCGTGAAAGCCAGTTGAGGAACTTGTTGAAGTTACCGAAAATCAAGTCGTGCATCTTTCCTGTCTTGGGTTTGTAGCGCAGGAACTGGGAGCAGAGCATAGGGATGAGAGTCAATGCTCCGATAGTCGATACCACCATGATGATGGAAGTAATCCAACCGAGCTGCTTAAACATCACGCCGGTCATACCGTTGATCATTGTAAGAGGCATGAACACGCAGAGCATGGTGAGGGTAGATGCGACGACAGATATACCAACCTCCTGAGTAGCATGAACGGCAGCTTCCTTAGGTTTCGCACCTCTTTCAAGATGAGTGGAAATGTTCTCCAATACCACGATGGCATCATCCACGACCATACCGATTGCAAGGGACAGGGCGGACATTGATATGATATTCAATGTATTTCCTGTCGCAAACAGGTACATCAAGGATGCGAGGAGTGAAATCGGAATAGAAAGGATGATGATGAAAGTAGCCCTCCATCTTCCGAGGAAGAGATAAACTACCAACATCACGATGAGGAAGGTGACGATAATGGTCTCCTTCAGGGAGTTGATGGAGTTGATGATATTAGTGGAACCGTCCATGACAGTTATCACATTGATATCGGCAGGAAGCGTCTTGACAATCTTCTCCATCTCCTTCTTCACACCCTTGATCACGCTTACGGCGTTGGCGTCAGTCTGTTTCTGGATTACAATCTGGGCTCCCGGCTGGCCATTGATGTATGCCTCCTGGTATTTCTCCTGGATGGTATCCTCCACCCGGGCTACATCCCTGAGATATACGGCCCTTCCGCCCGAATAGCCGACAACGATGTTCTCCATCTCTGAAGGATCTTCGAATTCCTTCTCGACACGGATTGTGTATGAGTTGGAACCCACATCGAGCGAGCCGCTCGGGACATTCTTGTTCTCGTATGCGATTATATTGGATATAGTGCTGATTGTGAGCCCGTAAGCCTCAAGCTTGTTCGGGTCGCAATATACCTGGATCTCCCTTTCGGGAGCACCGGCGACAGAAACTGTTCCCACGCCGGACACCCTTGCCAGAGGAGTTGCAACCTGGTCATCCAGAATCTTTTCAAGAGCCGGAAGGCTCTCATTGGCAGTCGCAGCCATGATCATAATAGGCATCTCGTCGAGCGAGAACTTGAAAATCATAGGCATTGATGCCCCGTCTGGGAGCTGAGAGTTGACGGCGTCAAGTTTGTCCCGGACATCATTGGTGGCGACATCTATATCCACGCCTTCATTGAATTCCAGCGCAACAATTGAAATATTCTCTTTTGAGTTTGAAGTAATGTTCTTCAAGTCGCTGACTCCGTTGAGGGAGTTCTCGAGGAGCTTCGAGAGGTTGTTCTCGATATCCTCGGCACTGGCTCCCGGATATGAAGTCATCACGAGAATGACGTTCGCATCGAATTTAGGGAACCTGTCTATGGAAATGTTTATAAGCGAGAACACTCCGAAAATAGCCAAAGCCACGAAAATCAAGGCTGTGGTTACTGGATTGTTTACTGCTTTCCTATATACGCTCATATCTGTATCTATTTAATTATGAGACTACTCCACCGTCTCTACCTTGATTCCGGCCTTCAGTCTTGACTGACCTCCGGTAACAACGATGTCGCCTTCATTGATGCCTTCGAGGACCTCGAATTTCTTGCCGATTCTGCGGCCGAGCTTAACATTCCTGAAATCCACGGTATTGTCAGCATTTAGTACATAGACAAACCTTTCGCCGGAACCGGTCTGTTTAACGACGGCGACATCCGGAATGATGACGCTCTGCCTTGTGCCGAAGTTTACGGTTGCCCTTACGAACATGCCCGGACGAAGAGTCTTGTAGTTGTTAGGGACGATTACCTCTGCTGTAAAAGTCCTTGTGGTAGCATCAATCGTAGGATAGATGCGGTTCACCTTTCCGTTGAATGTCATGCCTGGAAGGGCATCGGCTGTAATGGATACCGAATCCCCTTTCTTCACCTTAGTATAGTCAACTTCTGAAATGGCGATGAGCATCTTCACCGGAACGATCTGCTCAACGGTATAAAGTGGCTGGCTCATGGTGTACATATCGCCTGCATCATAGTTCCTTGCAGTAATGACACCATCAACCGGAGATACGAGCACGGAGTTCTCGAGAAGATTCTCGTAGTTGGTCTTGCTTACCTTGTATGCAAGCTCGATGGCATCAAGATCGGATTTTGAAAGACCGCCTGCATCATAGAGACCTTTGAGTCGGTTGTATTCGATTTCATTGTTCTTCATCTGAAGCTCAATCTGGAAGAGCTGAGTCTTGTCCATCTCCGCGACTACCTGACCTTTGGTCACATAGTCACCGATTTCGACATATATCTTGCTTATTCGTCCGCCGCTCTGCGGTGCGATGTTGTTCTTTACATAGGCCTGTACTGTGGAAGTATATACTTCTGTCTGGTCCACACCTTCGATAACGGCAGTTGCAACCTGTACCTTAGGAGTCTCTTCCTGAACGGCTGCTGTCTTCTGGCTCTTGTTCTCACCTGAATTTCCGCAAGCTGCCACAGACAGGACGGCAGCTGCAACGAGAGCATAATTCAAAATCTTTTTCATCTATCTTATTCCTTATTATTCTTCAATAAAATCATGTCCGAGTGTCTGCTCCAGCTGTGCCTTCGCAACCACGAAATTGTATATTGCCTGTGACTGCGCGAGCCTTGCCTGAGTGAGGGCGAGCTGGGCGTCGTTAAGCTCAATCAATGTTCCACGACCCACCTGATAGGATTTCTCGGCTATATCATAAGCCTTCTGGGCGGAAGCCACGGCATCCTCGGCTGCGTAGTAGCTCTTCATATTGGTCTCCATGGTGTTGAGACTCTGCCTGATGGATATCTTCAGCTGTCTCTCGGTGTTGACAGTCTGAAGCTGCACCTGTTCATAGGAGTTCTTGGCCTGACGGATGGCATTGTGTCTCTTCCCTCCTGCAAAAATCGGAATGGAAAGACTTACTCCGACATAAGAGTACGGAGTCCACCTGTAGTTGCTGAACTTGAAATCGTTGGTCATCGCATTGAAACTGAAGTTGAATGCCGCCGACAATGTAGGGATATTGGCATATCTCTGAAGCTTTATGTTCTGCGCAAGCTGCTCTGCCTGGATGGCAAGCTGCTTCATCGTGGTGTTGTTGGCAAGCGAGATGCTGTCATGCTGATGGATGTCATAGAACATGTGCTCTGAATAGTCCTCTAGACTTCCTGCGATGTCGAGGTTCAGGTCGAGGTCCACGCCAAGGATCGCCTTCAACTGCCAAAGTGACAGTATGATACTGCTCTCCGCATTGTAAACCTGAGGGATGGCATTGGCCACGGATGTCTTCGCACGGACAAGTTCGAACTCGGAGACTTTCTGGGCATCGAATTTCTTTTGGGTCTCCTCGTAGTTCCTCAGAGCGTTCTCATATACTTCCTTATATACATTGAAGGCTTCCTTTGCCATCAGGGTCCCGTAATATGCGTTCTTCACCTGTGTGACCATGTCAAGACGGGAGGCGCGTGCCTTCTCGACTGCAAGTTCCACATCCAGGCCGGATATCTTGATGCTTTTCCACAGCTGTGCGTTCACCAGAGGCATAGCAGCCGTGACACCTGCGCTCCAGGTATTCCATCGGCCGACCTCAAGTCCGTTTGCCATAGGGGATTCCGATGCGCTGCCACCTTCTGTCCCTGAGCCTTCGCCGGAGCCCTCACCAGAGCCTTCACCACTTCCGGCACCGCCGCCCATCGCACTCATATCAATATCCATATACATAACCTGCTTCTTGATTGTCCTCTGGTATGCACCAGACACATCAATCTGCGGGAAAAGGGACGCATATGTGCCTTTCTTGGCATATCCTGTCCTTTCAATCTCCTTGTCGGCCACCTTCACCGACACATTCTCGCTCAAGGCAATCTGCAAAGCCTGGTCGAGAGTGATCACCAGAGGCGTCTCGGACTCTTCCGCCTTTTCAAGCAGGAGGTCCACCTCAGTCTTCGGAGCCTCTTCAACCTTCTTTGTTTTCTGCTGGGCACCAGCGGAGATGGGCGCAAGAAGGACGGCCGAAGCAATCACTGTAAAAACCGCTAATTTTTTCATTTTCCTTTACACTAACTGTTTAATAATTTCAAGCGGCGGCAATCAGCACATATATTGTGCCAATATCATATATAAGTTTGGTCCAAATTTACTTATATTTGGTCCATATTTTTATTTTTGGTACATTAGCACACAAAAATCAGCATAATGACCACCGGAATGGAAGAAAGAGTGGAACCGGAAAGGATTGTCGGAAGGAATCTGATGACAAAATACGGTTATATCGAGAACATGATTTTCTCCTGCAGCCTCAAGGGTGACATGGACATGACATATGACATACCCCTGAAGCCGCACAGCCATATAATGGCCATAATCAACAACGGACACCTGGACATAATCGTGAACGGGAAGGAGTTCACGTTCGGGAAGGGCTGCTTCATAAACATCCCAGTATGGGCGGAAATAAGCGGACTGCGCTACAGGGGAAGGTTCAGGGCGATGTTCACGGCGGCCGAGGAGACCTTCGTCAAGGACATATTCCAGAACAGGAATCCCCTCCCTCCTGATTTCAGGAGCCTGATAGGATTCAGCATCACCTCGGAAGTCCTCGAGGCAGCCGAAATGAAGAAGATCTGCAAGGACATGGATGACATAATAGACGCATTGTCAGACAAGGATCACAACTTCGCAGAGGAAGTCAGCTACGCCTATTTCTACATCATGCTGACGGATGTCGCGGACATGATATGCAAAAGGTATGAAACCAGCATACCGGTCCACACCATGGACATGCGGAGGGCTGACGGAATCCTGAAGGCATTCGTGGACCTGCTCGGCGAACACATCGAGAAAGAGACTGAAATAGGGTTCTATGCGGAAAAACTCTGCATATCGAAACAATACCTGGCATCCATCGTCAAGGAGAAGACCCACGTGACAGCCAGCACGATAATAGCGTCGATGAGGATGCAGGTCGCCACCAAACTGCTGCGCGACCCGCAGATGACAATAGAACAGGTTGCTGCCAGAATGTCATTCTCCGACAGGTCCGCCTTCGGGAAATTCTTCAGGAAACATTCCGGGACCACGCCGATGAAGTACAGGCGCAACCTCAGGAAAAGCCTCCTCACCCTCCGTCCGGAGAATATGATGGTGGGAAAGGCCAAGGAGGGTATCTAAGCCTGTTTCAAAGACTTGGCATAATGGGTCGGCTGCGGCTTCTGCTTCTGAGGATGCACTGCTGCCGCCGGTTGCTTCTTGATGAAGGCATATACGAGGAAACCCACTCCGAGAAGTATGAACGGGATGCTGAGAAGCTGTCCCATGTTGAGGACCATGGTCTCCTCGAAACCGACCTGAGGTTCCTTGATGAATTCGATGAGGAAGCGCATTCCGAACAGGACGATGAAGAATACGCCGATGAATGTGCCCCTGTAAATCTTGTCAAGCTTGTATCTGTATGCCCACAGCAGGGCAAGGCCGAGAAGAAGATAGCTCAGCGCCTCGTAGAGCTGCGTAGGGTGCTTCGGCTCGGTTTCGCCACGGAGTTCGAACACGAAGCCCCACGGAAGGCTGGTCACATCGCCGTAAATCTCTGAGTTGCAAAGGTTTCCAAGACGGATGAATGTAGCGGCGAAGCACACCGCTATACACAGGTGGTCCAGGATCCAGACAAAGTCGAAATCGTTCTTGCGCCCGTAATGGTGGGCGAACCATATCATTGCAAGGAAAAGGGCTATAGTGCCGCCGTGGCTTGCAAGTCCTCCCTTCCATGGCATGAATATCTCCCAGAAACCCTGCCAGCTGCCGAAATAGTAGTCAGGCTGATAGAAGATGCAATGTCCCAGGCGCGCACCGACAATCGTTCCTATGAGCAACGTGTACAGAAGCGGGTCGAGAAGGGACAAGGATATGCCCTCCCTCTTGAAAAACCACTTGAATATGAACCATCCAAGTATGAATCCCGAAATAAAAAGCAGTGAATACCAACGGATTGACAACGCTCCGATATGGAAGATTTCCGGATTGAAATGCCAGTTTATGAACAAAGACTCCAACATTGTGATACAGTATAACGGAATGACGGTTTTGAGGGTCAGACTTACAAGACTGATGTTTCGCAATAGCGAAACCTGAATAAAATGAAAAAGGGAGAGCACCCGTAAAGGTGCAGTCTCCCTTCAAGTTCCATGCAGGATTACTTCCTTATGGCAGCGATGCCCGGAAGCTCCTTGCCCTCAAGATATTCGAGCATTGCTCCACCGCCGGTGGAAACATAGCTTACCTTGTTCGCGAAGCCCATCTGGGTTACGGCTGCAACTGAGTCGCCACCGCCCACGAGTGTGAATGCTCCGTTCTCGGTAGCCTTTGCAAGCATCTCGGCAACCTTGTTGGTACCCTTTGCGAAGGCAGGAATCTCGAATACGCCTACAGGGCCGTTCCAGAGGATGGTCCTGGACTTCATGATGACGTCCTCCCATACTGCGAGCGTGCTCGGAGCAGCATCGACGCCTTCCCACTCGTCAGGAATCTGAGAGTTGAGGCAGATCTTGGTGTTGGCGTCATTTGAGAATGCGTCTGCAATCACGACCTCCTTAGAGAGATACAGTTTCACGCCTTTCTCCTCGGCTTTCTTGAGGATGTTGAGAGCGAGCTCCTGCTGGTCGTCCTCGCAGAGAGACTTTCCGATCTTGCCACCCTGGGCCTTGATGAAGGTGTAAACCATACCACCGCCGATGATCATGTTGTCAACGGCATCGAAAAGGTGCTCGATGATACCGATCTTCGAAGATACCTTCGCACCGCCGATGATTGCGGTCACCGGATGCTCAGGGGTCTTGAGGACGCGGTCGATTGCCTTGATCTCGCCTTCCATCACGTATCCGAACATCTTGTCCTCAGGGAAATACTCTGCGATGAGGGCTGTCGAAGCGTGTGCGCGGTGAGCTGTTCCGAAAGCGTCGTTGATATAGCAGTCAGCGTAAGAAGCGAGCTTCTTCACGAATGCCTTCTGGCTTTCCTTGACAGCAGCCTTTGCTGCCTTCTTCTCCTCGTCTGTGGCATCCTCTGCAAGTCCTCTCGGCTTGCCTTCCTCCTCAGCGTAGAAACGGAGGTTCTCGAGGACGAGCACTTCACCCGGTTTGAGGGAAGCAACCTGCTCGTCAGCCTTCTGGCAGTCCTCGGCGAACTTTACAGGAGCTCCGAGAAGTTCCTCGACACGGCCAAGGATGTGGCGGAGGGAGAATTTCTCGGTAACGCCCTTAGGACGGCCAAGGTGTGACATGATTATGAGGGAACCGCCCTTTTCAAGAACTTTCCTGAGAGTTGGGATGGCTGCCCTGATACGGGTATCATCAGTGATTTCCATCTTCTCGTTCAATGGAACATTGAAGTCAACCCTGACAATTGCCTTCTTGCCGGCAAAATCGTAAGTGTCAATGTGCTGTTGCATAATGCTTATGTGTTATGAAATTCATTGTTCAAACAAATTACCGCCACCGCGATAAATCAGGCAAATTTAGCAATTTTCGGGGAAATACAAGAATTTAGCATATCTTTGCAGCACAAAAGGACGCCGTGTGCGGTTACGGCGGCAAAACTTGAACACCCGACCATATGATGACGATTGAATGTCCCGGAGATTTCTGGAAAGACTATGAACTGATTGACTCCGGCAACTTTGAGAAACTCGAAAGATTCGGAAGCTATGTGATGGCTCGTCCGGAGCCGAAGGCCCTGTGGGACAAATCCATGAGCGAAGGTGAATGGGACAGGCTGATGCACACCAGGTTCCGCACCGGGGCTGGATTCGGCAAGGCCGGCAAGGAAGACAGCGGGACATGGGAGAGGCGCAGGAGAATGGACGAACAATGGTTCATCAGATACAAGGGTGCACAGGAGGGGCTTGATTTTTCATTGAGGCTCGGGCTCACGTCATTCAAGCACGTGGGGGTATTCCCCGAGCAGTCATCCAACTGGGAATACATATTCAGACAGACAAGGGAGCTCGTGCAGAAAGCCGAGGCAGAGGGCGCACCAAGGCCAAAGGTCCTCAATCTTTTCGCCTACACCGGGGCAGCCTCGCTTGCCGCCAAGGCAGCAGGGGCTGACGTCACCCATCTCGATTCCGTAAGGCAGGTCGTCACCTGGGCGAGGGGGAACATGGAGGCAAGCGGCCTTGACAACATCAGGTGGATAGTCGAGGACGCCCTCAAATTCGCCCGCAGGGAAGCAAGGCGCGGAAATGTCTATCAGGGCATCATCCTGGACCCTCCGGCATACGGACACGGCCCCGAAGGCGAGAAATGGAAGCTTGACGAATGCCTCAACGAGATGCTTAAATGCGTTTCCTCCATCCTCGCCCCAATGGACAGTTTCATGGTGCTCAACCTCTATTCAAACGGCTATTCCGCCGTACTCGGAGAGACCATAGTCAGACAGACATTCTGCCAGAAGACCGCCTGCAAGACACTTGACAGCGGAGAGCTCGTCCTGAAGGATTCCTTCGGCAAACTGCTTCCGCTGAGCATCGTGGTACGGCTCAGAAGATAGGCCCACTCCCTATGCGCCGACAATACAGCCGCAGGCTGCAAGAAAATCGCCGGACTGGGTTCTGATGCCATGTTGGCTTGGAATCCGAAGTCCGGTGGTATTTGTTCTGTTATTCCAGGTCGAGAAGGGCGTTGAAGCGGTCCCGTATTTCATTTCCGAAGGCCTCGTCGCCATAGTGGTCTGAAAGGTCTGCCAGATATTGCAGGCAATTGTAGCAGGTGTCGAACTCCCGTTTGGCATAATCATAGTGCTCGAGGAAGAAAGCCGTTGACTGGAATATCTTGTCCGCGAAGCGGTGTGCGAGTTCAGACGCCTTCTGAGGACAGTCACACATATAATATGTCTCTATCATATCTATGACCATGTACTCGTTGGAGAAGCCGTAGTATGTGATGTCCAACGGGAAATTCTCCTCCGGCACGCACTCCTGACACATGTCCAGGAGCTCCAGGGCCCTTTCCTTGTCGTCTATCTTCAGCATCTCCTTGGCGGCGTTCAGGAATATCTGTCTCTGGGAAAGGACTCCGCAGAAGGTGTACATGTTCTGATAGTCCACGAAATAGTCCGTCCGCTTCAGGGCATCCCAGGTATAGACATTCTTCATCTTGTAATAGAGGTCCTCCGGGTCGGCAAAGCCGATTTCCGTGCTTTTCATCCTGTTCTTCACTGGCACGAACTTGTAGGAGAATCCCTCATACATGAGATATTCCTTCAGGCCCACGTTGATGTCCCCTCCCATGCTGAGCAGATTCAAAGGACGGTCCCATTTGTAGTTGGACAGCAAGTCGAGCACGAAAAGCTCAGGCTTGGTGATATAGTCCTTGTCCTTCGGTATGGTGAGGACTATCTGGTCAGGTATCATGTCGGCATATTTCTCGTCGAGGATGCCGTACCTGATGACATTCTCCTTGTCCACCGGAATGATGAACTTGCGAGACATAATATAGTCCACCTTCTTGCCGCTTGTCAGAGGGAGCTTGATGTCCGGATGCTTGAATACTTTCATGACGTCGGACAGAAGATAAGCGGTATCCCTTGTATCATAGATATATACGAAATCATTCGTACCATAGAGATACTGACGCTGGCCGACAGTCAGAGGAAGCGGTGCGGATTCGTTCACGGCATATTTCATCTGGTCGATATGCCAGTCGGTACCGAGAAGCGAGGTGTTCACTATGCGCACGTCAGGACGCACGCCCTCAACCTCCTGGGCATACCAGAGAGGGAATGTGTCGT
The DNA here is from genome assembly GCA_051870255.1 of Candidatus Cryptobacteroides sp. Taxonomy (GTDB): domain Bacteria; phylum Bacteroidota; class Bacteroidia; order Bacteroidales; family UBA932; genus Cryptobacteroides. The sequence continues at coordinate 24,147 of JBJEBR010000011.1, forward strand.
TGTCGCCATGGGTCACGAGTATGCCGTTCGGTCCAACGGAGTTGAGATAGTTCTTTGCCATCTCCACGGCCGTTGACCTGTTGCTCCTGTCATGGTCGTCCCAGTTCTGGCAGGCCATGAGCACAGGGACGCCGAGAAGAATCACGGATATGGCAGACGCGGCGGTCACAGAAATCTTTTCGCTACCGTTCTTCTTCTCTATGAGGTCGTTGATGCCGGAATAGAAGGCAGCGACGGCAAGGCCGATCCATATTGAGAATGCATAGAACGAGCCGGCATAGGCATAATCCCTTTCACGGACCTGGAAAGGAGGCTGGTTCAGATACATTACTATGGCGATTCCTGTCATGAAGAAAAGCAGGAATGTCAGCCAGCTTCCCCTCTTGTCGCGTCCGAACTGGAAGAAAAGCCCCACGAGTCCGAGCAGGAGCGGAAGGAGGAAATAATGGTTCTTGCCCTTGTTTTCCTTCAGATAGTCAGGCGCATCGGACTGGTCTCCGAGGCGGACTCTGTCAATGAAAGGTATTCCGCATTCCCAGTTCCCGGCAAAGATGTCCCCAGGCGACGGGCTGTGGATCTCGTTCTGTCTGCCCGCGAAGTTCCACATGAAATATCTCCAATACATCCAGTTGAGCTGATAGTCAAAGAAGAATGCCATGTTCTGCCAGAAGGTTGGCTTCTTGTGTTCAGCCCCTGCGACTTTCTTGCCTCCGCCGTTCATGTATGACTCATAGAAGGCTATGTATTTCGGGTCGGAGTTGCACCACATCCTCGGAAAAAGCATCTTGCCGGATGCATCATATTTAATCTCGCCCGGTCCGTCAGCTTTTATATATTTGTCTCCCACGGGAGTCCAGTATTTGGTAGTCTCTATATCGTACGGTGCATCGAAATACTGTCCATACACTATAGGAGTGCTACCATACTGCTCTCGGCTGAGATATCGGATGAGAGTGAAAGCATTGTCAGGCTGGTACTCGTTGGTCGGGGTCTTGGCGTTGGACCGGATTATGACTATCGAGAACAGGGAGAATCCTATCACGATGGTCGTGAAGCAGAGCAGGACGGTATTTGCCAGCACCTTGCCTTTCTTCATCGTTGCGAACAGCCCCCAGAAGCACAGACCGAGCAGGACGACCATGAAGAAGGCCGCACCTGAATTGAAAGGCAGGCCGAGGGTGTTGACGAAGAACAGGTCGCAATAGGCCGCCGCCTTCGGAAGATAAGGAATTATGCCGAAAAGCACCACTGCGAGGATTATGCAGGACAGCGCGAAAATCTTCACATATTCCCAGAAAGTATAGTGTCCGTCCTCGCGCTTCCTATAATAATAAAGGAATACGAGGGCAGGAATCGCCAGCAAGTTGAGAAGATGGATTCCGATGGAAAGGCCCATCAGGAAGGAAATCAGCACAATCCACCTGTTGGCATAAAGAGTGTCTGCCTGTTCATACCATTTTGTCATTGCCCAGAAGACAAGGGCCGTGAAAAGGGATGACATGGCATAGACCTCTCCTTCCACCGCAGAGAACCAGAACGTGTCGCTGAAACAATATGCGAGGGCGCCGACGGCACCGCTTCCGAAGATTGCTATGGCCTGTCCCTTGGTCCAGGTCCCGTCCTGCGACGTCTTGAAAAGCCTTTTCGCAAGGAACACGATTGTAAGATACAGGAAGAATATCGTGAGGGCCGAGCAGAGAGCGCTCATTGCATTCACGGCCACTGCGGCATGCGCGCCATCGGTAAACAAGGTGAAAATCCTTGCAAAGAGCTGGAACACAGGGTTTCCAGGAGGGTGTCCGACTTCGAGCTTATATGATGAAGCGATGAATTCGCCGCAGTCCCAGAAGGACGCGGTCGGCTCGATCGTGAGCAGATAGGTGGCTGCCGAGATCACGAAGACCACTATGGCCACCACTCTGTTCCAAAGGTTGAATTTTCTTTTATCCATTGTCGTCGTTTTGTTCTTAAATGACTGGTCAAACAGACAAATATACGATGATAATCTATATATTTGCAAAATAATTTCGACAGATTTCATTTTATGGCAGACAACGACTGGAAAAAAAGACTCGGTGTGGTGTTCTCCACCAACCCGGATTTCAAATATGAGGAAGCTGCGGAGGATGAGCCCCAGACACTTGAGCCATCGAGGCAGAATCTCATTGTCACCATCGACAGGAAATGCCGTGCCGGCAAGCAGGTAACCCTCGTGAGCGGTTTCGTGGGCACAGAGGACGACCTCGCCGACCTCGGCAGGACGCTGAAGGTGAAATGCGGGGTCGGAGGAAGCGCGAAGAGCGGAGAAATCACCATCCAGGGCGATTTCCGCGACAGGGTCACAGCCATATTGAAGGAAATGGGCTATAAAGCCAAAAGAGGCAATTGAGCAGATATATGACTGACAACCTGACATCAATCCGGCCCGACAGCCCTGCGGCAGTGCTGACTGACAACCTGGCAAGCGTCCTTGACGAGGCCGGGCAGCCAATCGTGGAGGCAGTTCTCCCTGCGGACAGCGCTTTCGTATCCGGTATCTGCTGCCTTCCAGACACTCCGCCAGAGGTCCCGGACATGTCTCAGGGAAGCAGTCTGACGGCAGACATCCTCGCAATCGGCTCGCTGCTGATCACAATCCTGCTTCTGAAGAAGATAGTGAACATCTTCCCGTCCCTCATCGCCTGCGCCTTGAGATGGAAGGAAAGCTGCAACCTCGAAGCGAGCGTGAAACTCAGCCGCGACAGGGACATCATAGCCTTTACCATGATCATCCCATTCTGTCTCGTCGTCGAACATTTCCAGCTTTACCGTCCCGGGTACATGGACGGCCTGAGGGAATCGCTCAGGATTGCCGCAACCGCTGCCACCTTCGTCACATACATCGGTGTCAGGCTACTGGCAATCATTATTTGCCGACCTAAGAAATCGACCGTCAGGACATTTGCCACGGGATGCAAGGCGTCCGCCACATTCTTCATTCTGCTGACATTCATCCTGCTAATCATGGGTGGAGTCAGCGGCTTCATCGACCTGGATCCAGAGTTCATAAAACCGGCAATGCTTTGGGTATCAGCAGGGGTCTATGTCTTGTTCCTGATCAGATCCGTTCAAATTTTCGCATCTTCCTGTTCGCTTTTCACAGCTTTTTTGTACCTTTGCGCACTTGAAATCGTGCCCACCGGATTATTGGTGGGTTCAGTCTTTGTATTTTGACGGAACCCGGATTCCATGTGAATGGCAATCTGAATGACGAATTAGACAAATTTATAGTTGGAGTGTAAACGATGAGCATACGAAAAATCCTGATTTCACAGCAGCAGCCGAAGACGGCTTCTCCATACGACAGCATTGCGGAAAAATTCGGAGTCGAGTTCGACTTCAAGCCGTTCTACAAGATGGAGCCCCTCACTTCGAGGGAGTTCCGTTCGCAGAGATTGAACATTCTTGACCATACGGCCATCATCTTCTCCGCAAGGACCACCATAGATGCATTCTTCCTGCTTTGCGATGAACTTCGTGTGAAAGTCCCGGAGACCATGAAATATTTCTGCACCACCGAAGCCGTCGCCAATTATCTCCAGAAGCACATCGTTTACAGAAAACGCAAGATATTCTTCGGGGATGGAACCCCTGAATCCATAATCAACCTGATCGGCACCAAGCACAAGGGAGAGACATTCCTCATAGCCACATCCGAATCCTCAAGCAAGGATGCGGTTACGAGGCTGTTCGAAAGCAACTCCCTCTCATACGAGACAGCCGTGTTCGTAAAGCCCGTGCCACAGGACCTGAAAGGCGTGGACCTGAAGGCATACGACATGATCGTCCTCTTCAACCCAGCCGATGTCAAGTCTCTCTACGAGAATCATCCGGATTTCACCCAGGGGGACATCAAGTTCGTATCTTACGGCAAATCTGTGGTCAGGTCAATGGAGGAGGCCGGCCTGAAGATAGAGATTTCAGCTCCGACCCCAGAGGCCCCGTCCGTGGCCAAGGCCCTCGAAATCTACCTTTCACACAACAACTGACATCTGATGGATGAGAGCATCCGCCATACCTTCACCAAGCAGGAAAGGCTTTGCGGCAAGACAGGCATCGACCGGCTGCTTGCCAAGGGGAAGCGCGGCTATGCAGGATGCCTCCGTTTCTGCTGGCTCGAGAACAGTGACGGCGCGTGCAGCCGCATAATGGTGTCGGTCCCCAAGAAATTCTTCAAGAGGGCTGTCAAGCGCAACCTTCTCAAAAGAAGGATAAGGGAAAGCTGGCGTATGCACAAGCATCTGATCTCCGAGGGGAATGTGGACATAATGATTTCATACTCCACCAAAGAGATAATGGACTATGCGGCTATCGACCTTGCCGTAGGACAGATTGTCGGACGCATCGGCAAGGCCTTGTCAGCATCCGCCCGCAAAGAGGAGGTGGCAGATGGAGCAGAATAGAATCATCAGCTTCCTCAAGAAAGCTGCAATCTTCCCGTTCATCGTACTCATACGTTTCTACCAGGTGTGCATCTCCCCGTTGAAACCGCCATCTTGCCGTTTCACTCCGACCTGCTCGCAGTACGCCCTCGAAGCGTTCCGCAAACACGGACCCATCAAGGGCCTCTACCTGTCGGTGCGCAGGATATTGCGTTGCCATCCCTGGGGAGGCAGTGGATACGACCCCGTCCCATAACATATCAAATCCATGGCAAAGAAAGAGAAAATACAGGAATTGTTCGACGACATCGCTCCGGACTATGACTATCTGAACCACCTGCTGTCACTCGACGTAGACAAGAGCTGGAGGAGGAAGGCCGTGCGTGAAATCATCGATACGGACGAGCCACAGAAAATCCTAGACGTGGCCTGCGGTACAGGGGATTTCACGATTGCCATCGCACGCAAGGCGATGATGAAGCATGCCGACAATTCGTGCTGCCATACCGCAATCACAGGATTGGATCTGTCCGAAGGCATGCTGGAAATCGGCAGGCGGAAGGTAAGTGAATCAGGGTTCCGCCCCGATGAGGATGACGAATGTGTCAGGGTGAATCTCGTCCAAGGGGATTGCGAAGCCCTCCCATTCGCGGACAGGAGCTTCGACCGTGTAAGCGTAGGATTCGGAGTCCGCAATTTCGAGCACCTCGAAATCGGCCTTCAAGAGATTTTCCGAGTGCTGAAACCAGACGGGAAGCTCGTCATACTCGAATTGTCCGTACCTTCAAACCGCCTGCTCAGAGGCCTCTACAAACTGTATTTCATACACATCCTGCCGCTTGTGGGTGGCAAGGTTTCCGGCAACAAGGGAGCATACAGATACCTTCCCGAATCGGTCCTGAAATTCCCGGGGCCTGACAAGTTCAGGCAGATGCTGCACGATGCAGGCTTCAGGAGCGCCAGTCACAAGGCCCTGACATTCGGGATATGCAGGATGTACACCGCCGTCAGATAAAAAGATAGGCAAGGAATCCTATTCCTGTGAGCAGGGACAGGAAGAATGTGGACATCACCAACAGCGGCAAGGCCTTGTCAAGGGCCAGGCCTGAATTTCTCCAGACAATCACAAGATGCGCAACATATAAAGGAAGGGTGAGCAGGTAAAGCAAATGCCAAGGGTCGAAGATCCTGAGGCAGACAAAGACGGTCATCGCCACCCAACCGAGCAGCACCAGTATGGTCTGATATATCTTGGCGCCTTTCTCTCCCAGCCTGATGGCAACGGTCACCCTGTTCAGGCGGTCCGATTCCATGTCCCTGAGATTGTTCACATTGAGCACGGCTATGCTGAAGAAGCCGATGGAGGCCGCAGGCAGAAGCATCACGTAAGTGCCGAAGGAATGGGTCGAGACGAAATATGCACCGAGGACGGACACGAATCCGAAGAATATGAACACATACAGGTCGCCGAGCCCCCTGTAGCCGTAAGGGTTCTTTCCGAGCGTATATTTCATCGCTGCCTTGATAGCGAAGAAGCCGATGATCATCAGCACGAAGGAGTCGAGTGAAAACAGGGTCCCGAAAGAAAAATATATCATTGCAAGCCCGCATAGCACGGCCATCCCCACCCAGAACACCACCATCCGTTTCAAATCCTGCTCATTCATCTGACCTTCAGCCAATGAAACAGAACAGTTTCGTCCCTGTCCGGAGACGGTACCATGCCGGAAATCTCCGAGTTCGTTGCTGACATTGGAGAGAATCTGGAGACAGACAGCGGTCAGCAAGGTGAAAACAGCCGCGAGGATGCCGATATGAAAGTCGGCGGCGGCAAGCATGATGCCGAGCATGACACCCGAAAGCGACAGAGGAAGGGTGCGCAACCTCATTGCGGATAGAATCAATCTGAACTTCATTTCCTTTATTCCATATTTTAATTGTTCTCCATTTTGCGACGAACAGTCAAAACCACCCGTAAAACAACGCAGGAGAGGTAAAACAACATTAAAAACAACAACGGCAACAACCTTGCCCGACAAAATATGAGCGACCTTTGCCTCCGGTTAAGAATCTTATTCGTCTCTTTCTGCGAATTCAAGGATATCTTGAAAATGTGTGCAATTCCTTTTTTCTTGGATTCGACAGAGAGGCCTCAAATAAAAACAATTGAGGTTAATAAAAAGGGAAGCCGTGATGGTTTCCCTTTTTATTTTTTTATTCATCAGTCGAGTTTGAGGACTGCCATGAAGGCACTCTGCGGCACTTCCACAGTACCGATCTGCCTCATTCTCTTCTTTCCCTGCTTCTGCTTCTCAAGAAGCTTTCTCTTACGGGTGATGTCACCGCCGTAACACTTCGCCGTCACATCCTTGCGCACGGCCTTCACAGTCTCCCTTGCAATGATCTTTGCCCCGACTGCCGCCTGGATGGCTATATCGAACTGCTGGCGAGGAATCAGTTCCTTCAACTTCTCGCACATCTTGCGTCCGAAATCGTATGCATGGTCTGCATGAATCAAAGTGGACAGAGCGTCAGCGGGATCACCGTTGAGCAATATGTCAAGTTTGACGAGCTTTGCCTCCTTGAAACCGACAACATGGTAATCAAAAGAAGCGTAACCCTTGGATATTGATTTCAGCTTGTCATAGAAATCAAACACGATTTCGGAAAGCGGCATCTCATAAGTAAGCTCCAGACGGTCTGACGTCATGTAATGCTGATTGATGAGCACTCCCCTCTTGTCCAGGCAGAGCTTCATTATAGGGCCGTAATAATCGGCCTTTGAAATAACCTGAGCACGGATATATGGTTCCTCGATATGCTCTATGAGGGTTGCTGGCGGAAGTCCGGAAGGATTGTGGACATCCAGACATTCCCCCTGGGTCGTATATACCTTGTAGGATACATTCGGGACTGTAGTGATGACATCCATGTTGAACTCCCTGAAAAGCCTTTCCTGCACGATTTCAAGATGGAGCAGGCCAAGGAATCCGCAGCGGAAACCGAATCCAAGAGCCAGGGATGACTCCGGCTCGAACACGAACGAAGCATCGTTGAGCTGGAACTTCTCCAAGGAAGCTCTCAGTTCCTCATACTGGTCTGTCTCCACAGGATACATTCCAGCGAACACCATTGGCTTGACTTCCTCGAATCCCGCAATCGCATTGCTGCACGGATTTGCGACATGTGTGATGGTGTCTCCCACCCTCACCTCGACAGCCGTCTTGATTCCGGATATGATATAGCCCACGCTTCCGCATGGGATTTCGTCCCTCGGACACATCTTCATCTTCAGGACGCCAATTTCGTCGGCAACATATTCCCTGCCCGTGCTTACGAACTTCACCTTGTCACCAGGATGGATGGAACCGTTCACGACCTTGAAATATGCGATGATTCCCCTGAAAGAATTGAATACCGAGTCGAAGATCAATGCCTGCAGAGGCGCGTCCGGATCCCCTTTCGGGGCTGGCACCCTCTCCACGATGGCATCGAGAATCTCCTTCACACCCTGTCCCGTTTTTCCGGAGGCGAGCAGTATATCCTCAGGGCTGCATCCGAGCAGGTCCACCACCTGGTCCGTAACCACGTCCACCATGGCAGAATCCACATCTATCTTATTCAGCACAGGGATGATTTCAAGGTCGTGCTCAAGAGCAAGATAGAGGTTGGAAATCGTCTGGGCCTGAATACCTTGTGTTGCATCCACGACGAGCAGGGCACCCTCGCAGGAAGCTATTGCACGGGAAACCTCGTAAGAGAAATCCACATGGCCCGGAGTGTCGATTAGGTTCAGGACGTACGGCTGCCCTTCGTGGACGAAGTCCATCTGGATGGCGTGGCTCTTGATCGTGATGCCTTTCTCCTTCTCCAGATCCATGGAGTCCAGCACCTGATTCTCCATGTCACGCGCCGCAAGGGTGTTGGTGATTTCCAGCATCCTGTCTGCAAGCGTGCTCTTTCCGTGGTCAATGTGGGCAATTATGCAAAAGTTTCTAGTATTCTTCATTGCAATCATATAATCCATGCAAAGATAAAGCAAATTTTTCGTACTTTTGTAAAATTGAGTCAACACTGAAAATTTAATACAATAAAGTACAAACCAATGGTCAAAATTGAAGAATTGAAGCGTATATCCTCACAGGTCAGAAGGGATATAGTCAGGATGGTGACTGGTGCAAAGTCAGGACATCCGGGAGGCTCGATGAGCAGTGCGGATTTTCTCACAGCTCTTTATTTCGGGGTCATGAAACATGATCCGCAGACATGGAGAAGGGACGGAAAAGATATGGACATTTTCATTCTTTCAGCAGGTCACCTCACTCCGGTCTATTATTCGCTGCTCTCACGCTCTGGTTATTTCCCGATGGCAGAACTTGCAACATTCAGGCAGTTCGGTTCCCGCCTGCAGGGACATCCTTGCATCGAGAAAGGACTCCCCGGCATTTTCCAGGCCTCAGGTTCGCTCGGCCAGGGACTGTCTGCCGCACTCGGAGCAGCGCTCGGCAAAAAAATGGACAAGGATGAAAACAAGGTATATGTCATGATGGGCGACGGAGAGTGCGAGGAAGGACAAATCTGGGAAGCCGCAATGTTCGCTTCACACCACAAAATCGACAACCTCATCGGAATGGTCGATTGGAACGGACAGCAGATTGACGGCAAGGTTGACGAGGTGGGCGGAGTCGGCGACCTCAAGGCCAAATGGGACGCCTTCGGATGGGATACCATCGTGGCTGACGGACACGATTACGACGCCATTCTCGAAGCATTTGCCGAGGCCGGCAGAAGATGCGGCAACGGCAAGCCTGTAATGATTCTGTTCCGCAGCGACATGGGTCACGGTGTGGATTTCATGGCCGGCACGCACAAATGGCACGGCAAGGCTCCGTCACAGGAACAGTGCGCAGAGGCTCTCTCACAGCTTGAGGAAACCCTCGGCGATTATTAGTCTCATCATATAATTTCATACATCAAGACTATGGCAAAGAAATATACAAATACAGGCAACAAGGATACACGAAGCGGTTTCGGCGCAGGACTTCTTGAGGCCGGAAGGCAGGATGAAAGGGTCGTGGCCCTCACGGCTGACCTCATCGGATCGTTGAAGATGGACGCTTTCGTCAAGGAGTTCCCTGAAAGGTTCGTCCAGTGCGGAATCGCAGAGTCCAACATGATGGGAGTGGCGGCAGGTTTGGCAATCACAGGCAAGATTCCGTTTGCAGGCTCGTTCGCCGAGTTCGTGACAGGAAGGGTATATGACCAGATAAGGCAGGAAGTAGCCTATGGCCAGACAAATGTGAAGATAGCCTCATCGCACGCAGGCATAACCCTCGGCGAGGACGGAGCGACACACCAGACGATGGAGGACATCGCCCTGATGAGGGCTCTTCCGGGGATGACCATCATCAACCCTTGCGACTACAACCAGTGCAAGGCGGCCACCGTGGCGGCTGCCAAGTTCGAAGGACCGGTATATCTGAGGTTCGGAAGGCCCTCGATGCCGAATTTCACTCCTGAGGACCAGGAATTCGTCATCGGCAAGGCTCTCTGCATGAGCGAGGGCAGCGATGTGACCATTTTCGCCACGGGGCACCTTGTCTGGGAGGCAATCGAAGCAGCTCAGATCCTCGAGGCTGAGGGCATTTCCGCCGAGGTGATCGACATCGCGACCATCAAGCCGCTTGACACTGAGGCCGTCATCGCATCCGTAAGGAAGACGGGAGCTGCCGTATGCGCCGAAGAGCACAATGTATGCGGAGGACTCGGAGAACTCATCGCAGGAGTCCTTGCAAGCACTCTGCCGACACCATTGGAATTCATCAACGGAGGTGACCAGTTCGGACAGAGCGGAACTCCGGCAAGGCTTCTCCAGGAATACGGGATGGATGCCGCACACATCGCCGAGGCTGCAAAGAGGGCCATCGCACGCAAGTAGGCTGGCGAAGGCCGTATGACTGACCGTGAAATCATACAGCTGTACAAGGAGGGCTCCTGCGAAGAGGCTTTCAACCACATCGTGGAGCAATATACGGAAAGGCTTTACTGGCATGTGCGCCGTTTCCTTTGCAGCCATGAGGACACGAACGACCTTCTACAGGAAATATTCATAAAGATATGGGCTGCGCTTCCATCCTTCAGAGGGGAGGCGCAGCTTTATACTTGGATATACAGGATCGCCACCAACGAGGTCCTGAATTTCCTGAGGAAACAACGCTTCAAGGCCCTCGTCTCACTCCAGGACGCGGACGGTATGCTGGAAAGGAAAATCGACGAGGATGCAGGATTCAACGGCGACGCATTGCAGAGAGAACTGCACAAGGCCATCCAGAGGCTCCCGCAGAAGCAGAGGGTGGTTTTCATGCTGAGGTATTTCGACGAGATGAAATATGAAGACATTTCGGAGATCACAGGGACATCTGTAGGTGCCCTGAAGGCCTCATATCACCACGCATACAACAAAATCAAGGTAGAACTTGAAAAACGTTTTTAACCTTCGGCGTTTTTCGGTGTCTAATGGAATGTTTGACAATATGAATATATGGAAAACAGGAAAGATATTCTGGCAGAGGTCAAGGAGTTGAAAAGCATGCCGTTCAGCGTACCTGAAGGCTATTTCGACACCTTCAAGGAACAGGCCAAGTCCACCAGGGGCCGCGAAACCGGTCTGTGGAGGAAGGTTTATCCTGTGCTTGCGATGGCTGCCATGTTCCTGATCATCGTGACAGGAGGGACATTCCTCATGAAGACTGCGACCCCGCAGGAGGGTATGAGCATGGAGGATTATCTTGTCTGCTCAGGACTTGAGACATCCCTGTCGGCATACAGTTCATACGAGACACAGATTGCCGAAGCTGAAATCAGTGGCGACGACATCGTGCAATACCTTATATATACGGGAGTGGAAGCCGAAAGCCTCGGCAACTGACAATCGGACACATAGCCTACGGCTGATAAAATATCAAAGATATGAAACTGAAAATCAAAGCAATAGCCTTTATTCTCATCGTAATGGGAATGGCAAGCGCAACCGACATCCTCGCAGCGACGAAATGTTCACAGCCTTGTCGGAGTGACGAATGGAAACAGAAGATGCTTAGCGAGAAAATCGCCTTCCTCACCGCCGAGATCGACATAACCCCGGAAGAAGCCCAGGTTTTCTGGCCGGTGTACAATCAGGTCTGGAAAGAAAAGGACGAAGCCATGGAAGCCGTATTCAAGAGCGGAAAGGCACTTGAAGATGCAGTGGCGTCCGGAAAGTCCGAGAAGGAAATCGCCAGATGCCTCGACGCATATCTGAAAGCCCAGGAGAGACAGAGGGAGTTGGACACAGCGGCTTCCGAGCGATTCAAGGCAGTGCTCCCTGTTGAGAAGGTGGCAAGGCTCTACATGGCAGAGGAGCACTTCAGGAGACAGCAGATACACAAGCTTCACGGCAAGCCGGAAGGCCCTGAAGGCGGTCCGAGAAGATAGACTCAGGCAAAAAGATAGAAATCATGTGTGAGGGAAAGATATTCTTCGGAATACTTTCCCTCATTCTGTATGATCAGAGACCTCTCACACGGGGATGCACATCTTTTCCTCGAGAACTCTGCAATTATCCTGCAAGGCTGCTTGCGGGGGACTGTCCGCACCCTCACTATATTGAAAAGATGCAGGCCGCACATCCTTGCATGGCGGCATAAAGAAGCCTCCTGGTCTGCAGGAAGGACCATCGATATGCGTCCTTGCGGAGACAGCCTGTCCGATGCAAAGTCTAAAAGTTCCTTGAATGAAAGACCGGCAGAAGTGTGCCTTGCGTTGCACCGACGCTCGGACGGAGCCAAAAGGGACAGGTCGAAATATGGCGGATTGGAGAAAACAAGGTCGTACAATCCTGTGTCGCCTCCTGCGAAATCATCGAAAGGCAGATTGTGGATGCTGAACATTCCATTCCAGGGAGAATTGGCAAAATTCATCCCGGCTTCCCTTGATGAATCCTCATCTATCTCCACGGCATCAATTTTCACATCGGGAATGTTCATATCGGCAATCCTCTGGGCTGCCATCAGGGCAATTGTTCCAGTCCCGGTACCGACATCGAGGAATCTTCTGTCCGACGGATATATGGTCATGGCCGCCCCTAAAAGCACCCCATCCGTATTTACCTTCATCGCAGAACGGTCATTGACCACGGAAAAGCGTTTGAAATTGAACACCCCCATATCACTGCTCCACGAACAATCCATCCTTCATGAACAGGGAACGGTCGCACATGGCTGCCAATGATGGGTCATGCGTCACGATGACAATCGTCTGGCCATATCTGTCCCTCAACGAAAAGAACAGCCGGTGCAGATCCTCCTTCGTGCGGCTGTCCAGATTGCCTGAAGGCTCGTCGGCGAACAGGACTGCCGGACCGTTGACCAGCGCGCGTGCGATTGCCACCCTCTGCTGCTCCCCACCGGAAAGCTGGGACGGCTTGTGCGTGAAACGTTCCGACAAGCCGAGGTCGGCAAGAAGGGCTTTTGCTGTATTCTCTGCATCCTTGCGGCTCCTCTTTGCGATTAACGCCGGTATCATCACATTCTCGAGCGCGGTGAACTCAGGAAGCAGATGGTGGAACTGGAACACGAATCCGATACGCCTGTTGCGGAATTCCGAAAGCGCCTTGCCTTTGAGGGAGAACACATCGGTCCCGTCGATTTCAAGTGAACCGGCATCAGGAGAGGACAATGTGCCGAGAATCTGAAGAAGGGTTGACTTACCCGCTCCCGAAGCTCCCATGATGGACACGACCTCTGATCTGGCGGCGCTGAAATCAATCCCTTTCAGGACCTTCAGCCCGCCGAATGACTTTTCTATTCCTTTTGCGACTATCATATGCTTGAATCCGGCAGATTTCCATTGTTCCGCGCCTCGTCAAAGGTAGTGATTTTTCGGCACAGAGCGCGGAAAGGGTGGAAAATTTGTTCCGGAATGTATGCAAACTCAAACAAATTTTTGCCTCCTAAACCCGTTTGGAAGGCGGCAGGAGGCCGATTTTTTCAATTAACCGTGTAATTTTTCGGTACACGGATAATCCTTCGGAACTTTGCAGATGCTAAATGAAATTTGTAATGAAACCGAACATGAAAATTTTTGATAGTATGAAAAGGATTATCACTGCACTTCTCTCAGCCCTCGCGCTGACTTCGTGCATGGAGGGAGAGATTGAACAAAAACCATTCATTCCGGTCGGAGAGGCCGAGCAAAGCGAAGATGGACGTCTGACCGTAGGCGTCAGGATCCGGGATGAGACCGATATTGATACCAAGAGCATCCTGAAGGATGACGACATCGAGGATCGCATTACCGGCATAACGCTCGCAGCCTATGACAGGGACGGAGTCCTGCGTGACAGGAAGCATTTCACGTCGGGCTTCTCATCCATGTCACTGGATGTGGTGAAAAGCAACACTTTCGACATATACGCCTTGGCAAACATGGGGGACATGACGGGCGAACTGCCTGCAAGGGAGGCCGATATCGGGATGCTTTGCTTCAGAATCACATCCTACGGGGACTTCGCCTCCTCAGGAATACCGATGTGTGGAACGTTGGAGAATCAGGAAGGTGGAGAGGATATCAGGATGATGGAGCTGGAACGGCTCTTCGCAAAGATTTCCGTCAGAATCCTGCACGACGGGCTTCTCAACTCATCCTCGGAACAGGTATATGCCTACAACCTATGCAACAGAAGCCTGTATCTGCGTCAGGCAAACTCCAGGCTATATCCCTTCTCATCCGTAGGGAGCCGTGCCCTGAGCGCATCAGACACCATGTCAGAATCGGACTATCATGCCGACCTTGACAACCGTTCTGAATACGACGGCTCGCTGAGCCAGTCACAGCTTGGCCCAGGTCCCGGATTCTTTCAGGACACCACCCTCGTATTCTATGTGCCGGAAAATGTCCAGGGACAGCTCCTGCCAGGGAATGACGACCCTTTCGCCAAGACTCCGGAACATATCAGCTCCCTGAACGGACAGGACTATTCCTCCATCTGCACATATCTCGAATTCAATGCGAAACGCATGAACACGGGCATAGGCTATGGCGGAGGTGTCACTTACAGATACTACCTCGGGGCGGACAGCACCACGGATTTCAGCATCGAAAGGAACTGCAGATACAACCTGACACTGAAGTTCACGGAAGAAGGCTTCTTCGTGGATAGCTGGAAGATGTCAAGGAACGAGGACTGGCAGGACACTCGCACGCTCAGATTCGTGGACAAACCCTGTACGATATATATAGGAGACACCAAGAATGTGATGGTACATTACCATACGGGCACATCCACCGTCACGAGTTCGATGCTGAAACCTGATGAGTGGACATATTCATTCGATGATCAGGCCATGGAAGCTGCAGGACTGACATACACCATCGACAAGAACACCCTCGTGAATGGACCGAACGGCTACGATGATTTCTGTTTCGGATTCACCGCATCTTCCCAGGCCAAGGCGGGAGCATCCTTTCCCTTGAAAATATCCACCTGGGACGGAGGAATAAGCGACTACACCACGATGACGGTGGTGGAACTCGGCTCAATGTCCGTCTCCTGGGATTTCTGTCCGATGTATGTTGCCCAGGAAGGAGTGCTGAGCATATCCGGTGTCCCTGACGACAAGATGCCTTTGAGCATTTCCGGTTATGACGGGAAAATCCTCAAGGTTTCCAAGGAGAGCGAAACCACATTCAAGGTGATTGCCCTGGCACCCGGCGAAACCACCCTGTCAATATCCAACCGCGACGGAAGCCAGACCCAGGAACTGACTCTGGTGATACAGGCTCCCCTGCTGAGGATGAAAGCGTCATCCATGAGCGTCAACCCGGACGGAGCTTCGGTCAGGACCGGCTATTTCTACATCGACCGCACAGGCTCGGAACTCGGGCATCTGAACGGACAGGCTTTCGAAAACGGACTGAAAGCAGCAGCGAAAGACGCACCTTCCTGGCTCTCAGTCAATTCAACATCCTCTGAAATCGAATTCCATGTCAGCCGGCTGAAAGACGGAGAGGGGAACGCCATAGAGACGGGAAAGGAATATTACATCAATCTGGGAGCATCAGGATGCGACGAAGTGGAACCAGTACAGCTTCGGATCCATCTCACCGACCCTTTCGCGGGAATCCGAAGCGGCCAGGATTACGGGAAAATCGATGACTGCTCGCTCTCGACGCTGTCATCTGTCAACAGCAGGATAAAGACATATTTCGCCGAGACGGTCCAGGACAACAGAAGCATCCAGTTTGAAGCCCCGATACCGAACGCAGATGCATCACAGGTTTCGGCAGAGATTGTCCCGTTCAAGGAAGGAACATTCAGCTACGGATGTGAGGCTTTCGGTATCAGATGGGGAAAATCCACATCTTTCGCCTCCGGCGCGGCATTCAGCATAGAACAACAGGAGATAACCGCAGACACAAGGCACAGCGCAGGAATTCACAACATATATGTGACCGTCACGAACCGACATTCTGATGAAAGCATATCGAAGATTTGCGGGACGATTGACATATATGTCCATATCGCCGTAGGTGCGAAAGCCGTGTTCGGACATAGGAATGGCAGCTACAACCAGAATCCGGCCTACGGGACTTTCGCCTCGGTTTACAACAAGCTCCTCGGAAATCCTATTTTCTCTGACAGCGACCTTTACATATATTATATGGATGTCTCCGCCGAATATCTCGTGCCTGCGTCGGGAATCCTGATTTTCGACAGGATGATGGCAGGCACCCAATCAAGCAACAATTACTTCAACTGCCTCGATATCGTCCTGCCGTCCATTGAAGACGGAGCTACTGACGGCGGGATGCTTCTGATATCCGTTTTTGACAACAAGAGCGGAGACAGGACCATCGTAGCAGAAGAGCCGTTCGGTTACAGGAGAGGCATAGGCCAGATGCTGTACAGGGCTCTCCTGATGCAGGGAAGGGAGTCTGCGCTGTCAGAAAGCGATCTGAAAAAACTGATGATAGGTTACAACCCGTTGGGTAGCAACAACGAAAACCTTGCTCCCAAGTACGGCGTGCATGACATGTGCAGGAACTCCAACCCGGCCAGCAACACCGTGACGAGAAAAGCGCCTTTCCATTTCAGTCCCGTGGATTTCAAGAACTATCGGGATGAGAACGGCAACGGCTATCATGTCATCCACTTCCTCGACACAATAGCCCCCGACAGCTGCGGCTGGACCAACCTGCTGTGACAGGCCTGACAAAAAAAAGAAGCAACGGTTTGAAAATCAAATCGTTGCTCCTTGAAAGTCGGGGTACTGTGACTCGAACACAGGACCCTCTGGTCCCAAACCAGATGCGCTAGCCAACTGCGCCACACCCCGATTATATGTTTCCCTCAAATTTGGACTGCAAATATACGCACATTTTTTCAATCTCCAAAAATTTATTGCAAATATTTAAGTTTATCATTTGCAATATCATCATCTGTTCCGTCGCAAATGATCACTCGTGAAACTTGAGTGAAGGATATTCTTCATTCTGCAGGCGAGTCGTGGAGGGCAGAGAGGAAAAATGACTTGCGCTGCCGCTCATCGACATTGTATGGGACGATCCGGAAATCTGCAGATATTCCGTCCTCGAGATTGCAGGCATAGAAATCCGAGACGGCAGAGATGTACAGCCTCGCGAACCTGACATCCAGGGACTTCTGTATATCCATCGTATATTGGACCGCAGAATATGCACCCGGCAGGGAGAGGGGCTCATTGGAGAACACGAACAATCCGAACTCCCTGAAATCGCCGTAGAATCCCGAGGACACCTTGCCGACCTTGTTGGAGATTATCTCCTTCATCGGGCGGGCACCCATCCAGTAGTCAAGCTCGATTCCGCCGATATATGTACCCTCGCGGAGACCGTAGCCGTAACCGCTCGCCTGCATCGTGCTTATGTCCGAGAGGCTCTCTCCCTCCACGGCGGAGATGCCCGATATGTCCTTCAGCATCTTCAGGGCTGCCTGGCGGCCTCCTTCCATGGCCCGGGTGACCTCGATGCCAAGAGTCCGAGAATCAGGGGTCTGCAGGTCAGGACGGTCACAATTGACCAGGTCATCGAACTTATGCCCCAGAATCCTTTGCAGCTGGAGCATCGCATAGCGTTCGAAGAAGCAGGTATCATATTTTCTGAAAGCCATATCTGCAAGTCATTGGACGGATGATGAATCAACGGCGGAAGAGGACGAAGCGGGGACGGGATGAGAAGTCCGGCAGGATTTCGGTGCGGGAGAATCCGGCCTGCGCAAAGACGGAGGCTGTCTCCTGGCCGAGGGATTCGTTTATCTCCACGAGTCCGAAGCCGTCTTCCTTGAGCAGGGCGGAGGCATGGGCTGCCAAAGCCTTGTAGAACAGGAGCGGATTGTCATCGGGCACGAAAAGGGCGAGGGATGGTTCGTGGTCGAGGACATTGGACCTCATAAAGGCTTTTTCCGAGTCCTTCACATAAGGGGGATTGCTCAGGATCATGTCGAATTCCGAGGGGGCGCCTGGCAGGGAGTCCCGGATCTTGCCTGGGAGTCCGTCGGAAAGCACATCCGCCTGGAAGAACACAGGGGCAGGTCCGGACGGGAAATCCTGGGAAGAGGCCACTTCGAGGGCTGCCTCGGATATGTCAGCAGCATAGACTGTGCTTGCAGGGAGCTCCAGGGCAACTGTCCATGCGATGCAGCCGCTGCCGGTGCAGAGGTCCAGCACATTGGGACTCTGCTCCATCAGGGAGGCGTACTCAAGGGCCGTCCTGCACAGAAGTTCGGTCTCGGGACGCGGGATCAGCACATCTGGGGTGACCTTGAAAGGTCTGCCGTAGAACCAGGCCTGCCCCGTGACATATTGCAGGGGCTCGCCTGCCCCGAGCCTGTGGAAGGCATCAAGTACAATCCTGCATTTCTCTGGGGAGACCTCGTATCCGGGTTCAACGATATGTGTGTGGCGTTTCGTTCCGAGAACATGCTCCAAGAGGGAAAACACCATGTTGCGGGCCTCCCTTTCGGGATAAAGCCGCGAAACGGTGTCTTCACCCAGGCAGATGAGCTCCCGGAGCAGCATCGCTAAGAGTTTTCAATGATTGTGGATAGGAAGGCTGTCATCTCCATCCCCGCGGTACGCACCATCTTTGGTACGAGGGATGCCGCCGTCATGCCTGGGATGGTGTTCACCTCAAGGAAATACAGACCGTCCTCGGCACAGATGTAGTCCACCCTGACAAGGCCGGAGCAGCCAAGATGGGCATAGATCTTCCTGGAGGTCTCCTGGATGTCGTCGCGAAGCGAATCCGGGATTTCGGCAGGACATACCTCGCGGCTATGGCCGTTGTACTTGGCCTCATAGTCGAAGAATTCGTTCTCTGAAATGATTTCGATGACAGGAAGAGCGACATTCTCCTTTCCGTCATAATATACGGCGCAGGTCAGTTCACGGCCATTTATCGCACTCTCTGCCATAATCATGTCGCCTTCGGAGAAAGCATAGTCCACGGCCTTGGCGAAATCTTCCACGGTCTTGACCTTGGTGACTCCGAAACTGCTGCCGCCGTCCGTCGGCTTCACGAACATCGGCAGGCCGAGCCTTGCAACGGCTTTCTCTGCAAGTCCGTCCATATTGTCGCCTTTCCTGATGAAGATGTCATCCGCACATTTCACGAAGTCAACATCCTTCAGATAGCTCTTGCAGGAATATTTGTCGAATGTCATGGCAGCCACGAAGGCAGAGCAACCGCTATGCGGGACGCCGAGCATCTCCAGATAGCCCTGCATCTTGCCGTTCTCGCCCGGAGTGCCGTGCTGCATTATATAGGCATAGTCGAACTTTATCTTTTCGCCGTCGAGGACTACGGAGAAGTCGGTCTTGTCAATCTGCGGACGGGAACCTTCCGGAATTGGTACCTTTATGGCATTCTGCTTCCTGTAGGCCACCAGGGACCAGTCACCGAAGCGGGCGAAGATTTCATATACATCGTATTTATAACCGTCTATGCGGGATGCGGTGAATTCACCGCTTCTGCAGGCCACTTCCCATTCGGAGGAGTCGCTGCCGTAGATTACTGCTATTGATTTTATTGACATTTTGTTTTGATTGTTAATCGTGATGGATTCCTCGACTTCGCTCGGAATGACTGTCATTCGAAAAAGTAGTCGTCTTCCTCTTCGGCCTTCACGGAAGCATCGGCATCGCTGCCGTCACAATCCAGATTGAGGGTGATGCCCGGAGGGGCGACAAAGCGCTCGTTCTCATCCATTCCGAGAGTGGCATCCGCGCGGCATTTCTGCATGAACAGGCCCCATATCGGAAGGGCCATGTTGGAACCGCCGCCGAGGGACAATGACTCGAAATGCACCTGCCTGTCCTCCGCACCTACCCACACTCCGGCGGTCAGGGACGGAGTATAGCCGATGAACCATCCGTCGGACTGGTCGTTAGTCGTACCTGTCTTGCCTGCGATTTCGCCCTTCAGCCCGTATTTGACGCGAAGGCGGATACCGGTTCCGCTGTTCACGACGCCCTGCATCAGGTTCGCCATGAGATAGGCCGTATATTCGCTGATTGCCTCACGCTTGTGATTGTTGAACTCTCCGAGCACATTGCCCATGCTGTCCTCAATCCTCGTGACGAAAATAGGTGTGACATATACTCCCCTCGACGGGAAGGTGTTGTATGCCGCCACCATCTCATACACATTCAGGTCGGCGGAACCCACGCAGAGAGGATTCACAGGGTCGAGGTAGCTTCCCACGCCCATCTTCCTCATCATCTCCACCATGGCCTCCGGCCCGTACTGCTTCATCAGGTATGCAGAAATGTTGTTCGAGCTCTTGGTGAGACCCCATTTCAATGTGACGGTCTGTCCGATCCACTCGTCCTTGTCGGTACTCTTCGGCGTCCAGGTGTCCTCCCCGACTATGAAAGTCTGAGGCACATTCACGACCTTGTCGCAAGGAGACATTCCCTCCTGCATGGCAAGGGTGTAGAGGAAAGGCTTGATGGTGGAACCGACCTGCCTCTTGCCCTGACGGACATTGTCATATTTGAAATAACGGTAGTTCGGACCGCCGACATAAGCCTTCACGTGGCCTGTATGGGGCTCGATCGCCATGAACGCGGCGCGCAGGTGGGACTTGTAATAGCGGATGGAGTCATCAGGGGTCATCAGGGTGTCGATATATCCGTTCTTGTTCCAGGAGAACACCCTCATCTGGGTCTTCTCGGAGAAGCTCTTGCGGATTTCCGCATCAGAAGCCCCGTTGTTCTTCATTATGCGATAGCGGTCGCTCCATCTGCGGGCCTGTTTCATCAGCTGGTCGACGGTCTCCTGAGGGATGTCATCGGAGAACGGCTTGTTGGCCTTCCAGCGGAGGTCTCTCCAGAAACTTCTCTGGAGGTCCTTGCCAAGATGCTCGGCCACGGCCTCCTCCGCATATTTCTGCATCCTGTAGTTTATGGTCGTGTATATCCTCAGGCCGTCCTTGTCGAGGTTGTATGACGAGCCGTCGGCCTTCTTGTTCTTGTTCAGCCAGCCATAGAAGGCATCATCGGCCCATTGAAGCGAATCCACGACATAGTCCTCGTACTGGGCGTATGAGGAACGCTTCGGCTCCTTTGCATTCATTGTGCGGCGAAGCATATCCCTGAAATATGGTGCAAGACCAGCGTTGTGGTCCTGAATCTGATAGTTCAAGGTTATCGGAATCTGCTGAATGGAATCCCGCTCCGCAGCCGTGAGGAAACCGGCCTTCTCCATCTGGGATATCACGAAATTCCTGCGTACCAGGGACTTGTCAGGATTGATGGCCGGATTGTACCTCGTAGGCTTGTTCACCATTCCCACAAGAGTGGCACTCTCTTCCACGGTCAGGTCGATCGGGTTTTTCCCGAAGAAGGTCTGCGAGGCTGACTTGATTCCGTAGGCGTTGCTGCCGAAGAATATGGCGTTCATGTACATGTCCATGATTTCGTCCTTGGTGTAGTTTCGCTCGAGCTTCACGGCGGTTATCCATTCCTTGAGCTTCACCCAGACCATCTTGAGCTTGGACATGCCCGGAATGCGGCTGCTCACATCCTCCCTCGGATAGAGGGTCTTAGCAAGCTGCTGGGTTATGGTGCTGCCTCCTCCCTGGCTGGAATCGCCTCCGAGAAGCGTCTTGAACATCACCCTGCCGAGGCTCTTGAAGTCGATGCCGGAATGGTTGTAGAAACGCACATCCTCGGTGGCGACGGCTGCATGGACAAGATGCGGCGACAGTTCCTTATAGCCCACGAACGAACGGTTCTCTATATGGAATGTGGTCAGGATCTCCCCATCCTCCGCGATTACCTGGGTGGCAAGCTTGCTTTCAGGATTCTCCAGTTCCTCGAATGAAGGTATGTCGGCGAAGGCCCATACGAGCCCCACCAGGATGATGAACATCGCGATCGGGACCGTAAAGACAATCCAGAACCATTTGGTGATTGTTTTTTTCGTCTTGTCTGTCATAGCTGCATATTGTCAATGATTCCGTCCCGCATCAAAACTTGATTTGCCGGACAAAGACGCAAAATTAGCAACAAAATTTGGAAAATTGCCCGGTTTGTTCCTTACTTTGCAAATTCTTTGGCCTCCGGGCTTATAAAGTCAGGTCCAGCAAGCGGCACGACATCACCGGCCACGGCGGAATACGGCTTGCGGAACTTGATGGAGCATTGAATTTGACATATAATAATATGAAGGAAAACAACCTCGTCATAGTCGAGTCTCCGGCAAAGGCCGGGACGATCCAGAAATTTCTCGGAAAGGATTTCACCGTCAAATCCAGCTTCGGCCATATCCGCGACCTGCAGGAAAGCGGACTGAGCATCGATGTGGAGCATGGGTTCAAGCCTGAATATGTGATTCCTTCCGACAAGAAGAAAGTCGTCTCCGAACTGAAGAAGGCGGCCAGGGAGGCATCCGTCGTATGGCTTGCATCCGATGAGGACCGCGAGGGGGAGGCCATTTCATGGCATCTTTTCGAGACGCTCGGCCTGAAGAAGGAGAACACGAGGAGGATTGTCTTCCACGAAATCACCAAATCTGCAATCCTTCATGCCGTGGAGAACCCGCGCGAGATCGACATGAACCTGGTGGATGCGCAGCAGGCCCGCAGGGTGCTTGACAGGCTCGTCGGTTTTGAGCTTTCGCCTGTGCTCTGGAGGAAAATCCAGCCAAAGCTGTCTGCAGGAAGGGTTCAGTCGGTCGCACTGAGGCTCATCGTGGACAAGGAGAGGGAAATCCAGGCCTTCAATAGCGAACCATATTATAAGGTAGAGGCTTTCTTCCATCCTGACGGCACTCCAGACAACACCGTTGTCAAGGCATTGCTCGACAGGAAGTTCAACGACATGGACTCTGCCAGGGAATTCCTCGGAAGATGCATTGGGGCACAGTTCACCGTTGCAAGCATCGACAAGAAGGAGGGCAATCGCTTTCCGGCTGCCCCGTTTACCACTTCAACCCTCCAGCAGGAGGCTGCAAGGAAGCTCAGACTTTCCGTGAGCCAGACCATGAACATAGCCCAGAAGCTCTACGAAAGCGGTCTGATAACCTATATGCGTACCGACTCGACCAACCTTTCGAGCCTCGCCATAAACACGGCAAAGAAATTCATCTGTGACAATTTCGGAGACGAATATTCCAAGGTAAGGCAGTACAAGACCAAGACAAAAGGCGCACAGGAAGCCCACGAGGCCATCAGACCGACATACATAGATAACACCTCCATTGAAGGCACCCCTCAAGAAAAGAAGTTGTACGAACTGATATGGAAACGCACCGTGGCATCCCAGATGGCAGATGCGCGCGTTCTGCGCACCGACATCAAGGTCGGCTTCGACAAGGGAGATGAGAAATTCGGCGTCCAGGCGACGGAGGTCCTCTTTGACGGATTCCTCAAACTATATATGGAAAGCAGCGACGAGCCTCAGCAGGATGACGACATGGTGATCCTCCCGCAGATGCAGACCGGATGCAGGATGTACGAGCTCGGAATCAATGCGGAATGCAAATTCACCGCCGCTCCGGCACGATACACAGAGGCTTCCCTCATCAAGAAACTCGAAGAACTTGAAATAGGCCGCCCGTCCACATATGCTTCCACGATCACAACCCTCACGAAGGCAAGGGGCTATGTGGTGAAGGGAGACAAGAACGGAGAGAAACATCCTGTCGTGAACCTGTCCCTGAAGGACGGCAGGATCTCATCCTCATCCAAGACCGAGACTGTCGGAGCCGAAAAGGGAAGGCTCCTGCCTCAGGACATAGGAATGATTGTGACGGACTACCTGTCAAAGCATTTCCCTACCATCCTCGATTACGGGTTCACCGCCGGGGTTGAGGAAGATTTCGACAAGATCGCGAAGGGAGAGCTCGTCTGGAACAGCGTCATCACGGATTTCTACGGTCCTTTCCATCAGAAGGTGGAGGAGACCCTGCAAAACAAGGAATACAGCCATGTAAGCAGGGAAATCGGTGTGGACCCGAAGGACGGACAGTTGCTCGTCGCCCGCTTCGGACAGTACGGCCCGTATGTGCAGAAGGGAGAGGGGGATCAGAAGCAGTATGCAAGCCTCGCTCCGGGACAGTTGATTGAGACCATCACCCTCGAGGACGCCCTGAAACTGTTCGAGCTTCCGCGCACGGTCGGGAGTTACAACGGCATCGACATCATATGCATGAAAGGACGCTTCGGCCCATATGTCAGATACGGAGAGAAGAATGTATCGCTTCCGAGAGGCACGGACCCTCTGAAGGTGGACCTGGACACCTGCATCAGGCTGATAGAAGACAGCCTCAACAAGAAGAAAGGAGGCATAATCGCAGAGTTCAAGGACAGCGACATCCAGGTAATCGACGGAAACTACGGTCCTTACATCAAACATGCAGGAGGGAACTACCGTATCCCGAAAGGGACTGATGCTGCTTCGCTTACGGAAGAGAAGTGCAAGGAGATAATCGCCGGCTCAGAACCGACGGGCCGAAAGAAGAAGAGCCGATAATCTTTCAATCTGTTATTTTTCGGTCTGATTTTTTGAAAAAAGACATTTTATTTGTAATTTAGCAGCAAATTTGTGAAAAAATAATTGCAATTGCCATGTCCACTTATCAGATCGATCACATCGACCAAAAGATTCTTTCATTCCTTGTAAAGAACGCAAGGATGCCGTTTCTGGAGATTGCAAGGGAATGCGGCGTCTCCGGAGCTGCAATTCACCAGAGGGTGAAAAGGCTTGAGGCCAACGGAGTCATCACCGGCTCACGCCTTCTTGTAAAACCTCAGGCACTCGGCCTGAATGTCTGCGCGTTTGTAAGCGTCTCGCTTTCGGAAGCGAACAAGTATCCGGAAGTAATCGAATCCCTGAAGAGGATTTCAGAAATCGTGGAGTGCCACTTCGTAACCGGCAAGTACGCACTCCTCATCAAGTTGTTCTGCTTTGACCATGACCACCTCATGGAAATCCTCCTGAACACCATCCAGAAGATTCCATATGTCCAGCAGACCGAAACCCAGATTTCCCTTGACCAGGCAATCGAGCGTCAGGTCTGGGTAAAGGACTACCAGAGCACCAGTTTTTCTGCTACAGTAAAGAAAAACAGAAAAGAGAACAAGGACTAATCGGCGGATTCCGCCAAGGCCCGTGCGATTACAAGATCCTCGCGGGTCGTAATTTTGATATTGAGCCTCTCCCCAATCGTGTAGGAGAGGCTTTTTCCGTATCTCTCCACCACGGAGGCATCATCTGTGAAAGATGTGTCGTACGGCTGCGAATATGCCTGCTTCAATATTTCCGAGAGGAAAATCTGCGGGGTCTGGGCTCCGAAAAGCACGGACCTGTCGGCGACAGCCCCAGGAACTGGGTTGAGAATCAGCTTCCCGTCCGGATCCGAATGGCTCTGAAGCACCTTCAGCGTATCCACGCACGGCACCACGGGAATCAGCCCGTTGCACCCTTCCGCTTCGTCGAACATCCTCGACACGAGACCTTTGGACACAAGCGGCCTCACCCCGTCGTGGACGGCAACGAGAGCACCATCAGGGATACGCGCCAATGCATTCCTGACAGAATGGAATCTCGTTATCCCTCCGGGAACAAGTATCTGAGGGCATATAAAATTGTGCTTCAGACAATATAATTTCCAATAATCCACATAATCAGGAGAAAGGACGGTAACGACAGATATGCCGGGACTGGCTTCCAGGAACACTTCGATGGTCTTCTGGAGCACTGCCTTGCCCTCAAGCATCAGGAATTGCTTGGGGAGCGGTCCCCCCATTCTTGTGCCGCTTCCTGCGGCCATCACTATTACATATCTTTTTCTGCCCATACCAAGAAATGTTTCAATTTCGTCATATGAAACATGATGTTCCTGTTTCAATAATCTACGAGGACCTATCCCTGAATTAAAGTCGTTTCTCAAAGACAAATCATAAATATAGTTGGCAAATTTAACAAAGTTGCAATTTATTTGAGAGTTTTTTTGTATTTTTACGGCTTGATTGATTATAATGGAGTATTAAGCAGAAATCAGAAGAATATAAGACAGAAATGGGACTTTCATTCTTGACACAGGAGATTGCGATGGACCTCGGAACCGCGAACACGGTCATCTTCATGAACGACCAGATTGTTCTCGACGAGCCGAGCATCGTGGCCATCGACAACAGCACAGGAAAGGCTATAGCCCTCGGACAGAAGGCGAAACTGATGCAGGAGAGAGAGAACCCGGGCATCAAGACCATCCGTCCGATGAAAGACGGGGTCATAGCGGACTTCAACGCCGCGGAGATGATGATCCGAGGGTTCATCAAACAGGTGAACAGCAGGCGCAGGTCCCTGTTCTCGCCGAACATCAAGATGGTCGTGGGCATCCCTTCCGGCAGTACGGAAGTGGAAATCAGGGCCGTGCGTGATTCTTCAGAACATGCCGGAGGCCGTGACGTATATCTTATCTTCGAGCCTATGGCATCGGCCCTCGGAATCGGACTCGACGTGGAGGCGCCTAAGGGCAATATGGTCGTGGACATAGGAGGAGGCACCACGGAAATCGCCGTGATTTCCCTCGGAGGCATCGTGGTCCAGGACAGCATCAAAATTGCGGGCGATGTGTTCACCAACGACATCCAGCAGTACCTGAAGCAGCAGCACAACATCAGGGTGGGCCAAATTACGGCTGAAAAAATAAAGATTGCAATCGGAGCCGTGCTTCCGGAACTTGACGAGAACGAAATAGAGCCGGAGCCATATGCAATCACAGGTCCGAACCAGATGACGGCGCATCCGGTACACGCTTCTATCACATATCAAGAAATCGCCCACTGCCTCGACAAGTCTGTCGCAAGGATCGAGAGCGGCATCCTGCACGTGCTCGAGCAGACTCCTCCGGAGCTTTATTCCGACATCGTGGAGAATGGCATCTATCTCGCAGGCGGCGGCTCGCTCCTCAGGGGACTTGCAAAACGTTTCACAGAGAAGGTGAACATCCAGTTCCACGTGGCCGAAGACCCGCTCAGGGCAGTTGCAAGGGGCACCTGCCTCGCTCTCAAGAACACGGACAACTATTCATTCCTAATGAGATAGTACCTTGCGGGGAAACAATCTCATATCCAACATCATTAACGCAGCTATCTTCATCATCCTGGAGGTAGCTGCGCTCAATATGCTGCGCCACACAGGCACCCTGCAGAACATCTGGTTCTCCAAGGCATGCCACGCAGTGATGGCCTCGGTATGGGGAGGAACCCAGAGCATATCGCAATATTTCTCGCTGCGCAAGGCCAACGACGAGCTTGCATTGGAGAATTTCGAGCTGAAAGTCAGGGTGGCCCAGCTTGAGGAAGCCGCCGCAGACAACATCCCTGAAAGCAAGGTCGCCAACCTTGCCGGCAACTTCCGCTACACACCGGCTACAATAGCCAAAATCAGCGACAACACCGAGCACAACTACATCATCATAAGCAAAGGATCCGATGACGGCATCAAGCCGGGCTCAGGACTCATAACCTGGCAAGGAGCAATCGGGATAATCGATGCAGTCGGCAGGAAATACTCCTATGCACGCTCATTCAAGAACCACGACATGAGCATCAGCACGAGGATTGGCAAGGACGGTGTGGTCGGACCGATGTCGTGGGACGGCATCAGCAGCAACGGCGCCCTGCTCAAGGAAATCCCCCACCATGTGGAATTTGCACCCGGAGACACTGTATATACGAGCGGTTTCTCGTCAATATTCCCGGCAGGCATCCCTCTCGGGACCGTCGGCGAGGCAAAGATAGTCAACGGTTCCACATACGAAATCAAAATATCCCTGTTCGAGGATTTCTCGGCGATAAGGTATGTGACCGTCGTGGAGAATACCGGCAAGGAGGAAATCGAAGAATTGGAGGCGGCACAATGAAGACAGGACAGAATTTCTGGGTTTTATACTCGCTCCTGGCGATATCGCAGACAGTCATATGCAACTATCTGCAGTTCAACCCGTATGCCGTGGTGACGATTCTGCCTGCGATGGTGTTCTGCATCCCTCTCCAGACCGGGACTTCAGTCTGCATGCTCATAGCCTTCGTGACCGGACTCGCAGTTGACTGGCTTTCCGAAGGCATCATAGGTCTCAATGCTGCCGCAATCCTGCCTGTAGCCCTCGCGAGGAAGCAGATGATCCGCGCATTCCTCGGAGAAGACCTTATTGCAAGAAAAGACAGTTTCACCTTCAGGAAAAACGGAATCCAGAAAATCTCCATAGCCCTGCTGACGGCAACGGCAATGTTCATCGCCATATACATAATCCTTGACGGAGCCGGCACACGGCCTGTCTGGTTCAGTCTTGCCAGATTCAGCATATCGCTGGCAATCAACATGATACTTGCCCTGATCATTACAAATCTGCTAACTCCAGAAGACAGGAAATAGGAGGGGAAGCCATGAAACTGAACAGGGAAAACAAGCTTCTCATCGGGCTATGCACGGCAGCCGCAATCCTGCTCGTAAGGCTCTTCATCATCCAGATTCTCGACGACGACTACAAGCTCAGCGCCGAGAACAACACCATGGTATATTCCATCATCTACCCCACGAGGGGCATAATCAATGACAGGAACGGCAACATCCTCGTAGGGAACAAGGTGGCTTACGACCTGCTCGTCACCCCGAGGGAAGTGAATGAGTTCGACACCCTCGCCCTCGCCCATGTGCTGGATGTCCCTGAAGAATTCATACACGACAAGATGGAGGAATACAGGAAGAACCGCAGAAGAATCGGATGGCAGACGGTGGTGATGATAAAGCAGATGCCTCAGGAACAGTATATGAGGTTCGCCGAGGTCGCCTACAAGTTCCCGGGGTTCAGAGGGCAGGCCAGAAGCGTGAGGGAATATCCTTATAACGCGGGAGGCAACCTGCTCGGCTATGTGTCTGAGGTTGATGCAAGATACCTGGAGAAGCATCCGGACGAATACAAGCCGGGTGACTATGCAGGAATGACGGGCATCGAGGCTGCGCGTGAGAAGGAACTGCGTGGCGAGAAGGGTTACAACATCTGGCTTCGCAACTCGAAGAACAAGATTGAGTCCCGGTACAGGAATGGAGAGATGGACAAGGAGGCCGTCCCGGGGAAGGATGTCACGACAACAATTGATGCGGAACTTCAGAACTACGGCCAGAGGCTGATGAAGAACAAGGTCGGGAGCCTCGTTGCCATAGAGCCGTCCTCCGGAGAGATTCTCGCAATGGTCTCAAGCCCCGGAATCGACGTGGACATGCTCGCCGACATCGGAAAGCATTACAACGATATACTTTCCGACCCATACAAGCCGATGTTCAACAGGGCCGTGCAGGCACCTTACCCTCCAGGTTCGGTCTTCAAGCTCGTGAACGGACTGATAGGGCTTCAGGAGGGTGTCGTGAAACCTTCCACCTCATATCCCTGCAACATGGGCTACCATTTCGGCAAGAACAAGCTCGGCTGCCATGCCCACAAGTCCCCTCTGAATCTCGAGGAATCCATAATGATGTCCTGCAACGCATATTACTGCTATGTCCTTCGCGACCTGCTGGAAAACAAGGACTTCGCATCCATAGACGAGGCGATGGACTATTGGAACAAGGCCGTGGGGAGCTTCGGATTCGGACAGAAGCTCGGCAGTGACTTCCCTTCGGAATTGGGAGGATTCATCCCCGACTCGAAATATTACAACAAGGTTTATGGCAAGGGCGCCTGGAAGGCAACGACGGTCATATCCCTGTCCATCGGCCAGGGGGAGATCGGCTGCACTCCCCTCCACCTGGCCAACATGTGCGCAACCATTGCAAACAGGGGATTCTACTACATCCCTCATATCATAAAGGACTCCGAAGGCATAAGCATCGACCCGAAATACAAGGAAAGACATTACACCGTGGTTGACACCTTGCATTTCCCGAAGGTCATCGGAGGAATGTACAGGGCCGTGAACAGCGGTTACGGGTCCGGAGGTACGGCAAGCGTCGCCGCGGTCAAGGGACTTGACATATGCGGAAAGACAGGAACGGCACAGAATCCGCACGGGCAGGACCATTCGGTGTTCATTTGCTTCGCACCGAAGGACGATCCAAAGATTGCCGTGGCCGCATATGTGGAGAACGGAGGCTTCGGAGCGACCTGGGCCGCTCCCATCGCATCCTTGCTGACGGAAATGTATCTGAACCGCGAAATAAGTCCGGGAAGGAAAGCCCTTGAGACAAGGATTCTCGAAGGCGACCTCCTGGACAGGGTAAAAGTCAAATAGGAATGAGGGATACTATAGGAAACAGGGGCAGGGGTCTGGCAAAGACCATAGACTGGAAGCTCGTAATATGCTATCTGATATTGGTTTTCATCGGATGGGCCAATATCTATGCCTCTATCCATTATGCCGAGCCGGCATCCATATTCGATTTCGGGAGCCGCAGCGGGAAGCAGTTCGTATGGATGGTTTCCTCGTTCGTGATAGCCGCCATCATCCTTTTCGTCATCAACCCGAGGGTGTATGAAGGGTTTTCACTGCCAATATACATAGCCACCATAGCCCTGCTTGTCGCGGTGATCTTCCTCGGCATAGAGGTCAAGGGTTCGCGCTCGTGGTTCGCCTTTGGACCTGTCAGGCTGCAACCAGCCGAAATATCGAAGATTTCCACATCACTCATGCTCGCCACGGTCATGAGTCAGTTAGGATACAAGATCGGAAAGGCCAGGGACTTCATGTTGACCGCCCTCATAATCCTCGTCCCGATGGCCATAATCGTGCTACAGAGCGAGACCGGGTCCGCCCTGGTCTATGTCGGCTTCATTTTCATGCTCTACCGCGAAGGATTGTCAGGATGGCTCATCTTCCTCGTCGGGATGGCGATACTTTCTTTCATACTAACCCTCGTAGCCTCTCCCTATGTCGCACTTTTGGTATTGGTCGGAGTCGCATCAATGTGTATCTGCCTGTATTCCGGTAGATTCAAATGGTGGATATTCATCGGCATTCCGCTCATCGTCCTGTTCTCCTTCCTGCCAATGGCGCTGAGCGCCGTCGCTGAGAAGCTCACAGGATTTGCAACGGCGGCCGAAGCTCTCGAAGCCGGGGCGGAAAGTGTGCCACTGATTTTCAAGTTCAAGCCATTCTATATTCTTTTGGGACTGATTGGCTTGTCTATTCCGTTTGTAGTATACAGCGCATTCAGGGAAAGGAACAGGTTCACATATCTGGCCCTGCTTTCACTTCTGGGAGGTATCCTGCTGGTCTTCTCGACTGATTTCCTCTTCAATGATGTCCTTCAGGACCATCAGCGCAAGCGTATCGAGGTACTGCTCGGAATGAAGGAAGACCCTACAGGAGTGGGCTACAACGTGAACCAGTCGATGATAGCAATCGGGTCCGGTGGACTCACAGGGAAAGGGTATCTCAACGGCACGCAGACCACATACGGATTCGTCCCGGAGCAAAGTACCGACTTCATTTTCTGCACCATAGGCGAGGAATGGGGCTTCATAGGGGCGTCGCTGGTGATTCTCCTGTATGTGTTCCTGATATGGAGGATAATAGCCGATGCCGAAAGGAGCAGGGAGGCGTTCACGAGGATATACGGATACTGCGTGGCCTGCTGCATCTTCATGCACCTGTTCATAAACATAGGAATGACCATAGGGCTGATGCCGGTCATCGGAATCCCGTTGCCGTTCATCAGCTATGGAGGTTCGTCCCTCTGGGCCTTCACGACGATGCTTTTCATATTCATCGCCTTAGACAGGAACGAGAAGAAATATTTTTAGTTCTTCAGATA
The DNA here is from genome assembly GCA_051870255.1 of Candidatus Cryptobacteroides sp. Classification (GTDB taxonomy): domain Bacteria; phylum Bacteroidota; class Bacteroidia; order Bacteroidales; family UBA932; genus Cryptobacteroides. The sequence continues at coordinate 55,906 of JBJEBR010000011.1, forward strand.
ATAGGTGATCGAGGAAACCACGCGTACACGCTTGATATAAGGAGTGTTGCTGTCGCGGTTCTCGATGGTGAACGTGCCCTGGCTGGCTGTCTTTATCTTGCCGAGACGGCTGTTTGAGTCCTTGGCGAACTTCTGGGCAGCCTCGCGGGCGTTCCTGGTAGCCTCCTCTATCATCTCCGGCTTGATGTCGTTCAGGCCTTCGTATTTGAATTCCACCTGATTGTCCCAATTGTTGCCGAGCACCACAAGTCCGCTCTTGAGAAGTTCCGGCTGCCTGGCCATCAGGGCGAGGACCTCATCAACCTTGGATGAGCAGACAGTGACCACATTGGTGGCAATGAACCTGTATGTCCTGTCGTTGTTGCCGTATTCGTTGGCATATTTGTCGGAAATCACTGGTACGGAAACCGTTATCTCCTCGTCCGGAATGCCTCCTGATCTGAGGAAGTCCACGATTGTGCCGGTATTCCTGTCAGTCTGTTCGTAAATTGACTGGATGTTGTCGGCCATAACCTTGTACATCACAGGCCAGATGACCTTGTCTGCCTTGACTTCCTTCTCGCAAAGTCCCTTGACATTGACCGTACGGTCGTATGAACGGTATTCACTCACGGCCTTGGGAATCATTGCCCCCAAGACGATCAGGCCGAGCATTATTGCCAGCCCTGCGTAGATTCTTGATTTGTCCATAATCGTTTTGTTTCCCTGTTATGATGCAACAGGCATTCCACTCAGTTCCTGAAAGGGGCAAGGGCGGCAGTAGGACGGCCATCCTTGAAGGCGCCGAGTCCGTAACCTCCGTTGTATCCGTCCGGAGCCTGAGGCTCCCAATAGAACACTCCAAGGCAAGTCTTCATGTTGCGTGTCTTGGACAGGAGGTATGTCAGCATTTCCTTTGAAAGTTCAGGAAGGCTTGCAGGCATCCCGACCTCGCAAATCATCACTGGCTTGTTGTAAAGGTTGGCAAGCATAGGGATATTGGAGATGCATTGCATTGTGGCATCCTCCCAGTCAGTCGTGAAGGCTCCGGAAGCAGCGTCCCACCAGCAAGGGTAGAGAGACATACCGATGATGTCGAATTTACCGCCACCGGAAATCAGGATCGGAAGGAGGGTCTTGTAGCGTGTGATATCCTGTCCCTGGTCCAGATGGACGACCACCTTGCAGTCCGGATATACAGCCTTCGCGGCATCGTATGCGGCAGTGGTGAGGCGGGCATAGTTCTTACCTCCCTCAGTGGTATATTTGCCAAGAGGCCAGAGCATTCCGGTGGTGGTTTCATTGCCGGCCTGCACCCATTCCACATCCACGCCGTTGTCCTTCAGAAGCGTCAGGACCTCCGTAGTGTGGCCGGCAACGGCATCCACGAGGGCGTCTATGTCATAGTCGGCCCAGGCGGCAGGAGGGTTCTGCTTTCCAGGGTCGGCCCAGGAGTCGCTGTAATGGAAATCTATCATTATCTTCATTCCGAGCTGCTGGGCGCGGAGAGCCTTTTCAAGCACATCCTCCTTCGTGTTCCATTTCCCTTCAGGATTCACCCACACCCTGTACCTGACAGAGTTGAACCCGGCATCCTTGATGACCTTGGTACATTCGGTCTCCGCCCCATATGAGTTGTAGAATTTCATTCCCTCGGACTCCATCTGGGTCAGCCAGCTTATGTCGGCACCTTTTGCAAAGAAGGTGTCGCCGGAGGTTGTCCCTCCCTGTTCCTTTTCCTCACAGGATACCGCGAGAAATGCTACGCAAGCAGCCGCAACGGCCATTTTCGTGTAAAGTTTCATACTTGTCTCAATTAACGGGGCAGCCCCCGGTTGCACATCAGAGACAAAGTTACACTTTCTCGGAGAAAAGCCAACGATTCCGGGAAGATTATAAAGGTACGGACACCCCGGATCACCAGCCAATCTTCACCCCGGCGAAGAAGCAGCGCGGAGAAGACGGGCCGTAGATATATCCTGAATCCCTGTCCGGCCCCTGGTCGAAGTCCTTCTGCCAGGCATTCAGGAAGTTCTGCACGCCGGCATTGAGCTGGAGAAGGATGTGGCGGTATATCCTGAAGTCATATGCCACCTTGAAATTGAGGTCGAAAAAGCCTGGGGTCGTCTCCGTGCGGTTGGCCTCGATGTAACCTGCGTGGTGTTCCACCAGCATCGAACCGGTATAGGTCCCGCTCAATGAAATGGCAAGCGGCTTTACGGGGCTGCAGGTCGTCACGAAATATCCGTACAGGTCAGGGGTGCGGAACATCCGCCTCGTGGCTTCGACATCTTCGGCCCAGGAATGGGCTTCCTTGTAGAGGGAGCGATGCCAGGTGAGGCCTGCCTGGAGCTGCCAGAGACTGCCGTATGCGATTTTGCCTTCAAGGTTGAAGCCACCCACACGCGCTCCGGACTCGTTGCGCCTTTCTTTTATGAGCACTCCGTCCTCGATGCCGATTTCCGTAAGAGCGAAGACATCCGAAAGGTCCGTGAAGAAACCCTCGACGAGAAGGTTTCCCTGCCATTGTCCCCAGGAATGGTACATGTCCGCGGAGATGCTGACGCTCTGCGATTTCTCTACCTTGAGCCCCTCGGCAAGCCTTATCATGGACACTGTGCCTCCCACATTGTCTATGTGCAGGTCCTCATCGAATGCCTGCGGGGCACGGAAGCCGTAGGAGTAGCTGGCCCTCAGGTTGATGTTGTCGGTCGGATTGTAGCGAAGATTCACACGAGGACTGAAAATCAGGCCGTCAATGAGGTTGTGCCTGTCCAGCCTTCCGCCTATCAGGAAGCTCCATCTACGGTTCTTCCATTCATTCTGTGCATAGACGCTTCCGATTCTTACGGTCTGGTCCGTGACGCGGCCATAGCCCCACATGTTGTCGTGAAGGTGGTCTTCGTTGTATTCAGCCCCTACGGTCAGATCTGCAGGCATGAACAGACATTTATAGAATTTGTAAATGTATTGGCCACCGGCCATCCAGGTAAGATCCTTGGTCCTTCCGTAGGCGTCGGGGTCCTGTCCTGCTCCATAGTAGCTCTCCCTCGAAATATGCTGTAGGGATGCGAATGCACTCACCCTATGTCTCTCGTTTGGAGAAAACCAGTCATAACGGAGGCTTCCGGTGTTGATTCCGTGCTCCACCTGTTCGGCTATCATGGCCTCGTGGGGAGGCAGGTCGAGGTTGTCGCCGCCTCGCCTGAATTCGTGCAGATGATGGTATTCCGCAGTCAGTTTGCTATATACGCCGGTCTTGATGTAGGACCTCAGGCCGAGGGTCTGGGATTTCAGCCTGGTCAGTTCCGTGAATCCGTCCCCGTCGCTGTCATAGCCGTCCTTGTGCCTTATCTGTCCGAAGACGGCCAGGCCCATCTTGTTGTCGTCAGTCACGAGCGAGGCATTGAGGGACGTGTTGTTGTCGAGGGCGGAAGTGCCGCCGATGCTGCTGAGGGTGTGTGCCGCCGAAGCAGAGTTGCGGGCAGGCTCCTTGGTGATGATGTTGATGGTGCCGGCAATCGCCGAAGATCCGAAAAGAGCGGAGCCGCCGCCTCTCATCACCTCCACCCGGTCAACCATATTGGCAGGAATCTGCTCGATGCCATAGACGCCGGCAAGGGAGCTGAAAATCGGACGCGAGTCAATCAGTATCTGGGTATATGGGCCTTCCAGTCCGTTGATACGCACCTGCTGGTAGCTGCAGTTCTGGCAGTTGTTCTCGACGCGTACGCCAGGTTGGAAAATGAGTCCCTGGGAGAGGGATGTGGCGTTTACCTTGTCGTAGGTGTCCATTGTCACTACATTGACAAGGGTAGGGGCCATCATCCTCGTGATTTCGCTGCGGTTCGCCGAGACGACGACTCCGTCGAGCTGGATGTTGTCTTCTTCCAGTTCGAAATTAATTTCCAGTGTTTTGCCCTCTATGATCGTTACTTGGCGGGATACGGTTTTCCAGCCTATTCCGGATGCTTCGAGGGTGAATGTACCTTCGGGCAGATGTTCAAGGTGATAGTGGCCGTTGGAGGAAGTGGATGTGGCGATCGTCGTTCCTTTGAGGCAGATTATGATGTATGGAATGTGTTCACCAGTTTTTCTTTCTATTACATGACCGTGAATGTTTGATTCGACTATTCTGTCGTTTGCCGTGATGGACGGCAAGGAGCACAATGCTCCCAATATTGTCAGGAGTATTATTTTCATTTTGGGGATTGTTTAATTGGTATATGGTTTTCTCCATTCGCTTCGCTGCTGTCGAAATGACAGCGGACAGGGCTGATTGTAAGCGGCTGCTGTCGAAATGAGAGGGAGCCGGCTGATTGTAAGCGGCTGCTGTCGGAATGACAGTGGACCGGGCTGATTGTAAGCGGCTACAATCGAGATTACTGGGTGTCCTACAGGAATGGAAGAATGATTATATGCCACAATGGCATCAGCAATGTGTCGATGCCGTCTGCGGAGGAGCCCGCAATCCGAAATAGCGGCAATACCTTTGAAATGGCAGTGGAATTTCCATGACGGGGGCAGACCCTGAGATGTCCAGGGTTGCAATCAGAGGAAGGCTTACACCCTCTCCCGTGCCACAGGTCTGGAACAGGGAGAGCATGGATATCGTGACGAAACTGTCCTTGTCCTGATGCTCTGCATCCGGATTCGGATGGGAATGGACTATGCGGACACCGTCGACGATGTGTGTATGGGAGAACAAAGTTATTCCGCTGATGTACCAAATGAACAACAGCGGAAGGAAACAATGGATAAATATGTTCCTCATCTTCCTCATACCGGATCCTTTACGGATTTGCGCGTGCAAAGATATAAAAAATCCGTCATTCGGCGAGGAGGTCATCTGCAGAATACCGGAATATCGGTATTGGGACCGACGAAGATGCGTGCCATGTCGGCTGTCTTGTACCATTTCGGTTTGCCTGGCATGTCATCGTGGATGAGTTCGCCGTTGATTACGAGGTTCTCGAAGCGGACATTGGTGATTTTCCTGTCGGGAGAATAGCCGCAGATAACAGACATCTCCGAGTTCGTGCCGTCGTAGGTGATGTTGCGGAAGGTGACATTGTCGATGCCGCGGCCAGGGGCCTTGCAATATTTGTCGTTGAAGCAAACCTTCATGTGAATGAGCTGGCCCTGACGGAAATCCTCAACGCGGATGTCTTCGAAAAGCACATTGCGGACAAAGTTGTTGTCCCCGCAATTTATTGCCATACAGCCTTGATAATCTATCTGTTTCTCCCTATGGTCGAGAATGTCTATATTCTTGTAGGTCAGATTTTCTATTATTTCGTTTTTCTCGACATCACCGTGCAGGCCGATCATTATCGGATGAGCCACATCGGCCCAGAGCGTGGAGTTCTGCATTGTGATGTTGCTGCAGCCGCCCTTGTGACCGAGACGGGTGGCATAGACTGTGGTGCAGTCATCGGAATTGCGGCAGAAACATCCGTCCATCAGGACGTTGCTGCTTGCGAACACATTCAGTCCGTCACCCCAGCCGTATGAACTTATGACCTTGACGTTCCGTATGGTGACCTGGTCGGATTCCCCTGTAGGGACCTGGGTGGAGATGATGCCCTCAATCTCGACATTGCGGGACCTTGTCACGACGACTCCGGCTCCCCTACCCTGAGGATGTACCCTTCCGCGTCCGCAAACCTTCACATTCTCCACATCAATCACCTCTATCGTGCCGAATACCACCGCACCGCCTGCGAGATAGACTGTCTGTCCGGACTGGACCCTGAGAGTGTCGCCAGGAAGCTGATGCACCCCTGGGCCGAAATAGACGACATCCTTCCTTTTTCGTTCCAACTGCTTGACAGTCTTGATTTTGTCGCCGTCGATAGGATTGTTGGGGTCAATAGGGTTGGCAAACAGGTGGAGGTTGTGGAAGATGTCGCCGTTCACCTCGACGGAGAGGTTACGCGCCCTGTCGAGAGTGAAGGTCAGGGTGTTGCCTTCCACCACAGGGACAAGACCATATGACAGAGGCCGTATCCGTGCTTCTTCAATCGGGCCGTCTGCCGATGTGACGGACACCTCCACCTCGCCTTCAAAGTCGAAATATGCAAGGGAAGCCTTCTCGATGCAGTGCTTGGTGCCACGGACTTCATCGACTTTCACCATATAGGTCGCCACGGACTGCCATTCGCCGCCTGGGATGCGGGCCTTGACCTCGAAATCGGCTTTCATTTCCACGCCTTCAGGGGCCGGGTAGGTCACGAGGTTGTTCTGCGGCTGGGCTGAAAGCGTCAGGGCAGATGCGCAGAGGAGTATTGCGAGGGTTGTTGTCTTGTTCATTTTCATTGGGGGTTACAGATCTCTCCCTGCGGCCTCCGGCCTTGGTCGAGATGACAGGATGGGCCTGCGGTCTTGGTTGAGATGACAAAAGGGCCTCCGGCCTTGGTCGAGATGACAGGATGGGCCTTCGGGCTTGGTTGAAAAGACGCAAGGGCCACACTGTCATGTCGAGCGGAGGTGCAAAGCACCGGAGTCGAGACATCTAATATTGACGAAGACGCATGAGGGCCTCGATGAAATAATAGTCGGCGTAGATGATGGAATAGTCTATTTCAGAGCCGGCAGGACGATGACCTGTGGAATGGAGCAGGAACGAAGGATTTGCCGCACCTGAACGATAGTTCTCATACAGTGAGCGCAACATCTGCTCCGCCTTCGTACGGTATTCCTCAGCCTTGTCCGGACCGACATACCGGGACAGTTCGAGGAGGGCGGAAGAGACCACTGCGGCCGCAGAAGCATCGCGGGACACATCAGGGATGCAAGGGTCGTTGAAGTCCCACCAAGGAACGAGGTCCTGAGGAAGATTGTTCAGATATACATCGGTGACCTTGCAGGCGAAATCGAGATAGCGTGGGTCTTTCGTAAATCTGTAACACATCGTATATCCGTATATTGCCCAGGATTGTCCACGGGCCCACATCGAGTTGTCTGCATAGCCCTGATGGGTGCAGCCACGGACGAATCCGCCGTTTTCGGCATCATATACAGCTACATGGTAGCAGCTGCCGTCCTCACGGAAATGGTATTTCATCGTGGTGTCGGCGTGCGAGATCGCGATGTCACGAAGCTCTTTGCGGCCACCGTTCTCTGAGGCCCAGAAAAGGGTTTCGAGGTTTATCATATTGTCCATGATGGTGTTGTGACCGCCGAATGTAGGCACTTCGCGAGGCCAGGACAGGATGGTGCCGACCTTCGGATTGAACAACTCCGCGATCCGTTCAGCCGTGTCGAGGATGACCTGCTTGTACTGCGGATTGCCTGTAAGACGGTAGGCGTTGCCATAGCTGCAGAAAATTATGAAGCCAAGGTCGTGGTCGTATGGAGGTAAGCCGGACAGGAAGCCGAGGGCCTCGGTATATCCTTCGGCAGCCTCACGGATTTTCTCGTCTCCGGAATATTCATAGGCATACCAGAGGACTCCCGGCCAGAAGCCTTCAGTCCAAAGTTCCTGGCTTACAGGACATTGATGCCATACAGTGTCCCCCGGGGCTATGTTTCTTGGCGAAAGATTGTAGTCGTACGGGGCAAGCTGTCCGAGGGAGCGTTCCGTCTGGGACAGGCAGTAGTCAAGAGCCTGGACAGCAAAATCGTCGCTTGATTTGCAGGCGGTTGCGAGCAGGATCGTGAAGATTAACAGTTTTAATGTCGGTTTCATTATATCTGGTAGTTTTATTTTATCTATATATCTATAGGTTTTCAGGTCGTTTCTCTCCCTGTGGCCAACTGCCTTGGTCGGGATGAGGGACTATTTCCCTTTGGCAGGACGGCAGGTCGTGCCGCGGGAGGTCATCACCTTGCCGCAGGAGACGACGCAGAGGGTGCCGTTGACACTTATTCCGTCATGTTTCATCTTCTTCGGAGTGTCGGAGGAGAATATGTAATCAATCGTGCCGTCAGAGAAGATCACCTTCATCCCGACATAACCTTCCCCAAAATATTCCACTCTGTCAATCCACAGTTCATCCCCATCGGCAAACGGCTGATATACGGCCACGAAAGGTCTTGTCCAGGCCTCTCCGTCCTGCCTCGCGACGAAAGTCTGGCAAGGTGAATTCTTCAGGTCGTATGGCATAGGTATCCTCGTGAGGGCGTCGATTACAGGAGAGAGCGCCTTGAAGATGGTCCTTTCAGGAGCGCCTTGCATCCACATTTTCATACCTGCTTTGGACCCGTCATCTCCGGTCATCACAAATTTGCCTTCCACATCCTCGGCAGTCCTCGCCTCATATTTGTCCCAAAGATAGGAGTAGGCATAGAGGCAAGCCCCTGCAAATGCCAACTCGTCCGTAGGCTTCTGCTCCACATTCAGCGTAAAGTCCTGACCTATGTTGTGATAGAAATAATCGTGGAACTTGTCTTTTCCGTCCTGCCTGCGCGAACGGAATATGTCCACAAAATAACCTGCACCCGGACGGGTATTCACCATCATCAGCTGGCGAAGCTGGTCTGACATGGTCTCAGGCTCGACGAAGGAGAATTCTCCGAAACTCATTCCTTCATTCAAGGCAACTGATTTCCCGTCGGTTCCGTCAGTCGGCTCAGGATAGCAGTCATTCAGCTTGTAAGGATGGTGCGACTCCATTGCAGGATATGATGACACGCCGTCAACGCAGACCGTGTTATGTGCCGGGAACTGGGAATAGAACTCCAGGTAGTCCGGAGTGGTGTAGCCGCTTCCACGGCCGAGGTCAGGGGCCATGTCATAGCCTTTTCCGTAAAGTTCCATGGCGATTCCGTTGGAGTGCACATGGTTGCCCTGAGAGCCTATAACGCTCATCATCAGGCTGTTCTGCGGATCAGAACCGATTCTGGATGCGAACCAGCTCACGTCTTCCGACCAGAACACAGGAGTCTGGTAGTCTTCATATCTGCCGGCAGGTACGGCATTCAGGTGCTTGAACGAGTATTTCGGCTTGGCGGTATGTCCGTCACCCCAGCACACTGAAACCCCGTTTGGCAGGAGATATTGTGGCAGGGCCATCGGAGCCTTGGCGAGAATAGGGTAATAGTCCACCAGATCCTCTCCCGTCGTCCTGTAGAGCAGGTCGGCGAAGGAATCGAACTCGCCGATTACCATTATGGAATAGCTCGGTGACTCCTTCCAAAGCCCTGTCCTGGAATCGAAGCCATAGTCTATGAGCCTTCCGATGGACCATTGGCGGATGCTGTTCTCGTTCAGGACCTCATTGATGTACCAGTTGCGGCCACGTCCGTCCTCGAAAGCCTCGTTGTCAGGCAGGATCATCGCTATATTCAGCACGAAACGAGCCTGAATGAGGTTCCAGTTGTTGTGAGGAACTCCATTTGCGATGATTACATCAGCCCATTTGCGGAAAGTGTCGTCGTAGATTGCAATCTTTTCCGGTTTCGTCCTGGCAAGATAGTCGTGGATGAAATCGTAACATTCTGCAGCAGGAAGGGCTATGTCTTCGTGGATGACCTCGAATGAAGTCAGTCCGACAAGGGTCTGCTGATGGGTATGGGCGATGTCAACCGGCATCTTGCGGTAATACAGTCCCGTCATATAGGTGTCGAATATGTCTGCTGCGAATCTGGCGCAGTCCTCGTCACCTTCGGCCCACCACAGGTAGGCGGCATCACGGGCAAGCTTCATTATGGTGATGTTCATCGACTCGACATTGCGGCCCGTCTCACGAGGGTCGGCCCATTCCATCTGTCCCATATTCTTGTTGAGCATCCACATTCCGAGGGAATCCTGATATGGAGGGGTGTCCTCCAGCGACGGACGGGAATATATGGTCTGGGTGCCTCTGGTCGCAGTGTAGCGAACCGTCGGGACAGGGGCGTGGCCTGCCACATGGTCCAGTTTCTCTCCCTTGATGTAGATCTCGTCTGCGTGGCTGTGCCAATACATCTGGAGGCGGCTCACAATCCATTCCGGGTCGGTCGTATGGCGTTGTATATAACGGTCGGCACGGTTGTGACAGGTCTTGGACTGGGCTGCAATCTGCTCAGGACTGTCCTGTCCGACTGCCATCCTCGGGTATTCCGCCTTCATCTGCGGAACGGGGATGGTTTTTCTGTTTTCGGCTGTCACCACCGTACTCCACAGGGCGGCTGCCATCATCAGGGCTGAAATAATCGATTTAGGTTTCATATATTCCAATATACTATATATCTTTCACGATGAATGTCATACAGAGGTGAGAGCACCTGTCCCGAAGGGGTCTCGAAATCGAGGGCGGATATGCGGCGGATTCCGTCAAACGTCGCCTCGTCGAGGGTGTCGTCAATCCCTTCCGGGATATGGTAGTCATATTTGTAATAATCGTTGTACTTCGTCGGGTCCGAATCAGGCTGGCATCCTTCAAATCCTTCAGTTCCGAGCCTTGCGGCCATCAGAAGAGGACCATAGAAGATTGCGGCCTTGCCCGGATCTGAAGCCATTCTCTCCAGACGGAGGGTCATAGGGAAATGAAGTTCCACGGTGTCCCCGTCCTTCCAATTGCGCCTGATTGAGGCATATTCCCCGCTCCGGCATCTGATTTTCCTGCCGTTCACCTTGATGACAGGGTTGTCACACCATTTCGGACAACGGATGAGGATGGTCGCATCGACCGGTCTGCCGCATCCTATCTTCAATGAGGAGACCTCCGATTCCGGGAATGCCGTGCTTTGGATAAGGGTCAGGCCCTTGGCCTTCCAATCGAGGACGGAAGGTATCATCAGGTTCACATACAAAGAGTCGTCATTGTGGAAATAAATGCTTTCAGCATATTTGGCATGGCTCTCGAAGCCGCTTCCCACACAGCACCAGAATGAATTCTCAGGGGTGCTGTACACCTTGTGGGACCCTGATCTGAGTGGCAGGAAGTAGGCTACCATACCAGTCCGAGGGTCCTGCTGGCCGAGGATATGGTTGTAGAGTGCCCTTTCATAGTACTCGGCGACATCGGAAGAAGGATTCCAGCAGAAGATATGCTTGGTGAGCTTGAGCATATTGTAGGTGCAGCAGGTCTCGCCGGTGTAGCCCGATATGTGCGAGGACATGGTCTCCGGGGCGAAATAATGCTCCTTGTCGCTGCAGCATCCCGATGCGAAGGTATGGCCTTCCATCATGCAGTGCCAGAAGAACTCGGCAGCCTTGCGGGATGTCGCGGAGCCGGTTATCTCATATTCGCGGGCTTCCGCTATCACCTTAGGTATGAATGTGTTGGTGTGTTTCGTTCCGAAATCTTCGCGTCCCTCGCGCAGAGGTTCTATGACATCGTTGTGGAAAAACCACCGTGCAAGGAACTTGTGATTTTCGTCAGAGGTTATGGAATACAGGTTCCAGAAAGCCTCCGGCATTCCTCCGAACTCGTTGCGGAGCATCAGGCGGCGGGTGTCCTCATCGAGTCCGTTGAGCTTGCCATATGCCCAGTCCGCCATCGAGACGGCGATTTGCAGGGCGTCATCGTTGCCTGCATAAAGATATTGGTCTATAAGGCCCGAGAGAATCTTGTGGAGGGTGTACCACGGCGCCCAAACCCTCTGTCCTTTCAGGTTCCTGTCTATCAGGCCTTCAGGGAAGGCGCTCAGGTAGCCGTTGCCGTTTGCCTCCTGCACAATCTTCAGCCCGGCTACAAGGCTGTCTCCCTTCATCTTGAAGCATTCGCTTCCCGTAGCCGCATACATCAGGGCTGATGCCGAGAGGATGTGGCCGGTGGTATGGCCTCGAAGTTCGCAGTCGAGGGACTCCCATCCGCCGAGTTTCTTCACGGTCATATATCCCCCTTCAAGCCCTGCCCAGACACCTGCGGAAGTGCGGAAGCTGTGAAGGAGACGGTCTGCGGATATCGACATCAGCCAGGCCGAGTCGCGCTGCATGTTCTCTCGGAATCGGCTGTCAGTCAACCTGACGTCGCGCAGGTCGAAGGCCTCGGCCTTGGTGGTCACGGCACTGCTTGCCTGTCCCGGGAACTGGCCAGGATAGACCGACTGGCTCCATGCCGTCGTGGCAAGGAGGATGGTACAGATTGCTGCTATGAGTCTCTGTGACATTCTCTGTTGTGTTTTCGGTTTTAGTATGGTTTATGTTTTTATCGGCCAGATCTCTCCATCCGCTTCGCTCAGTCGAGATGACAACTTATCACAAAACATTGTTTTTCAATTTCTTATACTCCTTCAAATCAGCCTTTGTCGCAGGGATGAAGTGCATTGCAGCACCACCGTTTGGAAGCAGGTTGAATGTCAGGGTCTGGCCGCCGCGCACAATCCAGCGGGTGCATCTGACCTTGGTCGGAGAATCTGATGCTGGGTCGTCCGTATATGCCCTGAGCACATAGTCCTTGCCTGGCTCCAGGAATGAAGTCGGAACCTGAAGGGTACGCCCCTGGTCATTGGTGATTGCACCGGCAAACCACTCCGCATCGCTCCTGCGGGCGATAACCACATGCTCGCCCGCAGCATCATCAACCACTTTTGTATCATCCCAGACGACAGGAACATTGTCAAAGAACTCAAGTTCAGGGACTTCCTTGATATTGTCCGGCTTGTCATACCAGTACAGAGTCTGGAGAGGCGAGAAGAACAATACCGGGAAGGTCAGCTGATGTGCGTGTGTATTCTTGATACGCCTGTCGAAATAGCATACAGTATAATCCGCTGCACCGCAAACCATCCTTGTGAACGGGAGGATGGTGTTCTGGGTGGCAGGAGTGAATTCCTCGTTGCCCCTGATGCCCTCCTGGGTCAGCAGGTTCGGATATGTCCTCGAATAGCCTGTGGGGCGGTATTCGTCGTGGATGTTCACCATGAGGTTGTTGTCGGCAGCGAGCCGTACGAGGGAGTGGACCCAGTCGGCCCAATGCTGCGATGTGAACTGGACGAAACCGAATTTCACGCCGGCAAGTCCCCATTCCTTATATACAGGGAAAATCTCGGCGGCCTGTTTCTGGAGGGCGTGCTGGTTGACATATACCCATACTCCAACACCTTTGGAACGCCCATATTCCACAACCTTTTTCATATCTATCGGTGCGACCACCTCACGTGCGTCGGAGTTGAAGTCGAATGACGGGCCGTACCATTTCCAGTCATAGAGGATGTAGTCCATGTTGTGGGCGGCACAGAAGTCTATGCACTTGATGGAGTTTTCGGTGGTGAGGGTGGTCTCGCGGATAATCTTGCCCGGACGGATCCAGCTCTCGTCTGCAATCCGTGATGCCTCATTGAGGTTCAGGAAGATGTCGTTGTTCTCCAGAAGCCCTCCGAGACGGTCGGATGCCATTATCACCCTCCACGGGAAAGGATATGGGGTCACGAGGTCGGTGGCATTGTCGTTCAGGGCGGTGACCACCGTATTCGGCTTGGAGTCGGAGAGTCTGAACTTGCCACGAGGGAAATCTATCTGGGCGGCCTCTCCGAGGGCTGCATAGAGGTCGTCGGCAAGTTTCAGGGTAAGCGGTCTTTCGGCCTCCTCGGTCCAGTCTTTCAAAGGAACGAGGTTGTGGGTGGCCTGTGCCCATGCGGCATGCCAGGCCATGGTCCCCTCAGGGAAAGTGAATTCCGTATTTTCAGCCAGGACCCTGTGATAGATTGCATCCGGGTGCATCGGAAGGATGTAGCGCAGGGCGATTCCCTCATTGTATGCCCTGACCTCGATGTCGAGGCGGTATTTGGATGCGTCTTTCTTTACGAAATGGAGCAGGATGCCGTTGCAGGCATCGTGTACAGATGACCTTTCCCCGTATGGGTTGTGCCAGGTGGTGTCCTTTGCGAATGTCTCATATGAATCGAGGACAAGGTTGTCGAACCATCTTGCAGTCTTGTCGGTCTTGCGGGCAAGGGCGTTTTCCCAGACATGATTGTCGAATGTCACATCAAGGGCGGACGGCAGGACGACCGGCCTTCCGCAATAACTTGTCTGATATGTGATTGACATCACACCGTCGTTCACGGCAGCCGAGATTTCCGCCACCTGCGATCCGTCTGGAGATTCAACCTTGAAATCCTGGGCTGAAACAGCAACTGGCAATGCCCACAACAAAAAGAGTACGATATTCCGCTTCATATTATATAATCTTATTATTCCAATTACTACCTTTCATCTGCATGGAGGATGTTCATCCGCTGGCTGTCATCAACAATATAATCACACACACCATCCAGCAGGATATCCCGACTGAAATCCCCTACGACCGACATCCCCCTTATTTGCAGATAGTCCACATCGACGGCTATGACAGGAACCCTCGGTTCCGTCCCCTGCGGATTGAAGGTCATCCCTTCCAATGAAACCACTCCGACATGGCGCATGAAAAGACCATAGCTCGGCAGGTTTCCCCACACGGTCGGCTGCGGATAACCCTTTTCGTCCTCGACAAGTTCCTTGTGGGAGGCCCAGTAACGGTCCCATCTGTTGTCCCTCGACATATCGTGGCGTTTTCCGTCGCTCTGAGGGTCAGGCATATAATGTCCCTCCATCAGACCGCCACGGTTCATGAATTTGATGTTGCTGAGGTAGATGTTCTCGATTTTGGCCTGCGGGATTCCGGTTATCGATGCACAGAAATTACCCGTTCCGTATGCCGTTATGTTGCTGATCGATATATTGCGCATCTGTCCGACAGGTGGAGCGGGAGCATCGGCGGGATATCTCCTCCCTCTGTTGCCGAGCCTCACATACAGAGGACATTCCGTACCCTGTATCAGAATGTTGTCTATGGAAACTCCGTCCATTACGCCTCCGTCCACGATTTCCAGGGATATGGCTGTGATTCCGCTCGGGGTCGTCTTCAGGAAACGCTCGCCGTGATTGCTGCTCGGCTTCACTATGCAGTCCGAGATGAGTATGTTGCGGAAGCCCCCGATGGATTCGATGCCGCATTTGACGGCATTGGCGAAACTGCTCATTATGCAGTTGGAGATGATGATGTCCTCACACGGTGCCGACCCGGTGCTCTTGAGCACTATGGCATCGTCATCGGAATCGATGATGCTTCCCGTTATCACGAACCTGCGGCATCCGTCTATGTCCAGACCGTCATTGTTGCCGTTGCAATGGTTGAAAACCTTGATGTCGTCAATCGTGACATCCTCGCAATCGACATAGTGCTGGTTCCAGGTGGCGGCATTGCGCATCGTTATGCCCTCCACCCTCACATTGCTGCAGGAGACGAACACGACATTCTTCGGACGAAGGGTCCTTGTAGTCTGCCCTCTGCGGCCACGACCGCGTCCCCGTCCGTCTATTACGCCTCGGCCTGTGATGGAAATATTCTTGGCCTCGACGGCATATATCAACGCCAGCCATCCGTCGGAATCCTTCTCGCTGCGATACGATGCGCTCGGCTGGGCCGGGAAATCCTTGTCATCTCCACTTGCAATCAGATATGCTCCCTGGGCCAGATGAAGTTCCACATTATCCTTCAGGACAAGCGTTCCGGTAATATATTTCCCGGCAGGGACGACAACCCTTCCGCCGCCTGCAAGGCTGCAAGCCTGGATGGCGGCATTTATCGCCGTGGTCTGGACCTTGGTGGTGTCGTGGGTGGCACCGTAGCTGAAAATGTCATAATCGACATTATGTCTCTTCGCCCCGATGGCAGGAAGGCAAACCAGCAAACCGGCCAACAATATCACAATATTCCGCTTCATAAGGATATTTTTTCAAACATTTACCATTATTGACGGACAAGTCATCAAAAATACTCAGTCCTTTTCACCTTTTTCAGATAAAACTAATAGAGTTTTGTGGACATTTTTGTAGTTTTGTTGTTCATGACACCACATAATGACACGCAATCCATGAAAAAGTTCGCTCTGCTGTTGACGATATTGATGATGCCTGCTCTGGCCGGAGCCGGGTACAGGACTGAAGCCGAGAACATATCCAAAGCCGGGGTTTTCAAAGGAGCGACGAGGAATGAGGGGTATCTTTTCAGGATGCTGGACACCGGAAGCGGCCTGCCGGACAACAATGTCCGCAACATGACGATGTTGCCCGACGGACTGATGTGCATCCAGACATCGTCCATGCTGAACATCTATGACGGAGCAGCCTGCCGCAGCTACAAATACAACGCCATCGAAATCCCATATACCGAATACAGCGGCCTGAACGGGTCCTGTTACGACCCGATATGGAATGTACTGTGGTGCACCACCCGAGACCATATCTGGCTTTTCGACCTCAAGTCGAGGACTTTCGAATACGACATTGCCGGACGGCTCTCGCAGATAGGCGTGGACGAGGCATCCGTCCAGACGGCAAGCATAGGAGAAGACGGCAAGCTGTGGCTGTGCACCAAGGACAAGAGACTGCTCATATGCGACAGGGATGAACATTCCGTGGAAACAGTCGTGCTGCCAAATGAGATGGAACTACCTGTCGTGATACACGAACACAAAGGCAGGATGTGGGTCATGTCCATGAATGGAGTGCTTGCGGAGTATGCCCCCCCCATCAAGGATTTCAGGACAATAAAGAAGGTCCCGCTGGAAAGCTCCGAAGTACTGTCGAGCAGGATGGAGATGGACATAACCTCAGGCGGGGACATCTGGATAATGTATGACAAAGCGTTGTTCAGATACGAAGTCCAGCATGACAGGTTCTGCGAGATAAGGTCCATCCAGAGCGGCAGCAAGGACCTTTTCACGACAATTGCGCTCGACAACAGCGACAATCTGTGGGTCGGGACCGCACGCTCCGGCGTGTCGTTCATAGATGCGAGGGATATGGGAATCCATACTTTTCCATATCTTGAAATGATTGACGGGAAGAAAATATACCACCATACCGACATATCCAAGATATACGTGGACAGCGACGACGGGGTTTGGATTGCGACACTTTCCGAAGGGCTCCTGTACTGGCACCGCGACATCTTCCACATAGACACTATCGACAACTCCACCATCAGCGGCGGCAACATGAACGACGAGAGTGTCAAATGCATGGCTCTCGACAGGGACGGCGGCATACTGGTCGGCACCATCCACGGCCTGCTCCGCTACGACCCGTCCACAAGGCGGGTGACCATCCCCTACCCTCGCCTGAAAGACGAACTCTGCATCAGCCTGCACTTGGACAAGGGCGGGAACATCTGGGTCGGCACCTTCTACAACGGGGCATACAGGATAGACAGGAACGGACACATCCGCAACTACCGCTACCCGGACATTTCCGTCGATATGTCATACCACGAATCCCGGCCTAACCTCAACTGCGTAAGATCCTTCTTCGAGGACAGGGAAGGCAATTTCTGGATTTCCGTATATGGCGGAGTGGGTCGGTTCGACCCGGCCACAGGAGCAATCTCGCTGCTGAGGGACAATCATCCCGAATTGGCCAGATATATGATTATAAGGGATATATGTGACCGAGGGGACGGATACCTGCTCATGTCCGGAGACAACGGCAGATATATGTACTCCCCTGCCGATGACACCGTCGTCACCAACCCTCTCGCAGAAGGATGCCATGTCCAGACCAACCAGGCCATAGCGGACAGGACGAACGGACTTCTGTGGATGGCCACCGCCGAAGGACTCAGGGTGACAGACCTTGTTGATGAATCCGTGTATGATGTGGACACTGACGAAGGCATGCCGGCCGGAAACATCATGAGCATCGCACAGGATGCCGGAGGAAACATCTGGGCAGCCTCGTTCAGCAGCGTGTCACGGGTCAAGGCGATGCGAGGCGAAGGGGGAAGGCTCTCTTTCGCCGTGTCCAATTTCAACACCTCGGACGGTGTCAGTTCCGGGGCTTTCTTCCAGAAATCAGTGCTGACCGCCCCTGACGGGAAAATCTATTTCGGAGGAGCCCACGGAATATGCGAAATCGACCCGGGACGGCTGTTTCAGGAGAAGTCCGCACACAGGCCTATGATTTCATCCATAATGGTTGGCGGAAAGGCTCTTGAGACTGGCAAGGAGTTCAACGGAAGGGTCGTGCTCAACGATGAAATCGACAGGACGGACAGGATTGTCCTGAAACATGACGAGACTTTCCTGACATTCGAATTTTCAAACATCAACTACCAGAATCCGCAGCACACATCCTATCTTTTCAAACTGGAGAACTTCGACAAAGAATGGAATCTGCTGACATCCTCACCCCTCGGCAAAGCCCAGTACACTTTCCTCGAACCGGGCGAATACCGTTTCCTTGTCAAGGCTGCAAACAACGGGATGGACTGGGGCGAGCCGGCCGAGATAAGGATAACGATACGCCCTCCGTTCTACAGGAGCATAGCCGCATACGTCATTTACGCAATCCTCGGCATAGGTGCCTTGATCCTGATTGTATATATGATTGACAGACGGGCAAGGAGGCGCATCCGCGAGAACAGGGAAATGGAGGAGCGCCGGCGCAAGGAGGAACTGGACCAGATGAAGTTCCGTTTCTTCACGAACATTTCGCACGAGCTGCGGACACCTTTGTCGCTGATCATGCTGCCTCTGGAGAGCGTGATGAAGGAGTTGAAGGATTCTCCGGTCATGTCGAAGCTGACGACCATGCACAACAATGCCGAACAGCTGCTTTCGCTTGTGAACCATCTGCTGGATTTCAGGAAACTTGAGATGGGAGGCGAGAAACTGCACCTTGTGATCGGGAATATTTCCGAGTTTACGGGGAACATAGCATCATCGTTCAGGGATGCAGCCCAGAAACGAGGGATAACCTTGTCCATAGAGGATGACATGCTCAACCCGATAATGGCTTTTGACAGCACTCAGATGCAGAAAATGCAGAACAACCTGCTGTCAAACGCATTGAAATTCACCCCGGACGGTGGGATGATACATATCAGGCTGTCGCAGGACGAGAAAAGAAGGATGGTGCTGGAGGTTTCCGACACCGGTATCGGAATACCTTCGGAGGATCTGGAGCATATTTTCGACAGGTTCTACAGGAGTGACAATACTGAACTCCGGACAGGTTCGGGCATAGGTCTGAGCCTTGTGAAGCAATATGCGGAGATGCATTCCGGGAGCATCAGCGTGGTCTCCGAGGTGGGTAAAGGTTCCACCTTCACTCTTGTCATCCCTACAGACCTGAGTGTAGATGCCGTGGACAAGCATCAGGAGGTCCAGGCAGAAAATGAATCCATCGATGAGGTGACGGACAAGGAAGAGACTGTCTTCAAGAGGCAGATTATGCTTGTGGATGACAACAAGGATTTCAGGGAATATATTGTCGGGGAGTTGTCGTCCGAATACGAGGTTACGGCTGCGGAGGACGGGGTGCAGTGTCTGGAGATGTTGAAGACGAGCAATCCTGAGGTCGTAATATGCGACGTGATGATGCCGAATATGGACGGGTTCGCGGTAACGAAGGCCATCAAGAGCAATATCGAGACTTCGCATATCCCTGTCATCCTGCTTTCTGCCAGGACTTCCGAGGATATCCGCCTCGAAGGGTACGAGACAGGGGCTGACGCTTATCTTACAAAGCCGTTCAAGCTTGACATCCTTCAGGCGCGCATCCGCAACCTCATCGAGGAAAGGAGCAGGCGTATCGCTTCATTCTCCAAGGATGAGAAGATTTCTCCTTCCGAGGTGACGATCACCACGATAGACCAGAGGCTGATGACGAGGATAATGGAGTCCATCGAGAAGAATATGGACAATTCAGAGTATTCGGTGGAGGAGCTTTCGTCGGATGTGGGGATGCACAGGATGAATCTCTACCGCAAGATTCAGTCGCTTGCTGGGATGACTCCTTCGGAGTTCATCAGGGCCATGAGGCTGAAAAGGGCCGCCCAACTGTTGCGGGACGACCCTAATCTGACGGTTTCGGAGGTTTCTGACATGGTCGGGTTCAATACCCAGAAATATTTCACCAAGTATTTCAAGGAGATGTTCGGTGTTCCTCCGTCGCAGTATAGGTAGGATTAGTCGAAGTCTGATGGTTTTGGTTTCTGATCAGGTGTCATTGATGCGATTCGGGTGGCTACATTTCCGAAGCCATCATATTGATTCTGTCTATCGACAACTCAGAGATTTTCGCGACCAGCTCTATCGTCATTCCGTTCTCCAACATCCTCCTTGCTGTGGCGACCTTTTCTTCTTCCTTCCCTTTCTGCATACCTTCCTCCAGTCCTTCTTCTCGTCCTTCCTTTCGCTCCATCCGTTTCTGGAATTCAAAGTCCAACTCGTTCATAATGTCATTCTCGA
>JBJEBR010000012.1:0-4873 GCA_051870255.1 Candidatus Cryptobacteroides sp.
CTTCAAACAATCGGCAGCTCTAGCTGACGCTCCCCGGCAGGGGTTCGTACAACATACATTTCTTTGATTTTCATAAGCACAGTTTCAAATTGACAAAAATTTTCAAAGTAATATGCAGACTGTTCCATTTCGTGAAACACATCCGCCACGACTCTGAACTTTTCTCCGTAGTCAGTATGTTAGTCAGTAGGATTTTTTCTTTGGAGCCACAGTGTCGCACAGCTTTCTGGCTTTGATGCTTTTCTCCAATTCCTCCCTATCTACGAAGGTCAAGCCACCCTGCTTGTGTTTTGTCAGCTCTCCAGTGTTGAACCTCAGATAGATTGTGCTTACAGAGATACCATATTCCTCCGGAATTTGTGACACCGGAATAAACCGTGGTAATGAGCTGTTTTCTTTGGCAGGCACAGCATCTTTCACCGCCTTTTGCACGATTGGCGTAATCAAGTCGCTCAGAAACGACTTCAAAGGATTGAGATTATCCATTATATACTCCTATTTTGGTTGAACAAAAACAGGAGTGGCCACTATCCTGATCGGACAACCGTCCGACACTGCAAAAGTATATAGCAAACTATTGTAAACAATGGCCCCAAGACTGTAGCTTTTTCCGTCAGAACATACGAAAACGGCTCTGGAACGCTATCCAAAGCCGTTAAAAAACTTTCTGATTGTCGGAATACTGTCGGTTTTATTACAATACCGTGCAATGCTCGTACAACTGAATTGCAGCCCAGATGCCGTATTCAGAATATGGCCGGGAAGGAGAATCCTTCTTCAGACCAAGATTGCGGTGTTCGCAATGCTTGCCGGGGAATGTAAAACTGTGATTCATATCAGCAGCCGAAAGTCCGAAGCTCTCCGCAAAGATGACCGCATCCTGACGCTGGCCAAGCCAAAGGACAGGCTTTGCAAAAGGCTTGTGGTCAACGATAAGATCTGCAAGGTCGGAATCGCCAACGCCCTGAAAATACTGTCTGAACGCCCTTGCCATACCGCTGAAAGGACGCGCCTGGTGCGGACGGCTGTTGCCAACGGACTCAAACGCTCCGAAGATGCTGCTGTATTCAGCCCTGCTCTCAAGCATCATCACAAAATACTTCTGTGCAATCCAAGCATCGTCAAAGGTCGAAAACGCCTTCAAATCATTCCTGCAGAACTCATATTCAAAGGAACGCAACTTACAGAAGAACTCCTTCAGATTGGACAGAAAGAGAGCCACCTCGTCAATCTTTATGCTGGAACGGACAATCTCAGTCCAATTATCACTGATGAATGACCTCGCATCCCGGATGTCTCCTGACACTTGACTGTAGAGCATCTGTATCGTCTCGACTGCGTTCCGGCAGCCGAACTTGCGAGTCACATCATCCGGATGGCCGTCCCAATAATCCACAACCGCAGCCATCGCATTTGCGACGGACTGCGTTGTGTCAATAGTTTCCCTCAGAATACCCATACCATCAATCAAAGTAATTGTATTTCTCGGTAATCTTCTCAATCACCTCCAGCTTATCAGCCTTGATATACTTACGCAGCATAACAGGGGAGGTGTGTCCGGTTATCTTGATGATGTCATAAACATCCATTCCGGAGAGATACATCAGCGTGGCACCGGTCCTTCGTGCGGTATGCGTATGAACCAGCTCATATTTCGGTTTGCGTACACGAACAGGGGTTCCTCCGGTAGTCTCGACAATCTCGACTTCATCTGTCAGACCAGCGCACAGGCAAATGTCCTTCAAATAGCGGTTGATGACCTGGTCCTCCAGATGCGGCAGGTTGAAGTCATACTTCTCCAGAATAGCCTTCAATTCCGAACTTACAGGAATGCTCACCTTCGCACCGGTCTTCTGCTGGCGAATGTTGATAAACATAATCTCACGGCTGCGAATCTCCGGCTTCGTCTGTCCGGGATGTTCAGGATCCGGAACATCCTCAATCCACCTCTTCGTGTGAGTCTCAATCTGGTCCTTGCTGATATTGTTGTAGTCAGACACGCGCTGCGCGGTCCATACGCCCACCATAAAGATGTCCCTGGCCTGATCGTGACCGATGCCGAACTTCGACAGGTCAGCAGCCTGAATCGCAGCCAAATCGTCCTTCGTCAGATATATGGAATCAACATCGATGCGCGTTCCCTTGAACCTCTTGTCCTTCCACACATCATTCTTGTGGTAGCCCTCACTTTCCGCAGTGTACATCACCACCTTCAGTTCTTTCACACACTTGCCAACAGAATTGACGTTGTAAGCCTTCTTGATGACATTGCCCTTGCGGTCCTTCAGCTCCTTCTTCAGATAAGCCGTAAAGTCATAATAGAACTGCATATCGATGTCATCGAAGTCATACTCCTTCTTCTTCCACTTGCAGAAATTCCGGAACTGCGTCAAAGCCTGCTTGATGGACTTCACCGTATTCGGAGAATAGTTCGTTCCGTTCACAGTCTGCCTTCCTCCATTGCTCACCTCCTCGATGTACTTCTCGATGAACTTCATCAGAGTCATTCTGTTCTCCCACGCCTCCTGACGGGCCTTCTCTTCCTTCTCTGCTTCTGCAGCAGCAATCTCCTCACGATAGACGATGCCCTGGACAATTTCACGGACCTCATCCTTGTTTAGAAGATCGCCAGCCTCAAATCTGGAATTGATGACACGGCGGATTTCACTTGCAGCAGCAAGAGTATTGGCTATATCCGGATTCTTGAGAAATTTGTCAAGCGCTTTCTCATCATTGCGCTTCTCCCAGACAGTGGGATTGATGAACAGGCCAGTTGCCTGCTTGATTTGGATTTTGTGATTGAAATCCTGAACTCTGACGAAAATCTGGGCTAGTCCATCCTTGTTGACCTTACCCAAAAGCATTGTAGCAGCCATATAAAAATCAATTTAGAATACCTGCCACAAATATAGTAATATTTCTTGCAAACATTACTATAACATTACTATGAAATCGAAAAACTATTGCAGAACAATGCAGAACTTTCTATCAACGATAATTGATTTTCAAGCACTTGCATCTCAATACTTTGCACCCTTACCACCCAAAGTGTTCCGCTAGGCACCTCTTGAAACCCCTTTCAGTGATGCTGAGAGGGGTTTTGCTTATTTTTTCACATAAGCTGTGGCCCTGCCGCCACCTATCTTCCCGATATAACCGTCAGAGACCAGATCGGCCAATGTCCGTTCGATTGTCGTAAGGCTGATATCGGGGCAGGCCTGTGAAATTTCTTTCTTGGTGATTTTCCCGGGAGTGCGCCCGATAATGGCCTTGATGCGCTCTGGTTTGGACAACCTGCGGTGACGAAGGTGCTCCACACGGCCTTCGAATTCGTTGTATGCCTTGACCACAACGCCCAGCATATATTTTAGGAAGGGAAGGTAGTTGTTCCTGTCCTCGTGCCAGTTCTGGGAGCTCTCCTGCAGGGCCTCGTAGTAGGAGTCCTTGCTTTTCTCAATGAGCATCTCGATACTGATGTACTTGCCCACGATGAATCCGGCGCGGTACAGCAGCAGGAGTGTCAGGAGTCGACTCATACGGCCGTTCCCATCATTGAAGGGGTGGATGCAGAGGAAGTCCAGGATGAACACCGGTATCAGAAGGAGCGGATCGTATGTGCCAGCTTCAATGGCCTCGTTGTATCTGTTGCATAGGTCCAGTATAGCGTCGGCCGTCTGAAACGCCGGGACCGGACGGAAGCGGACAGTCTCCGTACCATCGGCGTGCTTTTCCGCGATGATATTGTCGGAGTTCTTATATGTGCCGCCCACTGCGCTGCTGCTGAAAGAAAACAGGTCCCGGTGCAGCTGCAGGATGCTATTGGGACGTGCGGCTATGTACTCGTATGACTTATGGATGGTGGCCAGCACGTCGCGGTATCCGGAAATCTCTTCCTCGTTGCGGTTGCGGGGCTTGACTTTTTCCTGGACAATTGCTTTCAGACGTTCGTCCGTTGTATAGATGCCCTCGATACGGTTGGAAGCATCTGTACTCTGAATCTTTGCCACTTCCATCAAGGCTGTGAGAACGTCAGGCTCCGCTTCAATGAAGAGTTCCTGGCGGCCCCGGCACTCGTGAAGACGGGTCAGAAGCGCAACGACCTCCGGTGTGAGGAGATCTTTGGGGCGGTTTATGAAATCAAAATCGTGCATAGCGCGTTCGGTTTACAGGACAAATATAGTGTTTTTCTGCCTCAAAAAAGAATTATCTGCATCAAATTTGAGAAAATGATGCAGATAACAACTCAGATGAGGCAGATTACGTGAAGTGGTCGTATGATTGCTACCTTGGCACCGGTCTTCTGCTGGAGGATGTTCAGGATTATCCTCCTTCCCAAGTACATTTCTTCGTCAGGGTATCGAAGTCCTCCCTCTTGATATCGAAGTCCCCCCTCTTGATATAGTTGCACCTGAGACAAGCCGGGCAGTCCAGAAACCTATATATAAAGAGCAGACAAAAGAATCGTTCCGGATGGACAAGGACTTCGATGCCCAAAGCTGGTTCAGCGACTGCTAAGGCGTAGTCAGGAATCAGGAAGCAGCATCTGGAGGCGGCTGGGTTGTATGAGGGTTCAGGCTCTGCAAATGAATAATTATTCGGTGGTTATCTCAAAACATACACTGTTTTTTGCTAAATTTGACACGCATAATTAAGCAAGCATTATGAAACCAATTATTGTAAACAGAAAACCTTGCAAATGCCAGAAATGTGGCGGTAAGGTGGTTAAAATTGTATATGGATACCCTTCGCTGGAACTGATACAGCAAGCAGAGAATAAAGAAATTGTCCTCGGAGGCTGCCTCATAAACGGTGAAGGCGATCCGCAGTGGGCCTGCGTTGAATGTGAGCAGACATTTTGGAAGAAATAAATCAA
>JBJEBR010000013.1:0-19898 GCA_051870255.1 Candidatus Cryptobacteroides sp.
GTGCCGTACCAGACGGTTATGATTTTATGGAGGGTGGTCGTGCGCACGCCTTCGCGGACCGCCTCCGTCCCGGCATAGCGGCTCACCTGTGCGGCGGCTTCCTCTCGGGCAGACTCGATGCGGCTCCGAGGCTCGCTGCTCTTCACATATTTCAATTCTATGATGTAGCTGTGCTCCATGTCCTTGAAGATGTCCAGAAGAGGACACAGGAAGATGTCAGCATAGCCCTGACGGTTGTCCAGCTCTGAAATCGGCCTCCAGAAACGGTTCTGGCAGGTCATCGCGAGAGTGAAACCGTGCACGAAAGCCTCACCCTTCTGCTTGTCACGCTGGGATGCAAAACGGCCCATGCACTCCGCTATGTATTCGAAGAACGGCTTCCAGTCACCGTTCCAGGCCATGTTTTGGGCAAGCTTGCTTTTGCTGTAGTCGTCCCTCTCCAACGACACATCGCGATAAGTGTCAAGCAGATAGCTGAAAATTTGCTCGCGGACGACCTCGTTCGGAATCGAAAGCTTAGTCTCGCCCATATATATTCCATCGATGCTCACCATTCCGAAATAATACAGCAGACTGACGAAGTTGTCCGGCTCGGCGATTTTCTCAGCAGGGAAGCCTGTCTTCAGCTCTCCGGTGATAAAGCCTTGGTTCACAAGGGTCTGGATTACAGAAGCATCGTCGGCAAACTCCTTGTCCTTGCGGATGAGCATCCTGAGTTTGTTGTAGTCAACACGGATATTCTCCTCTATCATCCTGCTCGGAGCCTGACCGTTGTATCGGATATAATTGTCCACAAAATAAAGCACCATACAGGAGTTGTACATCGTGGTCGTGCCGTAACACTCGGGAGCAAAGCAGTAGTTGTCATACCACGGCTTCATCATCTCTAGGAGTTCGTCAATGCTGTGGTTGAACAGAGACACGCCGGAATAGTAGGTCAGCATGTCGCGCACCTCCTGCTCGGTAAAACCGGCCATTTCGTTGAACTCCGGAGAAAGGGAATAGTTCGTGCCGATATTGAACCCGCTCGTCAGGTCATCCATCGTAACCGGAGCTACACCTGTCACGAAGCAGCGTTCAATTGAAGAATACGTCCCGGCCTTGACAGTATCGAAGAAATTGCGAAGATACCCAGTTCCGTGCGTTTCCGACTTATATTCCTCAAGGCATCCCGGTTCGGAAAGTATCTTATTAGTGAAATGGTCGTACTCGTCAATGAAAAGATATATTTTCTGACCGGCCTTATAACACTCGTCACATATATAGGACAACTGATTTACAGCACCATATCTTTTAGCTACCTCCTGCTTCATCCCATCTGGAAGCCAGTCCGAATATCGGTCACAGAATGATTGGAAAACGATGTCGCAATACGAATCAAGAGACTTCCGGTAGTCATTGATATCAGCACTGACCACAGCGAAGTTCAGATATATAATAAGATATGAATTCCTCTCAGGAGTAGGATGATCCCCTATCCAGAGCCCGCTGAAAAGTTTTTCAAAATTATCCTGCTGCAAAACATCATAATAATGATGCAACATTGAGATAGTGAGACTCTTCCCGAACCTGCGTGGCCGGATGAAAAAGAAAAACTTGTTGGCACTCTCTATTTTCTCGATGAAACGGGTCTTGTCAACATAGTAGCAGTCATCACTGCGCACAGCTTCGAAATTCATCATCCCGTAAGGGATCCTCTTGCGATATTTGCCTGTATTCGGGTCAATCATGTCTGCCTCCTTTCATTGCTTCAACCCACAAATATATGAATTTATCGCAACAAATGAAAAATCCTGCATATCCGATACTAAGCCGAACTGTGGCACAATAGGTCTGACAACAAGGTGGTTTCGCAGGTGCGGAACTTATGTATTACAATAACACATAAATATTTCGAATTATGACGACATTAGCCTACATCAGGGTCAGCACGGAGATGCAGACCGGGGAAAGCCAGAGATTTGAGATTGAAAACTACTGCCGGACAAAAGGGCTGGCAGTCAGCCGATGGGTAGAGGAATCCATATCAGGAACAGTGCCTTGGGAGAAACGCCGGCTGGGCAAGGCTCTGAGGAAATTGGAGAAGGGAGACATTATTATATGTACGGAGCTTTCCAGGCTTGGAAGGAACATGCTTATGATAATGTCTATCCTGAACTACTGCTCCGCCAAAGGTATATCAATCCATTCCATCAAGGACAATTTCGACCTGACGGACAACATCAATTCCAAAATAATTGCCTTCGCGTTCGCCCTTGCCGCCGAGATAGAAAGGACTCTTATTTCGCAACGGACCAAGGAGGCTCTTGCAGCCAAGAAACTCAGCGGAGTAAAACTCGGCAGGCCCTGTGGAAGCTCCGCCAAGGAGGTTACATTTCGAAAGAATTACAAGAAAATTGGCATCCTGCTGGAAAATGGAGAGTCGATTTCTTCAGTTGCAAGGCATTTTGGGATGCACCGGAATACACTGAGAAAATACCTAAATAGGCAAGTTTCAGCGCCTGCAGAACAAAAAAGTGACTTTTTTGAAAAATTATGATTATAAACTGTCAACACTTCTGAAAATAGGTTTTGTTTAGCTTCCATTGCGGTTTTACTTCCAAATCCAAACAAAAATTGAAATTAAAATTAAAGGAATACTAAATATCAGTAAGTTATCAAGTTTGGATTTTCAAAAACTTATCGCAACCTTTGCAGTTCGGGCGCTTAATAAAACGCCCGTAAAAAAGTGCGGTTCCAGTGTAGTGTATGGAACGACGAAGATTCAATATTTATGTTTAACAGTTAAAAGTAGCAACTATGAGAAAAATGAGACTATTTTTCACAATGTTGGCGGTACTGGTGGGTTCTGCAGCCTTCGCGCAGAACATTTCAGTTTCCGGTAGTGTAAAGGATGCATCGGATGGCAGCCCTGTTCCGTTCGCATCAGTACACCTTAAAGGCACCATGACCGGAGTCAGCACAGATGCTGACGGTCTGTACACCGTTACAGTACCGGCAAATGGTATCCTTGTATATTCTTCTATAGGATACAAGACTGTAGAAATTCCGGTGGAATCAAAGGCGGTCATCAATGTGACCCTCCATTCCGATTCCGAGTACCTTGATGAGACTATCGTGGTCGCATACGGTACAGCGACAAAGAGCTCTTTCACCGGTTCAGCTGCTGTGGTAAAGAGCGAGAGCATCGCAAGCCACGTGTCCACGAATGTTACCAATGCGCTCGCAGGTACGACCCCGGGCGTGCAGATGATCTCATCATCAGGAGACCCGGCATCCAACGGTTCGTCAATCCGCATCCGCGGTATCGGTTCAATGAGTGCAAGTTCGGCTCCTCTGTACATCCTCGACGGCATGCCGTATGATGGAACAATTTCCGACATCAACCCTAACGATGTCGAGTCCATTTCAGTCCTCAAGGACGCAGCTGCATCAGCCATCTACGGTGCCCGCGGTGCCAACGGTGTCGTACTCATCACCACCAAGAGGTCAAGCACCAACCAGGCAAATGTAAGATTCGACGCAAAATGGGGTTCCAACTCACGCCTCATACCTCAGTATGACGTGATCAGCGACCCTGCACAGTACTACGAGACCTGGTACAAACTTATGTACAACAAGCAGTACTATTCAGGAGCAACAGCAGCCGAGGCTTATGCATACGCTGACGCCAACCTCTTCAACGAGAACAACGGAGGTCTTGGTTATCAGGTATATACAGTTCCCGAAGGACAGAAGCTCATCGGTACGAACTTTAAGATCAACCCTAACGCAACCCTCGGATACGACGACGGAGAATATTACTATACTCCTGACGACTGGTACAACGAAGCTTTCCATAACTCCTTCCGTCACGAGTACAACCTCTCTGCAAGCGGAAGCAAGGGTGGTATCAACTACTATGCTTCAGCCGGTTACCTCAACGACGGAGGTATCATCAACAACTCAGGCTATGAGCGTTACACTGCCCGTCTGAACGCTGACTACCAGGCAAAGAAATGGCTCAAGTTCCAGACCAACATGAGCTACTCTCACTCAAAGTCACAGTCTCCGGGTACATACGGCTACGGTTCATCAGGCAACATTTTCTACATTGCCAACACCATCGGCCCTATCTATCCTCTGTATGTACGTGCAAGCGGAACACACGAAATAATGACTGATGCATCTGGCAGGACGATTTATGACGCCAACAACACCAACTTCAAGCGTCCTTCAATCGTCGGCAACGCAGTCCGTGACAATGAGGTTAACAGCAAGAACAACTATGCTGACGTGCTCACAGGCAAGTTCGGACTTGTAATCACTCCTGTACAGGGACTCAACATCAGCGCCAATGTGGGTCTGTTCAATGACAACACCCGCTACAACGCCCTCTACAGCCAGTTCGGTTCATCAGCATCAACCGACGGAGCTGCTTATGTTAGCCACAGCAGGATCTTCGGCGTGAACACCCAGGCTTTGGTTTCCTATAAGACTGACTTCGGCGGATCAGACCACAACTTCGAGGTTCTCGCAGGTTATGAGACATACAACAGGAAAGAGCAGTACCTTTCTGGTTACAACGACCACCTCTTCAACCCATTTGTAGGTGAGCTTAACAATGCAGACGGCAAGTCAAGCATGGAGGTCAACTCCAACTCAACAGCCTACATGACCCAGGGATTCCTCGCAAGGGTACAGTATGACTACGGCGGAAGGTATTTCGTCAGCGGTTCATACCGTCGTGACGCTTCTTCAAACTTCGCCAAGGCATGCCGCTGGGGTAACTTCGGCAGCGTGGGTCTTGCATGGCTCATCAGCCAGGAAGGGTTCATGAGCAGCGCAGACTGGGTTAACCTCTTGAAACTCAAAGCCAGCTACGGTGTACAGGGTAACGACAACATCGGTTCATTCCTCTATACTGACACCTATACTCACTCATACAACGAGGAGACTGGAGAATACTCTATGACATTGGCTTCAAAGGGTAATCCAGAACTCACTTGGGAGTCTTCGCACTCATTCAACGTAGGTCTCGATTTCGAACTCTTCAACGGCTACCTCAACGGAGGCGTGGAATTCTTCGACAGAATCACTTCCGACCTGCTCTACTCCAAGACTGTTCCGCTTTCTTCAGGTAACCCTACGGGAAGGATTCCTGTCAATGTGGGTTCAATCAGCAATATCGGCGTAGAGGCTGTCCTCGGTGGTAAGATCATCGACACCAACAACGTACATTGGGACTGGAACCTCAACCTCAGCCACTACAAGAACACGATCCTCTCCCTCGATGAGAGCGTGGCCGAAGAAGGTATCAAAGGCTCAAACTACATCTACAAGATCGGAGGGTCACTTTACGAGTCTTATGTAAGGAAATATGCAGGTGTTGATCCTGAGACAGGAAAGGGCCTCTATTACAAGAAAGTACTCGATGAAGAAGGAAACTGGAACGGCGAGACCGAGACCACGACCGACATCACCAAGGCTGACCAGTTCGAGTGCGGAACCACCCTTCCTAAGATCTACGGAGGTTTCGGTACATCACTCAAGATCTACGGATTCGACCTTGCAATCCAGTTCTCATACCAGCTCGGCGGAAAGTATTATGACGGTACATATCAGGCCATGATGCTCACCCAGTCAAGTGCAGGTAGCGCCATCCACAAGGATATCCTCAACGCATGGACGCCAGAGAACACAAATACCAATGTTCCTCGCCTGGACGGTGACACTACTGTCGGACAGACTGCTGTCGATCGCTTCTTCATAAGCTCCAACTATCTGAGCATCAACAATGTCACCATCGGTTACACATTCCCTAAGAAATGGACTGACAAGATCAAGCTCGGAAGCATCCGCATCTACTGCGCAGGTGAGAACCTTGGAGTCGTGACTGCACGCAAAGGTATCGACCCACGCTTCTCTATGGGACTCGGTTCATACACCTCAGGTTCAGGTCTGAACTCTGGCTCATACTCCGCAATGCGCAACATTTCCGGCGGTATCACCCTTACTTTCTAATTAACAGTTAAAAGGAAATTGCAATGAAAATATTCAAATATACTTCAATGCTCGCACTCGCAGGTGCGGTTGCGGCAAGCTCCTGCACGAAGATGATGGACGAAATCGCTCCGGAAGGAGGTACGATGCTCGAATCACAGCTTCAGGAGACCACCAATGCTGTGCCGGCCAGAGGCGACGCGTCATTCACCGGAATGTTCACAAAGCTCGGTGACCCGCTTTCCTACAAAGGATTTTCATCAAGCCGTCCGGACAACTTCAGTTTCGTGATGATGGATTTCTCCAATGACCTCGAAGGCCCGGACATCTCCACTTCCGACAACAACTACAACTGGTTCTCAGTATGTATGGAATACTCTTCAAGGAACGCTGACTATGCCAACCCGTACATCCGCTACCGCGGCTGCTACGATGAAATCGGCAGGGCTAACGACCTTATCAAAATGTATGGTGAAATCAACGAGGAAATGTCAGACGACATCAAATACAAGGTTGCGCAGGCATACGCACTCCGCGCATTCAGCTACCTTCACCTCGCACCTTACTTTCAGTTCAACTACCAGCTCGCAGCTGACCAGCCTTGCGTTCCGCTGGTGACAACCGAGGAAGTCGATTTCACCCACAACCCTCGCGCAACCGTCAAGGAAGTCTATGACCTTATCGTTGCCGACCTTACTCTCGCGATCTCGAACCTCGAAGGCTACACACGTCCTGACAAGGCTAAAGTTGACCAGCAGGTTGCTTACGGTCTTCGTGCAAGGGCTTACCTCGACATGGGAATGTGGGCAGAGGCTGCAGCTGATGCAGCAAAGGCAGCTGAAGGCTACACACCTGCAACCATAGAGGAAATGTCACATCCAGCATTCTACGACATCAACGAGAAGAACTGGATTTGGGGATATGATATGACTCCAGCAGTTGCACAGACCTACCCTTATGCAACATCATCTTCTTGGATCCGTTCATTCTCGGCTTATGCCTACTCTGCCGGAACCCAGACATATTCCTGCATAAACAACCTCCTGTACAACAAGATTCCTGACACAGACGTGCGCAAAGGATGGTGGGTTGACGAAAACCTCTACTCCCCACTGCTCGAAGGTCTTTCATGGCCATGGAAGAATTCTGACGGTACAAGCGGAACATTCGTAGGCCAGGAGATTGCCACCGAGGAATACGAGGACAAACTCATCTACCTCCCTTACACCAATGTCAAGTTCGGTTGCATCACTGCCGGAACTGTCCTCAACGAGGAGGACTGGCCGTTCATGAGGGTTGAGGAAATGCTTCTCATCCAGGCTGAGGCTCTCTACAAGAGCGGAAAGACAGCTGAGGGACAACAGATTCTTCAGGATTTCGTGAAGACATACCGCGACCCGGCATACAATGTAAGTGCAACAGGAAGGAGCTTCGAGAACGAAGTATGGTTCCAGAGAAGGGTTGAGCTTTGGGGAGAGGGATTCTCCAACAATGACTGCCGCCGTCTTGACAAACCTGTCGTACGCTTCCACAAAGGTCAGGACAGCAACTACCCTGACAACTTCCAGATCAACCTTGCTCACGATGACGGTTGGCTGCTGATGCGTTTCTGCACGACAGAGCTGAACACCAACTTCTCAGTTGTTGACAACACAGAAGGATCTGCACCTGTCCCTGGACAGAACGGCGACCTTCGTGACGGTGTAACTGATTAATTTTAATGGCTATTGTTATGAAGAATATATTTAAATACA
Organism: Candidatus Cryptobacteroides sp.; assembly: GCA_051870255.1. GTDB lineage: Bacteria > Bacteroidota > Bacteroidia > Bacteroidales > UBA932 > Cryptobacteroides. Next base: position 7,737 of record JBJEBR010000013.1, read on the forward strand.
TATTGGCGGCTGCGGCTGTCAGCTTTGCAGCCACAGCGTGCGTCGAGGAAGAGACGCATCCTTATGGAGAGCCTGACGTTGACGGATGCTACGGGGTTTATTTCCCTGCGCAGGAGACAAACCTGACACTTGATCCCGAGGCTGAGACAGCGTATTCCCTCATTGTTTCCAGAAGCAAGACAGATGGCAGCATTACTGTTCCGTATTCATTAGTCAGCGAAAGCGATGTGTTCACAGTAGGTGAGATTTCTTTCGATGACGGACAAAAAGAAACAAATCTCAATATTGACTTTTCCAAATCAGAGGTCGGTGTTGAATACTCTGTTTCAATAAAGATTGACGACCCTCAGTATGCATCAAAATATGCTACTGGTGCTACATCCATCGACTTCTCCATTTTGAGAGAGAAATGGAACAGCTTGGGCAAAGCCAAATATACTGAAGACTTTGTCACTACCTTGTTCGGAGTTACAAATGTCCAGTATGAAGTTGAAATTCAGGAGAATGCATCAACAAAAGGCCTTTTCCGACTGGTCAACCCTTATGGCGCAGCTTATCCTTATAATGAGGCTGGAGATTGGGATGACACCAAGAATTACTATATGGTAATCAATGCCACCAACGCAAATATGGTTTATATCAAACAGTTCAATTCCGGAATGAACTGGGGATATGGCAATTTCGTTTTCTGGAGTCTTGCAGATTACTATATGGTGAACAAGGGTAAAACCCTTAAAGATGTCTATGAAGCAGGATATACAGGAACTTATGCAGACGGAATCATCACTTTCCCTAAAGAGAGCCTAATGATGGGAATGCTTGATTATAAGGATGGTGCACTGTATCTTGCCAATACCAACGGCGCATTCAAAGTCGTGATGCCGGGAGTTGTTGAGGTTGATTACTCAATCGAAATGGAAGCAGGCCTTACATTTGACGGTGAAGTACCGGTTGCCTTCTACACCGGAGTCGATGCAGATAAGATCAGATTCAAAGCTTACGAGGGAAGACTCAACACAGCCGAGAAGAACAATGCCCTGGAGGCAATCAGAGCCGGTTCAGAAGAAGGTACGACAGTAATTGAAGCCGTTGCCGATGATCCGGAAACAGAAGATATCGAATATGCCGAGGCATATCTTTCTTTTGAGAAAACCGGAGTTTATACCCTCGTAGCAGCAACTCTTGATGCAGAAGGCAAAGGTCAGGAAGGCGACGTCATCGAATTCACTTATGTTGCTTCTGGAGATGAGGAAGAGAATGCTGTAGTCCTCAGTTGCGGAGTTGGCTCTGCTGAAGGTTACAGGGAAGCAAATACTGATAATACTGTTTCGTTCTATGTCTATGGTGACAATATCATTGATGCCAAGATTGCAGTGTTCTCGCGCAATGATCTTGCAGCAGATGTGATGGGTTGTATCAATAAACTTATCAGCAGCAAATCTGTCAGCCAGGAAGTTCTCGAGGCTATCAACGGAGAAGGATATTTCGGTCTTGCCACAAAACTCCTCCCTGGTACTCAGTATTTTGCTGTAGTATATGCATCTAACGGTTATTGTGAAGATGTATTTGTTTCTGAATCATCAGTTTACACAACAGGTGATCCGTTGCCTGTTTACCAATCCTTCACATATAAGGACTACGCAGATGAGCTTGAGCCTGAATCTGAGGATGTATTCATCGGAAGCTGGAATCTTTATGCAGTAGATATGTTCGGTGACCTCGGAATGAGAGAATACATCGGACAGGCTGTAATCAGCGACAGCGAGATTCCTGACGAAGGGCCGGATGACTATGGTCTCTATGATGAATATCTTACCATCGAAGGTCTTTCAGGTCCTTATGGGAAGAAATATGAATTCGATGATGCCCTGACATTTGACCTTTATGGTGGTCTCCTCTACAACGCATCAACAACCACCAATGATGAAAAAATGGAAGCTCTGATACTTACAGAGGCGGGTAATGCATATCAGTATGCATACCAGCAGTATTTCATTCCAGTAATGGACGGATATTACGCATTGGTTGCTGCCAAAGGCAATTATGAAGGTGGACTCGATGTGAATGGTATCGGTTTCTATAATGGAGGTTTCTATGCCGCGTTCTGCAACTACCTTATCGTAGATCCAGAGAAGGACGATAATGGTCTTGCGCCTGCGCCTTCTGCAAAGGTTCGTAAGGACGTATGCAAGGCTATTGATGAGGCTCTGAGCGGAATCAAGGTTCCTTATAGACCAATCGAGAAGTCATCAGACATCATAATGTATAACAATATCAAGTCTGTTGGCAAGGTTGCCAACTCAGCATCAGCCGATTTCAAGGTTGTAAATGTTGAGAAAGCGACAAAATCTCCAAAGAAAGTTTCAGAAAGGAAGATTGATACAACTGTCAATCGTTTCTAAGCTTTGAGATATTATCAAAGTCAGGCCGGAGGGATCCGACCTGACTTTCCATTTATATAAATAAAGAAACATGGCAGCAAAGAATTTTTCAAGATCATTTATTCTGAGCTCTGCCGCTGCAACCCTTGCACTCGGCGGAGTTTCATGCAACAATGTGCTTGATGAACAGACCGTTGTTCCACAGAGTAATCCTGTCAGCACCAAAGTCGTGCAGCTTGCTGACGATTACACGACTGATGTCCTCCTTGTGAAGACCAACACTTCCGACCCGTCGGAAATGGAAATCATTGCAGGAGTCGAAGGAGTGGCGTCGGTGGAGAAGATTTTCCCGAGCACACGGGGAAAGGAGGAACTTGAAGCAAGGTTCGGGCTTGACAGATGGTATGAAATCACTCTTGCAGAGGATGCTGATTTCCACCACCTTGCAAACAGCCTGTCCGCAATCCCTGCCGTGGCCGTCGTAGAATACAACAGCATCGCAAAAAAAACGAGCAACGGAGTTTCGTTCCCTTATTACCCTGAAGTCCAGACAAAAGCAGATAACACTACGACCGGACTTCCGTTCAACGACCCTTCCCTCACAGACCAGTGGCACTACTTCAACCAGGGCAACGCTGCCATCGCCACGAATGCATATAAGGGAGCTGACATAGACGTAATGGATGTATGGAAGAACCTTACATGCGGAGACCCTTCAATCATCGTCGCGGTAGTTGACGAAGGTGTCAAATATGACCATCCCGACCTCAGGGCGAACATGTGGGTTAATGAAAAGGAGCTCAACGGTCAGAGCGGAGTCGATGACGACGGCAACGGATATGTCGATGACATCTACGGATACAATTTCGTGGACAACGGACCTCTGTCCTGGGACAAGAAGGGGGATGTAGGACACGGCACACACTGTGCAGGAACGATTGCTGCCGTAAACAACAACAATCTGGGTGTGTCTGGAATTGCTGGCGGTACCGGCAAGGGTGACGGATGCCGCATTATGAGCTGTCAGATAATGTCCGGGGAAAATGGCGGCTTGGCCAAACAGGCTGCCAAAGCCATCAAATATGCCGCCGACATGGGAGCTTCAATAATTTCTAACTCGTGGGGATACACTATCAGCTTTTCTTCTGATGATGCATACATCAGGACAGTTGGCTCCCTCGAAATAGATGCCATCCATTATTTCGAGGCTTCAGCAGGCAATAACAAGGCATTGATCGACGGCAATATAGCAATCTTCGCCTCCGGTAACGATGCGCACAACTACGCTCATTATCCGGGTGCCTTCTACGACATCATCAGCGTGTCGGCATTCGCTCCTGACTTCCTTCCTGCATATTACACCAACTACGGACCGGGATGCAACATCACGGCTCCGGGAGGAGAGTATTACCTCAGCTCAACTCTTGAAAAGAGTGCGGTGCTGTCAACTTTGGTCTCATCCATTAGCGGAAGCGACTATGGCTACATGCAGGGTACCTCGATGGCCTGCCCTCATGTATCGGGAGTCGTAGCTCTCGGACTATCCTATGCACAGAAAATTGGAAAGACATTCACCGTGGAGCAGTTCAAGCAAATGATACTCGCATCGGTCAACGACATCGACACACGTATCGGAGCTACAAAAGAGAAGACTTATTACAAAAACGTAATGGCGCCTCTGTCAATGGCCCCATACTATCATCAGATGGGTACGGGTGCGATCGACACATGGAGGCTGATGATGCACATCGAAGGCATCCCTTGCCTGACAGCAGAGACTGGACGGAAGCAGTGGCTCGACCTGTCGGATTATTTCGGGTCCGCTTCGGTCAGTCTCACTTACATTTCGGTGGAAGTTGACGATGCTTCACGTGAAGCCCTGGGTCTTGCGGAAGAGCCGGAAATCAAGTACGGAAGGCTTTACATACACCCTACCAAGACGGGGGCCGGGAAAGTCACCGTCAAGGCTGTCGGAGGCGGCAGTTCGGTCGGCGGAGGATCAAATCCTCCGGGGGGAATGGAGCTCACGCAGGAAGTCAGCATCATTTCCCGTAGCTGCAAGGCTGACAACGGAGGGTGGCTTTAGATTTCTCCATTCCGGTGCTTCGCACCTCCAGTCGAAATGACATCCGAAGCCGAGACATCTGTTTACAAAAAAAATATTATTTTTGCGCCATGAAAAACAAATACATACTGATAATAGCCACCGCACTTGCCATTGCCACCGGTTGCAACAAGGAGCCGGAGAAGAACACTCCGAAAATTGCCGGCAGCTGGGAACTGACCGACATCCAATACACGAAGGCAGCCCAGATAGGCGAATATACAATCGAGGTGACATTGGATTTCAATGCTGACGGCACATTCTCCATGAGCCAGATACTCGGGGACGGACGTGCAGCACAATATGACGGCAACTGGACCCTTGTCGATGACATCCTTGCAGGAACATATTCTGACGGGAAGCCTTGGGGAGCCTCTTACAAAGTTTCAGTGGACGAGACGACATTGTCCATGACCCCAGTCGATAAGGAGGCACCGGAGACATATATCTATGCCCGAGTCAAATAAAATTTGGCAAATAAGTTTTGATTTGTAACTTTGCGCCCCGGCCAGGAAGTGATTCCGCGCCGGGCAATTATAATTTACGAACTGACATAGACACATTTAATCCATTTATACATGAAAAGAAGTCTTATTATCTTCCTCTCCGCAATTCTAATGGTGGGGATTGCATTGACAAGTTGTGACATCGCCAACCTGAGCGGGCTGATAAACGCAGAAATGACGGTCAGTGCAGGCACAGTTTCAGTTGATGTCACACTCAACACGAACAAGCTCACAGAATATGCTTACCAGGTGACAGAGCCGGGTCAAGGGCCGGAGTCTGCTGCATTGCTGTTCGCAAAAGGGACTACAGGTTCTCTTTCCGACGGAGAGAACCTCATTACCATAAAGGGACTTGAAGGAAACACCACCTATCAAATCAGCGTAGCCCTGAAAGTGTCTGACGAAGAGTTCTACCAGGATATACTCACAGCCGAGTTCACCACAACCGACTATGAACAGACTCTGACCCTTATGAACACAACTCACGACGGGTTCTCGCTCCACTTCAGGATGCCTGGCGGAATCACTGAACAGAACCACGTGGTACGCTATTCGGTAGCCTCCCTCCCGAGATATAATGAGCTGAAGACAGGATATATGCCATATACAGATGCAGACCTGCTTCAAGCTAACGGACAAGTCTATTGGGATGGCGATGCAACGGTTGTTTACAACAATGACAACATATACCTCTATGATGAGGAAGGCAATCCTGTGATTGACGAATGGACCGGCGAACCTGTAATCGCTCACAATCAGATTGTTCCCGGTGAACCGCTTGTTTTCCTCGCAGGAGAATTCGGATGGGGAGAATCAGATTTCGGATGGGAAGATGGATACTATGAAGCAGCCTTCAACTGGGATGCTTACTATGACAGCATCACCCCTGACGATGGTGGTTGGGGCCCAGGCCCGCTTGTGGCAAATGAATTCGATGACGACAACTTCTGGACAGGATATCACGAGAGAATCTACTTCACCGCCACTCCTCCTGCCCCGCTTGAGGCTAAATTGAATGTGGAAATCAAAGCTGCCGCAACATCAGGCACAGTGAAAATCACACCGGAGGAAGGTGTTTACCAATACTGCTTCTTCATCTGCGATGATGCCATGTATGAGGATATGCTTCTCCCTTTGGTAAACAACAACGAGGATTATGTGCAGGCATTCATCACGACCGTATATGGATTGTACTGCGGATGCATGAGCGAACAGGGTGCACTTGAAATCGATCTTGAAGATTATGCCTACATCGAGCCGGAAATGAAATACCATTTCCTCATTACCGCAATGGGTAACGAAGAGGGGACTACCCAGAATTTCCAGCACCTTACATTCGTCACTCCGCAGAAGAGCGGCACTACTCCGGAGGTCGTAGTCACTGCATTGAAACCTGACGAGCCATCTCCATTTGCAGCATATTTCAACGTCAAATGTCCTACCAAGAACGCCGTTTCCGGCAAATATGCCGCAAACTATGTAAGGGAATTCGACAAGCTCCTCAACAGCACAAGATACGACTACACTTATGATTCCATCGTAGATCAGGGATACTCATTCACAGCAGATGAGATTGCTCAGATTAACTCTGACGAGGGATATACCATGGGCATACCTACCGTTCCTGACGAAACTACCCGCCTTGCAGTATTGCTCTACAACGATGAGAGGACTGCCAACAGCATTACAGGTGCAGATGACTCAGCTGTTGCTGACACAAGGTCTGACAAAGTTCCAGATGCGCCTAAAGTTGATTCTCCTCTGTTCACTGCACTTCCTGGCGAATGGACAATGAGTGCCGATGTTACAGCATATGACTACTATCAGGGAGGAGTCGTACCTAAGGGCAGCCGTTCCTGCAAGGTTACAATCGCCGAAGGAGTTGAATATCCGGCGACCCTCTCCGATGATGTTTATGAACTTTACAAGAAAGCGGCGAACATGGACAAGGCAGCCGTGGATGCCCTCTACGATGAATTCAAGGAGGAAGCCGAAATCTTCAACTCATGGCTCAAAGGTCAGAACCGTCTGCTCTGCCTCGGATACGGATTTGAGGACTATTCCACTTATCTTGAATATCAGGGTGCGTACGATCTGTTCGTGAATGAGGATTACAACGGATATGACAACAGGTCACTCTTCTGGGATTTCGGTCCTAAGTGGTATCTTGAGATAGCCGCTGATGGCACCGTTTCAGTTCCGGCAAACAACCAGACAATGTACACGATGAGCGGATGGCAAGGCAACGCAATCTATCTCGCAGCATTGGGAGAAGACGGAGCTGCATTCAGCGATGGTGGCAATGACCTCATATTCCCGGGCGTAGTCGCAGAAGACAAGAACACCATCACCATCAAGCCGATCATGGTCGGAGAGAATCCTTATTATCCTTGTGCCGGATTCAATTATTACGGACAGTTCTGGGGGCCTGACACATATATCAACAGCAACCTGACGCTCACCAAGGGCTGGACGGAACCTGAAGTTCCTGCAACCAAGGCATCTGTATCAGCGGCTGGACAAAACAGAGTCAAGGTAATTTCAGGCACAGAGAACTCAATTCCTATGTTGCGCAAGACTCCTCTCAAGGCTCTCAGGAGCTACAAGAAGGCGTCATACCAGATTGTGGACAAGGAACTGTTCCAGAGCAAGATGCAAGTTGAAAGAAACAAGTTTGGCAAATAATGAAGAAAATCATTTTTACGATCCTCATGATGGTCGCTGCAACCTTTGCAGCGACCTCTTGTGGTCTTGAAGGAGGCGAGGGAAACGGCGGGGAGAACACCTCCACGGACCTCACAATCAGCATAGACACTCCAGTCATCAGGGCTGATGGCAAGTCTGCCGCAAAGATAACCGTCAAGCTCGGAGACGAGGTCGTTACAGACGGCGTAACCATATATGACGGCGTTTCCGACACGCCGATGCAGATACCGGACTTCAGTTTCACGACCACGGCTGCAGGCGTATATTCATTCTGGGCCACATACAAGACCTTCCACACCGGAACGGTCAGCGTGACAGCGATTACATCACCTCTGCCCGAACTGCCGGCTGACTCCCAGCCGTCGAATACCAGCTTTACCAAAAAAGTGTTCATCAACCAGTTCACCGGGACGAATTGCGGCTATTGCCCTTATATGATTTCCATCCTGGAGAACATGGCTGAAGCATATCCCGGAAAGTTCGTACTGGCAGCCTGCCACACATACAACAAAGACGACCCGGCATTCATAGATTATTCAATTGACAATGCGATGGCTGTCAGCGGTTATCCGACTGTGGTGCTGAACCTGGACAAGACGACAAAATTCAGTGACTACACCAAGCCTAGCCAGCTCAGGGCCATGTTCGAAGAGGACTACGGGAACGGCAAGGTTGGCACTGGAATATCGGTAGCTACCCTCCTGGACGGGCAGAACCTCGTGGTGAAAGCACAGGTAAAGGTTGCGGAAGCCGGAAGATATCGTGTGGGAGCATGGCTGCTTGAGGACGGGATCAAAGGCAAGCAAGCCGGCTCGTCTACAATCGACACCCACGACAATTGCGTGCGCGACATCTATAGCAAGAATACCGCTACGGATTACAGCGGGACTCTCCACATCATGGAGGCCGGACAGACTGCCGAGCAGTTCTTCCTTGCCACAATCGATTCCAGCTGGAAGGCTGAAAACTGCCATATCGCCGTGTTCATATGCTCGCAGAAAGCCAACGGCAACTACGCGGTGACCAATGTAATCGACTGTCCTGTAGGGAAAAGCCTTGCATACTCTTATGCCAACTAACCTGATATCATGACATCAAGTAAAGTATTTCGTATCATTTTACTGCTTCCCGCAGGCCTGGGGCTTTTCGCTTCCTGCCTGCGGGAAGCCGGCGATATGCCCTTGGAGGAAAGCGGGACATCCAAGGTGCTCGCATTGTCGGAAGAGCATGACAGGAAATCGTTTCTCGTCAAGTTCACTTCCACCCCTCCAGCATCCCTGGTTGCAGAAATGGAGGCTGGAGGCATAGGAAGCATCCGCCCTCTGTTCAGGAGCACCCCCGGCAAGGAAGAGCTTGAAAAAAGATTCGGCCTGGACAGGTGGTACGAAGTTTCCGTGGGAGAAGATGCCGATTTCGACCTGGCGGTAGCAGAGGTAGCGGCAATGCCCGAGGTCGGAGTAGTGGAGCTTTGCTGCCGCGCGGTCAGGGCTTCCGACTGTGTGGCATATCCATATTTCCCAGATATACATATATCTACCAAATCAGAAGACGAACCGGCCTATCCTTTCGACGACCCTTCTCTTCCGGCACAGTGGAACTACATCAACACCGGTGATACAGACATCGCGACCAAGGCACAGACAGACGCCGACATTGACATACGGGATGTCTGGACCAGCCTCTGCTGCGGCGACCCGTCCATCATAGTTGCAGTCATCGACGACGGAGTGAAATACACCCATCCCGACCTCAGGGACAATATGTGGGTTAACGAGGCTGAACTGAATGGCAGGGAAGGGGTGGATGACGACGGGAACGGATATATAGATGACATCTACGGATACAATTTCTGCAGCGACAGCGGTGCCATCAGCTGGGATTCCAAGGATGATATCGGCCACGGGACACATTGTGCAGGCACCATAGCAGCCGTGAACAACAACGGAACTGGCGTCTGCGGAGTGGCAGGAGGCAGTGGCAAGTCGGACGGATGCCGTCTGATGTCTTGTCAGATTCTTTCGGGATATGACTCCGGTTCAGGCTCTACCGACAAGATTGCCAGAGCCATAAAATATGCGGCAGACATGGGTGCATCGGTGATGTCCTGCTCGTTTGGATATGCATTGAACCTGGGTTCTGACAATGCCTACATAAAGACTGTCGGATCCGCGGAAATCGATGCCATCCACTATTTCGAGGCTTGCGCCGGGAACAATCCTGTCCTGACAGACGGTAATATCGCGATTTTCGCATCCGGGAACAGCTCTTACGCCTACGCCCAATATCCAGGGGCATATCACGACATCATCAGTGTGTCGGCATTCGGTCCGGATTTCCTTCCGACATACTACACGAACTATGGGCCTGGCTGCAATATTTCGGCACCTGGAGGGGAACGAAGCCTCGGGCAGAAAAGTGAAATAAGCATGGTGCTTTCGACTGGCATTTCTGAAAAATCAGGGAGTGACTATGTCTATATGGAGGGGACTTCCATGGCCTGTCCCCACGTCTCAGGAGTCGTGGCTGTGGCGCTTTCATACGCAAAGAAATTGGGTAAGACATTCACTGTCAAGGAGTTCAAGGATATAATCCTGACTTCCGTAAAGGACATCGACTCCAGAATTGACACAGTCAGGACCAAGACCTATACGAGGAATGCCCTGCCTCCGATGTCCCTCTCCAAGTTCTCCGGAAAAATGGGGACCGGGGCGATAGATGCCTGGAGGCTGATGATGCAGGTCGAGGGGATTCCGTGCCTTTCGGCTGCCGTAGGGATGGAGCAGTTGCTCGACATTACGGAATATTTCGGGGAGTCGGCGGCATCCTTGACGTTCACGGGCGTGGAGGTGGAAGACGGCTGCAGGGTGGCTCTCGGGCTGGAGGATTCGCCTTACATTGACGGAGGGAGACTCGTCATCAGGCCGACAAGGACAGGAGCAGGGAAAATCCGTGTGAGGGCAATCAGCGGAGGAACGGCCCTCGGTGGCGGAGACAATATCGGCGGCATGGAGATTGTGCGCGAAGTGGGCGTCATCGCACGCAGCGTACGCCCTGATAATGGCGGATGGCTGTAGCAGGATCTCTCCACGCGCTTCGCTTGGTCGAGATGACATTTCTGTCATTTCGAGCGAAGTCGAGAAATCTATTCCTATTATTCCATATCAAGAATTTTTAAGTAAATTTGCGCCGCGAAAATTTTTAACACACAAGATATGAGAAAACACATTGTAGCTGGAAACTGGAAAATGAACACTACAGTTCCAGAGGGCGTAGAGCTCGCAAAGGCAGTAGTCGCAAAATCAGCAGAAGTTCCTGCTGAAGTTGAACTTATCATCGGAACTCCATTCACTCACCTCTACCCTGTGAACGAGGTTGTGAAAGGCACCCGCGTCGCTCTCTCTGCAGAGAACTGCGCAGACCATGCAAAAGGAGCATATACAGGCGAGATTTCCGTCGATATGCTTACTTCTGTAGGTTGCCAGTACACTATCCTCGGACACTCAGAGCGTCGCCAGTACTATGGCGAGACCGACGAGAAACTGGTTGAGAAGACCAAGCTCGCCCTTGCAGCAGGCCTCAAGGTAATCCTCTGCGTAGGTGAGAACCTCGAGGAGAGGGAGGCAAACAAACATTTCGCCGTTTGCGAGGCTCAGACTGTCAATGTCCTCAAGAACTTCACTGCCGAGGACATGAAGAATATCGTCATCGCTTACGAGCCGGTATGGGCTATCGGAACAGGCAAGACAGCTACTGCTGAGCAGGCTCAGGAGATCCACGCATTCATCCGCAAGACCCTCGCTGACCTCTTCAGCGCTGAGGTGGCAGAAGAAATGAGCATCCTCTACGGTGGAAGCTGCAAGCCATCCAATGCCAAGGAGCTTTTCGCCTGCCCTGACATCGACGGTGGTCTCATCGGCGGTGCAGCCCTCAAGGCTGATGACTTCATCGGCATCGCCCTCGCGTTCTGATCCGCCTTTCCAGGCAATGAACTATCAGGTCTGCAGATTGGTCTGCAGACCTGATTTTTTATATCCCTGACCTCTTATACGACACTCTCTCCCCTGTTGTCTGTTACCTTATCATTCTGAGAAGCACAGCCTTTCTGTCATGTCGAACGAAGTGAGACATCTCTTTCTTGTCACGGCAAATAAAAGCATCACTAATAACCGCCTTCTCCCGCAGATCCCTCACTTTCGTTCGGGATGACAGCCTTACGGGAATGTTCGGGATGACAGAAGGGTGTCCTTCTGAGAAGCACTGCCTCTCTGTCCTTACGATCGAGCATTGCCTTTCTGTCATGTCGAACGAAGTGAGACATCTCTTTCCTGTCACGGCCCCAGGATTCCGCCAATATTTGTTCCATTTTGCAGCAAAATCAGACATATTTTCATATCCGAATCGGCTTCCCATCAATGTAGGAGGCCGATTTCTGCAATTAACCGTGTATTTTTTCGGTACACGGATA
>JBJEBR010000014.1:0-18709 GCA_051870255.1 Candidatus Cryptobacteroides sp.
AGGTCGGAAAACGAAAGTAGGAAGAAAACTACTTCGTTTTCCTCCTACTCGATTGCAAATCCTACATGAGAACAATAACTTCCTAAAATTCAAAAATCATGGAAACAAAGATTCCTTACAAGATCTATCTCGCTGAAAATGAGATTCCTACCCAATGGTACAATGTCCGTGCTGACATGAAGGACAAACCTGCACCTCTGCTCAATCCGGCTACGCACCAGCCGATGACGCTCAACGAATTGGGTCAGGTCTTCTGCGAAGAACTCTGCCGGCAGGAGATTGACAACGACACTGCATATTTCGACATTCCCCAGGAAATCAGGGATTTCTACAAAATGTACAGGCCTTCTCCGCTTGTCAGGGCATATTTCCTTGAAAAGGCACTGGACACTCCTGCGCATATATATTACAAGTTCGAAGGCAACAACACTTCCGGAAGCCATAAGCTGAACTCCGCAATCGCCCAGGCATATTACGCAAAGCAACAAGGTCTCAAAGGTGTGACCACGGAGACGGGCGCAGGGCAGTGGGGGACAGCCATGAGTATGGCATGCTCATATTTCGGACTCGACTGCAAGGTGTTCATGGTGAAATGCTCATACGAGCAGAAGCCTTTCAGAAGGGAGGTGATGAGGACATATGGCGCCTCCGTCACTCCGTCACCGAGCATGGAAACGCAGGTCGGAAGGTCAATTCTCGAAAAGTTCCCGGGCACGACAGGAAGTCTGGGATGTGCAATCAGCGAGGCGGTGGAAACAGCCGTAACCAATCCAGGCTACAGATATGTGCTCGGTTCCGTGCTGAACCAGGTGCTTCTGCACCAGACCATCATCGGACTTGAGACCAAGAAGGCTCTTGACAAATACGGAATCAAGCCTGACATCATCATAGGCTGTGCCGGAGGCGGATCTAACCTCGGAGGCCTCATCAGCCCGTTTGTCGGAGAAATGCTTCGTGGAGAGGCTGATTATCGTATCATTGCGGTCGAGCCGGCATCTTGTCCGAGCTTCACCAGGGGCAAGTTCGCATATGATTTCGCAGATACGGGGATGATTTGTCCTCTTGCAAAGATGTACACCCTCGGAAGCCAGTTCATCCCTTCAGCCAACCATGCTGGCGGACTCCGCTTCCACGGCATGAGCACCATACTTTCCCAGCTCTATCATGACGGTCTCTTTGAAGCCAGGGCGGTTGAGCAGACATCAGTATTCGAAGCCGCTGAGCTGTTTGCCAGGGTGGAGGGGACCCTTCCGGCTCCTGAAAGCAGCCATGCTATCAGGGTCGCAATAGATGAGGCCCTCAGGTGCAAGGAAACAGGAGAGGCCAAAACCATCGTATTCGGTCTCACAGGCACCGGTTATTTCGACCTGAAGGCATACGAACAGTTCAACGACGGTACCATGAACGATGTCATCCCTACGGACGAAGACATTGCTGCAAGCCTTGCCAATCTACCTGCCGTCGAATAATTATGAATGATGTCTTTGGCTTGTCATCCTGAAGCGGGTTTTTGTGGCGCGCAGCCGGCGGAAGCCGGAAAAACAACGAGGAATCTGGGGGTGGTAATGTTCTTACCCTCAGATTCCTCACTTCGTTCGGAATGACAGTCCAGAAGGAATCGGAATGACAGACCAGAAGGAATCGGAATGACAGATCAGAAGGACTCGGAATGACAGTATAGAAGGAATTGGCATGACAGTTCAGGAGGAATCGGAATGTCAGTTCTGGTGGATCCGACCTGGCAGATTCATCCGTCATCAGAAAAACTGTCCGGGAAGCCTCAGCTTCTCCTTGTACGGGAAGGTAGCCTCATAGGCCTCGAAAGCCTCAGGATTCTCTTCCGCCACGAAATAACCGCTTGGCGGACAATATGTTCCTTCTATTCCATCCAGATAACCAGGGACAAGTTCCCTGGCAAGGAAATACGGCACTTCGCTTTCTTTCGGCTCTCCATGATAATGTATCCCGAAAGTCCACCTCACGCCAATCGTTCCTTTCTTCAAGTCTTATGTTCATGGCAGCGGTTATTTCAGTTCCACTCCTCCGAATGCAGCCTTCCCGCTGACATATATGGCAGGGGTCCCGTTGCCTCCCTTGCAGCGGCGATTGTCAGCCATACCGGCGAAGGAACAGTTGACGGCCGGCTTGACCGTGATGTCATCAGGCACAAGGACGAGCACTCCTCCGAAGGCGACTTCCACCCTGATTTCCACATCCTCCTCTATGACGGCCCTCCGAAGGTCTATCTCGGCGGCTCCGAAAGCCACCTTCACATCCAAGCCCTCGAACTTCTCCCCATCGTACGAGATTACCTGTTTCCCGAATGAGAAATCAACGCTCCTGACATCCTTCCCGTTGCGGGCAACGGATTTTACCTCATTTACCTTGCAGCTGCACCAGTCCTTGAAGAAAATCATCTTCACTCCTATTCCGATGACAAGCACGGCGAGGGCAAACTGCCAGAACTGTCCCCAGGCGATGATTCCTCGGGCGGACAGCAGAAGCAGCACTCCGATGCAGATACCGACGCACGAACCTATGCGGTCCGGGCCCTCGATAAGCCCGAAAAGGCACGGCACAATCACGAAAAATGCCCACCATCCATCTAAAGAGAAACTGAAGTCAAGGATACCTGACAAATTGAGTATCCATATGATACCTGCTGCAACAAAGGCAAGTCCCAAAGCAATCTTGAAAGTCCTTTTCATTATTTATCCATTTTAAAATCCATAGTTGTTCTTTCATCCGGCTTGCGCAGATGAGGCGTGATGTTCACCACTGGGCGTCCGGATTTCAGGAAATACATCATTGCAGTGAATTCGCACGACAGAATCTCGCTTATATCCTCCTCGGAACATGCGTCGGGATTCTGTGCGTTTATCACGGCAAGACCGCAGGCGAGGGGCCATATCTGCCTGAACAGGACAAGTGTCTGTTCGTGGCTGAACCCATAGTCCCTCTCTATGTCTTCCAGACATTCGCTTACCTTGCCCGGAGCGGCCGAGGTGGAGGCATCCTTGTCGAGGAAGAGCATCCTGAAAAGATTCTGTTCCTGCTTTGCAAATCGTACCATCCTCATACCGAACTCCTTGAAGGCCGGCATATAATCCGTCACATCACTTACATAGTCGTCGAAAAGCTTCGCCGCTGCTTTCCTTACATCCGACTGAATCTGGTCCATGTTGTCATAGACCGTGAATATCGGGCTCAACGAACAGTTCAGTTCCTTGCCTAAAGCCCTTGCCGTAAGAGCGTCAGCTCCCTTGGTGCGGACAATCTCCAGAGCGGCGGCCGTGATTGTCTCCTTTGAAAAAAACGCAGTCCTTGGCATTATCTTATGTCTTTATTCAAATATTTAACGAATGATATTGCAGCACAGACGATTGCGACAGACATTCCTATCGCTGTGAGTCCAAGGTCCAGGGCCCCTTCCGATACAATGTCAGCACCTTCTGCGAAACCGAAAGGGGTGATGTATTTGAGGGCCTTGGCTTCATCGCTGATATTGGCGACTATGTTCACGAAATACATTCCTATGGCAAGCCCGAGTCCGATACCGGGGTTGTTCCTGGCACAGAATGACGAAATCATGAAACATATGCAGCCAAGCTCGATATGGACGAGCAGATATGACAGGTTCAACAGCAGGAGAGGCTTCCATTCGACAGGTTCCCCTATACATTCTATTGAAACTGCAGCGATGATGGTACATATGATGTTCAGTGCGACGATCTGGATGAGGAGGGATGCAAGCTTGGAAGCGACCACCTGGGCACGTCCTACAGGATGGGTGAGCAGGAACTCTGCCGTGTGCCCGTTCTCCTCCCTGGACAGGGCATTCACACCTGCAAGGGCTGCGAAAAGAGCCGCGCCCAGCCCTATGATGTTGCCACATTCAGTGGCATAGAAACCGATGATCGTCCCGAAATTCAGACGGTCCAACCCGAAAGCGGATGTGAATGCGCCCATCGAGGCGAACAGGTCACCGACCTGCCCCATCTCTCCTTTCATGGAAGGGAAGAGGAATATGCAGATTGCGATGAAGAATCCGATGCAGGCAGTCCAGATGCCAAGGCTTTTGGCCGACTGCCCCAATTCATGTCTTATCAGTCTGGAAATCATGGTCGGGTCTATTTGTAGAAATGCATGAATATGTCTTCGAGATTCGGTTCGCCGATGCTGACATCATCGATTTCGGCCTCGGAGAGCCTGCGCAGAAGTGTCTTTGTATCACCGTTATACAGAAAATGCACGCTGTCTCCGCGTCGTTCGATGTTGGAACATCCTTCCAGTTCTTCCGGGGCGAATCCACCCTTTGTCGTAATGCTTTTTGCCTTGGATTTCAGGAGGTTGTCCACATCGTCACAGGCCACGAGCCTGCCTTCACGGATGATTGCGGCCCTCCTGCACCAGGTCTGCACCTCCGACAGTATATGGCTCGAGAGGAATATCGTGGTCCCGGCATCGTTTCTTTCTTTCAGTATTTCGAAGAACTCATGCTGCATCAGAGGGTCGAGTCCGCTCGTCGGCTCGTCGAGTATCACGAGTCGGGGATTGTGTTGGAGCGCAGCCACGATTCCGACCTTCTTGCGGTTTCCAAGTGACAGGTCGCTGACTTTCTGTGACTTGTCCAGTTTCAGCCTTTCACAGAGCAGGTCTGTCCCGTTTCCGCAGGAGGTTGAATGGAGTCGCGCCGACAACGAAAGCACGTCACTTACTGTCTGTCCTGGATAGAAAGCGACCTCGGATGGCAGGTAGCCCACATCTGTGAGTGTGCGTGGCTTGTCTTTCCATACGTCCAGCCCGAATATCCGTGCTTCTCCTGAGGTTTTACGTATCAGTCCCATCAGCACCCTGATAGTCGTTGATTTTCCCGCTCCGTTCGGGCCTATGAACCCGAAGAAATCCCCATTCCTGACATTGAAGCTGACATCCTCCACTCCTCGTGCCTTGCCATAATATTTGCTGAGATTGGTTATCTCAATCGCATTTCCCTCATTGTTCATCATCATGTGTGTTTTATCCTTCGATGTTCTGAAACGGATGTTTTAGAACAGATGTTGCAAATATATGCCATTTTTCATGAATCACCAAAAATATTCCTATTTTCAATCCAAATCCAACCTGCTTGTCATGTCGAACGCAGTGAGACATCTCTTTCCTGTCACGGCAAACAGTACGCATCACTTGTAACCGCCTTCTCCCGCAGATCCCTCACATCCGTTCGGGATGACAATGGGGCGTCATTCCGAAAATCGCCGCCCCTCTGTCATTCCGAGAAACACTTCCCTCTGTCATTCCGAGCGAGCGAAGCGACGAGGAATCCGCGGGAGACCCCTCCTTCAACCAAGAGCCACTCCTCACTGTCATTCTGAGGAGCGCAGCGACGAAGAATCTGCGGGTATTGACGCCTTCTCCCGCAGATCCCTCACATTCGTTCGGGATGACAGTGGTAAGGATTCTGCTATCAAGTCCCGTTCGGGATGACAGTGGTAAGTATTCTGCTATCAAGACCCGTTCGGAATGACAGGAAACGACAATCCCAGTCGCACAGACAGCTCAGGCGACGGACTAACCATTGAATATGTGCAGAAACGGGAGTAATATACCCTTCAGGCAGAAAGCCCTGTAAAGCAGAAGAAATCCCTCGGAGAATTGTTCAGCACCAGCTCTTCAGGGAAACCGGTCTCCTCCAGCAACGGAAGGGCATAGCGATAATCCCCGACGGAAAAGGAAATATGCGCATCAGAAGAAACGATGACAGGCACGTCGTATTTCCTGCACAGCCTCAGAATCTCAAGGTTGTTCGGCCTGGCAGCAGTCTTGTTCCGGTAAGGAATCAGCGATGACGAATTGATTTCCAGGACAGTGCCGGTATCGCGCGAAGCACGAACGAGAGCCTCGAAGTCCAGTTCGGCAGTCCCGTCTCCCGGATGTGTTATGACATTCACCCACTTGTTGTTCATCACATTGAGCACCCCTTCGGTATTCTCTTGCTTCGTACCCGGCCTCCAGCAGAGCTTGTGGATTCCTGCAAGCCTGATGTCCATCAATGAACAATGCCTGTCGTCAAGGTCGATAGTCCCGTCAGGATCAAGGATATTCAACTCGCAACCCATCAGCAGCTTGACACCGTACATTTCCCTCGGTATTATGCCGAAATTGCGGAAATACATAGGATCGACAGCCCCCGGAAGCGACGGCCCGTGGTCCGTGATTCCGAAATATTCAATCCCGGCCTCAGCAGCAGCCCTCACCATCTCCTGAAGTGAGGAATAAGCGTGTCCCGAGGCAATCGTATGGTTATGTATGTCAATCAATCGTTTCATATCTCTCCTGATTCCAAACCTGTACAATAATCTGCAAAATTGGCGTTTTTTGCGGCCATCTCAAAATCTTTCAACGGAAATCAGGACGCTTGATTTCCCACCCCATCCATGGCAAGGCACATCAATATAAGAATCAGAGCCTGTTTTAGGGACTTCATTATTGCATCGGGACAGGAATTTTGATACATTTGTCAAGATATACGATAAGATATAAAAGACTTGTGACATGCAACTGATGATAGAGCAGATAGTGAAGGAGGACCTTTACACATACCTGACAGGAAAGGGACTGATGGATAAGAAGATACCGGAATGTCCGGACATCGAGGAAAAGTGGGGCCCGATAGTGGAGTCATATATAAATGACGGGATAAGGGAATATGAAGGCTATCCCGAAGTCTCACTCGGATGGATGATGTTCATAGGAATGGCGATGGCGTCTTTCTGGGACGAAGACTGGGTCAGATACAAGAATGTCCCCGATCTGTATTTGTGGATAAAGGGAGCGAGGGGTTATGACTATCTTGACGAATATGTGCTTGAAGACATATTGAAACTTGATGCCCAGGCTGCAGCAAGGACATCCGACCTGGTCTCAGAATGTGCTGCAAGGGTCAATTCCGCTTTGCGGCATGCACCTGTGGAACCTGGCACAGCCGATGCGTTCAGGGCATATGTGGGATGCCTGCATCAGCTCTATCTTGCCGGAATCGCCGTCCAGCTCAAGGCGATGGGCTATCATATGACAAGATTGTAGTCCCAATCATGCCTTCATATCAAGGACTTCGGCCAATGGAATTCAGGAAAATCGGAATGGACGACGCGGAGGCGGCGATGAGAATCATCGACGATGCACGCCTGATGATGGGACGCCTGGGGCGTAACCAGTGGCAGGACGGCTATCCTGCACGCCGAGACATAGAAAATGACATCAGGCTCGCTCAGGCGTGGGGCTTGTATGAAGACGGGCGTCTGCTTGCATACGGGGCAGTCTGTACCGGTGGGGAGCCGACATACCGGGTGATTGAGGGCAGGTGGATTTCGGATGTACGATATTTGGTGGTGCATCGCCTTGCCGTTGCCAGTGACTGCCTCAGAAGGGGAGTGGCAACCGTTTTCATGGAAAATGTGGAGAAGCATGTCCGTGACGGACAATCAGGAATGCTTGGAGATTGCGAGGCACAAAGCAACCCTTTCGGAAGCATAAGGGTAGATACCAATGACGATAATGAATTTATGCTTGGGCTTCTTGCCAAATTGGGCTATACCTATTGCGGCATAATAACATTGCAGAGCGGAAGCAAAAGAATGGCTTTCGAGAAACTGCTTTCTGACTCTGACAAAGGAAGTGTCTGAACGAAATATATTCCGCCGCCCAAAAAGCAACGGCATCTGAAACCAGATTCATCGGGGCTTAGGTCACCGCAGATGAGGCTGCGAAAGGTCCGTCAGAATTCACAGTCTGAAGAATCTCCTGATGTTGCAACCGATGAAATTGCCGGCAACGACCGACAGATACACTCCTGCGATGGCTCCGAGATTGTCCACAAGCATCCTGACAGGTATCAGGGTGATGTAGAAGGCGTCCGCTACGCAGTGGCAGAACCCGCACAGGACGAAGACGCATACGCCGAGAATAGTCGGAAGTATCTTCTGTTGTGATTTCCAGGCATATACCGCCTCATCGACTATGAGTCCGCACAGAATGGCCAGAAGTCCGCATTTCCACCATCCCGTCATCATCCTCTGGTTTACCACCGCGACAGCCTTTTCCTGGATTTCCAAAGGTGACACCCTTGCGAAAAGCGATATGACACCGGCACCGACAATGTTCAGAAGCAGCACGCACAGCAGGAACAGCAACCCTTCCGGGTTCAGTGCAGCATTCCCGGCCGTGCCGGTAAAGAGTTTCAATCTGTAGAGATAGATGCTTACGAGGCCGAAACTGAAAAGCAGGGCACCGAAAAATCCGCCGACCGCAAGATATGCGAATCCGGCGATGCCAATCATCGCCCCGGCAAGAAATCCTTCCTTCAATAAACTTTTCTCAAACATATCAGTCTGTTTTACACCGACGGATGGCTGTAATGCCTCCGCCTATATGCGCCTGCAAAGGTAGGACAATAATCGGACTTCGCAAGATGTCAGGTATGTCATAAGGTAGGATAAATGCTCCAAATGTCTTGCATATTGTTTGACTTGAATGTCAGAATATGTATCTTTGTACAAACCGTGGAGCGGATATTGCATCTGCTGACGGTATTATGGACATTTAATTCAGTTTTGTTATGGGAAAGTACGTTTGTGATGTATGCGGATGGGAGTATGACCCTGAGGCAGGTTATCCCGAAGGAGGTATCGCTCCGGGAACACCGTGGGAAGAAGTTCCCGAGAATTTCCTCTGCCCTCTCTGTGGAGTAGGCAAGGACCAGTTTTCCGCAGAATAAATCATTCGACCGGAATATGTATTGAACAAGGGTATGGCCGAATCCTTTCGGTCATACCCTTGTCTTGATTAACGCAATCTGTTCAGCCGAAAGTTTCTCCACCGCATATCGTCTCATGGTGGAAGGCATTGAATTCCAGTTGGTAAGGAGCCATCCTACCAGTCTTTCCTCATCCCGTTTCCCTGCTTCCCTGACAAGCCAGCCGACGGCCTTCTGCAGAAGGTCGTGAAGAGGCTTCGGCTTTCTGAGGAATATCCCGGCTATTGCATATGTGTCGTCGAGCTGGCCGCTGCGGATGAATGTCATGGTGCTGACGATTCCGATTCTCTGTTCCCAGATGGTCTTCCCCTCTGAGGCAAGCTCGTAGAGGATGGACCTGTCCTTGTCCAGGAGCCATTTCCCCAAGAGTTCATAGCAACTCAGGTCGACGAGGTCCCAGTTGTCGATGTATGCGGTATGCGAAAGGTAGAAATCGATGCACTTCTGCCGGAGAGAGTCGTCTGCCCCGCGTCCGTTGAACATCCTGACGAGGCACAGCAATGCCGCAAGCCTTATCTCGTGGTATCCGGAAGTCATACATTCCTCCAGATCCTCGAATGAGGTTTCTTTCCAGCATTCCTTCACTATAGCCCTTGTCACGGGAACCTTGATTCCGAGGAACCGGTCTCCCTCGCCATATTGTCCCTTACCTGTCTTGAAGAACCTCGAAAGCCCTTCGACCTGTGACGGGTCTGCCGCCTCCGTCATCATTGATTTCAATCTGTTGCTCATTTGTCCGTAGGATTGTTCAATATTCAATGAGTCCCATATTCCTTCAAATATAGTGTTTTTTGCATTTTTTCCACAATATCTGCTCTTTTGGGATTTTTCGGAAGTCTGTCACGAATAATGCTTATATTAGCAAGATAAAACGGTGGTTGTATATGGAATTGATTTTTTCATTGGTAATCCTGCTTGTCGTGACCCTGCTTTTCGGGGTGGTCCTCCTGCTGTGCGGCGGCATCGCTGCCCTGTTCGGGGTCAACTTCGCATTTTTCATGAAATGCTCCTCCTGGCTGCTCCTGCTGCCGCCAATCATCTTTGCCTATGGCGTGCTGATTGAACGCAATTATTTCAAAGTAAATAATTCCAATCAGCAGTTGAACTGCTGCGATTAGAGTTTATAAAACAGCCTCAAGAGAGGCCAAAAAGTATTAAAATTTTGAGTGAAAATGCGGTAGAAATATTTGCTAAAGTCCCTGAAAATCAGTAACT
This sequence comes from Candidatus Cryptobacteroides sp., assembly GCA_051870255.1. Lineage (GTDB taxonomy): Bacteria > Bacteroidota > Bacteroidia > Bacteroidales > UBA932 > Cryptobacteroides. The sequence goes on from JBJEBR010000014.1 coordinate 10,031, forward strand.
TAAAAGAAAAATCCACCACGATTTTCTCGAGTTATGATTTCCAAGGACAAAGCTCTGAAACTTATCAAGATCTACATGTACGTTTGTAAGCAATACGATGAGAACCTGAAGTATTATTGCCAAAGATACAGCAATAATTCGATTCCTGTATTCACCGACCAGGAAATTTTGACAATTTACTTGTTTGTCGGCTGCGAACAGCGTTACACGAGACTCAAGGAAATACATAAGTTCGCGAAAGAGTACCTACTTGATTGGTTCCCGGGCCTGATTTCCTATCAGACGTTCGTATATCGTCTCAACAGGATGGTGGGCGCCATAACGGAACTGCTCAAGCAGTTGACAAGTTCATATAAGCCAGATGGTTGCGATGAGGATACCCTGATTGTTGATTCTATGCCCATCATGACATGCATGGGAAGAAATCGTATTGGCAAGGTTGCTCCGGAAATAGCTGACAAGGGATATTGCTCTACCAAGAACCAATATTACTACGGCATGAAACTGCACCTTGTCGGCATGCGCGTAAAGGGCCACATACCTTTTCCATACCAGTTGGTCCTGTCTCCGGCATCGGAAAACGACCTTACCGTGTTCAAGAGGGAATGTGTACCATCCCTTGCGGGCAAGACCATTTTCGCCGACAAGATATATCGCGACAACGGTTTCTGGAGTGAGGAACGTTCCAAAAAATCAAACGAACTCCTTACCCCGGTAAAGGCTATCAAAGGAGCATCTGAAGAGGAAAAGCAAAGAAACAAGGCTGCTGATGACATTTATTCTGCTGCCGTTTCCAGTGTCAGAGAACCTGTGGAAGCCTTTTTCAGCTGGCTTAACGAAAAAACAAATATTCAAAGAGCTAACAAATGCCGGTCTACTGCCGGGCTATTAATCCATACGCTTGGCAAACTTGCCATTGCGTTCATTGTTTTGATTTTTAACTACTGATTCACATAAATAATATAGATATAGAAAGTGACACTGTTCCGGAGGCATTCGACGGCTATCGGATAGTCCATATATCAGACTTGCATCTGAGGAGTTTCAACGGACGCAGACGCGCCTTGCAAAGGGCGGTGGACAATATCAAAGCCCTCGAGCCGGACATGATAATCTTTTCCGGCGACATTGTCACTCTGTCCGCAGATGAGATTCCGCCAATGATGGACATCCTGTCGCAGCTGCAGGCCCCGGACGGTATATTCTCCGTAATGGGCAACCACGACTACCTTGGATATGCGCGGGAACTCACACCTCAAATGAGGGTGGAGGGGATAGCCGCGTTGAAGGAGGCTCAGGCGGATATGGGATGGCAGATGCTTGACAATCAATGTGTCAACCTGAGCAGGGGAGCAGATTACCGCCTATCTGTGATTGGTATAGAGAATCTGTCCGTACAGGGTCATTTCCAATCATACGGGGACATATCGAAGGCGAGCGAAGGTGCCCGGGGGCAATTCAAGATATTGATTTCCCACGACCCGTCGGCCTGGGAAAAGCATGTCGTCGGCAAGACGGACATAGACCTGACCCTTTCAGGACATACCCATGACATGCAGTTCGCCCTGTTCGGCCTGAGCCCGAGCGCACTTGTGTACAGGCATCATAGAGGTCTGTACTCAAGCGACGATTCAGTCCTGGACACATCCGATACCCGTCCTGTCAGTGCCAGGACGCAATATCTGTATGTGAACATAGGATTGGGAGAGACGATTTTCCCTGCCCGCATAGGCGCACCGGGAGAAATCACCCTGATTACCCTCAAATCTCAAAATCCAGGCAGCTGCGTACGGCAGTGAAAGGACGGACCTTCGTATCTGCGACCTCCACGTGAGCCGGATGGACGGAATATCCCTTCAGCGCCTCTTCCGATTCAAGCGTGCAGTCGAGCATCACATCCGCGTTCGACGAAGCAAGCCTGCCAGCGGTCTGCACCTTGACCTCCAACAGTCCAGGCACTTTTCCCACCAGGCCTTCGAGTCCTTCTTTGATCCCGGCTTTCACTGAAGCCTTTTCAGCATCGGACAACTCGTCCTTGAGTGTCCAGAGGATAATGTGTTTTACCATGATATCTTTTGATTCAATATGATGTACAAGGGCAGGGAAATGTGTCAGCATCCTCCGGGGATGTCCAGCCATTCGTATTCACCGCCCCACAGGCTTAGAAATTTCATGAACATCCCGTTGCTCAATACGACGCTGGCCGTATTGTCGCAAGGGTGGAAACTGATTCTGTCGGCGTTTCGCAAGTCCGAATCCAGGAAATATTTCACCCGGTGTCCGTTTTCGAAGAGTTCCTTCGGGTCTGCCGTATCCGCTATGCCGATGTCGTTGATGAGTCCGAAAGCGCAGACGGAACCGGGTGACACACCGAGGCATCTGTCCATCCTCTCGGGGCTGGCAAAGCTGAGTTTGCCCTGATGCAGCATATGCTCAAGTGAATGAATGTCAAGGTCCTTGTGACATTCGAAGCTTATGAGGTAATGCCTGTTGCCCTTATGGTTTCGCATGAAGAGATTCTTGCAATGTGTGGAATCTATGTCTTTCCAATATGCAAGCGCTTCCTCAATGGTAAAGAGCGGAGGATGGTAATGTATCTCATAGGATATTTCGTGTGCCTCGAGCCACTCAAGTGTCCTCTGAATCTTCTCTGATGCCATCGGCTTGACGGTCAATGAGTCGAGGAGGCTGCGGCAGCCGCGGAGGATGTCGGAGTAGGCCTGTTCGAAATTGCCGGTGTACCAGGGGTCGGCGACATCTGCCGTCTGTCCGGCATATTCCAGCAATCTGTGGACCTTGTCGGTATTGCCCGTAATCCGTTCAATCAGACGGAGGTTGGAGGAATCCATCACCACTACGATGTCGGCATCATCATACTCCTGCCTTGTGATCCGGTGCGCCCTGTGCCGTCCGAAAGGGACATTGTGCCTTCTGAGCGTATCTGCGGCATAGGGATACAGCCCATTGCCTTCCTCCTCGAATGAAACGGCGGCTGAACTGACCCTGAAATCATCCTCCCGTCCCCGTTCCTTTGCCAGCTGTCTGAAAACAAATTCTGCCATGGGCGAACGGCAAATGTTCCCATGGCACACGAACACGATTCCTGTTACTTTTTCATCCATGCCGCAAGTTACCAATTCCTCCGAAAAAGACAAAGCCGGATAGGAAAATAAAGACAGGAATGACTATCTTTGGGGCTGCAAACATTGTCTGACATGATATATTATTATTCCGGATGCGGCAACAGCAGGTTTGTCGCCGAAAGTCTTGCCGCTTCGCTCGGCGAAGGGTTGAAGTTCATACCTGACCTTGTCGATGAAGGGATAGGGGAGTATGACTGCGACTGCGCGATGCTCGGGTTCGTGTTCCCGGTATATGCCTGGGATGTGCCGAAGCTCGTGAAGGAATTCGTGCTGAAGGCCCGCTGGAAGGGGACTCCGTCATACATCTGGTTTGCATGCACCTGCGGGGACAACATCGGGATGACTGACAGGACATTCCGCCGTACATTGTCATCCGTGGGGCTGAGACTCGATGCCGTGTTCACTTTCCAGATGCCGGAGACATATCTCTGTTTCCCAGGATTCAGCCTCGACACGCCGGAGAACGCGAAACTCAAGAACGATGCCGTGAGGAAGAAGCTCCCGGATGTGGCGCAACTCATAAGGGAACACAGGCAGGTCGTGGACCTGATTCCGGGAGGATGGCCACGTACCAAGACCTATGTCATAGGGCCGCTTTTCAACCTTATTGTCTCTGATTCCGGATTCCATTCGACTGACGACTGCATCGGATGCGGAATCTGTGCAAAGGTATGTACCCGTCACAATATCACGATGCAAGACAAAAGGCCACGCTGGATGGGCGATTGCACCCAATGCATGGCCTGTTATCATTATTGTCCAAGAAATGCCGTGCAGTATGGAAAACTGACTGCCGGAAAAGGACAATATCATTTCTGAGAATCCTCCATCTATGCGTTGGCGGCGCCGAGCAGGACTTCGGTAAGGGTAGGATGTGCGTGGATTATGGACTGCAGGTCGCAGATCGAAGCATTGCAGTTCATCAGGGCGGCGATTTCCTGCACTATGTCAGATGAATGTGCTCCGAAGAGATGGCATCCGAGAATCTGCCCATCCTTAAACTCAGTCCCGTTTTCAGGGGCTGCGACTATCAGTTTGCAGTATCCGTCCGTCTCACCCATGGCTACGGCTTTCCCGTTGGCCCTGAAGAATGACTTCAGACATCTGCATCTGATGCCACGCTCTGCGCAGTCTTCCTCCGTGAGCCCGACGGTGGCTGCTTCAGGATAGGTGAATACCGCCGCCGGAATCACGCCGAAATCAATCCTGTCCTCGGCTTTGCCCTTTCCAATCCCTCCGGCCTGGATGTCAGCAAGTATTGCGTTCAGGGCACGCTTGCCTTCGAATGTGGCAACGTGGGCGAGCATCATCCCGCCTCTTATGTCACCGATGGCGAATATGTTCGGAACATTGGTCCTCATATCCCGGTCGGTCACGATGCCCTTCGGGCCGAAAGCTATGCCTGCATCCGCGAGGTTGAGGCTTTCGACAGCCGGTTTCCTGCCAACTGCCATAAGTACCTTGTCAGCCTCCACGCTGAATGTCTTGTCTTTCTTCAGATAATTGACAGTCAGGATGTTGTCGCATGAAGTGATTTCCTGGACCTGTGCCGATGTCTCAATCCTGATACCTCTCTTGCCGAGGGATTGCTTGAGCCTTTTGGCAAGGTCGGTGTCGAACCGTGGAAGTATGTCCTTGCAATATTCGAGGACGGTGACCTCGGAGCCGAAACTCCTGAATATCGACGCGAATTCCAGTCCGATCACTCCGGCTCCGATGATGCAGAGCCTTTGCGGGACGGCATCTATGGACAGAAGCTGGGTTGAGTTGATAACACCTTCAAGCCCTGCCCCGGGAATAGGAAGCGATGCCGGCACGGAGCCAGTGGCTATGATTATGTAATCCGATACCACTTCCTCCGTTTCCCCTCCGTCCGAAGGCGACACCATCACCGTGTGGCTGTCCTTGAGGGAAGCCTTTCCACTGACAAGCCTTATGTGCTTGTTCTTCAGCAGGAACTCCACTCCGGAGCGAAGCTGTCCTACGACTTCCTCCTTCCTTTGCCTGGCTTTCTGGAAATCGAAACCAATTTCCGTCGCATTTATGCCGAATTCAGGACTGCAACGCAGATTCTCCAGAAGTTCGGCATTCCGGCAGAATGTCTTGGTCGGGATGCAGCCTTCGTTCAGGCATGTCCCTCCCACGGGTCCATCTGATATTATTGTGACATCAATGCCTTTTGAAGCGGCCTCGACGGCTGTTTCATAACCGCCGGGGCCGGCTCCGATGATTGTTATATGAATGTGTTCCATATTGTCAGCAATCCCAGTATTTGAGGATAGGATGGCGGGCAGCCTGAGTGTCGTCCGGCCTTCCGATAGGAGTGTTGTGAGGGGCGTTCTTCAGGATCATAGGATCTTCAGCCGCCTCCGCAGCGATTTTTCTCATCACTTCGATGAATCCGTCAATCGTCTCCTTCGACTCGGTCTCCGTAGGCTCAATCATTATGGCCTGGTGGAAAAGGAGAGGGAAGTAGATTGTCGGAGCATGGAACCCGAAGTCGAGCAGCCTCTTGGCAATGTCAAGTGTGACGGCTCCGTGAACTTCTTCAGTGACGGTCCCGTCCTCGGCTTTCACAGCAGGTCTTGACCCGTCGTTGATAAGTCCGTCAAATACGAATTCATGCTTGCAGATGCTTGGAATAGGAAGTTTGTAGCAATCCTTCAGGCTTTCCTTTATATAATTGGCTGAAAGGGTTGCATATTTGCCAGCGAACTTCACGTTCTCCCTGCCGAGGGACAGGATGTAGGCATATGCACGGAGTATGATTCCGAAATTGCCCATGAAGCCGCTCACGCTTCCGGCTGACTCTTCCCAATTCTTCCTGATATGGAACCTGCCTTCCTCATCCTTGGTGACATGCGGTCCAGGGAGACATTCGGCGAGCCTTGCGGCCACGCCCACAGGTCCCGAACCGGGACCGCCGCCGCCGTGAGGCGTCGAGAATGTCTTGTGCAGGTTCAGGTGCATGATGTCGAATCCCATATCCCCCGGGCGGACGACTCCGAGAAGCGGGTTCATGTTGGCCCCGTCGTAGTAGAGCAGACCTCCGCATCCATGGACGAGGTCCGCGATTTCTGCGATTTCCTTCTCGAAAAGTCCGAGGGTGTTCGGATTGGTCATCATTATGCCTGCGATGTCGTCCCCGAGCAGAGGCTTCAGGTCAGCTACATCCACAAGTCCGTCCTGGTTTGACTTGACGACGACAACCTCCAGGCCGCATACGGCAGCACTGGCAGGGTTGGTGCCGTGAGCGCTGTCAGGCACTATGACCTTGGTCCTCTTGAGGTCGCCCCTGAGAATGTGCCAGCGGCGCATTATCATCAGTCCGGTAAGTTCCCCGTGTGCTCCGGCGCATGGGTTGAATGTGAAGGCGGACATTCCTGTTATGGCTGAGAGCGCCTTCTCCATTTCCCAATATACCTTGAGAGCCCCCTGGACTGTCTCTTCCGGCTGAAGCGGATGCAGAGCCGCGAAGCCTGGCAGGGAGGCCACCTCCTCGTTTATCTTCGGATTGTATTTCATCGTGCAGCTTCCGAGAGGGTAGAATCCCGTATCCACGCCGAAATTCATCTGGGACAGGTTGGTGTAATGCCTTACCACATCAACCTCGCCAACCTCGGGAAGTCTTGCCTCGGTCCCTCTTGAAAGGTTGCCTGGCACAATCACTGAAAGGCATCCTTCGGAGCCGGAAGCCTGTGGAAGTGAATATCCGCTCCTGCCCTTGCGTGACAGTTCGAAAATCAGTTTGTCGTAATATTTCATAAGCGGACCTCCTTTACTGCCTTGACAAGATTATCAATATCCTCGTTGCTTCGCTTCTCCGTGACGCAGAAGCTGACATAGCCTTCCTCGGTAGGAAGCGCCGCAAGGAAACCGGCTTCGGCAAGGGCCTTGTGAAGCTCCTGGGCCGGCATATGCGGCTTCAGTACGAACTCCTTGAGGAAAGGCTTGTCGAAAACTTCCTCGAAAAGTCCAGTCGCAAGCAGGCTGTCATGGAGCCTGTGAGCCCCGGCTGCCGAGAGTTCGTTCACCTTCTTCATGCCTTCAGGTCCCATCAGGGACATGTATATGGTGACATAAAGGGCCATGAGGCTCTCGTTGGAGCATATGTTGCTCGTCGCCTTCTCCCTGCGGATATGCTGTTCGCGTGCCTGAAGGGTGAGCACGAAGCATCTTCTGCCCTCGGCATCGGTGGTCTGGCCGACTATCCTGCCTGGCAGCTTGCGTACATGCTCCTTCGCGCAGGCCATGAAGCCCACATACGGACCTCCGAAGCTCAGAGGAAGCCCGAGAGGCTGCCCGTCTCCGACCGCGATGTCGAATCCCCATTCCCCTGGAGTCCTGATGACAGCGAGGGCCGAAGGGTCGCAATAGGCCACAGCCACGGCACCTGCCTTGTGGACTGCCTCTGCGAATCCTGTGAAGTCCTCGATGATTCCGAACCTGTTGACGGAAGGGACTATTATGCCAGCCACATCCCCTGTGGCAAGCTCTGCTTCAAGCGATTCCAGCGAAGTCTGGCCGTCAGCGGCCTTTATGTATCCGAGATTCACGCCGTGGTAGCCGGCATAGGTCCTGACCACCTCCCTCACATTCGGAAGCAGGGTCTCGGAAAGAAGCACCCTTGACTTGCGTTTCGTGCAGGCGATGGACATCAGCATGGCCTCCGCCGCGGCAGTCGGGCCGTCATACATGGATGCGTTGGAAACCCCAAGGCCCGTAAGCTCGCAAATCATGCTCTGATATTCGAATATGTATCTGAGCGTACCCTGCGAAATCTCCGCCTGGTACGGGGTGTATGCCGTGCTGAACTCTGACCTCGATGCCAGATAAGGAACGACTGAAGGTGTGTAATGGTCGTAAGCACCGCCTCCGGCGAAGATTTTCAGCTTGACATCTGCCTCGTCGAGTCCTGCGAAATGCTCCCTGACCTGCTGTTCTGACATCGCACCCGGCAGGTCATATTCTCCCTTGAATATGAAGTCGGCAGGCACATCAGCATAGAGGTCGTCAAGTGAGGCGACCCCTATCCTTTGCAGCATGTCCCTTATATCATCCTCAGTATGAGGAAAATAAGAAAAAGTACCCATTGCTATTCACCAATGAAGTCCTTGTATCCGGCAGCATCCATCAGACCTTCAAGTTCGGAGGCATCGCTGATTTCCACCTTGATTATCCAGTTTCCGTAAGGGTCCTCATTGACGAGCTCCGGAGCATCCTCAAGTGCATCGTTCCTCTCGACGACAGTACCGCTTACCGGGCTGAAAAGGTCGCTGGAAGCCTTCACGCTCTCAAGCGCGCCGAACTCCTCCTCAGAGGCAACCTCTTCGTCAACATCAGGCATGTCCACATAGGTGATGTCTCCCATTTCCTTCTGTGCGAAGTCGGTGACTCCGATTGTGGCGATGCCGTTCTCAACCTTTACCCATTCGTGTGTCTCGCTGTATCTGAGACCTTCTACAATTGTGCTCATGATATTAAGTGGATTATTTGTTATTATTTCTTGTAATTCGTCTGATAGAATCTTTTCTTG
>JBJEBR010000015.1:0-18167 GCA_051870255.1 Candidatus Cryptobacteroides sp.
CCGCAAGCGAAGCGGAACTCGCCCTTTTCGAGACGCCATTTGCCGTCACGGCCTACGAAAGCGAGCTCGTGTGCAGGGAATGAAAGCTCAACCACCGTGCTCTCACCAGGTTCAAGCTCGACCTTTGTGAACTGACGGAGTCTCTTGACATCCGGAACCACCGAAGCGACAAGGTCGCTGGAGAAAAGAAGCACGGACTCCTTGCCTTTCCTTGCACCGGTATTCTTCACCCTTACCTCAAATTTGAGGATATCGTCTGAAGTGAAGTCAGCAGGAGAAACCATTCTGAAATCTGAATACTCGAATGTAGTGTAGCTGAGACCTGCTCCGAAAGGCCACTGTACATCCATCACAGCGTCGTAGTTATATGCTCCGCTCATGGTCTGGACATTCTCGCTGACCTTGTAGTCATAGGTATGGAGGGCATTCACATACTTGCTGTAGGTGAACGGAAGCTTGCCGCTGAAATTCTCCCTTCCGGAAAGGAGGGCTGCAAGAGCGTCGCCTCCATAGTTGCTCGGAAGCATCACATCGACGACGGCCTTGGAAAGCGGCTCGATGTCATTGATGATTCTCGGACGGCCCTCGTTGAGCACGAGCACCACAGGTTTCCCTGCCTTTGCAGCCACGCGCACGAGATTCTTCTGATTCTCGGAAAGATTCAGGTCATTGATGTTGCCAGGAGTCTCGCAATATGAGTTCTCTCCTATGCAGGCGACAACCACGTCTGCCTGGAGGGCAGCCTTATATACGGACTCCAGTCCGACAATCCTGTCGCCTTTCCAGTCCCATCCACCGACGTATTCCACACCAGGGCAATATGTCACATTGGATGCTCCGAACTCCGAACGAAGTCCTTCGAGAATGGTGTTGAACTCACCTGTGAACTCCTCAGCCCTGTCGCCCTGCCAAGAATATGACCATCCGCCGTTGAGCGAACGCATCGAATTGGCATTAGGACCTGTCACGAGAATCCTGGTCCCTTTCCTGAGAGGAAGGATGTTGCCTTCGTTCTTCAGAAGCACCATGGACTCGACTGCGGCATTGTATGATATTTCCTGGAAATCCTTGCAGGCGAACCTGTCATATCCGTCCACAGGCCAGGTTGGGTTCTCGAACAGTCCGAGGCGGACCTTCAGGCGGAGCACCCTGCGCACGGCATCGTCAAGCCTTGACATAGGGATGCGGCCTTCCTTCACGAGGGCGACGATGTCGCCGCACACATCCGGCTCGTATGGGTCCATGATCATGTCCACGCCTGCATTTATTCCGATTTCCACAGCTTCCATCCTGTCGGCTGCGATATGCTCGCGGGTATAGAGGTTGTCTATGTCGGCCCAGTCCGTCACTACCATACCGTCCCATCCGAGCTGCTCCTTGCACCACTCAGTCAGATACTCATGGCTTGAATGTACCGGCACACCGTTGATGGATGCCGAGTTGGCCATCAGGGTAAGGGCACCGGCCTTGAAGCACTCCTTGAAAGGACGGAAATATTTCTCGCGGAGCACGGCAGGGTCCACGACTGCAGGTGTCCTGTCCTGACCTGTCACAGGAGCTCCGTAGGCAAGATAATGCTTGATGCTCACCGCCACATGGTCGAGGTCTATGGAATTCGGATTCTCACCCTGCGCACCGATTGTCTCAGCCACGGACATCTCTGACTGGAGATAAGGGTCCTCACCCCAGCTCTCCCAATGGCGAGGCCAGCGTGGGTCGCGCCCGAGGTCCATGACCGGAGAGAAAATCCAAGGAACCATGGCCGCACGGGTCTCATATGCCATCACCTCACCGAGCTTGGATGCATATTCGCGGTTGAATGTGGCTGCGAGGTTGATTTCCTGAGGGAAGAATGTTCCGTCGGACAGATATGTGGCTCCGTGGATCATGTCGAGACCGAACACTGTAGGGATGCCGAGTTCCTGCATCGAGATGTCCTGTATCTGTCTCATGAACTCCGCAGTCTGCTCCCTTGTGGCGCTGACTCCTCCGAATACATTGAGGAATGAACCGATTTTCCATTCCCTTACGACTGCCCTGACCTTGGCAGTATCAAGTGTCCCGTCAGTGGAGATCACATCGGATGTAATCTGGACAAGCTGTCCGGCCTTCTGCTCGACGGTCATGCCCTTCAGCACCTGCTCCACCTTCTTTTCCACCTGTGCATCTTTCTCGATTACAGGCGTCACACAAGTGCAGCAGCCTGTCGCCATCACTCCCGCCAATGCAAGCGAGATGATCTGGGTTCTTTTTTCAGTTGTCATAATTCAGTTGTTGGTTTATATGTTATCATATGATTTCAACCCTGCTCATCCTCCAATACCTGGGACATGTCCTTGGAGTAGCGTCTCCATTTCTCGATCAGGGCCTGCATGTCGTCAGGCAGCGGAGAATCGAACCTCACCGTCCTGCCCGTCCTCGGATGCACGAAACCGAGAGTCTTTGCATGGAGGGCCTGGCGAGGAAGCACCGCGAAGCAGTTCTCGATGAACCTGCGGTATTTTGCATATATTGTCCCCTTCCTGATTTCCGAGCCGTCATAGCGTGAATCGTTGAACAGAGGATGTCCTATCCAATTGAAATGCACCCTGATCTGGTGTGTCCTGCCAGTCTCCAGACGGCACTCCACCACCGTGACATATCCGAATCTCTCCAGCACCTTCCAATGAGTGACGGCCCTCTTGCCCCTGTCCCCTTCCGGGAACACCTTGAAGCGCATCCTGTCATTGGGGTCACGTCCGATATTGCCCTCTATCGTACCCTCATCCTCCTTGAGATTGCCCCATACGATTGCGACATATCTCCTTTCTATGGAATGAACGAAGAACTGCTTGGCAAGGTTCAGCTGGGCCTCGTCATTCTTGGCTACCACGAGAAGTCCCGAAGTGTCCTTGTCAATCCTGTGGACCAGGACGCCCATCCTTTCATCCTCCGCGTCCGGGCCCTGCGAAATGCCGAGATGGTAGGCAAGGGCGTTCACGAGGGTACCGGAGAAATGCCCGTGTCCGGGATGTACCACCATTCCTGCCTTCTTGTTCAGCACGAGCACATCGTCGTCCTCATATACTATGTCGAGCGGGATGTTTTCCGGAAGGATTTCCAGTCCCCTTCTCTGATAAGGCATCACGAAGGTGACGACATCGCCCGGGCGGACTATATAATTGGCTTTCACCACCTTGTCGTTCACCCTGATATAGTCTGCCTTGATGGCGAGCTGTATGCGGTGACGGGAGGTGTACTCCATATGCGAGGCAAGGTACTTGTCAACCCTCAGAGGCACCTGGCCGGAAGCGATGTCGAAACGATAATGCTCGAACATCTCCTGCTGCTCGTCCTCGTAGGCCACCTCGTCCCCCACACCGGCGGAATCGAAATCCTCGATATATTCCTCGTCGTAATCGAAAGCACCCATCTCTTACTGCTCAATCTCTTCTTCAACTATCCTTACAGGAACCTTGGATGTATTGGTGGTGAGGTAAAGCACAATCTCCGAACCCATAGGCACAGGGTCTGGAGAAATGTCAGGTTCCTGTCTGTAAACCACGGCATTGAGGCTGTCCTCATAATCCTTCACGGTATTGTCGAAACGCAGACGCCCCACGTTCAGGGAATTGTCATGCACGGCATCCACGGCTCCCAGATGCCTGATTCCGAGCAGGTCCGGCACATATGTCACGCAGTCGTTCCCGTTAAGGCCCACCACGATGTCAATCACGGACTCGCTCTCTATCTGCACGCCCGGCTCTATCTCACTGCCATCCATATATTGCCTCAGGACATTGTTGGTAGCGATGTCCGGCTCATAGATCAGGTTCCCGAGGACAAGGCCGCGCGACAGGAGTTCCGCCTTGGCCTGACGCATCGAATAGCCTATGAGATTCGGCATCGTGACCTTCTTCGCATTGACAGCATTGATTGTCAACGAAATCCGCCTTCCGGACTTCACCATGTCGCCGGCTGCCGGGTTCTGTCTGTAAACCGTGCCTTTCCTCATCCTCTTCACGAAGACGGAATCCGTGACCTCCACCCTCATGTCGGATGCGGCGGCAAGGGAACGCGCCTCATTCAATGTGAGGTTGGAGAAATCCGGAACGACGAGTTCCTTGTTATGCTTCGTGAATACATTCAGCAGAACGACAGCCGCAGCTATCAGGACTGTCACCACAGCCAATGCGCCGAGCAGGTTGTACAGGATCCAGCGTCCGCCGCTCCATCTGCCTTCCTTCTTGATTTTCTTGTCCTTATTATTCTTTTCCATACAATAATTATTCGTCATCAGAGCAGAGGTTCACCCTGGAATATGATTCTGAAAAGTCCCTGGCCGAAAAGGGCGAGACCTATGACTACCACCACGGCTCCCGTTATCCTGCTGATCCATACTATCGTGCTCATCTTGAACTTGTTGCGGAACTTGCTGAGAGCCCAGGACACGAAAAACCAATAAACAGCCGAACCCGCGCTCACTGCAAGCACTACCGGAGCCACCCTCCAGTCGTTCGGGGAATCCCCAAGGCCGAAGAATGCGAAAAGCGCGAATATCACGAATATCGCCCCAGGATTGGACAGGCCCATGACTATGGCCTGCACGAAATCCGTCGCCGAAACCGAATACTTGCCGTCCGCTCGCATTTTCCTGAACGGGTCCGAAAGAGCCATGGACAAGCCTATGAGACAGACTATCAATCCTCCGACCACCGTTATCAGCAAATCGTAGTCATCGAAGAACTGCTGCACGAAGGCCAGGGCGAATATAGCCACGATAGAGAATATGGTATCCACGACACAGGCTCCCATGCCAGCCACGAAACCGGCCTTATGTCCCTTGCTCAAGGATTTCTGCACCACAAGTATGGCAATCGGCCCGACAGGGGCGGATGCGCATATACCTACGATGAATCCTTTGAGTATGTCCAGAATCATAGAAGCGATTATTTGGTTAATCGTAAAAATCCAAGGGCCGCATTTGCGATACCCAAACTACAAAAGTACTAATAATTTTCTATATTTGCGTGTTTTGAACAATTTTGAGATTATGAAACGAGAAAACATATTGCCCTGGATGCTGGCTCTCGCCTCGGCTGTGCTGATGTCCATCCCGTTCCTCGTACCACATACAGGACCACTCGCCCTCATAGGATTGGTGCCGCTGCTCTGCATGGACAGGATCGCGGACATGACCGGTATGAAAAGGGTGTGGCTCCTGCATTATTCCTCATTCGTGATATGGAACGCCATCACCACATTCTGGGTGTGCAACGCCACGATCGGGGGAGGCATTTTCGCCGTCCTCGCCAATGCTTTCCAGATGTCCCTGATATTCGGGCTTTTCCGTTTCAGCAAAAGGAAATTCAAAGGAGTCCTTCCATACATATTCCTCGCAGTGACCTGGATAGCCTGGGAGAGATTCTATTTCGACGCGGAGATATCCTGGCCGTGGCTCGTTCTCGGCAACGCATTCGCCCGGAGCACCTGGGCCGTGCAGTGGTATGAATATACCGGCGCGCTCGGAGGGTCATTGTGGATATGGACCTGCAACCTCGGCATATTCGGGCTGATGACCGCCCTGTCGGACGGAAGATGGAACTCATTCAATCTCAAGGCAAAGTCAGCAGCCATAATCTCGCTCGCCGTCCTGTTTGTCCTGCCTTTCGCCATATCTCCGGCAATAGCAGGGAAATATGAGGACTCGATGGATGAGGGGGACAAGCTGCCCGTCCTCATCGTTCAGCCCAACATAGACCCGTACAACAAATTCCAGGCGATGACACAGGACAGGCAGAATGCCATCCTCCTTTCCCTCGCGGAGCCTTGCCTCGGGAAGAGGTTGTCGGACAGCTGCACAGGGCCGATGCTCGTAGTGGCTCCTGAGACTTTCACTTCGGACATAATATGCGGGAACTATCCGAACAGCCGCACCTGGAGGAGGATGACCGGTTTCCTGAAGGATTATCCAGGCACGGACATGCTTTTCGGGGCTTCGAGCTATGAATATATCGAGTCCATGAAGGCCCCATCCGCCACAGCCAGGAAAATCAGGGAGGGACTGTGGGTAGAGTCGCACAATTCCGCACTGATGGTGGACGGGACCGGCAGGACTGAGATTTTCCACAAGAGCAAACTCGTAGTTGCAGTGGAGAAGACTCCCTACCCTGCCCTGTTCTGCAAGATTGACGACCTGCTCGGAGGCGTAATGGGAAGGTGCGTCGGGCAGGACGAGATAAGCCTGCTCCATACAGGAAACGGAATTCCTGTCGGGTGCGCCGTATGCTATGAATCCGTATATGGGGAATATTACACAGGCTATGTAAGAAAGGGAGCGAAAGCCATGATCATTATCACGAACGACGCATGGTGGGGAGACACCCCAGGTTACCGTCAGCATCTTCATTATGCCTGTCTCAGGGCCATCGAGACCCGCAGGGCCATAGCGCGCTGCGCAAACACGGGAGTCAGCGCCATCATAAGTCCTGAAGGCAAAATCGTCTCCAGAACATCATGGTGGGAGCCGGCAGTCCTTGAAGGAGAAATCCCCATGCGCGACGACATTACTTTCTTCGTAGCACACGGGGATATTACCGGAAGGATCTGCACCTTAATATTCTGCCTCCTGCTGCTTGCCCTGATCGTGAGGGTTGCAGTCAGGAAATGATTCAAACTTTTACATTCTCGGCGGAGGTCCCATAGGGCCTCTTCCTCCAGGACCGCCCCTCATCTGCTGTCCTGCCTTTCCGAAATTGCCGAAACGATAAGTGAGAGAGAGGATTATGTACCTTCCAAGAGTATTGTTCCTGACTTCCTGATGGTAGTTGGAAGCATCCGTGATGGAGAGGTTCTTGGATTGATTCAAGATGTCGTAGGCCTTCAGTGCAATCGTAAAGCTGTTCTTGAATAGGAGCTTTGATATCTCAGCATTCCACACATATTCATCCTCCTGTGGTGTCGTATATCCATTGTACCAGTTGTAGTTCAGGTCTGAGGCGAGGGTGATGCCGCCAGGTATGGTCCAGTTCATGGATGCGCTCACCTGGTTGTTCCACCTTGCCTTCTGGTCCTCCTGCACCGTGTACCAGCTCTTGTTGCAGGTCGTCCTCGCTCCGAGGTTCAGTTCCACTATCTTGGCGGAATACTTGAAGCTCAGCCGCTCGGTGAACGTCAGGGTCTGGGTGTAGTTGGTGGAGAAGTATTCATCGAAGTCATATTTCCCCGAAAGCGGATTGGCATGGTCGAAGAAATCCGCGTTGAAGAGGTCATAGTTGAACGATGCAGTCTCGGAATCATAGTATCTGTCCGTCCTGAAGGCCGTCTTGCCTATATATGAGGAGGACTGGGTGAACGATGTCCTGAAGAAGTTCATCACGGAGAAGTTGGACTTCGCGATAGGGCTGTTCAGGAAGAAGTCGATGCTCGCGTTGCCACGGATCGGTCCGTTCAGAGGCATTGAGTACTGTGCACCGTTGTCTCCGTACCAGATTGCGCTCGTAATCGGGTTCTGGACCATCCCTGCACCGAAACGTCCCCTGATGGAGAAGAATGTCTGCTTGTTGGTGTATCCGAAATGTCCACGGAGGTTGTGGTTGAAATACGGCTTGAGGTATGGGTTACCGAATGACACGTTCAGAGGGTCTGAATTGTCCGGCACAGGCATCAACTGTGAGGTCGAAGGCTGTGAGGAGCTTCCCCTGTAGAAGAACATCAGTTCGGAATTGTCGTTGAACTCATACCGGAACATTGCCTGAGGAGCCCAGTTCCATACGGTATAGGTAGTGTCTATGAGGCTGGCAGTCTGGGTTCGGTTCCTGGTGGTCGTAGGCTGGAGGGATGCACCGAGCTGTGCGCGGAGCTTGCCCTTCTGATACTGGATGTTCACACCGGCATTGTGGGTGCTGCTGACATTGGTGATCTCGCTTGAATAGTTATTGTCAAGCGTCTCTCCCTCAGGATTATAGAGGTGACTTTCAGCGGTAAAGTCGGCTATCGTGCCTGAATTGTATGCATCCTTGTCACTGTAGTTCCTCGACCATCCGTAGCGGTAGGTAGCCTCGAGATAGAAGTCATGTCCGAGAGGCTCGGTATATGAAACCCTTGCATTTACGGACTGGCTGTTGCTCACAGAGTTGATTCTCTGGTTCACTATGTCGCTGCTCGTTATCGCCTGCCCGAGGGCATCGTAATTCGCCGTGAGTGACTGGTTGAGGGCGTCACGCAGCTTGTTCCCGGAGAAAGAGTAACGGACATTCAGGGACAATGTCCTGCCCGGTTTCCCAAGTCTCTGGCGGAGCAGGAAACGTCCACTGGTAGTCCAGTTGGAATTATATCCAGTCGTTGCATTGAAACCTTCATTTGTTTTGAGGGTGTCTCCGGTCTCGGCATAGAGGCGGCGTGTTGTGAAATCGGAATACTCGCCATAGTGACCGCTTCCAAAATTCACCTGAGGCTCGAATATGATGGATGTATTGTCGCTGAACTTGTGTTCGAGACGGATTCCGAACCTGTGGCCCTGAGTGAAGGTGTTGCTGTAGCCGTAACCCGGATTGCGTCCGAAGGACTCTGGTCCACCGTTCTCATACAGGAGCTGGTCGCCTCCGTCGAGGTAGGTCTGCTTCTCGCTCTTTTCAAGCACCGATGTGCTGGAGCCGCTGTAGAGATAGTTGCCGGCAAGGTCCATATCACCTCCAAGGAGGGTCCAGTCGCCGTTCACACCTCCGAGCCATGAGGTGGTGATACCGTTGCTCTGGCCCCATCCGCCGCCACCACGGCCCATTCCACCTCCGCCACCACGCATGGACTGCATCATCGAGCCTGCCATGTCGTTGAAGCCCCGGTTGTTGGTATTGTTGCCGTTCAGGATTATGCTGAGCTGGCTTTTGTCCGTGAAGCGGCCCACCATGGCGGCACCCTGATACCTCCAGTCACCGTCCGCCCATGATTGCTGAAGGTCATGTCCGCCTCCCGCAGAAACATTTCCGAACCATCCTTGCATCATGCCCGGTCGGAGTGAGAGGTCGATGACCGTCTCTTCTTCTCCGTCATCTATGCCGGTGAAAATGGCCTGGTCGGATTTCTTCTCGACCACCTTTACCTTCTCCACGATCTTGGCCGGGATGTTCTTGGAAGCGAGGGACGGGTCATCAAGGAAGAAAGTCTTGCCGTCGATGGTGATTTTGGTGATTTCCTCGCCGTTGGCGGTAATCTTGCCGTCCGAACTTACTTCGACGCCAGGGAGTTTCTTCAGAAGGTCCTCAAGGGCATCGTTATCGGTAGTCTTGAACGATGATGCGTTGTATTCGATGGTATCTTTCTTGACGATAATAGGATTGCCTACGGCTGATACGCTTGCGGCATCAAGAACCTTGACATCCTCCTTCATCTTGATTTCGCCCACATTCAGGTTCTTTTCCACGCTGATTTCCTGCTCGTGGGTCATGTATCCCATGAGTTCCGCGCGGAGGAGATATGTTCCTTTGGAAACCTTGGTGAGGGAGACCACTCCCGAATCATCACTGAGCACATACTTGAATGCGGATTTCTCACCCTTGCGGGTAAGGGAAGCAGTCGCGAAGGCAACCGCCTCGCCCGAGTTGGCGTCCACAAGCCTCAGTGTCACGGTAAAACCGCCCTGCGCACCAGCTACTGCGCTGATTATCAGCAGGACGGCCATCAAGATACCCCTTTTTAGGGAATACATCACTTTCATCATCTAATGTTTTATTTATCATTCATGAATAGGGCTGGCCAATCGGATGCGTTGGTCAACCCCACACGAGTGTTTTAGACACGGAATTGTCCGGGAAGTTTAAATAATTAAGCAAAATTTCTGTATTTCCACACTTATTTTTTAATCCTGTCCGGATGCTCCTCCAGAAAATGCTTCCAATCTGCCTTTCCACCCACCTTGGCAAGTGGATTTGTCATCTGGTAATGATGGCACAGGGCTATTGCAAGGGCATCGGTGGCATCGAGATATTTCGGGTCGAGGGTGACCTTCAATGTCTTCTGGAGCATCATGCTGACCTGCTCCTTGGATGCGGCTCCGTTGCCGCAGATTGCAATCTTCGCCTTCCTCGGCGCATATTCGGCGACAGGGACGCCTTTCATCACGGCTGCCGTGAGTGCCGCTCCCTGCGCCCTGCCCAGTTTCAGTATGACCTGGGCATTCTTGCCGTAGAACGGGGATTCGACGGCAAGGTGGTCAGGCTTGTGCTCGTCGAGCAGTTCGCTCACGCCTGCAAATATGTTTGCAAGCTTCTCGAACGGGTCCTTTATCTTCCGGAGGTCGAACACCCCCATGTCAACATAACGGGGATGGTTAGACTCCACTTCTATTATCCCGTATCCCAAAATGTTCGTTCCCGGGTCTATGCCTATTATCTTCATTTCTATACAGATCTCTCCATTCACTTCGTTCAGTCGAGATGACAGGGCTCAGTCGAGACGACTATTTGTCATTTCGAGCGGAGCCCGAAGGGCGGAGCCGAGAAATCTATCCGATATAGTCAAAACCGGTGTAAGGCCTGAGGGCCTCCGGAATCAAGATTTTTCCATCCTTCTGGTTGTTCTCAAGAAGGGCGGCGACCACACGCGGCAGCGCGAGGGAGCTTCCGTTGAGAGTATGCGCAAGCTGGGTCTTGCCCTCGCCATCCTTGTAGCGAAGCTTCAGACGGTTGGCCTGATATGACTCGAAATTGGATACTGAAGATATTTCGAGCCATCTGCCCTGCGCAGCAGAATACACCTCGAAGTCATAGGTGATGGCAGATGTGAAGCTCATGTCTCCTCCGCACAGACGGAGGATCCTGTAAGGAAGTCCAAGAGAGCAGACGATTCCCTCTACATGTGCAATCATCTCGTCAAGTGCCGCATATGAGTTCTCCGGCTTCTCGATGCGAACGATTTCCACCTTGTCGAACTGGTGCAGACGGTTGAGTCCGCGCACATCCTTGCCGTATGATCCGGCCTCGCGGCGGAAGCAAGGGGTATATGCAGTCATCTTGACAGGGAAATCGTTGTTACCGAGAATCACATCCCTGTAGATATTGGTCACAGGTACTTCTGCAGTAGGCACAAGATAGAAATTGTCCAAGGTGGCATGATACATCTGCCCCTCCTTGTCAGGAAGCTGGCCTGTACCGAAACCGGAAGCCTCATTCACCATCACAGGAGGCTCCACCTCAAGGTATCCTGCCTTCGTATTGATGTCGAGGAAATAATTTATCAAGGCTCTCTGAAGCCTTGCACCCTTGCCTTTATATACAGGGAATCCAGCTCCGGTGAGCTTGACTCCGAGGTCAAAGTCGATGATGTCGAACTTTTTGGCAAGTTCCCAGTGAGGAAGGGCATCCGGTCCGAGATCGGGAATCTCGTTGCCCATCTTGACAACTAGATTGTCGTCCGCGCCTTTTCCCTCAGGGACGGCGTCACACGGTATGTTCGGAAGGAGCACGAGAAGGGATTCAAGCTCTGCGTTGTTCTCTTGCGATTTCTTGTCAAGCTCTGCGGAATGGGCCTTCAAGGCAGCCACCTCGGCCTTCATTGCCTCGGCTTCGTCCTTCCTGCCTTCCTTCATGAGACCGCCGATGAGGGCGGCTTTCTTCTTCTGCTCAGCAAGGCATGAATCGAGCTCAGCCTGCATGGAGCGCCTTCCCTGGTCGAGAGTGATGATTTTCCCGACAATCTCCCTTGCGTCAAAGTTCTTGACGGCAAGCTTACTGATGACAAACTCCGGATTCTCACGGAGCAATTTGAGTGTCAGCATATATGTTAGTGTTTAATTTGTTTCCGATATTATAGAAAAGAGGACTGAAACCCACCTCGGGTAATTCAGTCCTCTATCTTTCTTTGTTTCCAAATCCCGAGTCTTAGTTCTCAAAAGGAAGAACCGAGACATAAGATTTGTTGTCAGCTTTCTTGCGGAAGCTTACCCTTCCGTCAATCAGGGCATAGAGAGTGTGATCCCTACCCATCCCGACATTCAGACCAGGATTGTGGACAGTTCCTCTCTGACGGACGAGAATGTTGCCCGCCTTGACTGCCTGATCACCGAATTTCTTGATACCGAGTCGTTTGCTATGTGACTCACGACCGTTCTTGGAACTACCGACGCCTTTTTTATGTGCCATAATTATTCCTCCTCAATGATTAAGCGATCGTATTGATCTGAAGTTTTGTAAGATACTGACGGTGACCGTTGAGTTTCTGGTAACCTTTGCGGCGCCTTTTCTTGAATACAAGAACCTTCTTGCCTTTGCAAGAGTCATCAAGCACTGTGGCTGAAACCTTTGCGCCGTCAACATAAGGTGCGCCTACCTTTACATTTCCATCCTCGTCAATCAGGAGCACTTTGTCAAACTCGACAGAAGCACCTTTCTCAGCCGCAAGGCGGTTGACGAAGATCTCCATTCCGGCCTCGACTTTGAACTGCTGGCCTGCAATATCAACAATTGCGTACATAAAAAACTTAAATATTAAAGTTTTAGACTACAAGCGGCTACCCTTTGGCAGCTCTTTGACTATGGCTTGACAATCTGTAATAAATTCTTTCCTGATGGCTCTGGACTACTGCTCGTCCTGAAGCTGCATCTTCTGAACATAGATTGCTTTCTGAATCTCTGTTCTCCTCTTCACTGACGGTTTCACGAAAGTCTTCCTTGCACGGAGTTCGCGGATGGCACCTGTCTTTTCGAATTTCCTCTTGAATTTCTTAAGAGCCTTCTCGATGCTCTCGCCGTCTTTTACCGGAACTATAATCATATCTGTATCACCTCCTTTTATTAGCGGCTGCAAAGATAGACATATTATTTTGATTTCAAAATTTTTTCACCAATCATTCCCCTGAAAATCTCCATACCCTTCGTGGCGACATCCTTGATATGGGTGATCCTGCCATCCCTGACCGGGACATCCTTAGGGTCTATTATATATATAGGAGTGGAAGCCTTGGCATAAGCATACAGGCCGGCGGCAGGATAGACCTGAAGTGACGTACCCACTATGAGAAGTATGTCGGCGGCTTCCACAGCATCGATTGCCTGCTCTATTTTTGGGACAGCCTCGCCAAACCATACTATGTGCGGCCTGAGTTGGGCTCCGTCCGGAGCAAGGTCTCCCAAGTGGACATCCTCATAGCCTATATCGAAGACAGTATCCTCAGAGAATCCGTCCCTTTCGTTGTAGCAGTCCTCCGGGCGGACCTTGGTCAGTTCGCCGTGAAGATGGATGATGCGCGTGCTGCCCGCCCTTTCATGAAGGTTGTCCACATTCTGTGTCACCACGGTCACGTCATAATCCTTTTCAAGGGAGGCGATTGACTCGTGGGCAGCGTTGGGGCGCACATGCGGGAGCTGCCTGCGACGCTCGTTGTAGAAATCAAGGACGAGAGACGGGTTCCTGTACCATCCCTCGATTGTAGCGACATCCTCAACCCTGTGGTTTTCCCAGAGCCCGTTGCTGTCCCTGAATGTGCTGATGCCGCTTTCGGCGCTGACACCGGCTCCGGTCAGGACCGTTATTTTCTTTTTGGTCATATTTGGTTTTCCTGATGTTTTTTAATGCCAGATTTCTCCATTCGCTCCGCTC
Source organism: Candidatus Cryptobacteroides sp. (assembly GCA_051870255.1). Taxonomy (GTDB): domain Bacteria; phylum Bacteroidota; class Bacteroidia; order Bacteroidales; family UBA932; genus Cryptobacteroides. Next base: position 13,573 of record JBJEBR010000015.1, read on the forward strand.
AGTCGAAATGACATTGATTCCGTTTAGTCTAAATGATGGTTTCAATTGTTCTTCATGCCGAAATAGATGTTCCTGATCCAATACTCGAAGAGAGGATCGAGGATGACAGGCTCGTCCTTGTCGTTGAATGTCAGGATTTCCTTCTTGCGGAGAGCATCCTTCACCCTGCGTACATTTGCAGAGGAGTTCAGGGCATATTTCTCGATTACATCGGAAGCGCTGAACTTCACCACCCCGTCGAGGACCGCCTTCATAAGGCTCATCTGATGGTCGGTCAGGTCGTCCACCATTGCCTTGAACCTAGGCCCGTGGATCGAGAGCATAGCATTGAGGGCATCCATCAGGATTCCCTCGTTGATGAATCCCTTCGACAAGGAATCGCATATCGCAGTGAAATGGTTGAGGTACCACAGATTGCCCTGGAAGAGCTGGCAGGCCCCGAGCACGAGGTCCTTGTCTATCACTTTTCCTCCCACCATGAAACCTCTGACTATATGGTCTATGATTTCCCTGTCATCCACCTTGCCCAGAGGCAGGTATTCTATCATACGGTAGAAATATTTCTTCTCCTCGAATATGTATTTCATGGCATTTACCATCGACCCTGTGATTATGAACAGGGCGGAGGATGAAGGCGACGACTCCTTGGATGACATCACGGACTCAAGCTCAGAGAAGATTTCCTCATAGCCATCCACTTTCATCAGATTCTGGAAATCGGATACAATCATATAGAACGGCATTCCTTTATCCGCTGCAATGCGCTGTGGAAGCCTCAACATTCTCGCGACATCCGCGGCATCCGGTTCCCAGTTCAGGGATATGACCTCCTCGCGGTCCGAGGCAAACCTCGAAGGGTCGAAGACGAAATGGGTGCCGTCAAGATATTCCGACACGATTGCGGCATATTCGTCCGGGGTCGAGGAAATAGGACGGATGACGGCAGCTCCGAACTTCAGCAGGAAATCATCCAGCCGCCTGACATTGAACAATTCAAGCTGGCCGACCATGAACTGGCGGCCTTTCATCCTCATATTGAACAAAGTCTGCTGCACAAGAGACATCTTCCCGCTCTTCGGGGGCTCGTACATCACGACATTCTCTCCCGTCTCCAGCAGGTTGGAAAGGGAATTGGTCTCGGTCTTCCTTCCGACAAAATTCTTCCCGGTGACATACCGGTCATAGACAAATGAAGTTTCCATGATGGCACTTGGTTTTAGTCATGGCAAAAATAAAACTTATCTTGGTTATATGCAACATAAATGTTTCCTTGTGAGAAGATTTCTCGACTCCCTTCGGTCGCTCGAAATGACAGCACAGAAGAAATCGAAATGACGGCTCTATGGAATCCGTGGAATCGAAATGATGTGCCTCTTTATATGTATAGTCAGAGAATTTGATTATTTTTGCAAGTTTAGATATATCTTGAACCTGATGAAACAGAAAAATGCTTTGAAGAAGACCGGAAAGGTCATTCTCTGGATAATTGGAATATGGGCGGCACTGCTCGTCGTCCTTCAGATTGTGCTTTCATCATCACTGACCACGAAAATTGTCAACAGATATGCGGGCAGATTCGTGGACGGAGACATTTCCTTCGGGAAAGTCTCAGTTTCGATGTTCAGGCATTTCCCGAGCGTGGGGCTCACGCTTGAGGATTTCTCAATCACATACCCAGCAGGCCGCTTCGACGTATCCGAGCAGGCAGGCGTCCAGGGACATCTGCTTTGGAAAGGATGCGGAGAGACCGCCGACACCCTCGCAAGGTTCGAGAAGTTCACCGCGGGGCTGAATGTAGCGGCGCTTGCTACAGGAAGCATAAGCGTTCCGTTCCTTGACCTTGTCCAGCCGAGAATCTTCATCCACAACTATGCCGACGGCAAGTCGAATCTCGACATATTCAAGTTCGGGGAGAGCACCGAGGATGATGAAGAAAACTCTTCCGGGCTGCCGAAGATAAGGCTCGGGAAAATCAATTTCATGCATCATCCCCATGTGGTGTTCACGGATTGCCGTGACACGGTTTTCGCAATGATAGATTTCAAGCAGCTTATCTTCAACGGAAGGCTCGACACAGGCAGGATGTCCAGGAACAGGCTCGGACTCGACCTGGACAGCATGTTCATTGCAGGAAGGATTGCCAAGGATACTCTGGCACTCGGTATGGACAAGCTCCATATTGACGAGCACAACAAGCATATGGACATATCCGCGCAGGCCAAGACCATGGTGGCTACAAGGATGTTCGGAAGGATGAGAATACCGGTTGATATCAATGCCGGACTTTCATTCCCGAAGGATTCCGTTCCTGCAATATCGCTCGAACATTTTGACATATCAGTTGCCTCGATTCCGATGCACGGGCGAGCCGATGTCAGGCTGCACACCGAAGGCACATACATCAACGGGGATTTCAATATTGACGGATGCAATCTGGATGCCCTGCTAAAGGACATAGTAAGCCATTTCGTGCCCGAGGCCGAGAAGGTAAGTACCGATGCAACACTTTATGTCTCAGCATCCTGCGACGGTTATTACATACCAGGTACAAGAGAATTTCCGACATTCGGCATCAATCTTTCCGTGCCTGATTCAAGAATCAGCCACAGCGACATCGGCAGAAGTCTCACCATAGGTCTGGATGCAGAGGCTGGGACTGCCGAGAACAGCGCGATAAATGTAGCAGTCACAAAGGCGGCGGTCAAGACTGCGGGGCTGTCATTGGATGCGAAGGCATATGCCTCTGATGTGCTTTCCGATGACCCTCAGATCAAACTGGACGGCAATTTCAAGGCAGTCCTCGACACGTTGACATCTGTATTCATCCCAGATTCTCTCAACATCAGCGCCGGAGGAAGCCTGGAGGCTGCCATCAAAGGCTCCGCGAAACTGTCGCAGCTGAATATGTACAATTTCTCTAAGGCAGACCTCCAGGGCGAGGCCGTATGCAGGAATGTGAGGGTGGAGGTGCCTGAGGACTCCCTGAACATAGCCATCGACAAGCTTGAGATGAAGCTCGGTCCTGAAATAAAGAAGGGACGGAAGGACCCTTCCAGAACCACGAAGCTTCTTGCAGTGACAGGAACTATCGACAGCACCCGCATATCATATGGCAATGCATTCGAGGTCACTGGCAATTCCGTGACCCTCACAGCGAAGAATTCGTCATCCGGAGACAGCACCAAGGTAAGTCCGCTTGGGATAAGGCTGAATGCCAAGATGCTGAGGGTCAAGGATTCGGAAGGTTCAGCCATAGCCCTCGACAACACAGAGAACGGTTTCCTGCTATATCCTAAGAAAGAGCACCGCGAGATACCCGTGATGACGGTGACGAGCAAGAACAAGAGGATTTTCCTCAAGAACACCACCAACCGTCTAATTCTCACCGATGCATCAGTCAAGGCAACTGCCGCCATGAACACGATTGAACGGAAGCAGAGGGCTAAGGCCATGCTGGATTCACTCGCAAGAGTCTATCCTGATGTGCCGAAAGATTCCCTGTTCGCCCATGCCAGAAAGCAGAGGACGGCCAAGCCGATACCTGACTGGATGCAGGAGGAGGACTTCAAAAAACAGGATTTGAATTTGAAACTTGACCAGACGCTTGCTAAATATTTCAGGGAATGGGATCTGAACGGCAACATTGATGTCAGGACAGGTATTTTCATGACCCCATATTTCCCTCTGAGGAACATTCTGAAAGGTTGCGGTATCAGTTTCACCAACAATACGATATCCATTGACACTCTCGCAGTGGCGTCCGGAGAATCCAAGATTGCCGCAAAAGGTTCTCTCACAGGCATCAAGAGGGCATTGCTCGGACGCAGCAGCACCCTGAAACTCGACGTTGACATAACCTCTGACGGGATGAATGCAAACGAACTGCTGAAAGCATATTCGGTTGGTTCCAAATATACCCCTCCTCAGGAAGCAGAACTTGCGGATATATCTGATGCTCAATTCCTTAAAATGGTGACGGCTGAGGCAAAGGATGCGGAGGATACGCTCTCTTTGATTGTCATTCCTGGAAACCTGAATGCGGATATAAGCTTGGATGCACGGAACATCAGATATTCCGATCTTGAAATCGGGCAGATGACCGCCAACATGATAATGAAGGAGAGATGCGTCCAGATAACAGACACCAAGGCATTCTCGAATGCCGGTGACATAAGTTTCGACGGTTTCTACTCAACCAAGAGCAAGAAGGATCTCAAGGCGGGATTCAACATCAATTTCAAGGACATAACTGCGGAGAAAGTGATTGCCATAATGCCTGCCGTTGACAGCATCATGCCTATGTTGAGGTCATTCAGCGGTCTGCTCAACTGCGATGTAGCCGCCACTGCTGCACTGGATACCAATATGAACATAATAATGCCGAGCATCAACGGTGTGATGAGGATTGGCGGCGAGAATCTTACTATAAGTGAGAATGAAATGTTCCGGACACTCGCGAAAAAACTTCTGTTCAAAAACAAGAATAAAGGAGTCATAGACAGGATGACGGTTGAGGGAGTCATCAAGGACAACAGGATAGAAGTATTCCCATTCGTGCTGAAAATGGACAGATATACAATGGCAATGAGCGGAAT
>JBJEBR010000016.1:0-24041 GCA_051870255.1 Candidatus Cryptobacteroides sp.
AAGTTAAGTGTTTTTTGTCTTAACCTTGTGTCCAACTTCTGGGGACCATTATACACACTATATGAGTGCTGCCGACAACTCTCATTGAACTTTGAAAAGGTGGAAAACAATGTAGTATATATCCATTATTTCGATGTTTTGCTGTACAGAATGCCTACCTGAGATAGATTTTGAAGAAATCCCAGAGGGCGGAGCAGGTGTCGAAATCTGCAAGGGCCCAGCTGTGCTTTCCCTCCTGGACTTCGTAGAGACGGACTTCCACAGCTGGTCCTCCTTTCCAGGCAGGGACACCGCCAAAATAACGGTGGAGAATCACCCTGTTACGGATGAGAGGAAGCTCAGAGTCTTCGCAATGGGTGCATTTGCATGCCGTAACCACATTGTCCACCGCGATAGGTACGGATATGTATTCTCCCCATCCACCGTCATTGTCCGGGTCGCCTTCCCATCTGGATGTCCTGTCCGCAGTGCCATGGACTTCAAGGAAAGGAACAGCCTTGGTCATTGAATATTGCCTGTAGCACCATTCCATCGTGAGTCCGGCCACGGAACCGTATGCAGTGAACGCTTCAGGCCTTTGAAGGACAGTCAGATAGCACATATCGCCCCCGTTGCTCATTCCGCACAGGAAACAGTTGCGCCCATCAAGTCCCCAATCCTTCACGATGCGCTTTTTCAGCGCGCAGACGAAATCCACATCGTCAGTGGTCATGCCCTCCTGTGCCGGATATCTGACATTCCATCCCGGTTTCCCCTTGGGTGCCTTGTAACCTTGCGGGACACAGAGCACGAAACCGTTCTTTTGGGCAACCTCAGCCATTTCCGGTCGGTAATTCTCCGCATTGCCTCCATAGCCATGAAGCATGATCACCAATGGCCGTTCTGATGCCAGGGAATCAGGGACATACAGCCAGTATTCCCTTGTCAGACCACCGTGTTTCATAGAAAGTTTCTGGAATTGACGTGCATCCGACGCGAATGTCGCCACCAAGATAAATGCACATAAGGCCAATGATTTACGGATGATTCCGTTTATTGTTTTCATGTCGTTCGTATTTTTGATTTCGTTCAAAGTGCGACCAGGACGGTTCCGATGCCTATAAGGATGCAGCCGAGCAAGGTCTTTACCGTGAATTGCTCGTGGAGGAAGACAGCCGCAAGAATGAATGTCAGGACGATGCTCAGCTTGTCAATCGACACGACCTTGCTGACCTGCCCCATCTGAAGCGCCTTGTAGTAGCAAAGCCAGGACGCTCCGGTGGCGAGTCCGGACAGAATCAGGAACAGCCAGCTTTTGCCGCTGATGTTCACGATGCCACCCTGGACATTGGTAATCAGCACCATGGCCCAAGACATAAGCACCACCACCATCGTGCGGACGGCGGTGGCGAGATTGGAATCCACTCCCTCGATTCCGACCTTAGCCAATATCGAGGTCAGAGCCGCAAACACGGCAGAAAGTATAGCGAACAGCAGCCACATCTTGTTTTTCATAATGTCTTGGAATCACATCCTCCAAATATAAGGATATAATCTGTCTTTTGATATTTCCCGTATGGAAAAATATCAGACACATCGATATCCCTTTCCAGGATGACGGGAATCCTGGCAGAAACGGCTATGGTTTTGGGGGAAAGTTGTCGATTACCATGCATACGGAATCCCTTCTTATCAGCCTTGGGGCGAGCTGTAGCTCGGATTGTCCCGACGTCTGCTGGGATGCCCCGTTGGATGACAGGGATTCCTGACGGGCTTTGATTGCGTTGAGCAGGAACCTGACCGACAGTTTCGCCATATCTTCCACAGGCTGTATTACCCTTGTCACGGGTGGTTCCATATAATCCATATAGATGTTGTCGTCGAATGATACGAGGGATATGTCCTCCGGAATGCGCAGGCCGCTTTCCCTGAGCGCACGGAGGACGCCGAGAGCTATCGTGTTGCTGAGGGCGAAGATTGCGGTCGGACGGGTCCTGGAAGACAGCAGCAGGCGCGTCTCGACATATCCGTTCTGGACGGAAAAGTCATTGCCGATGACCTGGATGTAATTTTCAAGTGAAGCATTCTTCATCGCGCTGATGTAGCCTTCCACCCTTTTCCTGTTCGGGAGGGAGGTCTGTACCCCCTGGATGCAGGCGATGTTGGAATGCCCGTTCTCAATAAGATGCTTCACTGCGGTGACACCTCCCTGATAGTTGTTGGTTGTCACATACGAAAGTCTGGACTGTTCGAAATACCTGTCGATGAGCACCACCGGGAAATGCTCCCTGTCAATCATCTCAAGTTGGGTAGGGTCGGAACCGCAGGGCGCTATGATCATCCCGTCCACCTTCCTGGCGGCGAGAGACCTTACGCTGTCTTTCTGGAATTCTTCATTCTCGGCTACATCCATGACTATGGTGGTGTAGCCCATTTCACGACATTCCGATATGACCACGGCAGCTATGTCCGCAAAATATTTGTTGGACATGGAAGGGAGTATCAGCCCTATCATATTGGTCCTCTGCATCCTGAGGCTTCTTGCCACCGCGCTTGGTGTGTAGTGGCAGCGCAGGGCTTCGTCCATGACGATGTCCCTTGTCTTGTCGCTGATGCGGTATTTGTCAGCGTTTCCGGACAGTACCCTTGAAACCGTGGTCATTGATATCCCGAGTCTGTCGGCAATGGTCTGAAGCGTTTCTTTCATAGAAGATATCGGTGAGATTTGCGACTAATCTTGCGCAGAAAATTTTTGCAAATATATCAAATAATCGCATTAAAACGAATATCAAGAAATCTAAATATCTATTTTTGATGAGTAACAACGCAAACGATGTCGTATAAGCACTAAAACTAATGGCTATGACACAGGGAAAGATACTTGTCATCGGAAGCAGCAATACCGATATGACAATAAGGGCCACGAGGCTGCCTGCTCCTGGCGAGACCATCCTCGGCGGAGAGTTCAAGATGGGACGCGGAGGCAAGGGCGCAAACCAGGCCGTCGCGGCAAAGCGTCTGGGAGGAGACGTGACCTTCATCTGCAAGGTGGGCAATGACATCTTCGGAAAGGAATCGTTGGCCAGCTATGAAATGGAAGGTATCGACACCACCCATGCCCTCCACTGCGACAAACCGTCCGGAACGGCCCTGATAATGGTGGATTCAAAAGGGGAGAACTGCATCTCTGTAGCTCCGGGGGCCAACGGGGAGATAACCGTTGAGGACATTCTTTCGGTGCAGGATGTAATAGCTTCCGCATCATTCCTTATACTTCAGCTGGAGATTCCGGTGGATGCCGTGGTGACGGCGGCGAGGATTGCCCATGAGGCCGGCGTGTTCGTGATTCTGAATCCCGCCCCTGCCGTGAGGCTCCCTGAAGAAATTTTCTCTTACATAGACCTTATAACCCCTAACCAGACCGAGACGGCCATTCTCACGGGCATATCCGACGATACGGAGAAAGCCGTTGCTCGCTTGGCGGAATCCGGAGTAGGGGCCGTCGTAATGACAAGGGGAAGCCATGGAAGCACCGTATATGAGAACGGGACCTGTACGATGGTCGAGGCCTGCCGTGTGGAGGCTGTGGATGCCACGGCGGCGGGCGACACGTTCTGCGGGGCGTTATGTGTAGGGCTTTCGGAGGGGATGTCCCTTGTGGAAGCCGCCCGTTTCGCTACGAGGGCTGCGGCGTTGACGGTCCAGAAGCTCGGTGCGCAGGAGTCCATTCCATACAGGCGCGATTTATAGGAATATCAGGCACACATTTAAAACCATAATATCATGTTTATCATCAACAGCACACTACTGGCAGTCGTATTCTGCTTTGTGACAATGCTTTGCTGGGGTTCTTGGGGCAATACCCAGAAACTTGCGGCCAAAAGCTGGCGTTATGAACTTTTCTATTGGGACTATGTAATAGGTATGGTTGTATTCGCACTTCTCATCGCCTTCACGATGGGAAGCATAGGCGAAGAAGGTGTCCCGTTCCATAGGAATATAGCTCAGGTAAGCGCAGCAAACTGGGGATGGATTATCCTCGGCGGAGTCATATTCAATGCTTCCAACATCTTGCTGTCCGCATCTACGTCTTTGGCTGGAATGTCCGTAGCCTTCCCGTTGGGAGTCGGCATTTCAATGGCTTTGGGAACCATAAACACATATATCGTCGAGGTCGGTCAGGGAATACATACCACGAATCCTGTATTTCTTTTCGCAGGAGTGGTCCTCGTGGTCCTTGCTATAATATGCAACGGAGTGGCGAGCGGCAAGGTCGGCAACAATGATGTGCCGGCTTCGAGCAGGAAGAAAGGCATCATCCTGGCGGTCTGTGCAGGAGTGCTCATGTCGCTGTTCTACAGCTTCGTGGCAAGGGCTATGGATCTGGAGAACTTCGCAGCACCTGCTCCAGGCAAGGCCACGCCATATACGGCAATCGTGATTTTCTCCCTTGGAGTCCTCCTGAGCAATTTCGTTTTCAACACCATCGTGATGAAAAAGCCTTTCGTAGGTACTCCGGTGTCATATTCCGAATATTTCAAAGGTAATTTCAAGACACATCTCGTGGGTGTGCTCGGCGGATGCATATGGTGTCTCGGAACAGCTTTCAGCTATATAGCCTCCGGGAAGGCCGGGGCTTCGGTTTCATACGCACTCGGCCAGGGAGCACCTATGATTGCGGCAATCTGGGGAGTGTTCATCTGGAAGGAGTTCAGAGGCTCAGGCAAACTTGTTTACGGACTTCTCGCCCTTATGTTCATCCTGTTCCTCAGCGGACTCGGGTGCATAATCGCGGCATCATAACAATCAGGTCATATGAAAAGGATATTGTCAGTGATGGTTCTGCTGCAGGCCTTCTTGATCCAGCTTGCAGCCCAGAACATGATAAAGGGTACCGTTACGGATGAGAACGGCAACCCTATGACAGGGGCAGCGGTAGTCGTCCCTGGGACGAAGAACTACTTCATAACCGGTCAGGACGGCACATTCACGATCTCCGCTTCCAAGGGGGATGTGCTGAATGTATCCTATCTCGGATATGATGACCTCAATGTGACAGTGACGGACCAGAGCGTATATGATTTGTCCATGATACCTTCGGCCGCCACGATGCTGGACGAGACAGTCGTCATAGGTTATGGTACATCCACCAAGAAGGAGATAACGGGTTCGGTTACAAGCCTGCGCGGCGAAGATTTCGACAAGGGTGCGTATATAGACGCTTCGGCAATGCTTCAGGGTAAGGTCGCAGGTCTTTCCATCACCAACCCGAACGGTGCTGACCCTAACGGCTCGATGGAAATCCTGCTCCGTGGTACCAATACGCTTTCAGCAGGCCAGGGACCGCTTATCATCATTGACGGAGTGAGCGGGGCGGACATCAGGAGCATCAATTTCCAGGAAGTGGAATCCATGGATGTGCTGAAGGACGGCTCTGCCGCAGCGATCTATGGTACGAGGGGTACCAACGGCGTCATCATCATCACGACCAAGAGGGCGAAGGCTGGGAAGACATCCGTTGAGTATGACGGACAGGTTTCCGTACAGACCCTTCTTTCCAGGGCTGAACCGATGACTGCCGAGCAGTTCAGATATACCGTCGACAACTATGTTCCGTCAGCATCGGCATCCCTCTACGGGGCTGAGACGGACTGGTTCGACGAGGTGACCCGCACGCCGGTGTCCCACCGTCACTCGCTCGCCGTTGCAGGCGGTTCTGAGAATTTCTCCCATCGAACCACCCTCAATGTGGAGCAGAATCAGGGCTTGCTGAAGAACAACGACTCCAAGAAATACCTCATAAAGACGAACATTCATCAGGAGGCGATACAGGGATGGCTCACATTCGACTACAATGTCAGCTATGCCAAACGCAAGTTCAACGGAACCCGCACAGGAATCTTCCGCCAGGCGTTCCTGCACAACCCTACCGAGCCGGTATATGATGATACGGATACCGAGCATGGCGGATATTTCACCGTGAGTTCGATGGACTACTACAACCCGGTGGCTATGCTGAACGAGCGTTCCAACAACTATGACGTGGATATGGTGTCCGCCAATACGAGGGCAACGCTCAACATCCTGGCTGTCAAGGGACTGAAATGGGACAATTTCGTGAACTGGTCTATGAAGAACTCCCGTTATACCGACTACAAGACCAGATACTATCCAGGGGAATGGGGACTTGGAGGCTCTGCCGAGATTGACAATTCCCGCACATATGACGTGCAGTACGAGAGCACCATCCAGTATGCGAACAAGTTCGGAGACCATTCGGTCCAGGCCATTCTCGGCTATTCATACGAGCAGCAGACTTCGGACAGCTCCGGGATATACAACTACGGATTTGACACTGACTGGTTCGGCGTGAACAACATCGGCAGTGGAAAGGCCCTGCTGACCGGAAATGCTTCCATCAGTTCCTACAAGGAATCCAACAAATACATAGCCTTCTTCGGCAGGGTGATGTACAACTATGCCGACAGGTATATGCTGTCCGTGTCCCTCCGAAGGGATGGTTCGAGCCGATTCGGCGCCAACAACAAATGGGGATGGTTCCCGGCAGTGAGCGTGGGATGGCGCATATCACAGGAGAAATTCCTGAAGGATGTCAAATGGCTTGACGAACTGAAGCTCAGGGCAGGATTCGGAATGACCGGAAATCAGGATTTCTCGAATTATCAGTCACTATTCCTGGTAAAGACCAACGGGAACTTCTATTATGATGGCAAATGGAACACGGCATATGCTCCTGCAAGCAATGCCAATCCTGACCTCAGGTGGGAAAAGAAATCGGAATACAATGTAGGTCTGGACTTCTCATTCCTGAAAGGACGCCTGGGAGGAACGATCGACTATTATTACCGTCTGACTACGGATTTGCTCTACAACTATACGGTGCCGGTGCCTCCGTATGACTATTCCACATTGTTTACCAATGTCGGAAAAATCAGCAACTCCGGTATAGAGGTGACAATCAATGCAATACCAGTCCAGACAAAGAATGTGGTATGGTCAACGGCCCTGACATTCGCCCACAACAAGAACAAGCTGATCTCCTTTACCAACGACCAGTTCTCAGGACAGGAATACCGCATAGGGTGGCTCAATTCCCCTCTTGCCTGCTATTGCCAGAGGCTGATTGAGGGCGAAAGCATAGGTACTTTCTACGGTCCTGAATATGAGGGAATCCGAAGCAGCGGTTCGATAAAGGTTGCGCAGTCGTCCGAGAAGGAATGGGTGAAACTCGGGAATGCCTATCCGATATGCGACCTTGGATGGAGCAACAACCTCCGTCTGTGGGATTTCACCCTCAGTGCCACCTTCAGGGCATCGATAGGAGGCAAGGCCTTCAATCAGATGAGGGCGGTTTATGAGTCCGTGAACGAGTTCGGTCTGAAGAATGTGCTCGCAAGCTGGCTCGATGAACCAGAGTTCACGGGAAAGACCGTCTATTGCTCCAAGTATCTGGAGGATGCCTCATTCCTGAAGCTTGACAACCTTACGCTTGCCTACAATGTCCCTCTCAAGAAACGCAATGTGGTGAAATCACTGAGTTTCTCCCTGACAGGACAGAATCTGTTCGTCCTCACAGGTTACAAGGGAGTTGACCCCGAGGTGCAGAGGACAGGGCTTACCCCTGGTATAGAAGGACTCAGCTATTATCCTCGTACAAGGGTGTTTACCTTTGGAGCAAGCATAAAATTCTAATGGAAATCCTTGAAGCGTCGAGTTATGAAACATAGGAACATCATATTTATGGCAGGCCTACTGGCCTTCTCTGCCGCAGCCTGCACAAATCTGGACGAGGAAATCTTCTCCCAGATTCCGAAAGACGAGTTTCTCAAAGAAGACTCCAATGTCGCCCTCTACACTGCAAGGCCATATACCGCCTTACAGTCCTGGGGCTCGGAGCAGAGCATGCTCACGATGATAATGCAGCTTTCCAACGAGGTGGCCATACCGAAGGCTTACAACGGAAGCTGGGCGGAGGCCCGTTACGGAGAGCTCCAGACCCACAATATCCCTGCAGGAAACAAGCTCGTGCGTTGCGCTTGGGATTTCTGCTTCGACGGGATTGCCGCCTGCAACGATGCCCTGAACGAACTTCAGAAGACTTCCAACCAGTCCGAGACAGTCCTCAGGAACATCGCCGAAATCAAGATATTGCGTACATATTATTACCTGCTTGCCGTAGATTGCTGGGGTACGGTACCTTATTCAGTGGACAAGAACTCAACCGATTATCCTGATCCGAAGGACAGGACGTTCATGCTCGCTTTCCTTGAGAAGGAAATCAAGAACAATATCGGATTGCTCGAGGACCAGGTGTCTTCAAGTACATACGGCAGGGTGACCAAGGGAGTGGCGCAGTTCATTCTTGCGAAGATTTACCTGAACGCCGAAAAATGGCTTGGGACCCCTCGGTATGACGAACTGGAACAGCTATGCTCCGACATCATGTCTTCTGGGCAGTACAGCCTTGCCCCGACCTATGCCTCCAATTTCGCCATCAACAACGAGAATGGTCCTGAGGCCATATTCGCCATACCTCACAGCAGCGTCTATACAAACAATGCGTTCTATATCTATGTGATGACTTTCAATGAGGACCTCCAGAACGCATTCAACATAGGAGAGACCTGGAACGGCTCGATGATGGCCCAGCCTGATTTCTTCGATTCATACGAAGAGGGCGACACGCGCCGCGAGGACACGTGGCTGTACGGTCAGGTCTATACGCCGGAAGGGACCAAGTACCAGTACAGGACGGTCAACAGTTCAGGACAGGTCGAGTACAAGGATTATATCCTGACCCCGTCCCCGATAGATGAGGGAAAGTTCATAAGCGGAATCGGACGCTTCGAGGGCGCGAGGATAATCAAATGGCCTTATCAGACCGACGGAACCCTTACATCGTACAAGGTGTCCATGGAAAATGATTTCTATCTGATGCGCTACTCGGATGTGGTCCTGATGTATGTAGAGGCCTTGTTGCGCCAGGGCAAGACGGACCAGGCGGCGGCAGTGCCGGAGTTCCGCAGCATAAGACAGAGGGCCGGGCTGTCTCCGATCGAGGCTGCCGACCTCACGCTCGACAGGCTTCTCCTGGAGAGGCAGCATGAACTTGCCATGGAGGGGTGGACCCGTCAGGACTTGATTCGCTTCGGGAAATACACCACCGCATGGTGGGCGAAGTCTGAAGGAAAGCCATATATGGAGCTTCTGCCTATCCCTGACTTAAGGAGAGGTGACAACCCGAAGCTCGGACAGAACGAAGGATATTGACAATAATCGTTTCAGATATATATGAAATTCAGGATAACGACATTGGTATTGGCCTGCATTGCGCTCTTTTGCTCTTGCGGTACGGCTCCGGAGGCTGTGGAGAAGGAAATCTCATACACCGAACTCCGCAGCAAGATAGCCGGTGCCTGGCTTGGACAGATGGTGGGGAACATCTACGGACTGGAATATGAGAACAAATTCATCGAGGAGCCGGGAGAGGGGCCGTTTGTATGGAACAAGGCCATGAGGAAGATGACCGCCGTGGATGGCGCCTTTTCGGACGATGATACGGATGTGGAATATATGTACCTGATAATGATGGAAAAGAACGGTGTCCGTCCGACATATTCCCAGATGCGCGAATGTTGGATGTACCATATCAGGGACAGGGTGTGGCTTGCCAACAGGGCGGCTCTCGGGGCGATGCACTATGGCCTGACACCTCCTTTCACAGGGGCTGTAGCCAACAATCCGCACTGGTTTCAGATAGACCCACAGCTTATCAACGAGATATGGGCTTATACCGCCCCTGGAATGGTGGAATATGCCGCAGGTATTTCTGATTGGGCCGCAAGGGTGACGAGTGATTCGTGGGCGACGTCCCCTACGGTGGTATATGGGGCTATGTATGCCGGAGCATTCTTCGAGTCCGACATCCGCAAACTGATGGAGGATGCCCTTGAATGTCTTCCTGAGGGAGACCGTTTCGCGGAGACCGTCAGGGAATGTATCAGGATGTATGATGCCGATCCGACGGACTGGCATGCCGCCCGTGCATTCATCGAGACCAAATATTACGAGAACGAGAATTCCTTCTCGAAGACCATCTGGAACGCCAACCTGAACGGAGCGATGGGTATGCTCGCGCTGCTGTACGGTGGCGGGGACATAGAGAAGACCTTGAACATAGGCTGTGCGCTCGGATTCGATGCCGACAATCAGACTGCCACTACCTGCGGAATACTTGGAGTCATCAATGGAGGAGAAAGTGTCCCTACCTCCTATTCCATGCCGTTCGGACACTGGACCAAGCCGTTCAATGACAGATATATAAATGTTACCCGCCATGACCTTCCGGACGCATCCATCGAAGACATTATCGACAGGACGGTAGCGATTGCCGTGAAGGTGGTCGAGGAAAATGGCGGACGCACGGAGGTGCGTGACGGAGAGAAATATCTGATAGTCAACACCTCCGCAAAGTTCAACCCGCCTCTCGAATTCTGTGTCGGGCCTCAGCCGAGACTCGTCCTCGGGGAGAAGACCGATTATGATTTCTCCTGTGCAACCAACAGGGACTGCAAGTGGAAGCTTGTGGGAGGCACCCTGCCTCAGGGATTGCGATTCGACAACGGACGTCTGACAGGCGTCCCTGCGAAGGTCGGGGAATACAATATCAGGCTTTCGCTTTCGGATGGCATACAGACGATAGAGAAAGATTTCAATCTCGTCGTGAGGGGCAGGAACATCGCTCCTTCAGGGAAGATAGTCTCTTCCGTCGAAAAGACGGATTTCGAAGTCCTCGATTCATGCTGGCTCACCAACTCGAGAGCCTGGTATGCAGAGGAAGTGAGCGTCATCAACGATGGAGTCCTCACGGGAGCCCATTCGGTGTTCTGCTCCCTCAACGGGAAATCCAATGCCACGAGGCGTGACTGGTTCGGATTCGTATGGGACCAGCCTCAGCGCTTCGACAAGTTGTCATTCCGTTACGGTTGCCTTGAGGAATTCGGCGGATGGTACAGTGACATGGCCGTCGAGATCCTTGACGAGGACGGGAACTGGATACCTGTCAGGACGGATGTCAGCCCAGCGCTTCCTGAGTCCGACATCGTGTTCATACAGCCTCACAACGCGGAATACCTGTTCAGCTTCAGGCCTGTCATATCCAAAGGTGTCAGGGTAATCGGCGATGATCATGTCGAGCACCATTGGCATAAATATACGAAGAATGTATCGTCATTCATAAATGTATCGGAGATAGAGGTGTATGAAGCTCCGAAGCCTGAATATACAGTTGATCTGACGGCAGAGGAACTCCGTGACAAGATAGAAGGAGGATGGGCCGGCCAGACTATCGGTGTGGTATATGGAGCCCCTACGGAGTTCAAGCATCAGGGTACCCTGATCCCGGATTCCCAGCCAATATCGTGGGGCGAGGGCTATGTGAAGCATTGGTGGGACCGCAAGCCGGGACTTTTCGATGACATTTACAATGACCTGACATTCGCAGAAGCCTTTGACCAGCTGGGACTTGATTGCAGCGCATCCGAACTTGCCATCAGGTTCGCGACGGCGGATTACCATCTTGCACACGCGAATCAGGCGGGCCGCTACAATGTCCGCCAGGGTATCATGCCGCCTGCTTCCGGACATTGGCTCAACAATCCTCACGCAGACGACCTTGATTTCCAGATAGAGGCTGATTTCATCGGTCTGATGTCTCCGGGGATGATTCCGCAGGCTCTGGAAATCGCCGAAACGGTTGGCCATATAATGAACAGCGGGGACGGATTCTATGGAGGGGCATTCGTGGCCGGACTCTATTCTGCGGCCTTCATATATGATTCTCCTTCGGAAATCCTCGATGCCGCCCTTCTCGGAATCCCAGAGCAAAGCACATTCTATCAGTGTGTCGATGATGTCAGGAAGTTGCATTCCGAATATCCTTCCGACTGGAAGCAGTGCTGGTTCGAAATCCAGAAGAAATGGGGAGCCGACACAGGATGCCCGAAAGGCGTTTTCCTGAGTTTCGACATAGATGCGAAGCTCAATTCCGCATATGTTGCCATCGGACTGCTCTACGGAGGCGGTGATTTCGCTCGCTCGATGGAGATTGCCACCCGTTGCGGACAGGATTCAGACTGCAATCCTGCCACGGTAGGCGGCGTCCTCGGAGTCATGTACGGAAAGAAGTCCATACCGGATTTCTGGAAGCAGCCTCTTGAAGAAATATGGAACCTTGATTTCGAAGGAACGGACATCTCCCTTGCCAAGGGATGTGACATGTCATACAGGCACGCCCTCGAGCTCATCGCTGCAAACGGCGGGAAGGTGGACGGGACCAATCTCGCCATACCTCAATATCCTGTACACAAGCTACCTCTCGAACAGAACTTCACGGGCACATACCCTGTCTTCAGGGACCAGAAGGATGCCTGGATGGAGAAGGAATATGAATTTGATTTCAGTGGAAACGGTTTTTGCATCTGGGGTAATCTGGTATGTCTGAGGGGAATATCCAGGGACTATGCGGACAGGGTGTCCAAGAAGCATGTCGGTTCCGAGGTCTTTGCCATGGCAGAGCAGCAGGATGACTATGTCGCCGAAATCGAGGTATGGATAGACGGGGAGCTTGACCAGGTTTCCATTCTGCCGATGAAAGGTACTTCGAGGAAGCTCGAACCGGCCTGGAAGTATCAGATGCAGGAGGGAAGACATCATGTCAGGATGGTGTGGAGGAATCCTCGTCCTGATACATATCTCCTGAGAATCAACGCAATACAATATTATTCTGAAAATCCTGTCACCAATCCGTATTACCACAACTGAAAGAAAAGATGATGAAAGTTTGGAGATTCATAATTCCCGCATTCCTGCTCCTTGCCTGCTCG
This sequence comes from Candidatus Cryptobacteroides sp., assembly GCA_051870255.1. Taxonomy (GTDB): domain Bacteria; phylum Bacteroidota; class Bacteroidia; order Bacteroidales; family UBA932; genus Cryptobacteroides. Next base: position 12,885 of record JBJEBR010000016.1, read on the forward strand.
GCACCCAAGGATGCCGTTCCGTATGACAGCACGGTTTCCATCCCGATGGATGTCCTGAAGGACAAGATTCGTGGCGGATGGTATGCTCAGACCATAGGATGTACATATGGAGGCCCTACAGAATTCAAGTTCAAGGGAGGTCTCATGCAGGACAGCCAGCTGATTCCGTGGAGTGAGGATTACATATTGGAGACCTTCATCGAGGATCCGGGACTTTATGATGATGTCTATATGGACCTGACATTCCTTGAAGTCATGTGCCGTCACGGAATTGACGCTCCAGCCCTGCTGTATGCCGAGAGCTTCGCCAATGCGGACTACAAGCTGTGGCATGCCAATCAGGCGGCGAGATACAACATACTCAACGGGGTGCTTCCGCCTCACTCGGGACACTGGATGAACAACCCTCACGCCGATGACATTGATTTCCAGATAGAGGCCGACTTCATCGGGATGCTTTGGCCCGGGATGCCGGACAGGGCGGTGGCGACCTGTGACCGTATAGGACATATAATGAATTATGGCGATGGATATTATGGTGGTGTATTCGTTTCCGTTATGTATTCCCTGGCATTCGTATGTGACGATATGGAGACGATAGTCCGAGAAGCGGCTTCCGTCATTCCGCAGGGAAGCAAGTTCCGCGACTGTATTGAAGATGTGCTGTATTTCCACGAGAAATACCCTACGGACTGGAAGCAATGCTGGTTCGAGATAGACAAGAGGCATAGCTTCGACATCGGCTGCCCGGAAGGAGTCTGGAACGGATTCAACATCGACGCCGTCATCAATGCCGCATACATAGTGATAGGATTGTTGTATGGAGAAGGCGATTTCGAACGGACGATGGATATTGCAACCCGCTGCGGCCAGGACTCCGACTGCAATCCGGCATCGGCGGCAGGTGTGCTCGGTGTCGTCAAAGGCTATGACGCCATTCCCGAGAAATACCGTCTTGCCGCTTCCAAGATAGCCGACGAGCCGTTCCCTTACACTACCCTGAGCCTGGAGGAGACCTGCGTCAAGAATCTTGAACTTCTTCAGGACGCAGTGCGTTCGGCAGGTGGCAAGGTCGGCCCTGATGGTGTGGAATTGGTCGTAACCAGGGCTTCGGTGCTTCCTTGGGAGCAGTCTTTCGAAGGGCTGGTACCTGTTGCCAAGGTCGTGCTCAAGAAGCGTTTCAGCACATCCCTTGACCTGGATTTCACGGGCAACTCGATAGTGGTCGAAGGGAGTGTCGTCAAGACAGGACACAGCACCAAGGACTATGTCGCCAGGCTTGAAGCCTCTATAGACGGGGTAGTCGTCGAGGAGTTCGACATGCCTTACGACTATATCAAGCGCAAATACGAGGTGTTCTCAAAGTATTGCCTTTCCTCCGGCCATCACCGTCTTACCCTCCGTCTCCTGAATCCGGACCCGGACTTTGAAATCAATGCCCAGGAGATGGTAGTATATGATTCGATAGAAAAAGCGTTATGAACAGGATACCGTACATATTCATCCTCCTTTCACTTCTTGCCGCAAGTGCGGTGGGATGCGGCTCCAAGACCGTGCTTCCGGAACCCGGACCTTTCCAGAGATACACCGAGAATTGCGTGATGCACAGCTCCGTGCTCGGACGGGATGTGGAATACGCCGTACTGCTCCCGCGCAACTACAGGGACGATGTCGGGAAAAGCTATCCTGTGGTCTATATGCTGCACGGCTACGGCGACAACCATACTTCCTGGAACGGGAAATATCTCCACGCCAAGGAGAGAATCGAGGCCTTGGAGGATGCGGGGATGATAGGGGAGATGATATATGTGTTCCCGGACGGATATACAAGCTATTACTGCAATTATTATACGGGGAAATTCGATTATATGGATATGTTCGTGACGGAACTCGTGCCTTTGGTTGACCGTTCATTCAGGACCGTGGCCGACCGGGATCACCGTGCGCTCACAGGTTATTCGATGGGTGGTTTCGGTGCGATGGTGCTCGCCATGAAACACCCGGAGGTTTTCTCTTGCAGCGCTCCGCTCAGCATGTCATTCAGGACCGATGCACAATATATGACGGAGTCGGCAGGTGGATGGGACGGACAGTGGGGCAGCATATTCGGCGGGGTCGGTCTATATGGACAGGACAGGCTGACACCTTGGTACATTGCACACAATCCATACAGGCAGTTCAACGACGAAAACCGCACTGCGCTGAGTTCCGTGCACTGGTTCTTCACCTGTGGGGATGATGAGGAACAGCTCCTTGTGGCGAATGACTCCCTTCACGTGATATTGCGAGACCGTTCATTCGCCCACGAATACAGGGTTGCAAACGGGGCTCATACATCATCATATTGGATGGATGCCCTCAATGAAGTTCTGCCTTGGATGGACCATTACCTCAACGGGAGTGATATGTGGCCGGAATGTTCCCGAGTGTCCTGCTCCCCTGCAACCGTCGGATTCGAGGAGGACGGGACCGCCATATCGTCTTCGTTCAAGGAGAATGGAGGCGGACAGGGTGTGTTCTGGTTCCATAAGGGATTGCCGGAAAGCTTCATCCGCGATGCAATAGGGATTGCATGGACCACGAGCACCAAGGCAATGTTCATATACCTGCCGTGTGACCTCGATGTCCGGAGTGTCCCTGAATGGATTGAATACTGGAACGGAAAATATTCCCTGACGACATCGATGGCCGTTTCCATAGGAGAGGCAGGGAGCGAGGTATCCACGCACTGCGGAGAGTTTTCGTCATTCGTGTTCATCGATTCCGCATCGGAAATCCCTGAGGCGGATTCCTCAAACACATATTTCATCGCCCTGACGGACGAGTCGCCATATTACACCGGTGCGGACAACCTGTACCGATCCTGCAAGCGCTGGGGAGCCGGTTTCGAATACCGCGTGATAGACGCTTCCGACGATGTTTCAACTGACAGGCTCAGATGTCTGTCCAAGATAGCCCCATACATCAGTTATTATGGGATATGAATCAGATACTTTATCAAATAACACTTTAAAACCACACAGCAATGAAAAAGTTTTATGCAATCGCTGCTATTGCAGCCGTGACAATTTTCGCAGTATCTTGTGAAAAGGAAAACAAGAAGGGCAACAATGGAGACGAAGACGTCGTTACCCGCACCCATAGGGTAAAGACTATGGGAGACACATGGTCTGAGCCATATACATTCTCCTACAATGCGGATGGCACCGTGGCTTCCGTAGTCAGCAAATCTGACAATCGTGTTTTCGAATACAGCGGAAGCAAGCTCACCATCAAGAACAACGGAGAGATTGAGTACACGATGACGCTCAACTCAGACGGTTTCGCAACAAAGGTCGAGAACGCCGACCATACCTGGAATATTACATATGACTCCAAGGGCTATATGATCAAGGGCGAGAAAGACGGCGTTCAGTGCACATCACAGTCCATCGAGGACGGTCTCATCCTCTATTGGACAAGGTATGACAAGGACAACAATTTCTGGAGGATGAAAGATGCCACCTATCTTTCAAAGGACAATGTATGCGCAATCCAGACCCACTATGCCGAGGATCTCGGATTCTCAAGATGGGCTTGGGAGGCACGTCTTTTCGGAAACACTTCCACAAAGCTTCTTGAAAGCTGCCGTTGGCACAACTTCGGCGACCAGATGGCCGAAAAGACAGCAGTCTATACATATGAATATGACGCCAACGGTCTCGTGACCAAGGAAATCAAATACTACGGTGTATGGAATGAAACCGACACGACAGGAATGGAGGTCGATACTGAGACCACATTCACTTGGGAAGCAATCAAATAGTTGAATCTCCGAATATAAAGTTGTACCGTCCGGTCTGAAGCGTCCGCGCCTCAGGCCGGATTTTTCATAGCATCACCACTGCGAGGGTCACGACTGAAATCAGGAACCAGAGGATGACTCCGAGAAGGACTGGCTTGACACCGGTCTTGCGGATGGACTCTATGGACATCCCTGAGCCGATGAGGAACAAGGTCACCGACAGGGATTTGTGCGAGAACACGGAAATGGCCTTGGAGATACCTTCCGGAATGTTCACGTAGGTGTTGAATACCATCGCGAGGATGAACAGGAAAATGAACCAAGGAATGGAAACCTTGGTCTTGTTGCCGGATTTGTCCCTGAAGAACAGGATGGATACGAGGGACAGAGGGATTATCCACAATGCCCTGGTGAGCTTGATGGTAGTTGCGACCTTGAGGGCTTCCTCGCCGTATATGGATGCGGCGCCGACAACAGAACTCGTATCATGGATGGCGATTGCAGCCCAGGTCCCGAACTGATTCTGGTCCAAGCCGAGAAGCTGTCCCAATGGAGGGAATATGAACAGGGCTATAGCGTTGAGGGTAAATATGACGGCAAGGGACATGGAGGTCTCGTCGTCATCTGCCTTCACCACAGGCGCTACGGCTGCTATGGCGCTTCCGCCGCAAATAGCTGTACCGGTACTGATGAGATATGACAGCTTGGGAAGGATTCCCATGGCGCGTCCGATGAGGCATCCGATTATCATCACGCCGATTACCGAGACGATTGTGAACATTATGCCTTCCTTGCCAGCCGCAAGCGATTCCTGAAGATTCATTCCGAATCCGAGTCCGACCACAGCTATCTGGAGAAGGTATTTGGACACCTTCTTGGAAAACACGGGGAAGGGATTGCCGAGGGTGAGGGCGAGGACTATGCCGGCGAAAAGTGCAATTGCCGGAGATACGAATACGGATGCCACAATCAGCACCACATATATCGCCATTGATATTTTTCGTTTCATAAGTAAGTGTTGTTATTCAACGGTTACGGATTTGGCGAGGTTGCGCGGCTGGTCAACATTTCTTCCTTTGTAAACAGCTATGTAATAAGCCATGAGCTGGAGAGGAACGGACACGATGACAGGCATCAGGCACTCTGCCGTGACAGGGACCTCGATGGTGTAGTCCGCACTCTTGCTCGCGTGGGAGTCTCCTTTGGCGATGACGGCGATGATTTTTCCGCCCCTGGCCTTGATTTCCTCCATGTTGCTGACCGTCTTCTCATAGGTGTGGTCAGGAACGGCTATAACCACCGTTGGCATTTCAGCGTCGATGAGGGCAATCGGCCCGTGCTTCATCTCGGCGGCAGGATATCCCTCTGCGTGGATGTATGAAATCTCCTTGAGCTTGAGGGCTCCTTCAAGTGCCGTAGGGTAGTTGTAGCCCCTTCCGAGATAAATGAAATTATGAGCGTAAGTGAAGATTTTTGCCAGGTCGGCAATCTGTCCGTCGGTTTGGAGCACATCCTCGATTGTATGAGGCAGGTCAAGAAGCGCCTTTGATACTTCCTTGATGCTTTCAGCCGACATTGTGCCCTTTTCCTTTGCAATGGCAAGGGCCATCATCGCCATGACGGTCACCTGACCGGTGAACGCTTTGGTCGAAGCTACTCCGATTTCAGGTCCAACGTGGATGTATGTACCCGAATCGGTGGCGCGGGCGATGGACGAACCGACGGCGTTGCAGATGCCATAGACGAATGCACCGGCCTTCCTTGCCAATTCAACCGCTGCAAGGGTGTCAGCCGTCTCTCCTGACTGGGATACCGCTATGACCACATCGTTCTTCCTGATTATCGGGTTCCTGTAACGGAATTCCGAAGCATATTCAACTTCCACCGGGATTCTGCAAAGGTTCTCGAACAGATGTTCCCCGATGAGGGAGGCATGCCATGATGTACCGCACGCGACGAATATGATCCTGCCGGCGTTGAGGAACTTGTCTTTGTTCAGTTCCACTCCGGAGAGCTTGACCTCTCCGGTTTCTGGATTCACTCTTCCCCTGATGCAATCGACGATGGTGTTCGGCTGCTCGTGGATTTCCTTCAGCATGAAATGAGGGTAGCCTCCTTTTTCGAGCTGTGATATGGAAAGCTCCAGCCTGCGGATGTCAAGATGTCCGGCTTCGTTGTCCAAAGTCTTTATTTCCAGAGGTTTGTTCTTGTTGATGATCGCTATCTCACCATCGTTGAGGTATGCGAAATCGTTGGTATAATCAATGATGGATGCTGCATCGGAACTGAGGAAATATTCACCTTCTCCGATACCGATGACCATCGGGCTGCTCTGTCGTGCAGCTATGATTTCTTCGGGGTTGTCCTTGTCGATGATGGCTATTGCATATGCGCCGACGACCTGTTTCAGGGCTTTTCTCACTGCTTCTTCAAGGGAGCAGTCGTTGGATTTTCGGACATATTCTATGAGGTTGACCAGCACTTCTGAATCCGTGCTGCTCTTGAATGAATATCCGTTCTGGATAAGGGCATCTTTCAGGATTCGGAAGTTTTCAATTATTCCATTGTGTATCAATGCTATCTGCCCGGATTCCGAATAGTGTGGATGTGCGTTGCGGTCGCTTGGCTCTCCGTGTGTCGCCCAGCGGGTATGGGCTATGCCGATGGAACCCTCTGTATTCTTGTCCTGAAGGAACTCTTCAAGTCCGGAGACCTTTCCTTTGCATTTGTAAACATTGAGGTTGCCCTTCCCGTCTATCATTGCTACACCGGCGCTGTCATAACCTCTGTATTCCAGTCTTTTAAGCCCTTTCAGGAGAATCGGGCAGGCTTGGCGTCCTCCCACATAACCAACTATACCACACATCTTCAATAAAATTTAAGTTCGTTATTGATAGTTTTTCCAGTTCGTTTTCAAAATAAAGTGCCAAAAGTAAGAAAATCTTGGTAAATTTGCCCGATTGCAAAAGATTTTTTGCATAGGAAAGTTGAACATACCGAAGGAACATATATGGCAGACAAGAAACCGACCGAAACCCCGATGATGAAACAGTTCTTCGCCGTGAAGGCAGAACACCCGGAAGCGCTTCTTTTGTTCCGGTGCGGTGACTTCTATGAAACCTACGGAGACGACGCCCTTGTAGCCAGCAAGATACTCGGAATCGTGCTTACAAAGCGTTCCAATGCTGCTCCGGACGCCATCCCGATGGCAGGATTCCCATATCATTCGATAGAAACCTACCTGCCGAGGCTTGTGCGCGCCGGCTATAAGGTGGCGGTATGCGACCAGCTTGAAGACCCCAAGCTCACGAAGAAGATAGTGAAGAGGGGAGTGACCGAGCTCGTTACCCCCGGGATTGCCTTCAACGAACAGCTTCTCGAACAGAAGGAGCACAACTACCTCGCCGGACTGACCTTCAGCAAGGACAAGTGCGGCGCGGCCTTTCTCGATGTCTCCACTGGTACTTTCCAGGTCGCCGAGGGCAGCCTGGACTATATATCCACGCTTCTTGCCTCATTCTCACCGAAGGAGCTCCTTGTGCAGAGAGGCTTTGAGAAAGGTGTCCGCGAGAAATTCGGGGACAATTGGTACATATCCACGATGGACGAATGGGCATTTGTCTATGACAATTCGGTCGAGAAACTCCGGAAGCAGCTCGGTGTGGATTCCCTGAAAGGCTTTGCCATAGACAGTTTTCCTCTCGGCGTCACATCTGCCGGAGCCTTGCTTTTCTATTTGGAGCAGACCCAGCATACCGGCCTGAGGAACATCTGTTCGATTTCCAGGATTGATGAAAAGACCTTTGTCTGGATGGACCGATTCACTTTCCGTAACCTTGAGATTTTCTCTTCTTCAGCAGGAAAGGACGGAGTGGCCCTTGTGGATGTAATCGACAAATGTTCTTCTCCGATGGGAGCAAGGCTCCTGCGTGCATATATGGCAATGCCTGTAATGGACCTTCAAGAGTTGGAGGACAGATATGATGTCGTCCAACATTTTGTTGACAATCAGGAAGACCTTCAGTCCCTACAGGGAATGATATCGGACATAGGCGACCTGGAACGCATCATTTCCCGTGCGGCGGCAGGCAAGATAATGCCGCGTGAAGTAATGCAGCTTTGCCGTGGATTGAGCCAGTCGGGACCTATAATGCAACTTTGCAGCGGCAAAGGGGTAAGACCGCTGGAGGAGATGATGGGGAATCTTGTGGATTGTGGAGAGTTGCTTGATTACCTGGGCAGGATCATGCATCCCGAGACGGCAGCAGCGGTGGGGAAGGGTGATGTGATTGCTTCAGGTGTGTCGGAAGAACTGGATGAATTGAGGAACATCGCGCGTCACGGCAAGGATTATCTTCTTGGAATCCAGCAGCGGGAGATAGAGAGAACAGGCATATCTTCATTGAAAATCGGATTCAATTCGGTTTTCGGATATTATCTTGAGGTTCGCAACACATACAAGGATCAGGTCCCATCTGACTGGATACGCAAGCAGACGCTTGTGAATGCCGAGCGTTACATAACGGAGGAGCTGAAAGAATACGAGCAGAAAATCCTCGGGGCTGAAGAAAGAATCTATGTCCTTGAATCACAAATCTATGCGGAACTTGTAGGGACAATACAGCAGAACATATCCCAAATCCAGCAGAACTGCCGTATCCTTGCCCGTCTCGATGTGCTCGCCGGCTTTGCCGACCTTGCCGTCACCAACAGCTACTGCCGTCCGGAGATGAATGCTTCAAAGGCTATCAGAATAAAGGCAGGCCGTCACCCTGTCATCGAGACCATGATGGGTCCAGGTGAGGAATATGTGCCAAATGACATATTCCTTGATGCCGATACCCAGCAGATCATCATCCTCACCGGTCCGAATATGGCCGGTAAATCGGCACTGCTCCGTCAGACAGCGCTCATCGTGCTGCTTGCCCAGATCGGATGTTTCGTTCCGGCGGATGAGGCCCAGATCGGATATTGCGACAAGATTTTCACGAGGGTCGGCGCATCGGACAACATCTCCAGGGGAGAATCCACATTCATGGTGGAGATGCTTGAGACATCCATGATATTGCACAATCTGTCAGACAGGTCCCTGGTGCTTCTCGATGAAATCGGCAGGGGTACATCCACATACGACGGAATGTCCATAGCGAGGGCGATAGTCGAGTATGTCCACGAGTATGGGGACGGGGCCAAGACCTTGTTCGCAACCCATTATCACGAACTGAACGACCTGGAGACGATGTATCCGAGGGTTCACAATTACCATATAGCCGTGAAGGAGGTCGGACGCAACGTCATATTCCTTCGCAAGCTGATGGAGGGAGGCGTGGCCCACAGCTTCGGTCTCCATGTCGCAAGGATGGCAGGTATGCCGAAGCAGGTGCTGGATTCCGCTGAAAAGACGCTCTTCCAACTGGAGAAGGGCGGCTCTGCCGGAGTCCGTTCCAGGAATGACATCATCAAGCCTCATAACATCCGCGAAGGCCGTGTCGAGAGCGACGGCTCGCTTCAGCTGTCATTCTTCCAGCTCGAAGACCCTCTCCTGTCATCATTGAAGGAGGACCTGGACTCCGCGGATCTGAACAATATGACACCTCTGCAAGCCTTCGACCTGCTGCGCAGCATGAAAGAAAAAATGGGACTCCATGAGTGACCGCAGTCTGTGCAATGAAATCGATGACATTTGATGTGACGACATGAAGAAAATTTACTTTGCAGGCTCAATCCGAGGTGGCAGAAACGACGCCGACCTCTATAACAGGATTATCAGCCATATCTCCAGGACAGATAAGGTCCTGACTGAGCATATCGGCAAAGTCAATGTCGAGGATGACGAGAAGCATATGACGGACCAGGACATATATGATCAGGACACTGCCTGGCTTCGCGAATGCGACATGGTCATCGCCGAATGCACCAATGCCTCGCTCGGCGTCGGTTATGAGATGTCTTATGCGGAGATCCACAATAAACCGGTCCACATCTTTTATGACAGGACAAGGACGAGACTCTCAGCCATGCTTTCAGGAAATCCGTACTTCCACCTTCATCCTTACTCCGATGAAGAGGAACTTTTCGACATACTGACAGACGTTCTCAGATGCCCGTGCTCAAAAACGGGCTGTCCGAGATTCGGGAACTGTGAAGATTGCAGAAAACATCACGCAGGGTCCTCCAGACCGAGACCCTGCGAAAGATAAAAAGATCTATCCGATCCCTTCCACCAGTTTCTGCGCCAGCTCCAGGAAAGCCACTCCGTCAGGACGGCTTGAAAGCGCAGCCGGCTCCCCGTTGTCGCCTCCCTCGCGTATGCTCTGCACGATAGGAATCTGTCCAAGGAGAGGTATGCCGTATTTCTCCGACATCCTTGCACCTCCGCCCTGTCCGAATATATAATATCTGTTGTCAGGCAGTTCCTCCGGAGTGAACCAGGCCATATTCTCGACAAGTCCGAAAATCGGCTTGTCCACATTCTTGTTCCTGAACATGTTCACACCTTTCTCCACATCAGCCAAAGCCACATCCTGAGGAGTAGTGACGATCAACGCCCCCTCCATAGGAATGTCGTTCACGAGGCTTATATGAATGTCCCCTGTTCCCGGAGGCATATCTATGAGCAGGAAGTCGAGTTCATCCCAGCGAACCTGCAGAATCATCTGTTTCAGAGCGTTGCAGGCCATAGGACCTCTCCATATCAGGGCCTGTTCCGGCTGGGCGAAATATCCTATGGACATCCATTTCACCCCGTATTTCTCCAACGGCACGATGACCTCTTTCTCCCCCTCCTGGAAAGCATCCGGCATAAGTCCTTCAGTCGCAGTCATTTTCGGAACGGACGGGCCATAGACATCCGCATCGGCCAGACCAACCTTGTAACCGAGCCTGGCGAGGGCCACGGCAAGGTTCACCGCCACTGTGGATTTTCCTACTCCGCCCTTTCCTGATGCTATTCCGACGATATGTCTGACCCCGGCGAGTTCTTCAAGTCCGAGGTCAAGTCCGACCTTCTTCTTCGGGGCTTCTTCCCGGACCACCGTCTTCACTTCCACTTCGGTTCCCTGAGGCGCATTCCGTATCACCGCCGCCTTGGTGCTACCGATGAGATATTCGGCGAGAGGGTCACGATGCTTGCTGAAAGACAAGGTGACTGTTACCTTGTTGCCTTGTATGTCAATGTTTTCGACCATTCCGAGCTCTATGATGTTCCTGTCTCCCTTGGCAGGATGCTGGACCTCGAACAGCCATTTGCTCACTTTGTTTGCTTTCATTGATTATCCAGATTATCAGATTATTTGACGATATCCATTTCTTCAATCAAGTGACGTGCCCCTCCGAACTTGTCCACGATGAAAAGGACATAGCGGATGTCCACA
>JBJEBR010000016.1:24141-67167 GCA_051870255.1 Candidatus Cryptobacteroides sp.
GTGACGTGCCCCTCCGAACTTGTCCACGATGAAAAGGACATAGCGGATGTCCACATTGATACACCTCTGAAGGTCCGGCTCGAACATCACATCGCTGCTCATTGACTCCCAGTTGCCGTCGAAAGCAAGCCCTATGAGCTGTCCGTCCGCATTCATTATAGGACTGCCGGAATTGCCGCCCGTGATGTCATTGTTGCTCAGGAACGCCACCGGCATCTTGCCGTCCTCCCTGGCATAATCTCCGAAATCCTCATCCTTCCAGAGCTGCTTGAGCTTCGCAGGTACCACGAACTCCCAGTTGTCAGGGTCTTCCTTCTCCATGACACCGTCCAATGTCGTATAATACCTGTAGAGCACACCGTCCTTAGGGGAATAGCCCTTCACCGTTCCGTATGTGAGCCTCATCGTGAAATTGGCGTCAGGATACATTGCCTGTCCCTTCTTCCACTGAAGAAGACCTTTGGTATAGGTCTGCCTTGCATCGCCGAGGGTAGAGAAGGATTTGATGATTGCACCCCTGTATTTATATGCCAGATTGAAAACTGACTTCGAAAGGACGGCGGCAGGATCATCGAATATGCCTGTACCCTTGCAGGCTATAGCCTCTGAAAGAGCCTCCGCACTTGTAAAAGCCGTAGCATCAAAAGTGCGGTCCACATATGCGTCAATGTCCATGGTGGCAAAGTCTTCACCCAGACCGTCCATGAAATCCTCGGTTGAGGCGTTGTCCCTGTAGAACTTCATCAGAGCCTTGGCCTCGTCGCGGTCAACGACAGGGCTGTAATCAGCATAGCTTGGGGAAAGGCTTTCGAACGCGGCAGTCAGGGCAGTCAGGGTGTCTTTCCCTGATTTGAGATTCTTGTTGAATTCATTCTTGAGAATTGCAGCAAACCCGACAAGTTCGATTCTCCCTATTGTTTCTGTACCAAGAGTATAAGCGAGCATCTCATTACGATAGCTTTCGACTCCGTTTTCAATGTCCTTCAGTGCGTTTCCGAACTCCTCCTGTCTCTTGCTCTTGTCGTCAACCCATTCAGAGAAAGCTTTTTCCTCCTGCTTTGCACGTTCTATGATTCCGAGTTTGCCGAAGGCGAGCTTCATTCCCTGCCATTTCTTCCATCCGTTGGACGAACCGGAATATTTGCTTGCATACTGGATTTTCACTTTCGGGTCGGCCAGCATATGTTCGAGCATTACATCCTGACGGACTGTCCTGGCAGCTATGCGGATGTCGTTTGTCTCGATCTGGAACTCAAGTTCAGGAGATGTCTGGAAACGGCTGGTACTGCCCGGGTATCCCATAATCATGGTGTAATCCCCTTCCTGAACACCTTTCAGGGAGATCTGAAGATGGTTTTTCGGTGAAAGCGGCACATTTTCCTCGGAATAGTCTGCCGGATTGTTGTCCTTGTCGGCATAGACACGGAACATCGAGAAATCCCCCGTATGACGCGGCCACATCCAGTTGTCCGTATCGGCGCCGAATTTTCCGATTGAAGAAGGCGGAGCCCCGACGAAGCGCACATCCCTGTATGTCTTTGTGACAAGCAGATAATAGACATTCCTATTATAATATGGAGTCAAGGTGACATCGCAGAAAGGGTAATCCTTCTCCAGTTGTTTCTTGATTTCCTCGACGGCCTCATCGACAGCCTTGCTGACCTTGTCTTCAATGTCTGCATCCGAGGCGAATTTCTTCCTTGCCTTCTTTTCCGCCTTTTCCCTGATGGCTGTGACATCTACCATGTTCTCCAGGAATGTGACCGTCAAGCCATTGCAAGGCAGTTCCTCTTGTCTGCTCATCGCCCAGTAGCCGTCTGCAAGATAGTTGTGCTCGATGCTGCTGAGCTTCTGGATGCTGCCGTATCCGCAATGGTGGTTCGTGACCAAAAGACCTTCGTCGGAAATGATTTCACCCGTACATCCACCTCCGAACTGCACGATTGCATCCTTCAGGGATGAATTGTTTATGCTGTAGATCTGCTCCGGAGTAAGCCTGCAACCGAGGTTCTTCATCGCATCGGCGTTGAGTTCCTTCAGAAGCGGAAGCATCCACATTCCTTCGTCAGCCCTGAGGCTTCCTGCAAAGACCGCCACGGCGGTCAGAAAACATAATATCCTTTTCATAACATCAAAATAATTTCTGTGGAAATGTATCAGAACAATGTAGGTTCAAGTTCCTTGGGGTGGAAACTTTTCCTGTGATGGGGTGTGTAGCCGTATTCTTTAATTGCCTCGATATGCTCCTTCGTGGGATATCCCATGTTCCTTTCCCAGCCGTACTGAGGGTATTCGAGGGCGAGTTTCCTCATATATTCGTCCCTCCAGGTCTTGGCGAGGACCGACGCGGCGGCAATCGGGGCGAACTTGCCGTCCCCCTTGACTATGCACTGGTACCGGAATCCGTCGAACGGCCTGAATCTGTTGCCGTCTATGAGAAGGAAGTCAGGCCTCGGGTCAAGCCGCAGGACGGCCCTCTGCATGCCTGTTATGGAGGCGTTGAGGATGTTGATTGTGTCGATTTCCTCTGCGGACACCTCCTCCACAGCCCAGCTAATGGCTTCCTTTTCTATGATTTCGCGCAGAATGTCCCTGGATTTCTCCGTCATTTTCTTGGAATCGTCCAGCAAAGGGTGATGGAAGTCTTCGGGCAGGATTACCGCGGCTGCGAAGACCGGACCGGCAAGAGGGCCCCTCCCGGCTTCGTCGCAGCCTGCTTCGATGAGGTCAGGGTGCAGATGATTCAAAAGTTTCGGTTCATTGTGCATCCTGCAAAAATACACAATCTATTCAACTCTGCCAAGGTTTTTCTTGAGCATCGAGATGATTTCGTTCTTGCTTGCGATGGTCTCCTCCAGGGAAGCGACGAGTTTTTCGAGGTCGGAGATTCTTCTTTCGAGTGTTTCTATCCTGTCGGAATACTCGGTTTCCTTTTCGCGCAGTTTTTCAAGATTCTCTATCTGGGAAGGCCTGTAACCGAGAACAATTTCCTCCGTAGGGGTCTCCGTGAGTTTCGCCATGTTCATTATATGGGGATTCATCACGGAAGTGCCGCCTTTCTCAAGTTCCCTGTATGCAGTGACGGAGATACCGAGAAGGTGGGCCATCTCTTCCTGTGTCATGTTCTTCCGTTTCCTGAACTTGCAGATATTGTCCTTTATGGAAAAGTTGTCCATACCGTTCCATCATTTTATTATGGGACAAAAGTATCGGATATGCGGATGCCATATAAACAAGAAATTCTTGCTAAAGACAACCAAAAGTTATTAAAAAGATGAATGATTTATAAAAACAGAAATATTTTCGTCACATTTTCCGTGTATCTGCAAGCAAAACTTGCGATTTTCCTTGCCAGACCACAGATTTGCAGAAAAAAAGATATGGAAAAAGACAGGACAGACGGGTTCGGGAGAGTTTGCTCAGGTCTTGCCGCCCACCGGTGGGGGAAGGCCGACATGGAGGTGTTCCGTTCAATATGCAAGGAAGAGGGGGAGTCCCCGCGCAGGATGGAGAGGCTGATGTATGAGACATTCGGGATGTCTCCATTGGAGGTCATGCTGGGACTTTCCGGGGAGTGTGCCGGGGGACCTTGCAGTGGCCTTTTGTAAATTCTGCCCCCGTTTTATTGCTATTGCATTATTATTTTATTAGATTTGCGAGGATGTGTCATTAGTGACGCGCATTGAAACATAATTATAAACACAATAACAATAGAACTGATGAAAGCTTATTCCACTCAAAACATCCGCAATGTGGTTCTTCTTGGCAGTACGAAGTCAGGTAAGACCACATTATCTGAAGCCATGCTCTATGAAGGCAAGGTCATTGACAGGCGTGGAACAGTGGAGGCGAAGAATACCGTCTCCGACAACTCTGAAATCGAGCAGTTGAACCAGAGGTCAATCTATGCGACTCCGCTTTATGCCGAGTTCATGGATACCAAGTTCAATATAGTTGACACTCCGGGTGCAGACGACTTCATAGGAGGTGCCGTATCTGCATTCAAGGTGTGCGACACTGGAGTTCTGCTGATCAACGCCCAGCAGGGTGTCGAAGTGGGAACACAGATATTCTCCCGCTATGCTAAGCAGTACAACATTCCTCTTGTCATCGGTGTGAACCAGCTTGACGGTGAGAAGGCTTCCTGGGAGACTACCCTTGACAGCATGAAGGAGGCATTCGGCAAGAAACCTGTCATCATCCAGTATCCGGTGAACGTGGGACCATCTTTCGACGGTTTCATCGATGTCCTCAAGATGAAATATTATCATTTCAAGGATGAGAACGGTACACGCGAGGATCTCGAGATTCCTGCAGACCAGATGGATGAGGCCGAGGCCCTGAGGCAGGAACTCATCGAAAGGGCTGCCGAATATGATGACACCCTCATGGAGAAATTCTTCGATGCAGGCGTCCTCACTGAGGATGAAATCAGGAAAGGTCTCGGTATCGGATGCCGTGCCGGAGACGTGCTTCCTGTATTCTGCCTTTCAGCAAAGAAGGACATCGGCGTGAAGAGGCTCATGGAGTTCACGATAAAGGTTGCCGCATCACCAGCCGAGCACAAGGCCATCACCAAGGACGGCAAGGAAGTAGAGTGCAAGCAGGACGCTCCTACAACACTTTTCATCTACAAGACAGCCGTGGAGCAGCATCTGGGCGAGGTCGCATATTTCAAGGTGATGTCAGGTGAGCTGACGGAAGGAATGGACCTTGAGAACCCTGAGACCGGAGACAAGGAAAGGATTACGACCATTTATGCCGTTGCCGGCAAGAAGAAGGAGAAAGTCACTGACCTCTACGCAGGAGACATAGGATGTACCGTGAAGCTCCGTGCAGCAAAGACCAACGTGACGCTCTGCCAGCCAGGCACCGACATCGCTTTCGAGCACATCGAATTCCCTAAGTCCAAGTTCCGCACGGCCATCAAGGCAAAGGAGCAGAAGGACGAGGAGAAGATGACCGAGGCTCTCAACAAGATGGCAGCCGAGGACCCTACGATCATAGTGGAATACTCCAAGGAGCTGAAGCAGACCATCCTCAAAGGTCAGGGCGAGCACCATATCAACATCGTGAAGTGGAGACTGAAGAACGAGAACAAGATTGAAATCGACATGTTCGCACCTCGCATCTCCTACCGCGAGACCATCACCAAGGTCGCTGCAGCCGACTATCGTCACAAGAAGCAGTCCGGTGGAGCCGGTCAGTTCGGAGAGGTTCACCTCATCGTATGTCCGTATGTAGAGGGCGTAGAAGGTGGCAACAAGTTCAAGATTGACGGAAAGGAAATGGTGCTCAACATCAAGGGCAAGGAGTCATACGACCTCCCTTGGGGCGGTAAGCTCGAGTTCTACAACTGTATCGTGGGCGGTGCAATCGATGCTCGCTTCATGCCTGCAATCCTCAAAGGTATCAACGACAAGATGAATGAAGGACCTCTTACCGGTTCTCTTGCACGCGACATCCGCGTATATGTATATGACGGTAAGATGCACCCGGTTGATTCAAACGAAATCTCATTCGTTCTCGCTGCGCGCAACGCCTTCAAGGAGGCATTCCGCAATGCTGGACCTAAGATCATGGAGCCGATTTACAATGTATCCGTGATGACTCCTACAGAGTACATGGGTGCCTGCATGTCCGACCTCCAGAACCGTCGTGCAATCATCGAGGGTATGGGTACTGACAAGGGATTCGACACCATCAAGGCAAGGGTTCCGCTCGCAGAGTTGTACAAATACTCCACGACACTCAGCTCCCTTACTTCAGGAAGCGCTACATTCACTATGGAATTCGCAGATTATCAGCCAGTTCCGGGTGATGTGCAGGAGAAGCTCCTGAAGGCTTACCTCGAAGAGGAGAAGGAAGACTAAGATTTCCTTATGTGACAAATGGGCGCGTTCCTGTATGCGGGGACGCGCCTTTTTGATGTTTTTTCGAATTTTCTGCAACATTCCGGACCGATGTGCAGTCTAATTGTCGAAAAACGGGAACAAGAGGTTTTTCATGGATTTATAATTGTTTTACATATTGATTAAAGTGTATTGTCATGGATTATTTAGTTGAATTGTTGATTCCACTCGGAGTCTGTGTAGTATTGCCGGTGATGATCGTTTGGCTTGTCACAAGAGTTAAGAGCAAAAGCATAGACAAGAAGACCGATGTCCTGATGAGGGCTCTGGAAAATGGACAGGAAGTGGACACCAGCCTGCTGATTGAAAAGAAGGGGGGAGTGCCGAAAAACATCAAGATGGAACTTCTGCAGAAACTTCAGGTAGCAGTGGTATTCAGCGTGCTCGGCATCGCCTTGATAGTGCTCTCTGTGACAGGCGTAATGGGTGACAATGCGGGTGTCGGATTCCCGGTATTCCTTCTTTGCGGAGTCATTTTCGCAGCTATAGGCATAGGCAACGCTGTGTCTTATGCAATCGGTAACCGTTCGCTCAAGGAGGAGATGACGGCAGAGCTTGAACGCATGCGTCTGGAGAACAAGGAGAAGGAGCAGTCTCTATAATAGTTTGCAGGATGACTCGTCAGCAGTTCATAGAGGCGGTGGCGCAGGAGCAGGAATCGTTGAGGCGGTTTCTGCGTCTGCTGTGTGAGGGTGACGGAGCGCTTGCAGACGACATCGCCCAGGAAGCGCTTCTGAAGGCTTATCTGTCATTCGAAAGATTCGAGGGCAGGGCAAGGTTCTCCACCTGGCTTTTCCGTATAGCATATAATTGCTTCTATGACAATGCCTCCAGGGTTTCCAGATGTCCGACGGTGTCACTTGATGACCTGGACGCGACCTCGGAAGACGGAATCTGCCGACAGGCACGCAATGTGATGGACGAGAGCATGGAGTCCGACAAGCGTTTCGACAACCAGGTGCTTTACCATGCCATAAGAGGATTGCCGGACACGGAGCAGGCCGTCATATTGCTCTTTTATATGGAGGACAAGTCAATCAAGGACATAGAGACCATAACCGGGATGCCGTCGGGAACAGTCCGTTCGCATCTGTCCAGGGCGAGGGCGCACCTGAAACTATACCTTGAAAAGAACAGGTAGCCAATGTGCCGAAAATCAGACTAAAGACATTGATTATGACTGAAAAGGAAATAAGACAGTTCATCAAGGACAACAGTATTTCGGTACCGGATGGGGACAAGTTCATGAAGGACCTTGTAAGGCAGATGGACCTCCTTTCGACACCGGCATCGCTTGCCTCGGGCAGACAGGAGGAAATCGATGAGAACATCCGGCTTGTGAGGGTGGTATATGATGCCGTCAAGAAGCATTGTCGCAAACAGGCCGTGACGGTCCTCGTGGTGGATTTCATAGTATGTTCACTGCTCTTCGTCGCAGCCTTGTTCATCACCGCGCCACAGACAGCCCCAGCAAGCCTTCAGATGCTTGCGAATTGGAAATATTTGATAGTCAGCATGCTGTCAGTGAGCATCCTTGCCTTCTCCCTCTCGAGAACCGACCTGTTCCGTCTCTGACCTATCCTCGGCTGCAGTTTTCCAATAGGATAAGCTTTCGTTTGAGCTGGCGTCCGAGGCCATATTCCCCGAAATCTATGGACGGGTCCCCAAGAATCTTGTCCAGGCAGAGGTCCTCTCCCTTGAATATTGTGGATTCCGCCTTGGTGCGGATTGCCTCTATGCGGTCAATGGCCTCCTTGGGCACAATCAGGTGGCAAGGAATGAGGACGGCGACAGGATTCAACCCTACGGCATGGGCGACGGCCCTTACTCCTGCAGGGGAACCGCAACAGGATGCAAAATCGCTGTAGCTCATAAGTTTCGGTATCTCGCTCACTTGCCCATCGTCTTGATGGGTAAGCCCGAACAGCGATTTCCAGACTTTTTTCTGGAAATCCGTCCCGAAAAGCAGAAAGTCATCCCAGCTGACCTCCTGGCGCAGTTTCCACACATCTTCGAATCCGACGGTGGTGACGCTGATTTCCGAGAAGCCGGGAACCTTCTGCGTCGCAAGGAAACCTGTGATTGTGTGAAGCTCCCTGTAATCTGTCGAAACGGCGGCTATCTTTCCGTCAATGCGGACGATAACCCATAAACCATCCTTGTCCATAGCCTTGCGGGTTAGACATGCCGTCGCAAGTCCTTGATTTCCTCCCAAGGAACCGTCACCTGGACGATGCCAATGACATAAGGCCCGATTTCGTACCGTCCATATATATAGGTGATGCCCTGTTCCGTGACGAAGAAATTGCCGTTTGGCTCAATCTCCTTGACGAACAGCATGTTGAAAGTTTCCTCATCTTCAAATGAATCCCTCAGGTGTGCCGTGAGCGCCTGTGCGAGGCGGCTTTCCCATCCATCTGTGAACAAATCGCCTTCACTTACCGGGTCTCCCGTTCCGAGGTCGAACACGATGGCATCCTCTGCATCCATTCCGTGCGCCCCACCAGTGAATCCATATCTTGAAATAATGCAGCTCTGCATGTTGCCGTACCTCTGAAGGAACCGTGTGGAAACGTACTCTTCCCAGGTGAATGAGGCGCCCCAGTCCCCCTCCTTTCCGTATTGCTCCCATCCTTCGAGGTTGGAATCCCTGTAGTTCTCCACGGATTTTTCCCTGTATCTTTCCAGCGCTGCCCGGATGTCGAATGTGCGCATCCCTTCTCCGAAAACCGCCTCCGCGAAATTCTCCTGCATGTTCCTCAGCGTTTCCTCGTCCAGACCTCCGTCCGGATATTCTATCGAGGCGCTGAATGTGAATGTGGCCGGGCATCCTTCGCAGAGTTCAAATGTGCCTTCGTCCTCCGCTGTGCTGAAAGTCACTTCCGGATTGTTCCCGCATCCTGCCAGAAGGATTGCTGCGGCCAAGACGATGGATAGATGATTTGTCTTCATGTCTATAATGTTTTATATCAGCCTGTACGCGCCGTCCGGCGCCATATCCACAAAGATAGTCAATATTTTCCAGCAATGAAATACTTTATATCCTGCACTTGGGAACTTATGTGAGGATTGTGCCGCCGGGATGGTTATCAACAACCCAAGATACTGAATTTCAGGTTTTTTGTTGATAAATAAAAATTATTTTGTATATTTGCAGCCCCCAAAAATAGGGGAAAGAAACATAAATTAAAGATTTACAAACATTTATGCCTACAATTCAACAATTAGTTCGCAAAGGACGCGAGGTTATCGTCGAAAAGAGCAAATCTCGCGCGTTGGATGCTTGTCCTCAGAGAAGGGGCGTATGCGTGCGTGTGTACACAACCACACCTAAGAAACCTAACTCAGCAATGCGTAAGGTTGCCCGTGTCCGTCTTACCAACTCAAAAGAGGTCAACGCGTACATTCCTGGCGAGGGCCACAACCTTCAGGAGCACTCAATCGTGCTTGTACGTGGAGGTCGTGTAAAGGACCTTCCAGGTGTGCGTTACCACATCCTTAGAGGAGCTTTGGATACTGCAGGTGTCGATGGAAGGACGAATTCCCGTTCTCTCTACGGTACCAAGAGGCCAAAGAAATCTAAGAAGTAATTTTTTTAATTAATCATCACCTTTAATTTTCTACAAAAATGAGAAAAACGAAGCCTAAGAAGAGGATTCTACTTCCTGATCCCAAGTTTCACGATGTGAACGTGACCCGTTTCGTGAACAACCTTATGTTGCAGGGGAAGAAGAGTATCGCGTATTCTATTTTTTACGATGCCATTGACATGGTAGGCGAGAAGATGAAAGATTCTGACAAGGCTCCTCTGGATATATGGAGGAAGGCTCTCGAGAATGTGACACCTCAGGTAGAGGTCAAGTCACGCCGTATCGGTGGAGCCAACTTCCAGGTGCCTATGGAGGTCCGCCCGGAAAGGAAGATTTCGCTTTCTATGAAGAATATGATCGTCTTCGCCCGCAAGCGCTCCGGTCACTCCATGGCCGAAAAACTTTGCGCCGAGATCATCGCAGCATACAACTGCGAGGGTGCAGCATTCAAGAGAAAAGAAGACATGCACAGAATGGCAGAGGCCAACAAGGCTTTTGCACACTTCAGATTCTAATCCCCGGACAAGACAATGGCAAGAGATCTTAAATACACCAGAAACATCGGTATCATGGCTCACATCGATGCCGGTAAGACAACAACTTCGGAGCGTATTCTCTACTACACTGGTAAGACCCACAAGATTGGAGAGGTTCACGAAGGTGCTGCTACAATGGACTGGATGGTGCAGGAGCAGGAGCGCGGTATCACCATTACTTCCGCCGCCACCACCGCTTTCTGGCACTACAAAGGGGATACCTATCAGATTAACCTTATTGACACTCCGGGCCACGTTGACTTCACCGTCGAGGTGGAGCGTTCACTCCGTGTGCTCGATGGAACCGTCGCTACTTTCTGTGCAGTAGGTCGTGTTCAGCCGCAGTCTGAGACCGTATGGCGTCAGGCTGACAAATATGGCGTTCCTAAGATTGCCTATATCAACAAAATGGACCGCGTGGGAGCAGACTTCCTCGCAGTTGTCGATGAAATCAAGGAGAAACTCGGTGCAAGGGCTGTCCCTATCTGCCTTCCTATCGGAGCAGAGGACAAGTTCCAGGGTATCGTCGACCTTATCGCAAACAAGGCAATCATTTATGACGGATCTGAAAACCTGGTGAACTATCAGGTTACCGATGTTCCGGCTTCAATGGTTGACGAGGTTGCAATGTGGAGGGAGAAACTTGTTGAGGCTGCTGCAGAGTATGACGAGTCACTCATGGAGAAATTCTTCGAGGACCCGGATTCCATCTCTGAGGATGAAATCATCGCAGCTCTCCGCAAGGCTACCATCGACATGTCGATCGTACCTGCATGCTGCGGTTCATCATTCAAGAACAAGGGCGTTCAGTTCCTTCTCGATGCAGTGATGCGTTACCTTCCTTCTCCGCTTGACATTCCTTCAATCAAGGGTACCAATCCGAGGACCAATGAAGAGGAAGTCCGTCATCCGGATGCAAAGGAGCCGTTCTGCGCACTCGTGTTCAAGATTGCGACTGACCCGTTCGTAGGTCGTCTCGCATTCCTCCGCGCATATTCAGGACGCCTCGATGCAGGTTCCTATGTGCTCAACACCCGTTCAGACAAGAAGGAGCGTGTAGCACGTCTTTACCAGATGCACTCAAACAAGCAGAATCCTATCGAATTCGTAGAGGCAGGTGACATCTGCGCTGCAGTAGGTTTCAAGGACCTCCGCACCGGTGACACTATCTGTGTAGAGACAAATCCTATCACTCTCGAGTCAATGGAGTTCCCGGATCCGGTTATCGGACTCGCTGTGGAGCCTAAGACCCAGAAGGATCTCGACAAGCTCGGAATCGCACTTGCAAAGCTTGCTGAGGAGGACCCTACATTCACTGTCAAGAGTGACCATGAGACCGGCCAGACCGTCATCAGCGGTATGGGTGAGCTTCACCTCGACATCATCGTTGACCGTCTCCGCCGTGAGTTCGGTGTAGATATCAACCAGGGTGCACCTCAGGTTAACTACAAAGAGGCCATCACCCAGACAGTCCAGCACCGTGAAGTGTTCAAGAAACAGTCCGGTGGTCGTGGTAAGTTCGCTGATATCATCGTTGAAATCGGACCTGCTGACGAGGGTGTCACAGGACTTCAGTTCATCGACGAGGTCAAGGGTGGAAACGTCCCTAAGGAGTTCATCCCTTCTGTCGAGAAAGGTTTCAAGTCAGCAATGGCAAACGGTGTGCTTGCAGGTTACGAGGTTCCTTCACTGAAGGTTACCCTGAAGGATGGTTCGTTCCACCCTGTGGACTCCGACCAGCTTTCATTCGAAATCTGCGCGCGTATGGCATTCCGTCACGCTTGTCCTAAGGCGAAACCAGTCCTCCTCGAGCCTATCATGAGCCTCGAAGTCGTTACCCCTGAAGACTATATGGGTGATATTGTCGGTGACCTCAACCGTCGTCGCGGACAGATCAACGCCATGGATTCCACAGTGGGAGCACGTATCGTCAAGGCTTATGTTCCGCTTGCTGAGCAGTTCGGTTATGTAACCATCCTCCGTACAATCTCCTCTGGTCGTGCAACCAGCACGATGTCCTTCGACCACTATGCCGAAGTTCCTGCAAACCTTGCCAAGGAGGTTATCGAGAAGAGCGGTTACAAGAACACTGACGAGGACGAATAATTGTTTAACTGAATTCAACGAATATTGATATGAGCCAGATAATAAGAATTAAACTCAAATCATTCGACCACATGCTGGTTGACAAGTCTGCAAAGAAGATCGTTGAGACAGTGTCTGCTACCGGAGCTCGCGTAAACGGACCTATTCCGCTTCCGACCCGCAAGAAGATTTTCACTGTCAACCGTTCAACTTTCGTAAACAAGAAGTCTCGCGAGCAGTTCGAGCTTGACTCTTTCCGCCGCCTTCTTGACATTTACGATGCGACTCCAAAGACAGTTGATGCCCTGATGAAGCTTGAGCTTTCAAGCGGCGTCGAGGTCGAGATCAAACTCAACTAATTGAAGATTCCGCCCCAAGTCCCAATAAATTTGGGGCGAATCAAAATAAATTGCTATATTTGCATCCCCGTCCGGCCAATCCCCGGACGGAGCAAATAGCAAAGCTCTTTGAATATTTTTCGCAGCTTATTTTTGAGGGATTTACGGCGGGCAATCGAGGATGGAGGGAGTTACCTGTTGGTAACGACCGACTGACGAGAGCAGCCCAACGCAGAAATCGCCAAAAAGAAGCAAGAAAAAGGTCCCATAGCTCAGTTGGTTAGTAGCACCTGACTCATA
The DNA here is from genome assembly GCA_051870255.1 of Candidatus Cryptobacteroides sp. Taxonomy (GTDB): domain Bacteria; phylum Bacteroidota; class Bacteroidia; order Bacteroidales; family UBA932; genus Cryptobacteroides. The sequence continues at coordinate 36,903 of JBJEBR010000016.1, forward strand.
ATCAGGGGGTCGCAGGATCATGCCCTGCTGGGACCACCAAAGCCCCGAGAGACAAATGTCAATCGGGGCTTGTCATATATAAGAGACGGATATGGATTACAAAGGATTAATTGCACGCTTCATAAAGTTTGCACTGACAAGCCTTGTCGGTGCAGGTGTGGATTTCCTGGTGCTGTGGCTGTTGAACAGATATCTGTTCGACGGCTATTTTCTTGAGTATGTGGTGGCACCGGTGATATCATTCGAAGCCTCGGTGGTGGTGGGATTCACGGCAAATTATTACCTTATATGGTATGACAGGATAGAGGAACACAATGCCTCTGCATATTTCAAGCGGCTTGCCGGCTACAATGTGTCATGCGTAGGGGTATTTCTTATAAAGATGGGCCTGCTCCTGCTGCTTGAGAGATGTTTCGGATGGACTGCATTCATCTGCAACATCATAGCGAGGGTGATATCGGGCCTGCTCAATTTCGTGATGGGCGAAAAAGTCATATTCAAGAAATAATCATGGCAAGGAAAGGAACAGAAAAGACCAACGCCGCAAGACTTCTGGACAGGGCAGGGATCAGATACGCCCTCGTGCCGTACGAAGTGGATGAAAACGACCTGGCGGCTGCACATGTTGCGGAAAGCCTCTCAGAACCGATAGAAAGGGTGTTCAAGACGCTTGTACTTCACGGGGACAGGACGGGCCATATTGTCTGCGTCGTCCCGGGGGATACGGAGATAGACCTGAAGGCGCTTGCCAAGGCATCGGGCAACAAGAAGGTAGAGATGATTCCGATGAAGGACCTCCTGTCCGTCACAGGCTATATAAGGGGAGGCTGTTCTCCGATAGGAATGAAGAAGAAATTCCCTACATTCATCAATTCCACAGCTCTGGAACATGATACAATCTTCATAAGCGCCGGAGTCCGTGGCCTCCAGATAGAGATTGCCCCGTCAGACCTCATTTCATTCACGTCTGCCGAGACCGGCCTGTTCGGCGTAAGGCAGGATTGAACTGGCTGAAACGGCTCAGTCTCATTCCAGGATTAACCGAATACAAAAAGAGAGGGTGACTCATGTGAGTCACCCTCTTATTTGATTGGCGCAGGCCAATATTATCTGTACTGTGCGAACTCGATGTCCTTGGCAGCCCTTGCAGCAAGTTTCTCGCATTTGCTTGCTTTCTCAAGGTTGCTCTTCACAGCAGCAGCATCGCCTTTGCGGGCAGCAGCCACGGCGCGGAGATAAGCAGCGTTAGGGCAGTCGCAGGTAAGAGCTGCGGCAGGAGCCGTATTGCCGTTGAGCAGAGCTACGAGAGCAGCGTTGAAGCCTTTCTTGCCGCTGAGCTTGGCAGCAGCGTCAGCATATTTGCCGTTGAGTACATCTACCACTGCGAGGTTCTCCTTTGAAGTCTCGTTGCCAGCAGCCTTGAAATACTTCGCAGCCTCGTCGAGGTTACCGGCGCGGAGAGCGATGACGCCCTGTGCGTTGTTCCAGTCAGCATCCTTTGCGCATTTGTTGAGGGCAGCCTTAGCCTCTGAAACCTTGTCCATCTTGAGATAAGTGACAGCGAGGTTGTACTGGCCGTTTTCGCTGTTGTATTTCTCGACAGCCTTCTTGTAGATGGCAACTTTCTGGTCGTTGTCCTTTACGAGGGTAGCAGCACGGAGAAGTGCAGTCTCGTCGAGGATGTCGATGTTCTCGTCGATGAGCTTGAGAAGTTCCTCGCTCGTGAAGTTCTTGTACTCAACGTTTGCGATGAACCTTGCGCGACGCAGTGCAGGAAGAACTTCCTTGGCAAGTGTCTTGTAAACTGCAGACATGTTCTTGATTTCCTTCTCGCGGACAGCTGGGTCGCTGTACATTGAGAGAACGCGGATGATGAGATCCTTGTCTTCAAGGTTGGAAGCTGCTACGAGCTCCTGGAAGCCTTCCCAGTCCTCACCTACGCTCGTTACGTTGACAGGAGCGTCAGCAGGGTGTTTCTTGGTTACGGTTCCGAATGCCTTCTCTGCAGATTTTGAACGGTTGCCTGAGAGCTTGTTGTTGAGGTCCTCGGCTCCGTCCGGAGAAGCGTATGCAACTACATCAGTGCTTACGAGGCTCTTGCGCTCGTTGGCCTTGATTTCATCGAGGGCAGCCTGGAAGTCCTTGATAGACTTTGACCTGAGCTCGCTGTTCCTTACGGTTGCGTTGTTGATGGTGTAAAGAATCTGGCCCTCGGCAGTCTGGTTGATGATCTCCTGATAGTTGTCAGCCTTGAGATCAAGCTTGCCATCCTTGCAAACGAGCATATAGGTGGTGTTGGCACCGTCAGCAACCTTCTTTGAAGGGATGTCGATGGTCTTTGTCTTGTAGGAAGCCACGCCACGTAATTCGAGGTAGCAGCTCTCCATGCCAGGGACATATTTGAAGCTTACCTTCTTGGTGATGGTGGCACCGGCGGCAGGGATGACCTGGTAGTTGTCCTGGACTTTCTCGCCCTGGAACATGAAAGGCTCCATTTTAGCCTCACCGCCCTCATAGACGATGACAGGGGTGACTTCGAGGATGGCCTTCGGATGGAAGTAATCTGCAGGGTAAGTCACGGATACTGTAGCATTGATTTCACCGGCAACGACCTCGAGTACGGCAGGGTCACATTTTACAGTAACGCTCTCTGCCATCTCTGCCATTTTCTCAGGGGAGCTGCAGGCAACTGCGGCAAGACCGAGAACGGCGGCAGAAAAGATTTTAATACCTTTTTTCATTGTTGTAATTTTATTTAAATGGTTTGTCATACTATATCTTAACAGATAAATGCATATTCCGTGCAAATATAATCATATTTTTATATTTTTCATTTCGGTTGTACAATTTTCAATGCCTTTTCTTAACTTTGTACCGCTATGACGAATCAGGAATTACAGACATTAAAGAATAAGTACGACATAATCGGTAACGACCCGGCACTTAACAGGGCGCTGGAGGTCGCCGTCGCCGTCGCCCCTACCGACATCACGGTCCTCGTGACGGGAGAAAGCGGTGTGGGCAAGGAGAACATACCGAGAATCATACATCAGCATAGCCGCAGGAAGAACGGGAAGTATTTCGCCATCAACTGCGGAGCCATACCTGAAGGTACCATAGATTCGGAGCTTTTCGGCCATGAGAAAGGCTCGTTCACAGGCGCCAACGAGATGCGTCGCGGATATTTCGAGGAGGCTGACGGAGGTACGCTTTTCCTTGATGAAATAGGTGAATTGCCGCTTGCTTCACAGGCGAAGCTTCTCAGGGTGCTCCAGTCTGGAGAATTCATCCGTGTCGGCTCGTCAAAGGTTCTGAAGACCGATGTCAGGCTGGTAGCAGCCACGAATGTGAACCTGCTCCATGCCGTTTCCAGGGGCAAATTCAGGGAGGACCTCTATTACAGGCTCAACGCAGTATCCATATCGATGCCGTCACTTCGTGAGAGGGCCGGCGACATCAACCTGCTTTTCCGCAAGTTCTCATCGGATTTCTCGGCAAGATACGGGATGGGACGCGTAACCCTTACCGAGGATGCCTCGATTCTGCTCCGGAAATATCGCTGGCCGGGAAACATCCGCCAGTTGAAGAATATCGCCGAGACGGTCACCGCCCTCGAAGCTGCCAGACATCCTTCAAGTTCCGACAAATGCATGATTGATGCGGACATTTTGTCAGAATACATCCCGAAGGACGAGCCGAATCTCCTTCCAGCGAAGACCAACGGATGGCAGGAGGACAATCCAGGCGAAAGGGAGGCAATCATCAGGACCATAATCCAGCTCAGGCAGGATGTCGATTATCTCAAGGAAGTGATTTCGAAGGCTGGTCTGTCCGTAGGGCAGTCCCCTGCGCTCCAGGCTCCGGCCCTGATTGATGCACAGGTGCCTGTCCGCAACCAGACGCAGTGGGAGAGGCCTTCCGTAATGGATGAAGACCCGGAGGAGCAGGACCTTGATTCGGTGGAGCCGGAGGACATGTCCATCAGGAACGCCAACATGGAACTGATAGAGAGGGTGCTCCGCAAGCACGACGGCAACAGGAAGGCTGCTGCAGCCGAACTTGGGATTTCCGAAAGGACCCTCTACCGTAAAATCAAACAGATGCCTGAGAAATGAAAAGGATAGTTTCAATCTGCGTGGCGGTGGCGTCATTGTGCCTTGCCGCACTTCTCGTACAGTCGTGCGGGATATATTCGTTTACGGGCACATCAATCCAGCCTGATGTCAAGACCGTGACAATCAATTATTTCGAATACAAGGCCCTCAAGGTGAACCCGTCATTGAGCAACCAGCTCACCGAGGCGCTGAGGGACAAGTTCACGAAGCTCACCAAGCTCGAGCAGGTCGATATGGACGGAGACATAGAGATCGAGGGGGCTGTGACAGGATATGACATCAAGGCGACTGCGGTGACCGCCAACGAATCGGCTGCCCAGAACCGTCTTACCGTGACGGTCAAGATAAGTTTCACCAACAGGAAATATCCTGAAGACGATTTCGCTGACAAGTCATTTTCCGGGTATGCGGATTTCGATGCCTCCCTCAGCCTCGATTCAATGGAGTCCCAGCTTTGCGATGAAATCGTGGAGAAACTCTGTGAGGATATATTCAACGCTACGGTTGCCAACTGGTGATATGGACAATTTCATAGACATAAGGAAGCTCAACCTTGACGAGCTGATGGGTGTGGTGAACCTCTACCCTTGGTTCGGTGGTGCCCGCAAGGAACTGTGCAGGCGCATGGTGGCCATGGGTGGGCAGGACTTCGGGCAGTCTCAGTTCGCGGACGCGGCGATGTATGTCGGTGACAGGGGGAAGCTATATCAGATGATGCGTTCATCCCACAGGGATGATTGGGCGGATGCCGATGTGGAAGAGCTTCTCAAGACATATATAGCGGAGCCGTCTTCATCCCAGGCCGACGTCGCGGAATCCCGGTCGGAGGGCGCAGGGCAGGAGAGAAGGGTCCATGTCGTAGGGGGAGACTTCTTCAGCCAGGAGGACTATGACCGCGTGAGGAAGTCGGATGACAATGTGTTCTCCCGATATGCAGCGAAGGCACGGCAGGAAAAGTCCGGTGCGGAGCCTGCCGAACCTGATTTCGACATTTATACCGAAACTTTGGCCTCCATCTATGCTGAGCAGGGCTATTATGACCACGCAAAACGCATTTATTCAAAACTAATTTTGGCATATCCGGAAAAAAATGCTTACTTTGCAGCCCTTATTGAAAAATTGGAAAAAATAAACAGTTTATAATATGAATGTACTCTTTACAATCCTGACTGTGCTTGTCCTTCTGGCAAGTGTGCTGGTTACATTGATTGTACTTCTCCAGAACGGCAAGGGCGGCGGACTCGCAAGCAATTTCGCTGCCGGCAACCAGACTTTCGGTGTCCGTCAGACGGCAGACATCCTGGAGAAGATCACCTGGGGACTCGTAGTGTTCATCTTTGTGGTATCCATCGTCACTACTTTCACGACGAACACCGGATCCCGCGAAATCGACTATACCGAGAAGATGGAGATTGAAGCTCCGGCTCCTGAGTTCCCGTCAGCAATCCCTTCAGCAGAGAACCCTGCCGAGACTCCAGCCGAGTAATTTTTCCGCTGACAATTTGTCAGTAAGGGAACATTGGAATACAATTTGACTTATAGCCGTTTGTTCTTCGGAGCAGACGGCTATAACAGTTTGTACTGCCGCCGTCTCCGGAGATGATTGAAAAGAAAAGGAGATTATGGATATGGCAGAAAACAAATTTGAAAACCTCAGCAGATTCGCTGTGAACCTCAACGAGCGGGCCTCACAGGGCAAGCTCGACCCGGTCATCGGCAGGGATGAGGAGATAAGGCGTGTGCTGCAGATCCTCAGCAGGAGGACGAAGAACAACCCGATTCTCGTTGGAGAGCCGGGTGTCGGAAAGACAGCGATTTCAGAAGGAATCGCGCAGAAGATCGTGGACGGTGACGTGCCCGAGAACCTTAAGAGTCGCAAGATATATTCGTTGGACCTCGGTGCCCTTATCGCCGGAGCCAAATATCAGGGAGAATTCGAGGAAAGGCTTAAAGGAGTCGTGAAGGAGGTCGTGGACAGCGACGGAGAGGTGATATTGTTCATAGATGAAATCCACACCCTCGTCGGTGCAGGCCGTACTTCCGGGGCGATGGATGCCTCCAACATCCTGAAGCCTGCCCTTGCAAGGGGTGAACTCAGGACAATCGGTTCCACCACCCTCGATGAATACCAGAAATATTTCGAGACGGACAAGGCCCTTGAAAGGCGTTTCCAGATGGTGATGGTGGATGAGCCTTCGCCAGCCGCCTCCATCTCGATCCTCAGGGGATTGAAGGAGCGTTATGAGAACCACCACAAGGTTCGTATCGAGGATGACGCCCTGATCGCCGCAGTGGAGCTTTCACACAGGTACATCACGAACAGGTTCCTTCCGGACAAGGCTATCGACCTTGTGGACGAGGCCGCTTCGAAACTCCGTCTTGAGATGAACTCCGTCCCTGAGCCTATCGCGGAGCTTGACAGCAGAATCCGCCAGCTCGAAATCGAGAGGGAGGCCATCAAGCGCGAAGGTGTCTCGCTCAAGATGGACAAGATAAAGGAGGAACTGAAGGCTCTCAACGAGGAGAGGGATGGGCTTCGCAAGCGCTGGAACGAGGAGAAGGAAATCCTTGCAGGGCTCCAGAAGGCCCGTCAGCAGATAGAGGACTATAAGATTGAGGCCCACAATGCCGAAAGAAGCGGGGACTATGGACGCGTGGCGGAAATCCGTTACGGCAAGATGGCTGAGGCCCAGAAGCGCATAGAGGAACTTCAGGCTCATCAGGCATCGATCAAGGACCCAATCATCACGGAGGCGGTCACTCCGGAGGACATCGCGGAGGTCGTTGCCAAATGGACCGGCATACCGGTGAAGAGGATGCTGGAGAGCGAGAAGGAGAAGCTCCTGAGGATGGAGAATGCCCTTCACAGGAGGGTGGTCGGCCAGAATCAGGCCATAGAGGCCGTTTCGGATGCCGTAAGGCGTTCGAGGGCAGGTCTCCAGAATGAGAAGAGGCCTATCGGTTCGTTCCTGTTCATGGGTACTACCGGTGTGGGAAAGACCGAGCTTGCAAAGGCTCTCGCGGAGTTCCTGTTCAATGACGAGAACATGATGACGAGAATCGACATGAGCGAGTACCAGGAGCGCCACTCAGTGAGCCGTCTCGTCGGGGCGCCTCCGGGATATGTGGGATATGACGAGGGTGGACAGCTTACCGAGGCAGTAAGGAGGAAGCCTTATTCCGTCATACTTCTCGACGAGATCGAGAAGGCGCATCCCGATGTGTTCAACATCCTTCTCCAGGTGCTCGACGATGGTCGTCTTACCGACAACAAGGGAAGGACTGTCGATTTCAAGAACACCATACTCATCATGACCTCAAATGTCGGGGCGGATATAATCCAGGGTTATATGGAGAAGCTGCCTGCCGATGGAGAAGGCAGGATGGAGCAGTTGCGCGACTGCAGGAACGAGGTGCTCGACGTCCTCAAGAGGACGGTGCGCCCTGAATTCCTCAACAGGATAGACGAGGTCATCATGTTCGAGCCTCTGAGCCAGAGCGATATCAGGGACATCCTGAGGATGCAGATGGAAGACCTCAGGTCCAAGCTGTCAGAGAATGGCGTCACCATAGATTTCACCAAGGATTTCGAGGATTACATGAGTACGAAAGGATATGAACCGGCATACGGCGCCCGTCCTATCAAGAGGCTTATGCAGAAGGAATTGATAAATCTTCTTGCAAAATCCATCCTGGACGGCACGGTTCAGAGGGATTCCACGATAATGGTAGATGTGAAAGACGGTCAGATAGTCGTCCGCAACCTATGACCGTTTCAGTATGTTGAAGTTGTATCCTACACCGAAACGGACCTGATGGAACGGCCAGTCCCGGAATCCGTACTGATGTTCGAGATTGAGGAAGAAAGCTCCAAATGACCATGACAGTCTTGTCTTTATGCTCATAGGGCTGTCGCCGTGGTCTCTCCACCCGATATATCCTCCCCATGTCTCGCTGATGAAAAATCTTCCGGCAGTCATTGACAGCTGTACACCATACATGAAGGCATCGTTCTGCCTCCAGTTGTCGAGCTGCCAGCAGAGGAAACCGCCGCTTACGGAAGTTCTCAGCACGGCTTTCTCCGACAGGCGGAAATCCCTGCCGAAGGAACCGTCGAAAAAATAACCGGGGCAGTCGTAATATCTGGAATATTGATACAAGTCACCGGAGGCTGTTTTCAACGCAGCCCTCAATGTACAGTCCACCCACATCCTTTCCTGTTTCAGGACCTGGATGTCGGTGGATATGTATATATCGCCCAGTCCGAAGGTTTTCTGTATCGTCCCTTCCTCGGAGATGCCTCTGAAAGCGTTTATTTCAGGTCCGCTGCTGAAATACTCCAGGAGATTGCCCCAGATTGAAAGATTGACTCTCGGGGTGAAAAGAGGGACGGAAACCCTTACAAAAAGGTTTGAGGTATAGTCGTCGGCGATATTTTTCCCTGCCATTGTCCCGAAATAGCTGTCTGCATACAGCTCTGCCTTGAGAGTGGAAGAGGTCCTGCCATCCAGCATATCCGGAATGGGGAATGCATTCGGTCCGAAATATTTCGGTGCAAACCGGCTCAGATAGATTGCACCGGTGCTTTTGGCGGGGCATACCAAAGAGGTTAGAACCAGTATGGAAACGAGAATAATTCTTTTCATGGATCAAGTTTGATTACAATCCTATTTCCTCCAGGATGCGGCTCATCCCGGCATATCTGTCCAAAGTCCAGAGAATAAAGCGGATATCAACGCATACGCACCTGTTATATTGCGGGATGTAGGCGGCATCCGAGGCGAGGGATTCCTTGTTGCCGTCGAAGGCCAGACCTATGAGCCTGCCCTTGGAGTCGAGTACGGGGCTTCCGGAATTGCCTCCGGTTATGTCGTTGTCGGTCAGGAAATCCACATACATCCCACGTTCACCTCCTGCAGCAGTGAATCCCCATTTTCCCCAGTCTGCTTCCTTGTACAGTTGCAGCTGCCGGTCTGAAAGTGAAAATTCGTATGAATCCGGGTCATATTTCTCCAATATGCCTGCCGGTGTGGTGCTCCATCCGCATATCACCCCATCCTTCGGCTCTATGGTGCATACCGTGCCGTATGAAATCCTCATTGTGGAATTGGCGTCGGGATATTGTGCCTCCCCCTTGTCCTCTCGCATCCTGTACAAGGCTTTTGTATATTCCCTCGACAGGCTCCTGATGTCATCCTTGCCCTCTATCTCGCTTTCACGGGAATTGAAGTCAGTGATTCTTACGCTCATCATGAATGCGCAAAGAGGATCATTCACAATTTCTTCATGAGTAACATCGTTGGCCATCAGCCTTGCAATGCCTTCTTCTGACGTGAAGAGACTGCTTTCCCACAAATCCTCGGCCATTTTCCTGAAATCATATCCTCCATTCCCAAGACGGTATTGTTTCATAACGGCCTTTTGGATGTCCGAGAAGAAACAAGAATCGACATTCTCCATATATCTGATTATAGAATAGACCGTAAGGTCCTTCTCAACTCGGAGATCAATTTCGTCGTAATCCTTCAATATATACGGGGCCAGGCCTTTCTCGTCGTGGGAATTGAAGGCGCGTCGCAGAATCAGACCGATGCGTGTGCCCCTTACGAAAGTCTCCCGGTAGTATGTCCTGCTGGTCTCCAGGGATTCCAGCCCGGCATATTTGTCCGAAAGTTGGTCCGCAACCGTGGCCCATCTTTTCATACCTTTGGAGCGTGCCCATTCTTCAACTTCCTTGTCCTGCTGCCTTTTATGCCCTGCGACATCGAATCTCCGGAAGCAGAGGGCTTCTCCCTCGCCAAGTTCCTGGAAGTTGCTCAGGGAGAAGTAATAGTCTGAATATTTGAGCCTTATATCAGGGTCTTCGTTCATCCAACGGTTGATTATCTCCATCTGTTCCCGGCGTAAGGTCGTGGAAATGGGGAGTGTCACCTTTTCCTTGAATTCGATTTCAGCACCAGGACAATACCTGTTCGTGCGTCCCGGATATCCAATCACCATAGTGAAATCCCCGGGCTTGTAGCCTTCAAGGGATATCTGGAGCCGTCTTGCCGGTTTCATCTGGATGTTGTCGGGCGAATATCCGGCAGGGGAGCCGTCCGGAGCCGTATAGATTCTGTACATCGCGAAGTCGCATTTGTGCTGCGGCCATTCCCAGTTGTCTATGTCGCCTCCGAAGGCTGCCATTGAAACCGGAGGGGCGGCAACCAGGCGTATGTCGTCATATACCTGATAAAGGGCCATATAATATTTTGAACCAGCCCAATATGATGACAATGAGGCTTTCAGGCCTGATGCTTCGGAATATTTCTTCTCAAGGATGAAACTCAGCTTGCGCAGGCCGAAAGGTTTTCCTTTGGCATTGAGATCTTCAGAAAGGGAAGCCACCTCGTCCGTCACATCGATGACTTTCTTCAGGATGTATATGCTTTTGTGCGGGATATGGATTTCCTCTTCGGATTTCATGGCCCAGAATCCTTCTTCAAGGTAATTGTGCTCAGGAGTGCTCAGGGCGTGGACATCGCTGTAGGCGCAATGGTGGTTGGTTATCACGAGTCCGTTGTCGGATATGATGCTCCCCGTGCAGCCGAAGTCCAGGGATACGACCGCATCGGATATGGTGGCACCTTCGGCTTCTGCGTCATAGATGTCCCTGGCGTTGAGGGTGAGTCCGCGTTCCTGCATCTTTTTCTCAAGCGCCGAGTCTATGGCGTGGATTATCCACATTCCTTCGTCGGCGCTCAGGTTCAGGCAGGAAAGGATTGCTATCAGTATTATTGTTACTCTTTTCATTTTCAGATTTCTCCACTCGCTTTGCTCGGTCGAAATGACAAAATAATGCTCGGTCGAAATGACAAAATAATGCTCGGTCGAAATGACAGATGTCATGTCGAGCGAAGTCGAGACATCTATTTGTCAGGATTGTACATCAGGCATGTTCCGGTAGTCTTGAATGAAAGCTTCGCAGGAGACTCCCTCACGTCATCCTTCGAATATGTGATGGTCCAGGTGTCCATTGTCATCAGCTCCCATACCTTGTCTGCGGTCATAGGTTCCGCGAACCTGACCTGTATGGCTGGCTGGAGGCTGTCGTTGAGGTTGAGATACACGCCTATGATGCCTTCGTGTTTTGACAGATGGTTGCTCAGGAACGGCATGTTGCGCAGGATTATAGGCTTCTCGTAGTTCGGGTCGGCAATTTCATAGATGTACTGTGCCTTGCCGGCATTTTCCTCCACCCTGCTCTTGAACTCTGCCTTGAACGGAGAGAACATCCGCCTTATGAACTCCTCTACAGGCATCTCCCCGACTTCAGGCTCCATCCTCACGAATTCATAATCAACCTCGGTGGTCTTGGTCCCGCCTCCATGCACCGGCATCTCCAATGTCTTCATCTCCACTATGTCCTTGAACCATGCGCTGTCGAACTCCTCCGACGGATCGACATATACCCTCACGACAAGAGGACAGGCGAACTCGGTCTCAAGTCCGTATATCTTCCTGCCGGTGAGCCTCATCTGGAGTCCGAGATAATTTATGTCCATCTTGTCGTACATCTTCTCCGTCCTGATTGTCAGGATTTTGACAGATGAAGTCTGTGACGGGTCAGGAGTCTGCACACGGAATTTCGACGGCACATAGATGGCTTCCCTGATTTTTTCAGGATCGGTGACTGCCGGGTCGTACAGAATCTCGGCCTCATGCTTCTTGACGAATGTCCTCACCCCGTATATTCCCGGAATCTTCTCAAGCCTTGCCTTGAATGCCATCGAGCTGCCGTAGCATTTGACTGAGCGGAGGCCGTCCATCCTGACAGTTTCCAATGAGCTCTTGTCCACAATCTGCCTTACGGTACCGTCCTCTTCAACGGTTTCAAGCCCCCATTTCATGTCGATTGTAGGAAGCTCGAAGCGTCCTCCCGCCCAGATGCCGAATGCCACCAAACCTATTGTAAGCAGGGCCGGGACTATGCTCCATCCCTTTCCTTTGACGCGGTGCGACACTCCCATTTTCAGTGCTCCGCTTGAGCATGAAGCCACACAGTCTCCGCAGAGGGTGCAGTCAACGGAGTTTATCCTGCCGTTGTTGAATGACTTGATGTCTATATGATAAGGACATTGCTTGATGCAGAGACCGCATCGGTTGCACAGATGCTCATCCTTCATTATGTGCATGAGCTGGAGCTTCGGTTTCGCGTGGAAGATTTCAAGAAGATAGCCTAAAAGGCAGAATCCTCCGAGCAGGACAGCCCAAGGTATCCCGGCACCGAGCACGTCCGCCACATAATATGCTCCGAAAAGCACCCCGATCCACAACCAGAACTTCAGGGAGTTGGAGATGGCTCCGAGAGGGCACAGATATTTGCACCAGAACATATCCACGAAGAAGCTGCCAAGGACTACGAGGACGAGTGCCGTGATTGACATCCAGAGGGTGATTTCTCCCTTGAATCCCGTAGCCACGGCATAGTAAGGGTCGAGGTTCTTGCAGAAGAGCTCGCTTGCTCCTACCGTGTTGTAGAAAATCCAGAACAGAAGGGCGTATTTGAAGATGCGGAGAATCTTGTCGGCTATGCTTCCGTTGCGTATCTTCAGCCCTTTTATGTGCATTGCCCCCCTTGCCTTTCCAAGCAGGTCCTGCACCGTACCCACAGGGCAGACATAGCCGCAAAACAGCTTACTGAACAGGATGATGGCAGCGGCAAGCACGATGCCCATCATCACCTGAAGCGAAGACATGGAGCATGGAAGGCTGTTGTTGGCAAGGTATGTTGACAATGCCTGAAGTCCTCCGAACGGACAATATTTCTCCGGGTCCACAGGCTCGGCACATTTTACCAGCCCTGACAGCAGGACTATAAGTGCTGCAAGTACTCCCCACTGGAGCAGATACTTAGGCCAGTTGTGCCTGATGATGTTCTTTCTGGACATGATTTATGCGTTTTGTATTATCCTGCAAGTTATTCTTTTTCGTTGTAAATATTGCAGAAAACATCGGATTTCATGACTTTTCCTGCAAGTTTTTGTATATCCTTGCTGCTTATGCGGCTGATTTCCCATGCATAGTCGAAATATCCGTCAATCCCGTATTCGATTTTCTCCATAAGTTTCATGCTCTTGGATGAAACGGAATTTTTTTCCTTTTCTTCGAGTTCGCGGTGATATTTGGTGAGATATTTCACGGCAGCATCCATTTCTTCCGGGGATGGACCGTCAGTAGAGAGACTTGCAAGTTCATCTTCGACATCTCCGATGAGAATATCCTTCATTTCCGGTCTTGTCTGGAAAAATACCGTTGACTCGAACGATCCTCCGTTCTCTGTTCTCAGTTCAGTATTGAAGCGAACGCTGTATGTCCCTCCACGGGCCTCTCTGATCTGGTTGACATAACGGGCGGACATAATATAGTCAAGGATTTCAAAACATAAAATACTCTTCTTGTCGAGTTTTGTCTTGCCCCTGAAATTATATTCGACAATGCTTTTCGGTGCAGATTCTATCGGATAATCTTCATCCAGTACTATTTTGCCTTTATAGCAAGGAGATATTGGCTTCACTTTGGCAATTTCCCTGTTTTCTTCGTGCTTGATTGAGGCTATATATTTGCAGACCAGTTCCTTGATGAATTCTTTATCCAGATCGCTGCATATATATACCCTCATTCGGTCAGTCCCGGAGAAGCTCCTTTTGAAAACATCTTTCAGAAATTCCTGGCTGAGTTCCTGAACATCGCTTGAATCGGCTTCCGTCGCCCATGGATGCCCTCCGAAACGGATATCACGGACTTTATTCTTGAAAAGTTGCTGACTTGTTGGAGTCTTGCCGAGGGTTGACAGACTGTTGGCAATGAATTGCTCGAGCATCACTTCCTCTCCCATATACGGCTCCATAAGCTGCAGATAAGCCATCTTCAAGGTTTTTTCAGCATTTTTCCTGTTTGACAGGGCAGAAATGAATGCCTTATCTTTTCTGAAATATGTGATCAGATCCACACCGGAGCATGCCGGCATACTGTGCAGGTGCGGACGATCCGTACCCCTGAATCCCATATATCTTCCCAAATAACTCAAGGCTGCTTTTGATGCGCCAATCTTTTCCTGGTCGAAAGCGGCATATCCTGTATCAAAATAATATGTTGCAGAAAAATGAGTTGGAGAGAATACCTCATCAGAAGGAGTCCAATATACTTCAGCTCCGTTGTCAAGCACCCACTTTTCGCTTGTGGTCCCTTTTACGGGAACGATTCTGATAATCCTTCCTTCCGGGACATCCACATCAAGAGAAATCCTGTCGAATTTCAGGAATCTCTTTTCCGGAATCCTGCTGTCCGTCTCTGCAATGATTCTTTTCATTCTCTCCTTGTCAGGCAAAATGTCCTTTTTGCTTTCATTGCAGCTGTAAGCATATATTATCTCACTGTCAGAGAACATTTTGGAGATGTATCCATTAACATCTTCCGGTGTGATTTCTTCAATCATGCTTTTCTGTATCCTTTTCATCTGAGACGGAAGTATGCAAGGATATCCTCTCAGGAAATGCTCCTTGCAGACATTGACAATATCCTTGTCCTCGACATCCTTGTCGGAATACTCCTTGTCAAGCTTGAGTCTTGAGACAGAATGGAATATGGCAGTCTCCACCTCTTCGTCCGACAATCCATAAGCTTTCAGGCTGTTCATCTGTTCCAGATAGAAAACCAGAAGGGATTCGAGGTCATCATCTTTCTTTGGGGATATGGTGAAAAGCGTAATGTAGAATTCCGAGCTGTATTGATTTGTCACCAAGACGGCTGACTTTGCCGGACAATCCCTGGATTTTACAGCCTCCCTAAGCCTCATTTCCATGGCATTGGTCAGGATTTCACGTATGAGCGCATCCTTTACAAAACCATATGTCGAGCGCTCCTGTCGTGACGGAAACTCCTGTTTGTGAATGACTTTCAAGGTCTGGTACTTTATCTGACCGTCAGTCATGTTCTCCATGAGCGGCTCTTCAAGTACAGGTACCGTGTAAATTTCTTTTTCTTTAGGATTCTCCCTTGCCGGAATGTCTGAAAAGCAAGCTCTGACCTTCTTTTCCATTGCTTTAGGATCGAAATCTCCGACTATGACGACGGCCTGGAGGTCTGGGCGGTACCAGGTGTTGTAAAAGTCAAGAATCTCCTCCCTCTTGAATCCGTTTATAACTTCCAAAGTTCCGATCACAGTTCTCTCTGCATGCTT
Organism: Candidatus Cryptobacteroides sp.; assembly: GCA_051870255.1. GTDB lineage: Bacteria > Bacteroidota > Bacteroidia > Bacteroidales > UBA932 > Cryptobacteroides. The sequence goes on from JBJEBR010000016.1 coordinate 52,239, forward strand.
GCTGCCTTTGTATATCAGCGCATTCTGCTTCAAGGCCATCCTTGTCCGGGAGTCGTCACGACGTCTCCATTCTTCGCTGATTACACCTCTTTCTGCATCAAGGGCTTCCATCTCACAGGAAATGTCCGTGGACCAATCATGAAGTACCAAAAGGACAGAGTCAATGAAAGACTCCCTCACAAGAGGAATGGATGACAGATTGTAAACGGTTTCATTTTTTGTCGTATATGCATTGATGTTGGCACCGAATCTGACACCTTCCTTGGACAGGAAACCGAAGAGTTCTTTGTCCGGGTAATGTTTTGTGCCGTTGAAGGCCATGTGTTCAAGGAAATGCGCAAGCCCGTTCTGGTTGTCTTCTTCCTGCAATGCTCCTACATTATGCACGATATAGAAGTCGGCGCATCCTTTCGGCTTTTCATTGTGCCGGATGTAATATGTCATGCCGTTGTCAAGCTTTCCGATGATTGTCTCGCTGTCATGCGGGATGGTCATGCTTGACTGTGAATCCGGACTCTGTCCGTATGTTGATATGACGGGCAGAAGACAGAATGATATGAATATTGAAATTTGTTTCATGGCGGTATCAGAAAGAAAAGCCTATGCGGGCGTTGAATATGTTCCTGTAATTCTGGGCCAGGTATTCCACCTGACGCAATGAATGGATGTAAGTGTCCGACACTTCCATCCATATTGAGAATTTATTGTTTATCAGACGGCTATATCTGAAAGAAACAGATGCTGATGTACGGGGTATGGTGCGATATTCAAAGTCTCTGTTGAGATATCCGTCGGCTGATGCCGGAGAACCGGATGAGGATGACGCAAGCTGTCCGTCATTTTGTGGATTGCCGGCTCCGGCTGTTGCGCTGATTGCAATTCCCGGTGTGAAAATGTTCTTTTTTACGGAAAAATCCTTAGAACCGTGAAGGTTGAGGGACATTTCCATTATATTGCTGATTCTGTAGAACGGATAGATGGTGGCTGTCTGTGACCTCCGGTCAAACGAGAGTCCGATGCCGTATTTCCATTCCGGTCTGTAGTCCTTTATTCCGCTCCATCCGTCATATTCCACTTTTGCGGAAATGTCCGTCCTGGCAAGCACTTCCTTGCTTCCAAGGTATTCAGTTATCGTGTTTTCCCCTGGATTTGTGGTTTTCCGGTAGATGTTCTCATTGTTGTCCAACCCTTCATAGGTGACTGAGACTCCTATCTTGTGCTTGCTGCCGGCTTTGTCCAGGACTATGCTGCCGTCGTAGCTTGCGGTATTCCCTGCAAATTCACAGTACACGATGTCCGTACTTGCCCGGTTTCCGTAGAATCCGGCCCTGTGCAGGTATTTCAGTTCGTGATATGTCTTGACCTTGTGTCCTGTCTCGAACTGAAGCGCCCCGCCGAAAATATTGTTGAGCATCGGTCTTGTCGCGGACTCGGCAGGCATATATCCATAATCTCCGCTGAATATTTCCTTGGAGCCGAAGAACCCTCCGTAATCCACGAAGGTGAAATAGTTTACACCAGTTTCTCCGAAAACCTTGCCTGACAGGGTTTCCATTCGTCTGACATACAGGAAATTGAATCCCATGGAAAAAGCTTCGGAAGGGGCCCATCTGCATCCGGCGCTTACCTCCATGTCCAGGAGGGTGTTCTTGTATCTTGGGTCTTTCCTCTTTGCATAGTCTCCTGCGGTATAGTCTATCGCTGCGCTGACGGACCAATGGTCGGAAATGAGATAGGCAAGAGCTCCGAAAAGATGATATTGTTCCAGGATCTTGGTTCCGGTGGTCGTTTCCGAGAACTCTATGAGGTCGATGGGATTGTATGAGGGGAGCCAGAAGACGGATCCCCCCATATTCTTCCCATAGAAGTAATCGTATGACAGCAGTCCGTGTACGGCCATCCTTTCGGAAACCTTGAGGAAGGCCTCGGTCGAGACACCGGCGTCGTGACATTCGTCCGAATCGTTGATACCCATCAGTCCTCCGATGGTGTTCTCATAGCTGATGCCGGCTGTTGCCACCCTGTCCGTCTGAAGGCTGACAAGACCGGATGCGTTCGAGAAATGCAGCCAAGGGTTGCTTTCTCTGATGTATTCGAAATCCTGAAGGTCACGGCGCGGTTGAGCGCCGAGACCTGAACAGATTGACAAGGCAATCACTATTGCAGCAGCTTTGCCGGTTTTCATGCTGTCACTTTTAAAAATTATTTCTTGATAGAAGCAACTTTCCTTTGGTGGAAGTCCACTGTTGAATTGTTGGTGTCCTTATATACAATATGTGCTCCATTTGCGATTGAGGCCTCGGCGTCAATGGTAGATGGGTCTGTTGAACCTTCCACATCCTCGGTACCGCCGGCATAGCCATATACAATCTTGCCCTCATTCTCAGGAAGGGCCTCGGTAGCCTCCTTGTCAACATTACGGTATGCTGTGTATCCCATTTTGTTGATGAAATTCAGATATCCGGCATCGATTGAAGGAAGGAGACGTTTGTTGTTGTTTGCAGATGTCGTGGCATTGAACACTTCAATGCCGTCAACTACTGAAGATACAGGAACTTTCAGACATGGAAGCTTGGCATTCTCTGTATAATCGTAGTTGTCGGTGTTCTTTGCAAAAGCTTCGGCACCATTCATCCTGAAAATATAGAATGCAGGAGACAGCTGGCTCATAGGCCATGCCGTACCCATTCCATACAAGTATGTCTTGAGGTAGTGGTCAACGGGCATGGAGGCTGGAGGTGCAGGATAATTTGAAGCCAGATTGAATCCTGACTCCGGGTCATACATGTAATAGTCCGCTCCGCTCAGGTCAACTGACTCAGGATATGTGACGGTGTTGTCCGTACCGCCCTTGATGGCAACCAGGATCTGTGACCAAGGCTCAATCGTGACAGTGGTCTGGAACCACCAAACGGCATATCCGGAAGGAAGCCATCCCAGATCCTCATAGGAAAGCTTGCCGTCCACCAGATATTTGTTGGTGGCATTTGAGTTTAACGGATTGACGAATGCAAAGCAGATGTCGCTTGCATCAGCTTCCACATCCGAGTTGTTGTAGAGTATCACATAGGCATCGGTGGCAAAAGTCTTGCTGTCGGAAGCTCTCGTACATCCGCCGAAATAGTACTCCTTGATGACTAACTGGCTCGTCTCGGATTTCTTAAGTTCGAGGCTGAATGTCTCTTCCTGGCCGGCAACGACGACAATGGATGAATTGATTCCGTTGTAAACGGACATGATGCCTTCGGCAGAGGTCTTGTACTGGGTGGATGCCTCGTAAAGTCCTGCGGTGAGAGTGAAGGCTGCTTCTCCGGCCTCGTCGGTCGCTTCCTCATACAAGGTTCCTGAAGCCATGTCCTTCACGGTAACAGTAATGCCAGGGGTGGCAAATGCCGCTCCATCGAATTCAAGTGCGATCTTGATGTCCGCCGTAGTGATTTTCGGCGTCTTTTCGCAGGATACCGCCAAAACTGCGATGGCGGCAATAGCTAAAAACAATCTTTTCATTTCAGTTGGGGATTTAAAGTTAAACAATATCTTAATCTCAAAATATAAGCCTCAAAGTAAGTCCATAGAAGAACGACGGGATATATCCGCTGACGGACATCCAATTGCCTGTCCTCGTGGAATATACCTGACCTCGGTTGTTGAAGAAATTGTTGGCATAGAAAGATATGGATGCCAGATCTCCGATTTCCTTAGTCACGCTGATATTTGCCGAGAAATAAGGCGATATGTAGTTCTTTGCGAAATAATATACATATCCGGAACTTACTGCCAGTTTTGACAGGTCATTGTACAATTCCTTGTCGTTCTCCCTGGCCCATTTCAGGTCCGACAGATAATCCCGTGGGTTGTCAGGGTCGTCGAAGCTGATGTAGGTGTCAGGGAAGGAGACCGTGAAATTGTCCCCGTCATATATGTTCTCATCCGTGATGGACAGGATGTCATTCTTATCTGATATCACGAAGCTCCTTGCCTGTCCGTCGGCATATTCACTCAATGTCCTGGAATAGTTGAGAAGTCCTGCCTCGACCTTGACGGAGAATATCATCCTGATTTTCGGAAAATGGGTGGTGATGGTCAGGTTGGTGTTCAGATTCCGCGTTTCCTTTCCGTTGCTGATTACATGTCCTCCCGTATAGAACCCGACATATTTGTAAGGACTTCCGTCGTATGAATTGAGCGTATAAGGGCAGTAGCTCAGTGTCTGGGTGTCGAGGGCCTTGTACCCGTAGAATGAGCCGTCGAGCCTGATGGTCGTGTTGATTGCCTTTATTTTCTTGAAATCTATAATCCATTCCACACCGTATCTTGAGATTGGTGAAGTGGAATTGTCTGCGTATGTATATGAGCTGAAAGAATTCTTCGGCGTATATGGAAGAGTCTGTGAAGGCTGGGCCCCGGTCTTGTCATGGACGGTGACTATACCTGTGTTCCGGTCAACTTCGAACAGCCTGTCGTCAGCTCCGATCGAGCAGGAGGTCTCAAGATGTTCGGCATTGGTATAATTGTATGTGAACCTCTCATATCCGGTGCTGAGACGATAGGAATCCAGCGTCCTGTTGTAATAGGCTGACAGGGATATCCTGAATCCGTCGATGTCCATCTCCATCCCGATCTCGGACTGATGGTTCTTCTGCCATACCAGCTGAGGGTTGTAAACGATGGTTCTCGGCATTATGTAATATGCGTAATAGGCGGAGCCGTCTGAAGATGCTGTCGGCGTGAAGGTCGGGATGTCCCGATATGAAGGTGTCGGATACAGGATGGAATATGCAGGCTGCTTGACTGAAATGCCCCAGCTGGCCCTGAATGACAGTTCTTTCACTACATTCTGCCTCCTGTTCCTCGGTGAGAGGACCGTATATTTGGCATTGATGCGCGGGGAAAGGCTCGATATGCCACCGTATTCTGAGTCCTTGATGAATGTGTTGTCAAGCCTCAGGCCGGCAATCAGATTGAGCCGGGTCTTGCCCATCGGGATTACGACATTGTCCTCAAGATATGCTGCAAGGTTGTTCATGAAAGGCACATCGCAATATCTGTATTCCCTGAATGTCGGAGCATTGGACATGTCTTCGGAATATTCCCCTATTCCGAAGTTCCCGTCTCCGGTCCATTCTACGCCCAGCTTTACCTTGTTGTTGACTGATCCGAAGTTCCGGGCCCAGTTCGCCTTGAGCGACAGCTTGTAGTTCAACGGCCTGTCGTCGATGCACATGGTGTTGTACCAGTTGCCCCTCGGAATGAGGGTTATCGCCGCATCCGGGTCGGTCTCATAAAGCTGGGCGACGAAATAACCTTCTTCCTTGCCGTGCAGGGCGACTGTTCCGGCTGCCGATGAATAGTTGCTGTTGGTGACATTCTGGTTGTTGCTGTAGGATAGGGAGCCTTTGAGTTCCAAATTCGTAATCCATGGCTTGCTGAGCAGCCAGTCAAACGAGAAGTTGCCCCTTATGACATTGTCACGGTCTTTCGTATAGGTGCCCTTGTATGAATCGGGGTCCGCCTCGGTATTCCTTCCCCCGAGGTTGCCCGTCAGTCCTGCCGAGAATTTCAACGGCATGTCTGCAAGGAGACCGTTGTCGAAGATATTGCTGTATGTAAGGGACAGGGACTGCCTCTTGTATGAGGAATACGGAGAACGCTGGTCCGTAACGGCGTAGGTGTATTCTGCGCTGGCATTGAGAATGCCGTTCGAGTTGCCCTTACGGTTCTTGCCGAGGGAGAATCCTTTGCTCACCGACGCCTGCTTTGTGTTCGGATTCGTGGTGAAAGTTATCGTATATGGGGTTATGCCTTTCTTGGTGTTGACTTTGACCACTCCGGATGACATGTCTCCATATTCTACGGATGCCACTCCTGAGATGATTTCAACGGATTCAATGTTTGCGGAGGAAATGTTATTGGTCGTAGAGCCTTTCAAGCCGGACCCAGTGGCAAAGTTGCTGAAACTTGCATTGCTGGACAGCCTTACCCCATCGACTTCCACCGCGGTGCCGAATGTCGCATTTCCTGTCTCGGATGTGCCTCCGGATCTGATGGAGAATCGTTGTTCCGTAGTCAGCAGAGGATTGGTGGTCGCACCTCCCGGCAGCAGGCTTGCGACATCCGCCACATTTACCATCTGTACATGGTCGAGGGCGGTCCTGTCGATGATGCGGCTCGTGGTGGCGCTGTTCTCGTTTTCCTGGGAAGTGACGACTACACTTTCAAGTGTAAGGTTGTCAGCGTCAAGCATGACCTTGAAATTTGCGATGTCCTTAGAGATGACGATGTCAAAGGTTTTGGTGACATAGCCCAGGCATGAGATTTCCAGGGTATTCTTTCCAGCTTGAATGTTCCTGATTGTGAATTTTCCGTTTTCATCGGCGACGGCCCATTGCTCAGTACCTTTCAGAAGAATTGTCGCGAACTCGACCGGAAGATCCGTGTTCTTGTCCAGGACAACACCAGAGAATGTCCGCATCTGTGCGGATGCGGATAATGTGATGATGATCAGGATGACGCTTGCAAGAATTTTTTTCATATAATCATCACAAACTGAAGTTACACTTATTCTCCCGGCATAAAGAGTCTGCAAAAGTACCGCTTTCTGATATGTGCGACAATCATCATTTTTCGGTATTTTTTGATGCCGGACATCCACTAACCGCTCGTAAAAATACACTTTATTTATTAGAAAATGCGCAAAACCGACAAAAAATCACTTCATATTTTTACTTTTGCATCTGCATTAAACAGAGTGATATGGAAGTAAGAGCAAAGAAGGCCCTGGGCCAGCATTTTTTGACGGATTTGTCGATTGCGCAGAGGATTGCGGAGTCGCTTATTGTGGAGCAGGGGAGTGTGATGCCGGCTTTGGAGATAGGGCCGGGAATGGGGGTACTGACGCAGTATCTTCTTGAGAGAAAGGATGTTGACCTGAAGATGGTCGAGATTGACACCGAGTCGGTCAATTATCTTCTGACGCATTTTCCGGCAGTGGAGGGGAGGCTTCTTGAGGCCGACTTCCTGAAAATGCCTCTGGAGAAATTCTTCAGCGGACAGTTCTGCGTTATTGGGAACTTCCCATATAACATTTCTTCCCAGATTTTCTTCCGGATACTTGATTTTAAGGAGCAGGTGCCGCAGGTCGTGTGCATGATCCAGAAGGAGGTGGCCGAGCGTATCGCCGAGAAACCGGGTACGAAGGTCTATGGTATCCTGTCCGTTCTGCTTCAGGCCTGGTACGACATAGAATATCTGTTCACGGTCGGGGAGGGAGCGTTCAACCCTCCGCCAAAGGTGAAATCAGCAGTAATAAGGCTTGTGCGCAACGGCAGGACTTCCCTCGGATGCGATGAGGGGCTGTTCAAGACAGTCGTGAAGACCGGTTTCAACCAGAGGCGCAAGACCCTTCGCAATTCGCTCCGGCAGCTTGCTGTAGCAAAAGCCTCACGCGAAGGCTGGTCACAGGAAGCCCTTGCAGACTTCCTGTCCGACCCTGTATTCGACCTTCGTCCCGAAAGGCTCAGCGTCGAGGACTTCATCAGCCTCACCAGCAAATTCGAGTAAATTTGTTTTTGCATCGCAAAAGTTCGTAACAAAATGCCGCAAAAGTTCGTAACAAAATGCCGCAAAAGTTCGTAATAGATTTTATAATTATTTAAATATTAGTAACTTTGTGGAGAAATTGATGACATTGCAATAATATGGAATATTTTGAACGAATTGCCGATAAACATCTTCAGGACAGACTTCAGGCAATGGGGGCAGTACTTATAGAAGGGCCCAAATGGTGTGGAAAGACAACTACGGCCGAGCAGCAGGCCCGGAGTGTTCTCCGTATGCAGGACCCTGATAATCGCGCCGATTATCTTGCGACAGCAGCGGTGAAGCCATCGAATTTGTTGATTGGCGAAACACCAAGGCTGCTTGACGAGTGGCAGGATGCTCCTGTGTTGTGGGACGCTGTCAGGACAATATGCGACAAGCGTAGGATTCCGGGACAGTTCATCTTGACTGGGTCGAATTCCATTGATGAGGAAAAGATTTTTCATAGTGGAACCGGACGTATCTCGCGCCTGAAAATGTATCCTATGTCGCTTTGGGAATCTAAGGAATCCAATGGAAGTATCTCGCTCCATGAATTATTCGATAATCCCAAGTTGGAGATAGAGGCGATTTCGGATATGACGGTTAACGACCTGATTTTCTCGGCTTGCCGTGGTGGTTGGCCGGCCTCTCTGAAGGTTTCTTCGCCTTCCGCAAAACTTATGATAGCAAAGGATTATGTTCAGTCAGTATGTAAGACGGATATTTCCCGAGTTGATGGTGTGAAACGCAAAGAGAAATTGGCCAGGCAGATACTCCTGTCTTATGCCAGGAATATTTCCACTCTTGCCAAGACGACATCTATTCTTGCTGATGTGACTGTTTCTGACAGCATTGAGTGTTCCCGTTCGACATTTGACGATTATGTGTCCGCCCTTGAAAAATTGTTTGTGATCCAGGATGTCAACGCCTGGTGTCCGGCAATCCGCAGCAAGACGGCTATTCAGAGCGGATCCAAAAGAACATTTTGTGATCCGTCTATTGCCATTGCAATGCTTGGCATGACACCGGAAGCTCTTCAAATGCAGTTGAAAACATTCGGATTCTTTTTCGAGCAAATGTGTATTCGGGATTTGAGGGCTTATTCAGATAGTTTCTTCTCCAATGTAGGTTATTATCGGGACAGATATGGGCTTGAGTCGGATATTGTTCTGCATTTGAATGATGGACGTTATGCTCTGATTGAGTGCAAACTGGGCAGCAGTGAAATAGAAAATGGTGCTGGTCACCTCATTCAATTGCACGATTTGATTATTGAGCATAATAAGCACGAATCGCAGGTTCCTATACGGGAACCGGATTTGAAGATAGTGTTGACAGGGGGTCAATATGCCTATACCAGATCGGATGGAGTTTATGTTATTCCATTGGCCTGTCTGAAACCCTGATAACTTATCGGCAGTCTTATCATATAGTCAAAGAATTTCATATCCGGTGTAAAAATTCCGATGTAAACAATTCCGATGTAAACAATTACCTTCAAGTGTAACATTTACATCGGAAAAATCAAATATGGAAAAAGTCGCCCGACTTCATCCGGATGACGGAACGGCGATGAACTATTCCGCTGAAGACTTGCGTTTTGACATGATCCACACGAGGATTGTGCATACTACAGAAAGTATGGCTGCACCTATCCAGAACCATGCTACCGCTGAGAAATCATAGGAAGCAGCAGCTCCGTCGGCGGCGACCTTCCCGCTCTGGATTGTGAATCCGCTTATCACATCCTGCACTGCGGCACCGATGTAGCTCGCGATGCCCACTACGCCGAGAGCGGCTCCCGAAGCGCCTTTAGGTGCGACATCCACTGCCATCAGTCCTCCAAGGTAACAGATGAGCGCCCCGATTGCCAGTCCGAAGACGATCATGCTGACGATATCCAGCGAACTCGGGCCGAACAGGAACATCACAAGTCCGAGGATGTTCATCAGGCCGAAGATCACTGCCGGGATGTTCCTTTTTCCTTTGAACAGCACATCGGACACGAAACCGGAAGTCACGGTACCGATTATTCCGCATACCGAGCTTATGGATATGATGGAACTGGCTTCCAGGTTGGTATAACCTTTCTCCGCCTCGAGGTAGAATATACCCCAGCTGTTGACTGCATACCTCGATATGTACATGAAGGCGCTCGCCAGGGCAAGCATCCATATAGCCGGGTTCTTCAGGACCATTTTCTGGAGTTCACCTACGGACTTGCCTGCCTCGGACTTGGTCTGTGGAGTTTCCTCACCTTTGTATTCGGCAATCGGCGGAAGTCCGCAGCTCTGAGGTGTGTCCCTCATGAACAAGGCTACGAGAGCGAATCCGGCAAGCCCGATGAGACCGGCTCCACGGAATCCCCACTGCCATCCGAAAGCGGCGACTATGGCTGATGTCGCTATGAAAGTAAGGGCTTCTCCGAGATTGTGTGACGAAGACCAGAAACCGTAGAATGAACCTCTTTCCTTGTTTCCGAACCATCGTGACAGGGAAACCACGCAAGGAGGTGCACCCATTGACTGAGCCCATCCGTTGATGGCCCAAAGCACGAGGAACACTCCGAATGAAGTGGTGAATCCAAGAATCAGGTTTACAAGGGCGGTTATCAGAAGACCTATCGACATGAAACGACGGATATTGCTTCTGTCTGCGAGAAAGCCGTTGCAGAGCTTTCCGACAGCATAGGTTATGAACAGGCCGGAGCCTATCATACCGAGTTCGCCTTCAGTCAGGACACCGGTATCGACTATCGGTTTCTTGATGACATTCAGACTCAGGCGGCATACATAATACAAGCCATAGCCAAGGGTCGCGGACAGGAAAACCTGCCATCTGAGCCTCGTGTAACGGCTATGGATTTCCTTCTCGTCCTTCAACGGTTCGGAAGGGCGGGACATTGAGAAAAAATCCAGGAATTTCATAATCAGTCGTGCAAGCCGCGTTTTCTAAGATAATCCAGCAGATATTCGGCACGGTCGGTCTGGATGATGGTGGCGCCGAGCCTGTCAACGAGGAAACCATAGGCTGCGTCCGGGTCTTCAAGTGCAAGATCGTCGTCGTGGCCCCCGCAAAGGGTATCCCAAAGGGTGTTGTACCAGATAAGGGCCTTGCCATCAAGTTCGCTGCGGAGCTCCAATGGGTAATCCAGCTCATCGTCTGTCTTATAGACAAGTTCATACGCACAAGGTTTCAGGTCAGACATATATCCTGCCATCAGCTCGCGTGCATTGTCCTTGTACAGGTTCACGACAGGCATGTAAAGGATTTCGTCAAGATATTGCCCATAAAGGGAAAGGACATCAGCCGCCGGCTTTCCTCCTTTCATTATAATCTGCTTGGCAGTTCCGGTCTTTTCCAGCACAGGAACGATCATGTCGAAGAACCTGTCCGCCTTGTCAAGATTGACAAGGACCTTCCCCTTGGCGACAAGCAGGGCTTCCTCAAGGGTAGGAACGGAATGCTTGGTGTGGATGCCGGCGCCGTTCTTCAATCTGAGTGTCTTAATGGAATCAAGTGTCCAGTCTCGCACATTACCCTTGCCTGTGGTGGTCCTGTTCAATGTGCCGTCGTGCATGACTATAAGGACACTGTCCTTGGTCATCTGGAGGTCAAGCTCCACTACATCCACGCCGACTGCGATGGAATGTTCGATGGCCGCGATGGAGTTCTCCGGAGCATAGCGCCAGTCGCCGCGATGGGCTACGACAAGTACCTTGTCAGTCCTGCCCTCCAGAATCCTGTTCCTCAAGTCTTCCGCACGGTCACCAGACTGCTGCGGAGCTGAAGTGCAGCCAGCCAGCAAAGTGATGAAGGCTGCTGCGAATATAAATATCTTTTTCATCTCAATATGCTTAATTCATTGTTTTTCCATTTGAAACCTTCTCCCCAGAAAGGCACGAGACTGTTCTCGCAATCCAGGTTGGACGTCCTCTCCAGAGCCGCCGCCAACGGCCATCGCGAAGATGCCGCATCCTTGTGGCTGAGCTCAAGGATATGGGACAGCAGCACATAATCCGGTTCGAATGCCTTGCCTATGACATTGTTTTCTTCGAGAGGCGACTGTGCATATCTCGGGATATAGATATCGACAGGTAAATTTACATAATATTCCGACAATATGAAATTGGAATCTCCGGAATGTAGCAGCACGCAATTCCCGGCATCCTCCCCGCAACTTATCTGAAACACCGTGACAGGAACATTCGTGCTGCCGTTGTTATGCCTCGTGATGAATGTGTGGATGTTGCAACTTCCTATTTCATAGTCAGTTGTCTGCATCGAACAGTATTTGTAGTTTGCCTGAGGCTCATAATAGTTCGTCAGGACAGGCTTCCCGGCCTTGAAAGCAGCCTGGAACAATTCGTCCGACTTATGGTCCTGATGTACATGGGTCGAACAGACGAAATCCAGATAGGGCTCGAGTTCTGCCGCACGGTAATGGTATATGTCAATGCAGAATGATGTGGAAGGAGTCTTCACGACATATCCCATATTGTAAAGAAGCCAGACATAAATCTCCCCCGTCTGTGGCCTGGAGTTCTTCAGCCCGTCAAGGACCCGGTCGAAAGCATGGTCGTAACAGGACAGAATATTGTCATATCTGACCGTAAGTGCATATTTCCCGGCATCGGACTCAAGAAGGTATCCGAATGCTGTGCTGGTGCATCCGTCCGCCCACCCTTGGATGTCATTGAATATTTCCAGCCGGGCATCGTCCACATTGAACGGACTGGTTTCGGACCACAGTCTCTCCAGCTGTCTGACACCTTCGGTCTCAGTCACCGGGTCTTCTCCAGAGGATGCTGGTGCAGGCTTTCCGCACGCCTGGAACAGGCATGCGGAAAGTACGGCACCTATGAATAACTTCTGCATCATCTGAGCGAGTTGGTTCCCTGGCTGTTGCCACCCCTCATTGACCAGGAGTCCGCAGGTCCGGAAGTCTCAATGGTGCAGAGATTTCCAGCAACCGTTCCGTAATATACGCGGCAGTCCGGGCCGAATGTGAATGCTGACATTATCTGGTCTGACGGCTCCATCGACACTGCTCCGGAAGCCGCATCGATCGTCAGGAGCTGGCGGGAATCGCCGATGACAGCCTGAGTACCTGTATAAAGCTTGCCGTCGGATGTAAGTACCAGACCGGCATAAATCAATGCTGCAGTCTCGGCGGTCTCCCATTTGAGGCTTCCGTCCGGATTGAGCGCATAGACCTTCTTGCCTCCCTTGCTTGTATAATATACGGTACCGTCAGGTCCTGTAATCGGGAAATATGAGTCGTTGGACCCTTTTGCACTTGTCCATTTGATGGTTCCGTCCGCCATATTGATGGCAGCGACACCGTCAGTAGCCTTCAATGCCGCATAGAGCACATTCCCGTCTATTGCGAAGGAGCCTCTTTCGGTTACTTTCAGCTCCGTGGAGGCCCATCTTTGGGTTCCGTCCGATGTGAATGACCAGAGTCCGCCGTTGGAGCCGACATATACATTCCCGTCTGCATCGACGGCGACTGCACTTCCGGTGCCTCCGGCAAGTTCCTTGCTCCATTTCGCTGCTCCGGTATTGGTATTGAGGGAGTACAGAGTAGCCACCGGACCATTTGCCACGATATAAAGGTTGTTGTCAGATGTGACGGCAGGGAAAGCCTCCACATTGCCGCAGGCAGCGAACTCCCACTTGAGCTGTCCGTCTTCCTTGATTGCATAGAATGTGGAATTCTGGGCACCCACATATATCGATCCGTCAGGACCGACTGCAGGACCGCCTCCATAAGTGGCTTTGGCAATCGGGTAAGTCCATTTGATCTGACCGGTCCAGGTGTCGATTGCAAAGACATCTCCCTGTCCGTTGGAAGTGGAAATATAAAGGGATGATCCGTCAGGAGAGAATGCAGGACTTGATGCCTTTACGAATCCTGTATAGCCACCCATCGTAAGTGCCGTCTTGGACCATGAATAGCCTACCACCTCATATTCGAATTCGGCAGACTCTGATTTTCCGTCAGAATATGATACCGTCACCTTGACCTTCTTCGTGCCTTCGACTGCGAAGCTGTGGGATACTGACAAGCCAGTCGCCGTCTCACCGTCGCCGAATTCCCAAGAAGCGGACACGGCTTCCCCGGCCATGAAGTACATCGGGTTGTATTCGAACCTGACAATCTGGTTCTTGATTGCCTTTGGCAGGCTTGACAGAACCGGGCTTACCACTCCCGGAACAGCAGAGGCAGTTTCAGGCTCGCTGTCGCCGTTCGGATAATTGCAGATGATGGTAAAGGTATACTCAGTATCGTTCACAAGGCCGTCAACCATATACTGCTCGACGGAAGTGTCCGTGAGTCTTACCTGACCGTTGCCAGGCGTCCAGGAGACAGAATAGCTTGTCAGCCTGTCGCTCAATGGCTTGGTCCATTTCAGAAGAACACGCTCAGAACCGGCGTTTGCTATGAAGCCGGTGACAGGGAAACGGGAAGTCTTAGGCGTACATTTGGCTGTAACCTTGCCTGAGAGTCCGTCTGCATATCGTGCCTGGACAGAGAATGTATAACCGCAGTCGTTAATCAGGTCTTCAACCGTCAACGACCTCATGTTTCCGGCAACGACATCCTCTCCGGCCTCAGCTCCAGCCTGCTCCGGTGTCCAGATTACAAGGAACTCGTCAGGATCCGGCTTGCCGGACTGGGTGGTCCAGGATATTTCAGCCATGTTGTCCCCTGCCGTCGCAGTGACAGTCTCAACCTGGTACAGATTGAATGGACGCTGAAGTTTGGTTTCAGGCTGGCAGGATGACAGAATCAGAATTCCTGCCGCGATTGAATATATTAGCTTTCTCATAAACATTTTCTATTAATAATTCGGATTCTGCCAAAGCAGTTCTGTATTGTTTATGCGCTCCAGTTCGGAATTAGGAATAGGGAACACAAACTGATAGTCCTGGATGTCATGTCCTTCAGCGGCTGCACATTCCTTTGCATAGCCCATACGGACGACATCAAACCATCTATGACCTTCATAAGGGAACTCCATCTGACGCTCCTTGCAGACCGCCCTCCTGAACGAATCCTGGTCAGGAATGTCCGCGATGTCGAGCGGTGCAAGGCCGGCACGGGTATGAACCAGGTTCAGGGCTTTCATTGCCTCTGACTGCTGGTCGCTTGAATATGACATCTCGTTGAGCGCCTCGGCATACATCAGGAGCACATCGGCATAGCGCAGGATTATCTGGTCGTTGCCGTATGTCAGGTTGGTGGCGTCTCGCTGGTCGTAGAATTTGTTCATCAGATATACATTGACCCACATTGCAGCTAATCCCCCATCTGAAAAATTTTTCACCCCATCCAATCAGC
>JBJEBR010000017.1:0-16478 GCA_051870255.1 Candidatus Cryptobacteroides sp.
CATACAACAGGGCTCCAAATTGCGCTTCACGCAACACGAAGCCCTATAACGTTAGGTGCAGAGATGCTTGAATATTTGGACACCGTGCTGCCCTCGCCGAAGTTGTAGGCTGAGAAGTTGAGGATGCTGATTGTACGGTAAGCTGCATCGTTCATGATGTTACCGTTGGAATCACGGATAATCTGGTTTCCGAGGGTACCATAGGAAGCGCGGATCTTGAGGTTATCAACTGTCTTCTTTGCAGGTGCGAAGAAAGGCTCCTCTGAAATACGCCATCCGATTGAACCTGATGGGAAGAATCCCCAGCGATGTCCTTTGGCAAGACGGGATGAACCGTCATAACGTCCTGAGATTTCGAAGAGGTAACGTCCTGCATAGTCGTAGTTGATACGGCCGAAATAACCCATCAGGGCATATTCGCTCTGTCCTCCGCTCACCTTCATAACGGTTTCACCGTTTGCATTGGTACCGACGAGGCTGAGGTCGGACATGTTCTCTGCAAGGAGGAACTGGCCGATGGCGCCCACATTCTTCTGATGCTGCTGCTCCCAGTTCCAACCTGCCATCACTGAAAGGTGATGTTTATCCGCAAATGTGTTTTCGTAGGTTGCGAACACGTTGGCTGCATAGTAATTGTATGTGGCGCTCTGCTCCGAAAGCTGGTCCTGACCTGCTCCCGTATCGTAGTACAGATAATCGCTGTCAAGATACTGATATTTGTATTCCAGTCTTGTCTTCCTGTAGGTGTTCCTGTTCTGGTGGAACCTGTATGTGAAGTTTCCTACGATGGAGAGGCCTTTCACCGGAGTGATGGTGAGTTCAGCGGTGTTGGAGAAGTCGGTCTTCCTTTCATAGTTCTGGTCCTTGCCTTCATTATATATGATATGGCGGCCGTTGCCGACTGCATAAGAACCGTTCAGGATGCCGTCGAAACGATATACATAGGATCCGTCAGGATACTGCATAGGGAAGATCGGGAGGGCGTGTGCGGAACTGTAGGTGATGGCGTTCTGGACATCTCCGTCAGCACCGAGGTAGCTGTATGTCGAACTGTAGAATGAAGTGTTGTTGCTGAACTTCAAGTACTTGTTGATGTCGAAGGTGATCTTTGAACGCAGGTTGAATTTGTTGAATACGTCAGGATCGGCCTTGATCATACCTGTCTGGCGGTCATATCCACCAGATACAAAATATTTGACGGATTTGCTACCGCCGGAAAGGGAAATGTTGTGCTGCTGAGCCGGATTCTGATCACGGAAAAGCATGTGCCACCAGTCGTAGTTTCCATAGAAACGGTACTGATCTTTTCCGTTTATGTTGCGGACCACGATCCAAGGTCTGTCTGGGTTTTCGGTCTTGTCGTTCACGCGGGCAAGAAGCTGCTGCATGTCGTAGTCGTCATAGAGAACATAGCCAGATCCCTTGGAGTTGGAACGGAAGATGTTATGAGTCAGGACTGACCAGTAACCTCTTGTTTCATAATCAGTAGAGGTGGTAGGCTCCTCCCAGCCCCAGCGGCCGCTGTAACGTACTGTCGCCTTGCCGTCTGAAGCCTGTCCGCTCTTGGTGGTCACGAGGATCACACCGAATGCTGCACGTGCACCGTAAACGGCTGCCGCTGCCGCATCCTTGATGACGGAGATTGACTCGATATCGTTAGGGTTGACACGGTCGAGTTCTCCGACTGCACCGTCGATGAGGACGAGAGGGTCGGCACCGTTGATAGAAGTGTAACCACGGACATTGATGGATCCGGTTGAACCCGGGTTACCAGAAGATGTACTGACGTTCAAGCCAGGTACTGAACCCTGGAGCATCGTGGACACTGAGTGAGATGTCCTGTTTTCCAACGATTTGGAATCCACTGAAGTGATTGCTCCGGTCAGGTTCACCTTCTTCTGTGTACCGTAACCGACCACGACTGTCTCCTCAAGGAGCATTGTGTCCTCTTCGAGGGTCACGACAAGTTTTGATGTCGCGTCCGTCACCTGTACCCTCTGGCTGAGGTAGCCCATACAGGCGACTTCGAGGCTGACATTGCCTGAAGGAACTTTCATGCTGAAAGTACCGTCCGGGTCTGTGACAGTACCCTGCCTGGTTCCTGCGACCACTACGGACGCACCGATAACCGGCTGCTGCTGAGCGTCAAGAACTGTTCCTGACACGACTCTGTTCTGCGCGTTCAGGGACACGAGTCCGCTGAGCGTCAGCAACAGGGTTGCAGCAATAGTTTTAATGAATCTCATAAACAATAGTTTAGTTAATAATATAAAGTGTGTGATAAGATTTCTCCATGCGGCCTTCGGCCTTAGTCGAAATGACAATCCTGTCATGTCGAGCGAAGTCGAGACATCTCTTTCATGTCATGTCGTAGTTTGCTTTCATGTCATGTCGAGCGAAGTCGAGACATCTTTCAGCGGCTGTAAGTCGCTACGTCGAAGGCCTTAGGTCGGGTCATCGTTTCCGTATAGACATTGCCGAAACAGTCAGTGACCTTGACTTCCAGCGTTGAGGAAGCACTTGAAGCCACCACCTTCCACAAATGGTAGCAGTTGGTCGTCTTGAAGGTCGGACTTGTGCTCGTCTTCATGGCAACCGCACTGTATGTGAGAACGTGAAGAGGGTCCTTTATCCCGCTTACCTGACTGACTGTCAAAGGATTGCCGTCCTCGGTAACTTCTATCTTCCATCCCTCTCCATAATTCCATACATTTATATAGACCTCGTTGGAATAGTTCGCCAACGCCCATATACCTGAAAGTGCATCGAATGCATCCTTGTATGTCTGTGACACGGATGGCATCATCTTCTCAGACGAGAGGACAATCTGGTTCCTGTCGTATGTCCGGAATTGTAAATCAGAAGACATGCAGGTAGGCTTGAACTGCCATTTGAACTCGTCCCCGTTTATCCAGAAGATTTCATATCCTCCCGGAGCGCCGTCCTGGGCGATGTGTACGGAGGCGGAGGTGTTGTATGCAGACCACCACCAGTCAGCGCACACTGCTCCGCAGTTGTGGTCTATGTAATTATCTACATTGTAGTTGGCCACCTTGTGGGTATGTCCGGTTACGAAATGAACCTGCGAATATCCGGCGAACAGGGATGTCAGTCTGGCCCTGTCCAGGGAATTGATGTTCACTGTCGGAGCGTGCATTGCCACTACGACTGGCGTGGACTCCGGCACGAATGACAGATCCTTCCTGAGCCATTCCAACTGTTCGTCCGTGACGGTCTGGTTGTATGTGCGGAAATCCCGGCCACCGCCGTTGTTGGTGCAGAGGATGTCGTCGAGGACAATGTAATGGACATTCCCGATGTTGAACGAATAATAGTCCGGTGCAATGGTGTTCATATATTGCAGTACAGTGTCGAAATCCCCGGCTGAGTTCATGTCATGGTCGTGGTTGCCGATGGTGTGATAAATGGTCAGACCCTTGATTTCGTTGACGTCGGAAAGATAGGCGTCGAACTGGTACGCATTCGAATACCAATAATAGTCCCAAGTCATGTCGCCGAGCGTGAGCGCGTACACCTTCTCGGAGCCGTGGGCATCGAGATATGCGTTGATTTCCTTGCAGAACTCGGAGAAACGATCCCTATCATTGTTCCTGTTGGCAAGATGCATGTCACCGAACACAAGCATTGTGTGGTTGGTCTGGTCCCCGGCCTCGAACAGGTTGAAATCCACTCTCTCAGCCTCCTTCGGGTCCTTTATGAGTTTCAGGTAGTTCACAGGGAGGACACCGTCTATGCTTGTCTCATAGCCTCCAGGCACGGATACGAACACGTATCCGTACTTCTTAGCCGAATTCATCTGATATACGCCCTCCTCATCGGTGGCTACGACCTCCACACCATCTGAGACCACCACTCCCTGCAACGGATTGCCGTTGCAGGATACCTTTCCATATACGGTGACCCCCTCCTTTGCAACGACTCCGTCCGATATTGTTATGCGGATATCTCCCATATACCTTACCTGCGTTCCGCGTTTCAGGGATACGGAATATGTGTCAGTTCGGATGCCTTCGAAAAGGGAGAAAGTGAAGGATGTCTCATCCATATATATAATAGGACAGTCATGCTGCTCCCCGTCCGATGTCGCAAGGACGATGAGGTCGGAGGCGAGAGGGGCATTGCCGAATAGGATCCGGAATGTCATGGTCTGTTCACCGGCCTGGACGGTCGCGGTCGAAGGAACCGAGAATTTCACCTGGTCGAGTGGAAGTGTCTCGGTTTCGCCCGTCTCCTTCTGACAGGAGAACAGCATCGGGGTGATCCAAAGCGTGAGGATGAAAACAAGCAGTATTCCCGTTTTTTGATATCTCATATCAATCTATTGAGTTTTAGTGATTTACTTCAAAACAACATTTCTAGCTGCTATGATCTTGTCATATAAATAATACTTCCCATACTATGTCATATGCTGAAAATCATATGGTTATATGTGAGTTCGACATTTTCTCCTACAGAAAATCATAAGTTTGAACTATCATCGGGACAAGCCTTGTTCCGGAAAAGTTTCTTCATCGCCTTGGCCCGGTCCTCACACGCCACATCTATGTATGGCTGCATGGCCTTGTAGTCTGCATGACCGGTCCATTTCATCACGATCTGTGGAGGGATTCCACGGGAGAGTGCGTAGCATATGAATGTCCTGCGCCCGCAGTGACTGGAAAGGAAACGCCATTTGGGAAGCGTCACGTCGTTCCTCATACCTTTTATATAATAGGATTTCGTCACAGGAGAGTCGATGCTGCAGATGCATCCCACCTTACGGATGAGCCTGTTGAGTCTTGAGAGTCTCATGAAGGGCAAGGCCCGGGAGTCAGGCAGATTCCATTTCCGGTACCTGTTGAGGATGGTGCGTGATATGTCGTTGAGTTCTATCACAAGCGGAGTGTCAGTCTTTTTCGTGACTACTTTCAGGCTATCGTCCACGATGTCGGAGACTTTCAACGCAACCATGTCCGAATAGCGCAGCGAAGTGGCGCAACAGAAACAGAACAGGTCCCTTGCCACAGACAGTGGCCCACCTTCCCCGTCGGGAAGGTCATATCCGAAGACTTTCATTAGTTCATCATCCCGGAGGAAAACCACAGGATTCTTGATTATCCTGAATTTCGGAGACTTGACTGCCACACCGTCGCTGCAGTAACCCTCCTTCGCAGCCCATTCCAGGAAAGCCTTGAGAAGGGTGTAATTCTTTCTCACCGTGCTTTCACGCAGCCCTTTTGACCTGAGATAGTCGAGGAATTCCGGGAAGTCCTCTTCCCTGAGCCTTTCAACGGACTTGCATTTCCAGCTACGCAAATGACTGAACAATGTGAGCACATTGCTCTGGCTGCCTGCCGACCACTGCCTTGTCCTTACCCCATAGGCCATATATTCATTGAAACACCTTTCGACCGCCCCGACTTTGCCATTCGGCCCGTTTGAACCTTTTATACCCGTAAGGATGGACTTCATTGCAGACAGGCTCGGCCTGTGGTTGAGGGACAGTTCATAGTTCATGAATGCAGACTCTATCGTGCGGATTCGAGTGTTGATGACATTGAAAGGTATGCCTTTGGAGTTGTGACATCCTCTCTGGACCTCCATGTCCACCGGGCTCCACTTCGATTGGGCGATGCTGTAACCGATTGATGTGAGCATCCTCATGCCTCTTATCGAGACACTGACGATGATGGGGCAGTCGCCTTTTTTGCCCTGCCTCTTGTTCAGATAGAATTTTGTTGCCATTGTGTTGAATATGTTTATGACGATTCAATCAAATTTACATACACTTTTTCCAACACTATCTGGATTTCTGAATTGTCACAATTATGTTAAAAAGGTATTACGGCATTGAAACAATTGTTAAGCAAATGAAAAATTTTTTTTCATTTGCTGTTAATTTTTTCAAAAAATGGATGAATTTGAAAAATATTATACTACCTTTGTAAAAGATATGGCCGGAAATGAATCACTGTGATTTTCATAAAGGCCACATAGTGAAAGACACATAGAACGAAAACGACACCGCATGATGAATTCTCTTTCACCTCCTCCGGCACTTTGTCGGGAACTCTCCTTCGTTGATACACAGGAGTTTCCTATCGTCTGTCGGAAGTGACATAGTATGGGAAGAACCATATACGCTATTTATGTTGGAAATTCCAATGGACAGTACCACATAAGATAATATAACTCATTAGTAATTATATAATTATATGATAAGACACAAAGCAATTGGTCTGTTGACAATCCTTTCGATTGTGCTTTCTGCAGGAGTGCTTTTTTCATGTTCGGACAACAAGGAAGATGCTTCCGGGGATTTTGATGTGCAACTCTCCGTCCCTTCGACAGCGACGGTAACCCCTTCCACGACAAGCATGACCTTCAAGGTGCTGTTCGGGAAGGCACCTCTGCAGAGCGACTTCATTGTCTTTGAGGATTCGAAGAAGGAAAGCTACAGATGCACCATAACGGAGGTGTCGGAGAAGTCCGTGACATTCACCCTGTTTGACGGGATTTCTGCAGGGACATATTCTGTATCGGTACAGCGCGGATCGGCCACAAAGTACATCGCTGACATTGAAATAATAATGGAGGACGGACTCGCCCCCGCGCAGGGGTGCACCGTCTATGGGCGCATCACCTGCAAGGGAGAACCTTTGCAGGGTGTCGTCGTTTCCGACGGCATCGAGGTGGTCTCGACTGATGCCGATGGAGTATATCAGATGAAGTCCGGGAAGAAGTACGGATATGTATTCGTTTCTGTTCCAAGTGGATATGAGACGGCAGCCGAAGGGGTGCTCCCCAAGAACCACATACTTCTGACTCAGGATGCCCAAAAGCCGGAAAGGGTTGATTTCACATTGTTCGAGGCAGGCGACCAGACCAACCACAAGATGCTCGTTCTGGGAGATATGCACCTTGCCGGAGGAAGAAACAACGATTTGTACCATTTTGCTCAGTTCTGCAATGAGATATCCGATTATGTACAGGCCCACAAGTCTGAAAAGGTATATGCCCTTACACTCGGAGATATGACCTGGGATTACTATTGGTATGACAGGAAATATCAGTTTGCACAATATCTGTCCGACGTCAACAGGATAAAGGACCTGATGATATACCACACCATAGGCAACCACGACCATGACATGAACCTTCCTGGTGATTTCCAGAATGCCGTCCAGTACATGACGGAGGTCGCACCTGACTATTATTCATTCAATATAGGTCAGGTGCATTATGTCGTTCTTGACAATATCCTGAGCACGAGCAATGGAGGAGGAGCGGCCGACAGGAAGTATAATGAACTTGTCACGGACGAGCAGCTTGCATGGCTTGCCAAGGACCTCTCCTTCGTCCCTGAAACTAAAACTGTCGTAGTATCTATGCATGCGACTACGGCCAACCTTGACACTGAGGCCAACAGGACGGCTCTGTTCAACTGTGTCGCAGGATTCGAGAAGGTTCATTTCGTCACAGGTCATACCCATCAGGTAGCCAACAGACAGTCTTCCAACTGGTACGACCATAACTGCGGAGCCGTCTGCGCGGATTGGTGGGACTGCATTTACAAGTCAGACGGAAAAGTCCATATTGCCACCGACGGCGCACCGGGAGGATATGAAATCTTCGACATCAAAGGAACTGATTTCAGTTGGCGCTTCAAGGGAACAGGTATGTCAGATGACATCCAGTTCAGAAGCTATGACCGCAACAATATCCACCTGACTGCCGAGAAATACATGTCCGGCAAGTCTGAAGACCAGATTGCAATATTCGAGACTGTCGCCGGCAATTGGAAGATGGCGAACAATATGAATGAGGTCTATCTGAATGTCTGGAACTATGGCCCTGGATGGAAGATCGAAGTGACCGAGAACGGCAGTCCGTTGACTGTCAGCCAGGCTGACGGGAACCTCTTCAGGGACCCTCTGCATATCCTCATCTATATGCCTACTTGTGGGAAGGTCAAGGAGGACTCTTTCACGACCAAGAAATGCACCCATATGTGGAAAGTCACCGCCGGCAGCGCGACATCAACCCTTGAAATCAAGGTCACGGACAATTTCGGCAATGTATATACGGAGACGATGACCCGACCTAAGGCGTTTGACATAGCGACTTACAGCCGCTGAAAGATGTCTCGGCTTCGCTCGACATGACATGAAAGAGATGTCTCGACTTCGCTCGACATGACATGAAAGCAAACTACGACATGACATGGGAAAATGTCATTTCGACTAAGGCCGAAGGCCGCATGGAGAAATCTTATCACACACTTTATATTATTAACTAAACTATTGTTTATGAGATTCATTAAAACTATTGCTGCAACCCTGTTGCTGGCGCTCTCGGGAATCATGACCGCGAACGCCCAGAACAGAGCTGTGTCAGGAACAGTTCTTGATGCTCAGCAGCAGCCGGTTATCGGAGCGTCCATTGTTGTCGCTGGTACCCGACAAGGTACTGTCACGAATCCGGACGGAACATTCACGATGAGAGTTCCGTCAGGCAATGTCAGCCTCGAAGTCGCTTGTCTGGGTTATATCAGCCAGACCGTGCAGGTATCCGATGCGATGTCAAACATCGTAGTGACTCTTCAGGAAGACAACATGCTTCTCGAGGAGACCGTCGTTGTCGGTTATGGTACACAGAAGAAAGTGAACCTGACCGGTGCGATTACCTCTGTGGATTCCAAATCTCTGGAAAACAGGACATCCCACTCTGTATCAGCAATGCTTCAGGGCTCTGTACCAGGCTTGAACATCAGCACTTCATCCGGTAACCCTGGTTCTACAGGTACATTGAACGTCCGTGGTTACACTTCAATCAACGGTGCAGACCCACTCGTCCTCATTGACGGAGCTGTCGGAGAACTCGACCGTGTAAACCCTAACGATATCGAGTCCATCTCCGTCATCAAGGATGCGGCTGCAGCAGCAGTTTACGGTGCACGTGCAGCCTTCGGTGTGATCCTCGTGACCACCAAGAATGGAAAAGCTGAAGATGGAAAGGCCACTGTCCGTTACAGCGGAAGATGGGGCTGGGAAGAGCCAACAACTTCTACTGATTACGAAACAAGAGGTTACTGGTCTGTCTATACTCACAATGTATTCCGTATGAATTCAGAAGGAAACAAATATGTGAAGTATGACGACTATGATATGCAGCAACTTCTTGCCCGTGTGAACGATGTTACCGAGAACCCTGACCGTCCATGGGTTGTAGAGCGCACCGTGAACGGCATCAACCAGTGGCGCTACTATGGTAACTACGACTGGTGGCACATGCTCTTTAACGACCAGCACCCTGTCCAGCAGCACAATATCTCCATCAGCGGTGGCGGTAAGAATGTGAAATACTTCGTATCCGGTGGTTATGACCGTCAGGTAGGTATCATCAAGCAGCGTCCGGACGTATTCAACAAATACAACATGCGCGCGAAGATCGATTTCAACATCAACAAGTACATGAAGTTCAGCAACAACACTTCATTCTACAGTTCGGTGTATGACTTCATCGGTGTGGATGATATCCAGAACGCCATTACCTACACGGCATCACATGCCCTTCCGATTTTCCCGATGCAGAACCCTGACGGAAGCTGGGTTTACAAGCTGAAGGATTTCTTCAACTCAGATTATGCTGTCGGAAATGGTCGTCACATCGTCTATGGTGAGGCCAAGGATGTCAACCTTCAGAGGAAGACTGACTTCTCCAACACCTCGGAACTTACCATCACTCCTGTGAAAGGTCTTTCAATCGTTGGAAACTTCACTTACAGATTCCACCAGAACAGGAATACCAGCAGGAAGACCAACTTTACATACAGGAGATATCCAGGTGCAGAACTCGAGAAATATGATTCTGGTGCCGGCCTGGACTGCCTGAATGAAAAGATTCAGACCTACAACTACTATGCTGCAAACGTATTTGCAACTTATGAGAACACATTTGCAGACAAGCACCATCTTACCGTGATGCTCGGATGGAACTATGAAAGCCAGGACGGCAAAAGTGTCGGAGCAAGCGGTAACTACCTTCTTACAGAAAATCTCTCCGACCTCAATCTTGTCGGAACGAACACAGACGGAGCAACAGTGATGGCTGTTACCGGAGGTCGTTCAGATTATGCCCTGATGGGTTATTTCGGCCGTATCAACTACGATTATGCAGGTCGCTATCTCTTCGAAGTTTCAGGTCGTTATGACGGCTCATCCCGTCTTGCCAAGGGACATCGCTGGGGATTCTTCCCTTCAGGTTCAATCGGATGGCGTATCTCTGAAGAGCCTTTCTTCGAGCCTGCAAAGAAGACTGTGGATAACCTGAAGATCCGTGCATCTTTCGGTACTCTCGGAAACCAGATCATCCGTGACGCCAGCGGTAACATCATCAACGATGCAGCCTACCGTACTATTTCCATCCATAACTTCCAATATTACAATTTCGGAGAGGGCAGCACTGTCGGTAAATATTCAAGCATCTCTGCACCTAACTCATCAGACCTGACCTGGGAGACATCAGAGCAGTGGAACCTTGGAGTTGACCTCGACATGTTCAGGAACAGGCTCCAGTTCACAGGCGAGGCTTACATCCGCGACACCAAGAACATGCTTACCGACGGTTATGAACTTCCTGCAGTATATGGAGCTGATGCACCTAAACAGAATACTGCCGACCTCCGCACAAAGGGTCTCGAGTTCTCACTCGGATGGAAAGACCAGTTCATGCTCGGCGGTCATCCGTTCGGATATGGCATCAAGGGTATGATCAGTGTATATGACTCTGAGATCACCAAATATGAGAACAAGGACAAGACTTTTGCGAAGAAATATTATAAGGGCATGAAACTCGGCGAGATCTGGGGATTCGTAGCCGATGATCTCTTCCAGAGCGATGAAGAAGCCAAGGAATACGCTTCGCAGGTTGATCTTTCCTATGTCAGCGGAAAACTGGATAAAGCAGGTGGATGGAGTGCCGGTGACCTCAAATATATTGACCTCAACGGAAACGGCAAAATCGACATCGGCTCCAACAACGTGAAAGACCCTGGCGACCGCAAGATCATCGGTAACTCCCTTGCAAAACTCCAGTACGGCTTCACCCTCAGCCTCGACTACTTCGGATTCGACGTATCAGCGTTCTTCCAGGGTACAGGTAACCACTATTGGTATCCTCACGTAAGGTCATTCGCATTCTGGGGTCCTTTCTCCCAGCCTATGTGTTCATACCTTCCTAAGGACTTCCTGCAGAACTGTTGGAGCGAGAACAATCCTGACGCATACTTCCCTCGTCCGGTTGCTTATCTGGCTTATGACGGAGGTGCACAGCTCAACAAGGTCAACACCCGTTACCTCCAGAATATCCGCTACCTTAGATTCAAGAATCTGTCAGTCGGATACACAATCCCTCAGAAAGCAACGAAGAGAATTGGTATCGACAAGATCCGCGTCTATTTCTCAGGAGAGAACCTTTGCTACTGGTCTCCTTTCAAGAAGAACAGCATATATATCGATCCTGAAGCTGCATTCGACCGTGACAGCAATGACTACAACCGTGCTTTCTATCCTTGGCAGAAGACTTATATGTTCGGTATTGACATCACTTTCTAAAAGATACGGGAAATCATGAAAAAGAATATATTGATTATCGCTGCGGCAGCATTTGCATTCTGTGCTTGCGATGTCCTGGACAAGGAACCTCAGTCAAAGCTCAGTCCTGAGACTTATTTCAAGAATGCGACCGACCTGCAGCTTTTCACCAATCCTTACTACAACAACCTGCTCCCTAAAACAATATACAATGAGCAGAGTGACCAGTATGTTCACACGGATCCATCGAACTTGGTCAAGGGTGGTACGAACCGCTATGCCCCTGCTTCCGGCGGTGGATGGACATGGGGAGACCTCAGGAGAATCAACACTTGTCTTGACTATATCCCTAAACAGTGTGAAGAACCTGCGGCTGCCGTGCAGTACACGGCCCTCAGCCGTTTCTTCAGGGCATATTTCTATTTCGACAAAGTCCAGAAATTCGGAGACGTTCCATGGATTGACCACGAACTCGGTTCAAGCGACCCTGACCTTCAGAGACCAAGGGACAGCCGCGAGTTCATCATGCAGAGGATGATTGAGGATGTGGACTATGCAATCGAGAATCTTCCTGCATCATACGGTGGAAAGAATTATCGTGCCACCAAGTGGGCTGCGCTCGCTTTAAAGTCACGCTTCTGCCTATTCGAGGGTACATACAGGAAGTACCATACGGAACTATATGACGCAAGCTATGAATTCAAACTTCCGGAGGATGCCAAGAGTGCAGACTGGTACCTGCAGCAGGCCGCTGATGCTGCCAAGGAAATCATGGACAACGGTCCTTTCACTCTTTACACGACAGGAAACCCAGAACTCGACTATGCAGCCCTGTTCTCTTCATACGATGCACAGACTTGCGAAGTGATCCTTGCTATCAACTTCGACTATGGTACCTCCCTCATGCACAATGCGACTGCTTATGCAATTGAGGCTGGACGAGGTGCTTGTATGACCAAGAAGTTCGTCGATGCATACCTCATGAAGGACGGAACCCGTTTCACTGACAAGGCTGGGTGGGAGACCATGCAGTTTGCCGAGGAAGTGGCCGACCGTGACCCTCGTCTGGCGCAGACCATCCGCATACCTGGTTACTCCCGCATTACTGAAAGCGGTGGTAACTACAGCTACGCAGAAGCTAAAACGGGTGTCGATGCCAACTGTGCCGTGACAGGTTTCCAGACTGCCAAGTTTGTGATGGCTGACAACAACCTCGCATTCGACAAACTCGACAAGTCATACAATGACCTCCCGATTTTCCGTTATGGAGAAGTGCTTCTCAACTATGCAGAGGCCAAGGCTGAGCTCGGTCTTCTCGACCAGACTGCAATTGATGAATCCATCAACCTCCTGCGTGACCGTGTCGGCATGCCACACCTTACTACAGGAGTGACTGCCGACTCTTATCTCCAGAGAGATGAGTTCTATCGAGACGTAACCGACCCTCTCATCCTCGAGGTTCGCCGTGAAAGGGCTGTAGAACTTGCACAGGAAGGATTCCGTTATCAGGACCTCATGAGGTGGAAACATGGAGAGCATCTTGCAAGGACTTACTATGGAATATATTTCCCTGGCCCTGGTATGTATGATATCGACGGTGACGGAACGATTGATTACAATATCTACAAAAAAGGAGAAGGAAAAGCGGTCGATGGTTGCACGAAAAACTGGGAAATCAATAAAGACGTATTCCTGAGCGAGGGTGACAAGGGCCTTCTTGAACCGGTTCACAATATCCTCTTCTCTTTCGATCCTGAAAGAGATTACCTCTATCCTGTTCCTATCAATGAAAGGACTTTGAACCCGAATCTCACTCAGAATCCGGGTTGGGATGACGGACTTGATTT
This sequence comes from Candidatus Cryptobacteroides sp., assembly GCA_051870255.1. Lineage (GTDB taxonomy): Bacteria > Bacteroidota > Bacteroidia > Bacteroidales > UBA932 > Cryptobacteroides. The sequence goes on from JBJEBR010000017.1 coordinate 13,442, forward strand.
TTAAGCATAAAACCGAACAGTTATGAAATTATCAAAATATTCAATGGTCGCAGCCTTGGGAGCTTTTTTGACTCTCGCAGGCTGTACACAGAATGAAATCGAGGAGTCGAGGGCCATTTTGCCTGGGGAGACTGAAATCACTCTTCCTTTGACGGCTGTCGAAATGCCTGTTTCCATCTATGCAGATGGTACATGGGTAGCTGATGTTACTGATGAATGGCTGTCTATAGAACCGACTTCAGGAACAGGTTGCATGGATATTACTCTTACTGTCCAGGCAAATCCAGGTAAAGAAACGAGGGAAGCAAAAATCATTGTCAAAGGTTCCTCTTTGATGAGTGATGTTGAAATCGTTGTAAAACAGAAAGGTGACCGTTTCAGGGATGAAACTCCAATCACTGTATCACAGGCTGTTGCCTTGGAGAAGGGTGATATTCTTAAACTTGCTGAAAGCCAGGTGATGGCAGTATCGACGAACGGATTTGTTGTCAGTGATGGTACTTCCAACATTTTTGTCCAGGGTAAATCATCCGTTAAGATGGGTGATATGGTAACTTTGACAGGAGACTTGGATTCACTGAATGCGATCAAGGGAATCGTACTGGAGCAAGTGACTGTCGGAGGAAATTCAGAAATCGTATTCCCTGAGCCAGTCGATATCACTGCTTTGACTGACTATAAACCTGGGAAAGTTGAATACGTAAAAGTAAATGGTACATATGTATCTTCTGGAGAGGTCAAAGTGAATGGCAAGAGCGTAGCATCTCTGTTCAACCCAGCTTCTGAATATGCCAAACTCAAGAATCATGCTCTGGAAATCAAAGGATACTATGTGGGTATCAGCTCCAAACTCGGCGCCGTGATCCCGGCCTCTTATGTTGATGGTGGTGCTATCTTGGTTTCACTTCCGTTTGTTGAAGATTTCAGTTGGGTAGAACCATTTGTTGAGCAATACAAAGCAAAATCTGGAGTTGTAATGGGCGATAGCATGAAAGATAATAAGGAATATGGTATCGGTTCGTCATACAACACTAAATACTGTACAGGCTTTGAGGATGCATTCAACAAAACTGGGCTCGAGGCTCTGTTCCCATCATCTCAGACATTGTATGTTTGTGAGGGCAACTATCTGAAGATGAGTAAGACGAGCAATACAAATGGTTTGCGTCTTCCTGCTTTTGACATTGCAGGTAAAACTGATTTGAGACTTACATTCGACTGGGGTATCAATCTTCCGGATAAGGTAGTTCTCGAGGTCGTTCTGGAAGGAGAAGGTAAGGTTGATGGTTCAAACAAATTCGAACCACTGCCAGACAAGGCAGGTGCTTGGGAGTGGCAGTCTGAGACAGTCAAAATTACTGGAGCAGACAATTCTACAAGAATCTGTATCCGTCCGGATAAGTTTACAGGAAAATTCGTAGACGGAGAAAAGTACCGTTGGTTCATTGACAATATCGAGGTGATGTCACTTTCTGATGCCATCACAGCTGAAGTCGAGATTGGAGGCATTGAGAATAACCTTATCACATTTGAGGGACTGGCTCCTCAGGATGTAACTTTCACTGTCAAGTCAGATGCTGACTATAAACTCTCAGCAAGTGCTGACTGGATACATCTTGACGTGGCTGAAGGTCTTGCAAATCAGGAGCAGACAGTTACTGTCAAATGTGATGAAAGCCAGCTCAGCACTCTCCGTCAGGCTGAAATCGTTGTAAAATCTGGTCTTACTACAAAGAGAATCGCTGTCGTACAGTCCGCCGCCGGCCAGTCACTTGATCCGCTTATCAGCGTGATCTGCAGCAAGCCTACAGACAATCTCCTCGGTGAAGGTGACGAGTTCAGCGTATCCGTTCAGGCAAATGTTGAATATAAAGTTTCAATTTCCGATGAATGGATCAAAGAAGTCGAGGCCCCTGCAACCAAAGCTTCTGTTGAGAAGAGCGAACACAGCTTCACTCTCGATGTAAATATGACAGGAGCTGCAAGAACCGGTTATGTCCGCTTCTACAATGAAATATCAAATGTCGAGGCTGTCGTAATCGTCAAGCAGGAAAACTTCGAGCCAAGGGTTGACGTTACCCTTCCTCGCCAGCTGGGATACATTCCTGCTGAGGGAGCTACATTTACAGCACAGATTTCTTCAAATATTGATTTTACAGTCTCATCTGATGCAGTAACTCTTCCTGTGACCAGTGCAGTTGCCGGTGAATATGAGGTTAATGTTTCAGTAGCGGCAAACTCAGGTGTCAAGAGGACAGTTGAAGTCATTTTCAAAAATGAAAAATATGCTTTCACTAAGACTGTATCATTCACTCAACTTGGTACCAATGTACTCTTTGCAGATAACTTTAATTGGCTTGCTCCGCTTGAGGAAGCATATTCAGCAGCGAATAGCGGTAAAGTATTTGGACAGTCTGTTGAGGACAATAAGACGGATGGGAATGCTCCTAATGCTTATACAGTAGGCGGTCTGAAGGGTGGTGTGTTTTCAAATGCTTTCGCAGGACAAGGATATGTTGACCTCAATCCAAGTGCAAAAGTAATCTACCCTCAACACTATTATCTCAAGATGGGTAAGACTGGAAATGCAACTGGTCTCATTCTCCCTGAAATCAATCTCTCTTCTACATCAGATGTTGAGATTGAATTCAATTGGGCTTGCCACAGACGTGTAGTAAGCGGTGTTGATGAGACTGACCCGGTTGACATCGTTGTCGAAGTCAAGGATGGTGACAATGTTGTTTATACAAGTGAAACTCTCAAGACTACACAACCATTAGGCAAGATGGAATGGCAGAATGCCAAGGTAACCCTTCCTAATGTTGCTCCTGGTCAGCGCATCTCAGTACACCCTGTTGATATGAAGCCTGGTTCAGAAGTGGTTACGAGATGGTATATTGACAACATTGTCGTTGTATCCAAATAACACGGATAACTACCATAAAATCAAAAAAGCCGCCCTCGCCGGGGCGGCTTCTTTCAGTTCGTCCAGCACGAACGTACTCTAACGGGTGAAAGTCCCCAAACCGCCCTGATA
>JBJEBR010000018.1:0-3910 GCA_051870255.1 Candidatus Cryptobacteroides sp.
GAAGGAGCTCCGGGTGGCCTCCGAGAAGGCCGATAGGGTAATTGTTTGTTTCCATTGCTGTCTGTTGTTTGAACGCAAAGGAAACACGCTTCGCTGCAATTCTGCGGCAGGATTCCCTCCTGCCATATTATTGCAGTGGCATATCCCATATTTGCAGCATAAAATCAGGGACGATGAAACATTACGGAGATTTATATGAGCAGCATATGAAATGGTTTGAGACCATCGATGCTCTTGATACGCTTCCGGAAGAAGAGAGAATAGTGAAGTACCGCGAGGAGGTACAGAAGGTGGAGAAAAGCATACTCCGCCTCACGGGAGATCCCTTGAAGCTATCGTCCAGACGCTGGGAGAAGAGCGTAAGGGCTGCCGAAAAGGTCGAGGAATTGCTCGGCAGGCGATACTATCTGCTTTCAAAGATGTTTGAGATGCACTGCTCCGAGGCTGAGGTCAGGAGGATGGAAAGTGTCAATGCACACCTTTATACTCTCACCTGCGACCTCTTCTCACGGACGGGAAAGATGTACAGGAACATCCTCGACCTTCCGATGGAACCCAAGGATGACGACCTTACTGTGGAGGGAACCCTGAAATATTGGGGAGACACGGCCCAGGATGTGCTGCACCTTGAGGATGACGACTTCTACGGGTCCGACTTCACGAGGATGATCCTTGTCAACGCCACCCTGCAGAGGGATGTCAAGGGAGACCTGGAAATCATCTCCTGCCGTCCATTTTGGAATCCGGGCTGCGGCCACAAGTCCTCGATGAGCGACGCCGAACTCGACATCGACAATCATCTCGACGACGGCACGACCTGGGCGGAAAGCTGGCTGAGGCATCCGAAACTCGACCATATCTGTATGTGCTATGCGACTCACGCAGTAGTGACACATCAGGACTACCCTATCCCGGACCTTCTGAGGATGAACACCTTCGAGGTAAAGGTGGACGTGACCCTGCAGCAGATAAGCGAGCAGGACGGGACGCGCTTCTTCTGGTGGAAGGACTGCTCCGAGCAGGAGTTCATTGACAAGTTCATGCACGAGGCCCAGAGCCGTCCTTCAGGAGAGAGCCTCGGAGAGTTCGTCTGGAGGAGGGGCATTGAGTATTTCGACCTGGAGGAGATAGAAGAGAGCCACAGGTGGTTCCTTAAAGAATTTGACAGACCTCCGAGAATGAACATTGAAGAGATGAAAGACCGGCTTCAGACCGACATCATCTCCCGGCTTCCGGACTGCCGCAAGGACGACAGTCTGGCAGAGGAGTTCCTGAAGGAGATCAGGAAGATACACAGGAAACTTAAAGGATTATAGAATATGGACAACAATGATTGCAGATGGCCTGTGGCCATCGGAACCAAAGACAAGGGAGAGGCAATGGTGTTTGACTTTGCAACCGCCTCCAACATCATCATTGCAGGTGCCCCCAAGCAGGGCAAAAGCACGGCGACAGGTACAATAGTGGACGCTCTCAGGAGTTGTCCGGAAGCCTCAGGAATGGAATTCGTGACCATCGACACTTCGAAGCCCCATTGGGATGCGGAGGAGACGCTCGGTTCATTCTGCCGCGAACTGGAAAGGAGGGAGGACCTGCGCAACGTGGGTGTTGATATCTCTGGATTCCCTACGATTGTGGCTGTGATAGATGAATACTCCGACCTTATGGACTTCGGAAGCAGGGACACCAGGCGAGCCATCAAGGACTCAATCCTGCGACTTGCGGGGGAAGGACCGGAAGTCGGGATGCGCCTGATTCTGGTGGTCAGGCATCCTGCGCAGGAGGTGAAAGAACTGCTCCCCTACTTCCCCACCCGTATTGTGTTCAGGGTTTCCGACAGGAAGGACTCGAAGATGCTCCTGAAATCCGAGGCGGCTTTCTGGGAGTTGAACGGCAGCGGGGAAATGTTCTTCTATGATAAAGGCATCATATCCCAATGCAAAGTTTGTAATCAGTAATGTGTCAAGTCTTGCTGTTTTGATTTCTTAAAATACCGTAACCTATCGTCATGAACAATAGATTTGGTATATGGACGATTGATATCCCCGAAATTCCAGGCAGCGTCTGGATTTTTGAGTGGGAGCCACCGCACTGAAATCCTTTTGTTTCCCCACGAGACTATATACAGGATAAGGAGTTCAGCTGGAATTCAAATAATTTTGCATGTGTTATAGTTATGTTATATATTTGTACTCATAATAGTAACAGATATTATGAATACCAGAGTATCAACAAATAAGAAACAGACTGCCTTTCGATTCAGTGAAGATCTTCTGGAAAGGCTCAAAGAACGGGCTAAGAAAGACAATCGGAGTCTCAACAACTATGTGGAGAAGGTTCTGATGGAAGCTGTCTATGATGAGCCCAACGAGGAAACGGTTGCTGCGATGGCGGAAGCGAAGGAAGGAAAGAACCTCGAGACACTCGATCTCGCAAAGTTCAAGGAATTTGTAGCATCCCTATAGACACACAGTCATGTGGGTTCTCAAATATACAGGCCAATTCAAGAAGGACCTGAAAAGATACCAGAACAAACCGAAGAAAATCGCGAATTTGATGAGGGTACTGACCTTATTGAAGGAAACCGGGAGCGTTCCGGAGGAGTATTATCCGCATATGCTCAAAGGGGAGTATTCCGGCTTTATGGAGTGTCATATCGAGAATGATTTTCTTTTGATTTGGATAGACGAGGAGAGCAATCAAATCAGATTGACCCTGGAAGCCATTCCGAACTCTTTAAATAGGAGCATAGTGGCTTCGCACAAATTATCTGACTATGACTACAAGATACATCTGTGACACTGACCATTACAACGAGATCATTGCCCGTTGCGCCTCGGTGAAGTCGTCCCTCTGGATAGGGACTGCCGACATCAAGGACCTGCACGTCAAGGTGGGTCCCGACAGCCTGCCGTTCCTCGCCGTCCTTGCAAAGCTCGTCCGCAAGGGCGTGAACGTGAGACTGCTTCACGCCAAGGAGCCGGGTCCTGTCTTCCGGGAGGAGTTCGACCGGTATCCGTCACTGTTCACGGGGCTGGAGAGGGCTCTCTGCCCGAGGGTACACTTCAAGATATTTGTGTTCGACGGTAAGGAGGCCTATATCGGCTCAGCCAATCTCACAGGAGCCGGAATGGGCATGAAATCTGGAAAGAGACGCAACTTCGAGGCGGGCATCCTCACTGACGATCCAGCACTCGTGGCCGCCGCAATGAACCATTTCGACTCGGTATGGGCAGGGTTCAGATGCCGGGACTGTGGCAGGAAGGACTACTGCGGGGACCCTATAATCAAATGAAAAGATGAAAAAGAAAGTCTATTTTGCCGGTTCTATCCGCGGCGGACGCCAGGATGCTGAACTTTACAAGCGCATCATTGAATACATTCAGCACAACCATACAGTCTTGACAGAGCACGTTGGAGACTTGTCCAAAAGTAAGACCGAAGGTCTGAAAGACCGCGATGTTGCAATCTACGAGCAGGATACCGCCTGGTTAAGGCAAGCCGATGTAGTGATTGCCGAATGTACAACGCCATCTCTTGGCGTAGGCTATGAACTAGCCTATGCCGAGGCCCACGGCCTTCCGGTGCATATCTTCTACAATAAATCACGCACGAATCTCTCTGCCATGCTCACGGGCAACAAGTACTTTCATATTCATCCGTATAAGAGTGATGCGGAGATTTTTCCCTTGATTGATGCGATTATCCAATGATTTTTGTTCAATTACTTGTCAAATAGTGCAATATTCATTACTCTCCGGCCCTTTTCTGTACCATTGACTGAAGGTACTCCTTTGCTGGAGAAAGGGATTCCTGAATCGGTCTTTCAGAGCGGCATCCCAGACCGGCCGGCTTACACCGCCAGTGATGGCATCCTTTACCTTCTTGACACTGTAAGCAGCTCCCTCTT
>JBJEBR010000019.1:0-3898 GCA_051870255.1 Candidatus Cryptobacteroides sp.
GACTTTCTTTAATTTCGATTTTTTACCTCGTTATCTCTCTCAATATTGTCAAAGATCTGAACCATTATTTCTCAAACGGGCTGCAAAGATACGGACTTTTTCTTAACCTCCAAATTTTTCTGCAAGATTTTTTCATCATTTTTTGCCCTTTTCAGGGCGATCCGTCACAATTGCCTGACTGTCACGCAGATGTAATGAAAGCATTTTTGCAGGATTCCTTGAAGTTTTTATTCCTGAGCGAAAAGTCCGACAATATTCCTTATAACCTTGGAGGCCTTTTCCATGCTCTCAAGCGGAACGAACTCCATTTTCCCATGGAAATTATGCCCTCCGGCAAATATGTTCGGGCATGGAAGTCCCATGAAAGACAGGTTCGCGCCATCCGTACCTCCACGAATCGGCTTCACATCCGGTACTATCCCCTCCATCTCCATGGCCTGGCGCGCCTTCTCCACTATATGCAGATGCGGCTCGACCACCTTCCTCATATTATAATACTGATGCTTTATCTCCACGGTTGCCGTCCCTTCCCCATATTTTTCATTGATGAAATCCACACATTTCTGCATAAGGAGTTTCTTCTGCTCATACAGGTCCATGTCATGATCCCTTATTATATATGAGAACGATGCTTCCTCGACGGTACCCTTGAAATCGGTGATATGGAAGAAGCCGTCATATCCACAAGTGAATTCAGGACGCTGTCCCACAGGGAGCAACGCGTTCAGTTCCATCCCGATGAGTATCGCATTGAGCATCTTGCCCTTTGCATAGCCCGGATGAATGTTGCGGCCCTGGATATGGACAGTCGCAGATGCGGCATTGAAATTCTCATATTCCAGTTCTCCCACGGCACCTCCATCCATGGTGTAGGCATAGTCGGCACCGAATCTTGACACATCGAATCTGACGACTCCGCGTCCGATTTCCTCGTCCGGCGTAAATCCTATCTTTATCTCTCCATGCCTGAACTCCGGATGGGCTACGATATATTGCACCGCATCCATTATTTCCGCAATGCCGGCCTTGTCGTCAGCTCCGAGCAGAGTGGTTCCGTCGGTCGTGATGATCGTCTGCCCCTTGTAATTCAGAAGTTCCGGGAAGTCCGCCACCTTGAGTGCAAGGCCCGGGACGCCTTCAAGAGGAATGTCCGAACCGTCGTAATCTGTGATGATCTGAGGCTTGATGTCAGCCCCTGAAGCATCCGGGGCAGTATCGACATGGGCTATGAAGCCGACGGCCGGAACCTCTTTCCCGCAATTCGACGGAATAGTGGCCATCACATAGCCGAACTCGTCAAGGGTTGCCTCCACTCCCATCGCTTCGAGTTCGTCACGGAGCATCCTGAGCAGGTCAAGTTCCTTGCCTGCACTTGGCTGGGTCTGAGAATCAGGATCGGACTGCGTATCGACAGCCACATACCTGAGGAATCTGTCAAGTATCTTTTCCATATTATTGTTTCTTAACTTTCATGGATGAATATATCATATATATGATGATCGCCACATATGGGATTATAGCCACAGGCTCCGTCCAGGCGGATGGCTGCATGAAGACATCCACATTCGCGAATTTCAGGATTGCGCTCACGACACCCATCAGTGCGCCTCCGGCAATGAATCCGGACGCTATCAGGGTACCTTTCTCCATACGGGCATCATTGACGGCTTTGTCCTTGCTGCGTGTGCTGACGAACCAGGAGACTGCACCGCCGACGAGCAGCGGGAGGTTGAGTTCGAGAGGAATGAACATTCCGAGGCAGAATGCGAGGGCCGGAACCCCGCACCAGTTGAGGACGAGGGCGATGACCGCACCCATTGCATAAAGGGCCCAAGGAGCGCTTCCGCCGTTCATCATAGGACCGATTACGGCAGCCATTGCATTGGCCTGAGGTGCCACAAGGGCATTCTCACCGGTGAATCCGTATGTCTTGTTGAGAACCACCATCACTCCGCAAACCGTGACTGCGGCAACGACGGTGCCGAGGAATTTCCAGGCTTCCTGCTTGGCAGGAGTCGTACCGATCCAATATCCTATCTTGAGGTCGGTGATGAATGCCCCTGCTACGGAAAGGGCTGTGCAGACAAGGCCTCCGACAAGGACGGCGGCGACCATCCCGACATTTCCGGTGACACCCATCGCAACGAGTACCAAGGATGTGATTATAAGGGTCATGATGGTCATTCCACTGACAGGGTTAGAGCCTACGATGGCTATGGCATTGGCGGCGACGGTCGTGAACAGGAAGGCTATCACCGCTGAGATCAGGAGTGCCACTATGGACTGCCACCAGTTGCAGGCCGTGCCGAATACGAAGAACAGATAGGCAAATATCAGTGTCAGGGCTATGCCATAGACAATGATGGTCATCGGGAGGTCCTTCTGGGTCCTCTCAGCCGATACCGCACCGTCTGATTTCTTGCCCATCTCCTTGACTGCCAGCGAGAATGCAGATTTGATCACGCCGAGCGACTTCAGGATGCCGATTATACCTGCCGTGGCGATGCCTCCGATGCCTATCGGCCTGGCGTATGTGGAGAATATCTCCTCGGCGCTCATTGAAGCGACGGTCGCAGTCATGCCGGTATTCATGAGGTCGATGACGCTTTCACCACCGAAGATGTTGATGAGAGGTATGATCACGAACCATACGAGGAAGCTGCCGCAGCAAATTATCAAGGAGTATTTCAAGCCTATGATGTAGCCGAGTCCGAGCACGGCCGCACCTGTGTTGTTCTTGACCACGATCTTGAAATTGTCGGCGAGGGAGGCTCCCCAGGCTGTCATCCTTGTGGTTATTGTCTCGGCCCAGAGTCCGAATGTGGATACTATGAAATCATAGAGACCGCCTATGAGGCCGCTCACCAGCAGGGTGAGGGCACCTTTGCTGTTGCCTTCTCCATTTATGAGCACCTGTGTCGTGGCAGTCGCCTCCGGGAACGGGTATTTGCCGTGCATCTCCTTCACGAAATATTTCCTGAACGGGATGAGGAACAGGATTCCGAGCACTCCTCCGAGGAGAGAGGATATCACCATCTGCCAATAGTTGACTTCAAGGTCGAGGATGTATATGGCAGGAAGCGTGAAGATTGCACCTGCGACTATGGCTCCGGAGCAGGCTCCGATGGACTGGATGATAACATTCTGGCCGAGGGCGTCGTTCTTCTTCAGGACGCTTGAGAGGCCTACTGCTATGATTGCTATCGGGATTGCGGCCTCGAATACCTGTCCCACCTTCAGTCCCAGGAAGGCTGCGGCGGCCGAAAACAGGATTGTCATCACAAGTCCGAGGCAGACCGACCATGGGGTCACTTCCGGATAATTCTTCTTTGGAGAAAGTATCGGGGTGTACTCCTCTCCAGGCCTGAGCTCCCGGTGGGCGTTCTCAGGCAATTGTGTCTTGTCAGTTTCCATTTGTCAATAATATTGGGTCATCATTCATCTGCCGTGCTCCAGACGGCAGGATTGCAAAAGTAGCAATTTATAAATAAAAAAGTAAGTCCCTTGGATAGGAGCATGAAAAAAAGACACCCCGAAGGATGTCTTTTCTGTGGAGTATAGCGGACTCGAACCGCTTACCTCAACACTGCCAGTGTTGCGCTCTACCAGATGAGCTAATACCCCGTATGGAATTGCAAATATAGATGATTGTATCAAATGTTGCAAATTTATTTCAAGCGACAGTCGCGCATCGGAGGACGGAGTTTCCGGAAGGAAACGGAGGACGGAGATGCCCGATGGCGGCAAAGCCGACAGCGGTGTGCCCCTGGGGGCTGTCGCGAAGCGACTGGGGGTGGAAGGATTATCTCCACAAAAAAAAGACATCCGTTTGGATGTCTTTTCTTTGTGGAGATAGTCGGAGTCGAACCGACGACCCTCTGCTTGCAAAGCAGATGCT